>CAZMXS010000054.1:0-31701 GCA_964570325.1 uncultured Verrucomicrobiota bacterium | reverse complement strand
GCCGCCGCCGTCCCATCGCGGGTTTGCATTGCGCGGATCACAGAAAGGGCAACCGGGCGGTCAGTCGGTAAACGGGCGAATCCGCTACAATCCCTTTGCCGGGGGCGCCATCATTTGGCGATTGAACAACACGCGTTCGGCCACCGCATTGGAGGAAATCGCGACGAGTGAAGCCTCCAATTCGCGCTGTTTCAGTTGAGCCAGATGTTGTTCAAAATCCGGCCGGTTAGCGGCCAGCGCCAACATTTCTGTCAGACGCGGTGGATGCCGCTCATCCATGAACAACTCGGCCAGCCATTGATCGGTTCCCGCGGACGCCGGATCCACCGCCAGAAAAGCCCGGAATAGTTCCATGCGCATGGCTGGATTGATTTTAATCCTGACCATGCGCTGACGCAATTCCGGGATGATCTGGTCGGAGGTATAAGCCGCCAGTCCTTGAGCCAGACATGAACACAGCAGACCATAATCCGCATTGGCTGGCGCAAACGGGTCGCCTGCCAAACGCTCGAATTGCTCCATCAATGCCGCACGTATAGCCGCCGATGGCGGGACCATGGCCGCTCCGGCCATGGCGGACGCCGCCGCCAGCGGATTGGCGGTTTTGAGCCATTCCAAAATGACGGTCGGGTCCTCGGTCTGCTGCAAATATACGGCTTGCGCGGCACGGTAGCTGAAGAACTCCAGACCGGCAGACAAACCGGCTGGCTTTTCAGTTGTCAACCGCTGCAATGCCTTCAACTGTGCCGGCGCCAATTGGTTGGTCAAGCCCTCAAGGAACAATTGCAGCTCAACTGGCACGGATTCCCCGCGCTGCTCGTATCCGGCCACCAGACCACGGATATTGCCGCTCAACATGGTTCGTTGCTCAACCGGCAATACCGCCAGCGCTCCGGTGGTGGCGAGCACGCTACAAACCAAGCTCCAATAATAAGTTTTCATGCTTCCTCCAGGTTGCGATCAATCCGCTCGCTCACGTACAGCACCAGCGGCAAACGCGAGCGATCCAATCACTGGCGGAAAACGGGTCATAATGGTATTCGGAGACCTGCCGCCATCCGCCGGGGAAAAGAGGGTTAAGCACAGTCATGGTCTTCTCCGCCTGCTGCACTTTTACACTTAATTACCCGTGTCCGTTAAAACGGGGCAACCTCATTGATTTCTATATCATGGACATTCCCGTGCTTGCGCACTATGCTGACGACGTTAAACCATGGGAGGTTTCGATGGACAAGCGTTGCGTATGCTGGATGGCCGCGTTGGTTGTGACTCCAGTGCTGACATTGGCCGCCGTCGAGCTGCCGCTCAAGCAAGTGGTGCTGTTCAACAGCGGCGTAGGGTATTTCGGCCGGCAAGCCACAGTGGAGGGATCGGATGCCGCGGACCTGGCGTTCACCACCACACAGATCAACGATGTGATCAAATCGCTGGTTTTCATTGACGAAAGCTCCGGCACAGTATCCGCCGTCACGTACGAATCCCGCGATCCGATCGCGCGCACGCTTAAATCCTTCCGAATAGATTTGTCCGGCGATCCCAGCCTGGCGGCCTTGCTGGGCAATCTGCGCGGCTTGGCCGTCCGGATCAAGACCAGCGGCCAGGATCTTGCGGGCCGGATTCTGGGCGTCGAGAAGAAAGCCGAATTGAAGGGCGAGGAGATTGTAATCGAAAAATCCTTCCTGAACGTCGCCACGCCCGACGGGCTGCGTTCCCTCAATCTGGATGACATCCAGACGCTGAAATTCGATGACGAGGCGGTGAACAAGGATCTCGAGGCCGCGCTGAAGGCGCTGGCGGGGAGTCACAACACGGACAAGAAAGGCGTGCATCTGGAGTTTGCGGGCAAGGGCAAGCGCGATGTGCGCGTCGGCTACATGATCGAGACGCCCGTTTGGAAAACGAGCTACCGTTTGGTCATCGGCAAGAAGGAACTGCTGCTCCAGGGTTGGGCGCATGTGGAGAACACGACGGATGACGATTGGAACAAGGTTCGGCTTTCGCTGGTGTCCGGCCGGCCGATTTCATTTGTGCAGAACCTGTACGATCCAATCTACCTGGCGCGGCCGGTGGTCGAGATGGAAACCTACGGCGCAATCGCGCCGCCAAAATATGAAGGCGCGGTGACGGAAGCCGAGGAGTCGCGTCCGGGCCGCGCCACCGCCGCGCGCATGAGATCGAAGATGAGTGCGGACGAGTCGCTTTTGTATGGAATGGCTGTTAGCGACGCCATGCCAGCGCCAGCCGCGCCACCGCCGCTTGAAGTCAACATGAATCTGGCCGGGGGGGTAGCGGCGGCCGCGGAACAGCGCGAGGCGGGCGAATTGTTTGCGTACGAGATCGAAGAGCCGGTGACTCTGCCGCGCCAGCAATCAGCGATGATTCCGATCGTTAATGACAAGGTGGAGGGCGCGCCGCTCTCAATCTATAACCAGCGCGTGGACGCGAAGTATCCGCTGAACGGCGTAGAACTGAAAAACACGTCCGGTAAGTTCCTGATGCAGGGACCGGTGACCGTATTCGAGGACGGCATCTACGCCGGCGACGCCCGGCTGAAGGATACTCAGAAGAACGAGGAGGTGTTGCTTTCCTACTCGCTCGATCTGGCCTGCGAGGTTGCGCTGGAAAAGCGCGACTCGCCCGAGGAAATAGTCGGACTGAAAATTCTGAATGGATTGCTGTACGTCAGCCGCAAATATGAGGATACAACCACGTATCGGCTCAACAACAAGCGCAAAGACAAGCGGGCGTTGATTCTCGAACATCCCTATCGCGCCGACTGGAAACTGACTGAGCCGGCCAAGGAGCCGGAGCGAACCGCGCAGTTCTACCGGTTTCGGCTGAATCTGGAACCCGGCAAGGAAGCGTTTGTGGTCAAAGAGCAGCGGACGGTCAGCCAGGCGGTGGGTTTGACCGGGCTCGCGCCGGACAACATTGAGTTCTACCTGGAGCAGCGGGTGATAACCAAGCCCGTGCGCGAGGCGCTGAAGAAACTGGCCGCGCTGCAGGGACAACTGGCTGACCTGATCCGCGAGCGGCAGTTGCTGGAACAGAAGCTGGCCGAAATCGCCGCTGACCAGGATCGGATCCGCAAGAATATGGTGACGGTTCAGAAGAACTCCGACATCTATTCGCGCTGGGAGCGCAAGCTCAATGAGCAGGAGAATCAGATTGACCAGTCCAGCCTGAAACTTGACCAGCTTCGCGAGGACGAACAGAAAAAGCGGGCGGAGATCGCGACGTATATCGCGGGCCTGAATATCGAATAGGCCGTAGCGATCGGTCCGGTGATTCAATCCGCCCAATGGCCAGCCAGGGTGGGATCCTGGGGCTTGCCGATGGACGCTTGCCCGATTTGGAAACCATTCGGGCTGGCATCGGGCGCCGCCGTCCTCCCGATCATTCAATTTAACGCCGCGAACGAAAAGCCGTATTCTACCGTCTATTATCGAAGGGTTCGCATGTTCAAACACATCATTATGGGCGGAATCATTTGTCTGGCGCCGGCGCTGGGTTGGGCCATCACCATTGGCGCCGGTCCGGAGATCGGCGTGGATAAGCGCGGCACGCATTGGTATCAGGAGTTTCAGGATTGGGACCAGGCGGATGTCCGCGCGCTGGATGCCAACGACGATGAGTACCGATTCAACGACGGTAATGATACCTCGCGTGACGCAATTGCTTTTTACACCCATGATGACGGAACCAACCTTTACTTCCGTCTGGATTTCTTCGATCTGGGTTATGGCGTGGAGAACTCCGCCCTCGATGTTTACGTCGGGATTGACTGTGCGCCCGGCGGACAGCCGTGGTTTCCCGATTGGACGGACACGCGCACCGACCATCCGTGGGAGCTGTGCGTCAAACTCTATGCCACGCCGTACTATGATCTGGTTGACGCAGGCTGGACCAGTCGGGCATCGGATTTTGTTGGCAGCTACTGGCGCAGCGATTTGGACGGCGTGGAGTTCGGCATCAAACGTTCCGCGCTGATCGCCGCGGGTTGGAATGGCTCGTCCGTGATCAATTTCCAGCCGTTCATTTGCCGCGACGGCACGCACGATGGTCCCGGTGAACTGACCAACCGCAGCGACATCGTGGACCATTTCGGGATTCTGACGCCCAATGTCGGCGACGGCACGGGCATCCTGTCCAACGCAATCCCGGCCACCGCTGCCACCGGTCGCGCGAAGTACGCCGCCGTCGCGCACGCCAACCAGTCGGTCGGCGCGCAGGACGGCACCCAGCGGCACATTTTCACCGACCGCGCCGACCTTAACCTCTATCCCGGTTTTGTGCGGCTGTTGGATTCGGCCGAGATGCTGAACACCCCGATCAACCTGCACTTGAGCGGCACGCTGCTCATCTCCCTGCTCTGGGCCCGGCAGGATCCGACCGCAACGAATTACCCGGTGCGCGACGGGCCGACTTTTCTCGCGCGCGTGGGCGCGTTTGTTACTAACGGGCCTGGCGCGCTGATTGGCGGCGTGCTGGCCGAGCACATCATGCCGTATTTCGAAGGCGCCGTGAACCAGCAGAGCATCCGCCAGAACTCGGAATTGATCGCGGAACTCTACGGCCTGTCGGAGCGTGACATGGGCGTGATGCACACACCCGAGCGCGTGATCCGCAGCCAGACCAATAACGCCCACGCGCGAGCGGAGGGCCCATTGGACGGCAAGACGTTTGAAGACATCGCGGCCAGCGGGTTCTCAGCCACCTACCTGGACGAAGTGACCCATCTGCACTGGTGGTTTTACCCCAATGAAACCAACAATCCCGGCTGGGACGACTACAACTGCGGGCGTTGGGCCGGCGGGCAGGGGAATGATGAGGAAACCTATCACCACAAGGTCCACAAGATCAATGGAGTCTATTGCTTTATGATCAATGACCGCGAGGACCAGGCGAAGTTCGGCAACGCCGACGGCGGCATGGCCCTCGACACACGCTACACCCTGCTGCAGAAGGCCCGGCATGCGGACTCTTCGCAACTGACGCTGGTCTTCGACGATTGGGAGGCTTACGCCGGCAACTCCTTTGCCTCGGCCATCCCCAACAACAACGCGGATCAATGGCATGCCACCTTGCGCTGGGCGGCCAACCACCCGTGGATCGAGTTGGTGACGCTCAAGCGTGTGCTGGACTGGGCGACCCACGACGCCAGTTGGGTGATTGACCATGGCTATGTGTATGACCAGTCCAGCCAGACTTACGAGTGGCTTAAGCGCGCAAGCGAACACACTTACGACAACTGGTATTACGGCAGCGCCCAGGAAGAGAGTTTTTTCAATCGCACCGCTGCGGTGCATGACGCCTGGGCGCCGGCCGGCATGAAGAAGTACGGCGATCTGAACACAACCAACACCCTGATCCGCGACGCGTGGGATGCAATCGCGCAGATCACGGCAACCAATCTTCGCGAACTGGCGGAATGGTCATACAGCGCGATGATTTACGAAACCGCCTGGCATGACGAGGACGCCAACCCGGACCAGTACCAGTCGCGGAATTACCAAGTCACCTTCAATCGCAACGACGCATGCACGGTTTCATACGAAGACACAACGGCCGACAACACGTCGGGCTGGGCGGTCCGATTGCACGGCCATGTGCGCGATGTGGGCGTGCTGAAAGAGGCGGCGGAATGGGTGACGCGCGTGCGCTCGGGCGCGCAGGGCGCGGCCACTTCCGTGTATGCCCAGGACATTGATGACGACACGCTGGACGAGTATGTGTTGTGCAACAACCGGGTTTTCGCCTGCTTCGAACGCTGGGGTGCGCGGCTGGTCAAAGCATTTGTTTATGATCCCAACCTTAATGGTGGCGACGCCATCGCGGTGATTGGCGCGCCCGTGGCCAATCCGGCCGAGGAGTCCGAGAACGAGGGCGCCGACAACAACCGGTGCTCCGCCTTCAAGGACCGCTACAGCACCGGCCGCACCAATCTTTACATTGACCTTGATTTCGCGTGGCCGACACCGCCCGCCGCCGGATCGAACTACTGGAGGTTTGTTTCCGGCGACGGCCTGATGGTCAAAACCGTGGCGCTGGACGCCGGCCGTGATGTGCTCCGGGCGGAATACGCCGCGGCGCCGGCGGTCGGCACGCTGTATTCGCGGCACGGATTGGGTCCGAATCAAATGGATCTGATGCGGCATGGTCATGGCCATCTGGCCAAGCGTTTTGACACCAGCTTCACTGGATTGACCAACGCGCGGGGCGGGGAGGCGTACGTGGTGCTGGGGCGCAACGCCGCGCTGGTGCCGACGGGCATCGTCAACGCCGGTTGGGAGGGGCGCGAGCTGCCGCTTGTGGAACAGTTCGAGACGTATAACACGGCCACCAATTTTAGTGTCGCGCTGGCGTTCAGCGCGGCCAGCGCGCGGGATCTTGACGGCGATGGCCTGGACAACACCAACGAGATGGCGTTGGGAACGAACCACGAATTGTGGGATACCGATGGTGACGATATTCCGGACGGCTACGAGGTGGCGCACGGGTTGAACGCATTGAGCGCGGCTGACCGGACTCAGGACCAGGACGGCGATCGGGCGTCGAATTACGACGAGTACATTGCCAACACCGACGCCAACAGCACATCGTCCTGCTTCCGCGTGTTGGAGGTCGCCCGCGCAGGTGGCGGGGTGCGGGTCAAGACGACCACCGCGCCTGGCCGGCTGTTTCAAATCCTATACACGGATGGCGGCGGATGGCGTGCTTTTGCCAATCCCGCCAATAAGATTGGAACCTGGTCCGAAACCGGTATGGCGGAAAGCGTGTTCACGTTCACCGATGACTTCACCAGCGACACATCAGGCGCGGCCCCGACGGGCGGGTTGCGGGCTTATCGCGTCGGCGTGCGCATTCCGTAAAGGCCCCTTATGCTAGGCGATATCCTGCTCATTCTTTTCCTGTTGGGCGGCGCCTTGACCGCCGTGATGATTTTGAAGGAGATGTTTGGGCCGTCGCCGGTGAAGAACCGGTATGCGGTTCCGGGGGATCGCACGATCAAACGGGATCCTTGGGGCTCGCGCCGACAGCTTACGATCAACCAGATTGCGTTGCTGGTCATGATCTTTGCCGCCATGATCGGCGCGGTGCTCTACTTGTTGCGTTGAACAAAACGGAGCGCGGGTGTCCCGCCCGTTTGCACCACGAGCCAACCGCAAATGCTTTCCTTGGCGTCCACCTTCGAGTGGGCGCAGGCGCCGGACAGGGCCGCTGATTGGGACGAGAGCGCGTAACTATGCGAGACGCGAAATCCGCGAAAGGGAAGTTGGGTGGGGTGGACGGATAGCCGTCAGAAGACATCGGTGACGCATAGCGGGCGAGTGATTACCGCTTGGCGCTTGATCTTTTATTGTAAAGCGAACGGCGAATCCGGAGCCGAGGAATCCCGTTCCGGGTGCAATGGTAATACCCCAGCAGACGCACCGGCTCACGCTCGTGGGTTTAGTTCGTGCCGCCGGGCGCCGCCCGGGTTACTTGATCCGGTCGTAAGCCGCAGCCGACATGACCCCGTTGCCGGCGTCATTGGGATGCAGACCATCCTCCAACAGCAGACCGGCGCCATTGCCGAATTCCTTGGCGAAATCCACGAGATACGCGCCCTCCTGCGGCACCATCTGACGGATCATCGTGTTGAGCAGGTCCACATCCTGCTGAAAAATGACATGCCAATCGGCCATCGGGGTCAATGTGCCGACGATGGGTACCGTCTTATTCGCCTTGGCCGATTGGATCATCTTGCGCAAGTTGGCGATGATGGATTCCGGGCTGTTGAAGTGGAGGATATCGTTGGCGCCATAGAGGATGATGATGCCGCAAGGCTTGTAACGACTCAACACTCCGCCGATGCGCGCCCGGCCGGAGCCGGATTCCTCGCCCGCGCGGCCCTCATTGGCAACCGTCTTGCCAAGCGCGGCGCCGAGGCGCGCGGGGTAGGGCGCGCCAGAACCGGAAATACCGCCCTTGGTAATGCTGTCGCCCAGCGCGACCAGCGTATTGATGTCGTTATCGCCAATATCGGAAAAGCTGATGCCGCCCCCGCCGCCGCCGTCGCACCCCGGCAAAACCAGCGCCATTACCATGGCCATCAACAGCACTTGCAACCCGCGCGCAAACCTTTTTTTCATTGGCCTTCCTTTGGTTGAGCGTGATTACCCCATTCCGCGCACAGGAATATGTATACCGCAAAGCGTGTTTTGTAAAAGGGGTTTTTCGATCATTTCCCGATCGAAACGGTCTAAATCTCTGCGGGTCTGATTGTGGCTTAACTTGCGTGTTGATAGCGGGTATGTATGTTTAAGTAAAGCGCTTTACTCTGTGCGGCCGACGTGAACTTGCGGGTTCGGGCGGCAGGTTTTTTGGGGAGGCTTGGCGAATGAATGAGACGCGGCGACGGTGGGGGTGGTGGCGGGTGCTGGTCATTCCAGGGTTGTTACTGGCAGGCGTGGTCCCGGCATGGCCTGAAGCAATGGTCCAGTATTTCAACACCAGTTGGGTGGAGATCACCGAAAAGATGCCCGAGTTGGCCGAGGCCGGCTACAGCTCGATCTGGCTGCCGCCGCCGACCAAAGGCAGCGGCGGTTTGTCAGTGGGCTACGATCTCTGGGATCCCTTCGATCTGGGTGGGAAGGACCAGTGCGGCAGTTATCGTACGCGCTACGGCACCGAGGCGGAACTGCTCATTTTGATGGAGACCGCGCATCGCTTCGGCATCCGTATCTATTTCGACAACATCATGAACCACCGGGCGTTCAGCATTCCCGGTTATGACGAGTGGACCCCGATTGACATCTACCCCGGTATGGTGCCCGAGGATTTTCACCTGCGCGTTACCGAGGCCGGATTCTATCGCAAATGGGACAACACGCGCGATTGGAACAGCGCCTGGCAGGTTCAGAACCTCGGCCTTGCCGACTTGATTGACACCGCGCAGGAACCGGGTGACTGGAACGAGAACCACGGCTATTCCGAGGGTTCCTGGTGGCCCAAGATCCGCTACCTGCGTCAGCCCTATAACCCTGAATATTACTGCTACCTGACCAATGGAACCTATGTCGGCTTCGGCGCCAGCAACGGCATTACCGTCGGCTATCTCGCCAGCAACTCGGCGTTTTATGCCGAACGCGTCGAGGACTTCCTCAACCGCGCCGTTCGCTGGTTGGTTGACCGCACCCGTTGCGACGGCCTGCGGCTCGATGCCGTCAAACATGTGCGCGCCGATTTCTTCGGCGCCAGCGGCGCGGGCAAGGACGAGAGCGACTACGGCTACACCGGCCAGGCGCAGCGCCAATTCAATCTCACCCGCGGGTTCAGCGATGCGAACCATCGCGACTCGTTGTTCGAGACCGAGAACAACCGTGACGACCTGATGATCTTCGGCGAGCATCTTGGCGAACCGCCGGGCTACGGCGACTACGTGGATCGTGGGATGCGGCTGGTGGATAACCCGCTGCGCAACGAACTCAACGGCCGGCTGGGCAGTCCGTGGGCCGGACTGAATGGCTACGATTCGCCCGGCTACGGCGGATTCTCGCCTAATACCGGTGTGATGCACGCCCAGAGCCACGACAACGACTATGCCGCTCGGCGCGAGCTTCAGCACTGCTTCTATTTTACCCGTGCCGGCCTCGGCCTGATCTATACCGACGGCAATCATCATGCCGGTACGCTGGGCGAAAGCGGCGGCGCCTTTCCGCGGCACGCCAATACAGCCTTTCTGGGCCAGTGGGGCGACAACCGGGTGCCCAACCTACTCTACGTTCACGAGCAATTCGCGCGCGGCTATCAACGCGGCGTCTGGTCGGACGGCGACTATGTCGCCTGGGAGCGCCTTGACTGGCGGCAGGGCGGCAGCACCGACGCGGACAAGGTTACACTGTTGGTCATGCTCAACGATAATTATTCCGCCGGGCAGGCGCGCGACATCCGCGGCAACCTCAGCTTCCCGCACACCGGCGGCGGCAGCGACGCCTATCTGTACAACTATTCTTCCTATGGCGGCGGGTTCTACAAGTACGCCTCGCAACTGAATGAGGTGGTTGTGCCGGCGGGCGGTTATTTCCTCTTCTCGTGGAAGAATCCGGACGACTCGTTCCTCTGGAACTGCGCGGGCGGCCGGCCGATCACAATCTATGAAAACGGCCGCGAAGCCGGTATGATGTCCTATGTGCGCCGCGACGGCCCGGACGGTGACGCGAACTTCAATCCGTATGGCGTCGCGGACACGAACGCAACGGATTATGCTTACACCTACTCGATCCCGCGGATCACGTCGCCGACGAACATTCGGATCGCCGCGCGCGTGGATGGATCGGCCAAGAATGTGCTGATCCGCCTGGATGGCGGCGTCAACATCAATTCCCAGATGGGGTTGGGGCCGCAGTCCGGCGACCTGCGCGACAATGCGCCCGCGCTGGCCAACGACTGCTTCCTGGGTTACGAACAGGCGCGTTTCGTCCTGCGCCAGCACAAGGAGAAATTCGCGGCCGCCGATTCCGTGCGCGACAAGATCGGTTCCGCCGGGGCCGAAACCTACATCGCCACGATCGGCCGCGCGGGCTTCAACACCAACCACAGCAACGGCGTCAACGACTGGGACAATTCCGAGACCGCAAGCTGGATCTGGCACCAGGCCGAGGGGCAAACCGACACCGGCGCGAAACACTTCTGGCCGTTGCCACAAAACGCCATCGGCACCAGCGTGGTGCTGTGGGTCAAGAGCGGCTATCAGTTCAACATCAATCGCATGGTGCTCTATTACACCACCAACGGCACAACCTGGCCGGAGGGGGCCGGCGGTGAGGGGCAGGGCGAGACCCGCACGCTCAATTTCGACTGGGACCATACTCAGACCGAGGATGGGAATGTGCGGGACTGGTGGAAAGTGACGCTGCCGGCCATGCCCAGCGGCACGGTTTTCCGTTACAAGATCGGCGGCTTCCGGCAGCAGGATGGCGGCATTTACGCGCCCTGGCAGGTGGTCTGGCCGGGTGGTTCGGTCGAGGTGGCCAAGAAAACTTCGATGATGGGTGTCTGGGACATTACCAATTTCAATCCCGGTTCCGTGGTGTATCAGCCGCATTATGACTATGGTCCCATTGCGACGGGATTGGTCGAGGGGTTCCACATCATTTGCGCGCGCCCCTTCCTGGAGCGCGACAATCGGGCCGCGATTTACAATACGTTCAAACAAACCTTCTACTACGATGCGCTCTGCCCGACCGGCGTCATTCTCTACCCGGCCAGCAATGGCGAATCGCTCGGCGGGCAGCAGTACGGCGTTGTGGTTCGCTCCGATCCCAGCGTGGTCGAGGTATGGTTCCACATTGACGACGCGGATCCGAACAACGACGACATCGCGACCGGCGTGGCCAATGGCAACGGCAACGGCTTCGAGCCCTACACCGACAGCAACAGCAACGGCGCGCGCGATACCGGCGAGGCCTTCAACGATCTCAACGGCAACGGGATATGGGACGCAAACATCGGCGAGTCATGGGTTCCGGCTTACGCGACCACCCCCTATGAAGTCTCCACGCGTTATCCGCGCGAGTGGCGCTTCAACTACAACAACATCCCCCCGGGCGGCAGCAACGCGACGATCAAGGTGCGCCTGCGCGAACTCAGCTCCGCCGGGCGCGGTGTATTCACCAATCACACCGATGCCTCCGGTCATTTCACGACGCTTACGCGTACGGTTTACACCTGGGGACCGGATGTGCGGATGTTCGTTGCCTGGCCGCAGAAAGATGGCGACCTGGTCAGCAGCGGCTACGTAATGAAGGTTTACTTCACCAAATCGCTTGCCGATGGCCTGACCGAGCAGCAACTGATTGACCGAATGCTGATCAAGATTCAGAGCAGCGAGTCCGGCCGGACCACCGGCGGTGTCGCCCAGAGCCGATCCGATTACGATATTCTATACAACGACACCGCCGATTACCATGCGCTCGCGTTTACACTGGGCAACCTGTACAACGGCGACCCGGACTGGCTGCATGGCATCGAGGTGACGATGGAGCGGCCCAGCCAGTCCACATTGCTGGCCAACCGACTGGTCAAGGCGGCGCCGGCCGCCGAGGCGCCTTACATCGCGATTGTCGAGCCGGCCGAGTACGGGCCGGACGGCAACCCGGTCGAGATCATCATCCCCGACGTGGTCAGCCCCTCGAACGAGCAGCGGCAGACCAACGTGCGCATCGCCACCGGTACGAACGGCGCGACGGTCAGTGTGGCGTTTAACTTTGCGCCGACGGGCTACCTCGGCACCAACAATGGCGGCATGGGATTGCTGTCCGTCACCAATGAGGGCAGCACGAAGTTCTGGGAATATCGCTGGACCAATCTGCTGCCCGGCCAGTACCGTTTTACCGCCACGGTCGGCACCTACGGCGGCGTGTCCAACTCCGCCGCGCGCAACGCCACGGTGGTCAAGCGCGAATGGGTCAACGCCCTGACTAACGATTACGATGACGATGACGACGGGCTCAGCGACACCTCTGAAACAACCGCCACCGCTCTGCCGGCCTCCAATTCCGAGACGTGGAACAATGGCGATGTCCACGTGTATTATGCCTACGGCCGTTCCAACCCGCAAAGTCCGGACACCGACGGCGACGGCCTGCCGGACGGCCTCGAACTGGGCTGGCGCAATGCCTCCGGCAACACGGACACCAACGCCGACACCAACGGCGACGGCTGGAAAAACTTCCGGCCCGACCTGGACCCGCCATTCTTCAACACGCTGGATAACTACGACAAGGTTCCGGGTGTCAGCAGTCTCAGCCAGGGCGGTGATCGCGCCCGCCAGTTATATGGTTCGATGACCGACCCGGCCAACCCCGACACCGACTACGACGGCCTGCCGGACGGGATCGAGGACGCCAATCGTAACGGCTGGGTGGACGGTGACGGCCAGACAATAGACCCGACCTGGGATCCGTGGTTGGGCCGCGCCTGGCCCAACAACCGGATGGACACCGGCGAGACCTGGACCGAGACCAATCCAAACGATTCGGACTCGGACGATGACGGCCTGACCGATGGCTATGGCGAGGACAAGAACTTCAACGGCCGCATTGACGGTGACGCCAACACCAATCGCGTCTATGACGCGTCCGAGGAGTGGACCGAAACCGACCCGCTCAAGGCGGACACCGATGGCGACGGCTTGCCGGACGGCTGGGAGACGCAGAACAATCTCGATCCGCTTGACAACGGCACCAACAGCCTGCGCACGGCCGCTCCGAACGACGGCAACCCGACCAACGGCGCCGCGGGGGATCCTGACGCCGATGGCTTCAACAACGCGGTCGAATTGGCCAACGGCACCAATCCGCGTTACGCGGACACCGGCGTACCGCCGCCGGCCGGCTCGATCGTAATTGGCCGCGGCGCGGCCCTGGGTGTGGTGAACGGCGTCACCAATTATCAGGAGTTCACGGACTGGACCGCCGCCGACTTGATTGCCCTGGACGATTACAACAACGGCGGCAGCCAGGCGGTGGACATCTATCGCGCCTGGGACGGCTTCGACAGTTCGCGCGACATTGTCGCGTTCTATGCCCATGATGGCGGCGCGGCCGACGGCAAGTTCTACTTCCGCATTGATCTTCAAGATTTGCAGGGCTATGCCGAGGATGGTTATCTGGATCTATATGTCATCATTGACACCGGCAATCCCGCCGTTGGCGAATATAGTCTGCCGGACTCCGCGGACATGGTGACCGAGATGCGTTGGGAGGCCGCCGTGGCGGTTTATGGCGGTAACAATGGGCGCGTATATGTGGATACTCAGCGCGCCAATAACTCGCTCTCGGCGCTCGACGACCTGACGCCCTACGGTGTTGTCGCGCGCGACCAGAACACAGCCAATGGCTTCAAGGAAGCGTACTTCAATTCGGAATTGGACGCCGTCGAGTTTTCGATCAGCCGCCAGGCCCTGCTGGACGCCGGCTGGAACGGATTGAATCCGGCCGACCTGAATTTTCAGGTGTTTACCATGAAGGATGGCACGCAGAACAGCCCCGTCGGTCCCGGCGATATCGGCTACCGCAACGATCTGCGCGACTCGTTGACCGATGACTGGGTTTGCTCGGATTATTGGCGCGATCAGGACAACATTATTCAGAACGGCCGGTTGTACAGTTGGGTGGGGCTGTCGGCCGGCGATGCCAACGACCGCGGCAAGGCCGCCAAGGTGGCCTTTGTGGCGCACGGCAACCAGGCGATCCAGCCGGGCAGCGTTATTCAGAATCTCGTCAATAACGGCAGCGGCGCCGGTTATTACCGCCCGCTGGTCCCGCATGCCGTATACCGCCAGCCTTTGAACCTGCACATTACTCCGACGTTGGCGGCGGCCATCCAGTGGGCCCGGGTGGATACCAATATCAGCCCGGCCTGGCGCGACGGACCGGCGCTGAACGCCTGGATTGCGGAGTTGATCCGCACGAACGTAGTCCACCTGCTCGGCAGCACCTTCTCCGACCACATGTTGCCGTATTTCACATCGGCCTTTAACAACGACAACGCAAACCTGGCCCGCGACTACCTGCAGACCATCTACGGTGTGACGTTCACCAGCAACACCGTGTTCTGGACTCCCGAGCGTCTGGTGGATGCGGATGTATTGGGCAAAGTGCTCGGCATGGGCTACCGAAGCACGTTGATAGACCAGAACACGCACATGTGGTCATGGTTTGGCCGCAACACCGCGTTGAGCGACGACGGCTACCGGATTAATCGCATCCACGGGGTGGATTGCTTCGTGATCAACAACGACGCCAGCCGTTATCGTTTCCTGAATACCGACCAGGGGTTGAACATGCCCCTCCGCGAGCTCTTCAGCCGCCGTGCGCGCAGCGGCACGCAGGATCAGGTGGTGACCTTGTTCAGCAACTGGGAGGACTTCGGCGCCAATGCGAGCGCCGACGCGTATGACAAGAACGTGCGCTGGATTGCGAACCATCCATGGGTTCAGGCTGTGGCGTTGGAGGAAGTGGCGACGGGTCAGGTGGACCTGACGGGCGACGGCCACGGCGATGATTGGTGGCGGATTGATCGCGGGGCGGCGACATTGAGCAAGCAGGGACACGATTGGGTCAATCATTCCTCGCAGGGCAACTACGACAACTGGTATGTCGGTTCGGCGCTCGAAGAAGGACTGCAAGGCAAGGTGTTCGAGGTCCGTCCCGGCGTTAATGTGCCGCAGGCTTACGGCATGGTCTATTTCTCGGGGATCATTTCATCCGCCTGGCAGGCGGTTTCAACGATCACCAACGTCCAAGTGGCGCGCCTGGCGCGCAGCGCGTTGCATGCCTCGGTGTTCCAGACCGCCTGGCATGAGGAAGATAACAACAATCTCAGCCGTTTCAGCACCGGCGACTACATGTATCCCGACACCAGTTGGAACAGTCTGATTGGATTTGCCAAACATGCGCAATCGCAATCGCGGTTCGCTGCCATTTACAAGCGGCTGGATCAATGGGCCGGGTCGGCTGCCGGCCTGGGCGCCGCGACAAACGCGGCGCAGGATGTGGATCTGGACGGCGAAAACGAGTATCTGCTGTACAACGACCGCTTGTTCACTGTTTTTGAACGCTGTGGCGGGCGCATGGTGGGGGCTTGGGTGCGGAATCCCGCGGACGGCGGAATTTACCAGGTGGTGGGCAACGTTGTCGGCTATTCCGGTTCCGAGACAGAATGGGAGGGCGCCTACAACGTGGAAACCAACTGGAACGTGACCGCCTTCCGAACCTCGTGCTTTAAGGATTGGTGGGCGGGAACGACGGCTTATGTGAACGACCTGTATGGTTTTACGAACTGGACCAACGGTTGGCGTATCGCTTCGACTAACGGTAAAATTATCAAGACCGTCACCCTGGCTCCGGCGAGCGGCAAACTGGAGGCGCGCTATCAGGTGAATAGCGGGCTCAACGGCGGCGTGCTTTATGTGCGGCACGGGCTCACGCCGAATCTGGCCAGTTTGTTGACGGATGGGCAGGCGTACCTGGGCGCCGAGCGGCCTGCGGGCGGCGTAATGTCACTGACTAACAGCGGCGGCGGCGCGGCGGTCAGCGCCGCTATCGGTTACGCCGATGCCGGCCACAACACGGGATTCAACCTGCTGGCCAACGACGACAATCCCGCGCAGGGCGTTGCGTTTTACACCATCAACATGCGCAACCAGGCCCAGACGCACCAGGTGGAACTGGTCGGCACCAACGATTTCATGTTTGCATTGGAGTTCGCCGCGCAGACTGCCAGCGCGGACGCCGACGGCGACGGGATTCCGGACGATTACGAGACCCAGCATTTCGGCAGCCCGGCCAACGCGAGCGGGATCACGGATTACGACCATGACGGTATGTTGGATTGGCAGGAATATGTCGCCGGCTCCAATCCGACCAATCCGAACAGCGTCTTTGTCGTAAGCAACTTCCAGCGTCAGCCGGCGAGCGGATTCCGCTTTGACATTCCGACCATCAGCAACCGCCGTTACTCTGTCTGGTATGCCAACGGCAGCTTGAGCAACAACGCGCGCTGGGTCCAGGCGACCAACTTCATGGGCAGCGGTTCCACTGTGGTGTGGACAGACGACGGGTCGGCCACCGACCCCGATCCGCCGTATGTGACGAATCGGCAGTACCGCGTGAGGGTCGGGCTGCAATAAGCCAAATTCAAGATGGGCAAGACGCCTGTGCTCCCTACCGGAGCGGCATGGCTCGATTCCGGGATTGCTATGCCGTATGCCATATCCTAGCATATCCAGCGAAGGAAAATCGCGAACGGCAAGCTGAAAAGCAATCCAAGGAGCGCAAAGATGACATTAAATAAACGGGCTGCCGTATTGTTTTTTCTGGCGATGGGATTGAGCTTTTCGAGCGCGTGGGCTGCGCAGAAGGTTGCTTATCCGACGGCTGACGCCCCCTTATTCGTAATCCAGACGCCCGACAACTGGAAGCTGACGCCGGCCGAGGATGAAACCGGCTATTTCACCGTTGAAGGACCCACCGGCGCAATTTTGTATTTTCGCACAATCCCGTATGACGCCGAGGATATAGACATCGCGATCGCGGAGACGGAGGGCTATATTGACGGCACTTACAGCGATGTGGAGATGGAGGAAGCCACTGAGGACACGCTGAATGGCTTGAAAGGGTTCTCCGCAGCGGGCAAGGGCAAGGATGATGAAGGCAACGCCTGTGTATTCGCCTGTGGCTGGTATGATTTGGGCAACGGCAAGGTGGCCGAAATCTGGTTCGAGGCTGAAGCAGGCGATGCCGAGGGCGCGCAGGCCGCCGCGGCGGTGTTGAAATCGCTGGCGACGCCGTAGTGCGTCAGGGCCCGCCGACCAACTCGCGCACTCGGCGGAAACATTTCAAAACGATTCCTAAATACCTGGCAGTCGCGCACCGTTACGGATACGTTCCACTCGCAACTGATGCCGTCATCGCCGTTGTCCGATGTCATCCTTCCAGCATGCGGCTTCAGGTCGCGCGCGGTCATTCAATCCGCGATTGTCTGCCCATCGGATTTTTCATGCGCTAATGCCAATTTAACATTACAGTATGGCATTGATGGCTTCTGAAACCTGCAGGTTGATAGGCGAGGCAGACGGTATCATCGCCGCCCGCTGCGGCGATTGGAATGTGCTGTGCAACGCCGAAAAACGGGAATATCTTGCCCTTGTGCCCCGGATCATTCGGTTCGAGAAGCTGAACCTGATCCAAGAGTACAAGCACTCCTACCGCGACACCGTCCAGCAGATTCAGCCGTTACAGGAGCGGGTGGTGCTAAAGTATTCGCGGCGCGAACATGCCATCCTGGCCAAACACCTGATGACGCTGATCAAGGACAGCGAGGCCTTCGCTGCGTTGAAGAGGGCGATCCGACTGCGTCGCGCCGGCATCCACGAAGTGTATCAGCCGATTCTGGCCATCGAAAGACGTGTGCATGGCATGGTTCGGGAGACCTTCTTTCTGTATTCCTTTGTGGATGGCGTAGATTGTGCGCATTGCGACGAGCGCCTGCTGCCCATGGTACTTGACGCACTGCGCAAAATTCATCGAGCCGGATGCCGCCATGCCGATGCCAAGCCCGAGAATTTTCTGGTCGAGAACGGCCGCATTGTGATGATTGATTCGCGCTTCAAGCGCAATATTTTGGGCCGCGTGGGGGAGTTGTTCGATTTCATAACGCTGGAGGACAACCTGCCGGCGGCGCGGCGCTTTAACCAGTTCAACCGGCGGTCGCCGGCCTACCTGATTCCGCGAATCTACCGGACCATCAAACTCAATAAGACTGTGCGGCGCTTCAAGCGGATGCTGCGCGATCGGCGAGCCCGCATTTTCGGCGCGCCGCCACGCGAAACGAAAGGTGTGGCCTGACATGGATTCGGCACCTGCGGCGCCGCGCGCGCGAAACTCCGGTTATCTCGGGGGCGATTGGTTGTTTTGGGCGGCGGCCGCCTTTATGCTCTTTTGGAACCTGGGTGTGCGGGAACTGTGGACCGCCGAGGATCGTTGGGCTGAGGTTGCCCGCTGGATGCGGTTTTCAGGAGATTACCTGCATCCGTTGATCAATGGTCAGCCCTATTTCGACAAGCCATTGCTGGGATACTGGACGATCGTGGCGGCGGCGTGGGTAACCGGCGGAGTCAATGAATGGGCCTTGCGCTTCCCCAGCGCGCTGGCCGGCTGGTTGGCGCTGATCGCCGTGCGCCGACTCGGCTGGTGTTTGTGGGGGCCAGTCGTCGGGCGAACCGCCGGCTGGATCCTGCTGGCCAGCCACGGGTTTCTGTTTTGGGCACGCACGGGCCAGGCCGACATGGAAAACCTGGCTTTCAGCCTGCTGGCCGTGGCCTGGTATTGGGCCGCGCGCGACCGCGCCAGTTGGATCAAATGGAGCGTTTTTTACCTGTTATGTTTCATCGGGGCGCAGATGAAGGGACTGGCGGCGTTGGCGGTGCCTGTCTTGGCGATTGCGCCGGACATGCTGCGGGTGGGGCGTTGGAAAGAGGGGTTGCGGCCCGGACATCTGTTTGGGGTGGTGCTGGGTCTGGCGGTCTATTTACTCCCATTTATCGCGGAGAGCGTCACGCGCGGCGACTACAGCGCCAGCGGCTTGACCTTGGTTTTCCGCGAGAATGTTCAACGCTATTTCAATCCGTTCGATCATAAGGAACCGTTCTATGTCTATTTCTATTATCTGCCGTTGTTGTTCCTGCCCTGGTCGCTTGTTTGGCTGATCGGGCTGGGGCCCGAAGTTCAGGCCTGCCGGCGGGAGCGGCGCTACACGCCGACGCGTTGGCTGCTGGAGGCGGGCCTGCTGGTGTTCCTCTTTTTTACCGCATCGGGTTCGCGGCGCAGTTATTACATTTTGCCGCTCGTGCCGCTGTGTGCGTTGATGACGGCCGTGTGGTTGGAAACGGCGGCGGCGGATGACCCCGCCCGCCGTTGGGCCCTGCGTATTCAAGCCGGGATTTGCGCGTTGCTAACGGCGATTTGCGCGCTGGCCGCGCCGGCTGCCTGGTTCATTCAACGTCGCGGTATTGAACTGCCGGTTGACCTGAAGCTGGGCGCACTGTTGCTCAGTCTCCTGGCGTTGCTGCCATGGTGGCTTGCCCGGGCGCGCCCGGCGTGGATAGAGGGGCTGGGCGTGGCGCGTGGCGCCGCGCCGCATTTGTTGGCGACCGCTATCCTGCTGGGCGGGTATTACGCCGTGCTGCACCCCGCGACCGATGCCTTGCGCACGCGGCGGGCTTTCACGACCGGCTTGCGCGCGCTCGCGCTTCCCGCCGCCCAGGTCGGGTTTTACCGGACACCGTATGCCAGTGTGGCTTTTTATTTCAATGGCGACCGGCCTCATCCGCAGTTGGATAACCCTGCGGCGGCCCTGGCTTTCCTCCGAGCCGCGCCGGGCAATCGGGTCCTGGTCCTGACTCGCCGCGATTGGGATGAACTCGAGCAAGCGGCCGACCATGCGCCGGAGCTGGTTCAAGCGGTGGCGGAGTGGTCATTCTCGTGGGAGAAGAAAACACACCGCAAGCTGGTGGCGGCCGTGTGGCGGAGCGCGGCGGGTGAGAACGCCGACTCTACCGCGCCGGAAGTTCGCTATTGATAAAACTTTGCGCGGCTGCGCGCTTCATCCGTGTCCGACGCATCCTCGTTCTCGTCCACATCGGCGCCTTCCGCCGCCGCCTCTTCGGCGGCTTTGCGACGGGCTTCATTCTTGTCTTCGAGCTGGCCTTGCTTCAACAGCGAATTCTGCCAGTCCTCGAACAGCACCTGGCCGCGCCGCCGGCGCGCCGAATCAATCAATTGCGGCCGCAACTCGTCGAACTGGGTGGAATCGGAAGGTTTCCGATCGGCCACGTACGCCAGAATGACCGCGTCCTCCGCCGTCAGCAAGTCGCTGACCTCGCCGGCGTTGCGGGTCATCACGCCGCGCAGGATCAGTTCCGTGTACTGATTGGTTTCCATCTCGCCGCCGGCGACGGAGAACTCCTTCATCCAAACGGGTTTGACGCCGAAAGGTTTAACGGCCGAATCGAACGTCCGGCCTTCCTCCAGCGCCTTGGTCACGGCCTCGCGCAGATCCTGGGCCTTCTTGACCAGCGCCTCGTTCAAGGCATTGGCGCGCGCCTTCTGCAGCACCTGTTCCTTGACTTCCTCGTACTCCGGCGCGCGGGCGGGTTGCTTCTCGACCAAGGCCAGCACATACACCGCGTTGGACCCGACCACGGCGTCGCTGAAATACTCTTCTGGCTGTTGGTTCAGGCGGAAGGCGGCCCGGTTGAATTCGTAGCCGGCCGAGATGCCCGGTAGTTCCTCGCGTAGTGAAAAAGCCGGAAGTTGTTTGACGGCAGCCCCAAATTTCCCCGCCGCCTCATCGAAACTGGGCGCATTTCCGCTGCGATCAGGGGTCAGCATGACCACGAAGTCAGTCGCTTTTTCGGCTGCCTGGTCGCGCGCGGCGCGCAGCCGCAGCGCTTCAAAGATATTGGTTTTGACATCATCGAATGGAATATAGTTGGACTTGGGCGCTTGCGCGGTCGCATCCAGATTGGTGCCTGCGGCGAGCGCATTGGTGGCTGCGTTGGCACGGTTCGTCAACGCGTAGTCATCCAAATTTTCATTATAGAAATCCAGCGCGGCTTCCTCGGTAACCTCGGCTTGGGCAAGGTAATTGCTGAAAGGGAATTCGACGTATTTGACCACCACCTTTTCGGGAATCTTGAACGCGGCCGGATTGGCAAGGAAATAGGTCTTGGCATCTTCCGCGGTGAGCTTCACCGTATCGGCTACATTGGACGCGGTCAATGTGACGTATGCCAGCTTGAAAGTGTCGCTGAGCGAGCGGAACGTGCGCTGGACTTCCAGCGGCGAGACCAGGGCCATCTGCTGGATCATGCGCCGCAGTGTCTGCAGGATGATTTCCTCCCGCACGTGTTCCTCGAACTGCAGTTCGTTGAATCCCAATTGGGCCAGCACATTCTGGACAAAGGCGTTGTAGTGGGCCTGACTGAAACGGCCCTCCGGCGCAAAACCGGGATTCTGCTGAATGGCGGCGACGACATCCTTGTCGGCGGCGGTCAAGCCCAGGGCCTTGGCCTGACGGAGGGCGGCGACTCGCCGCCAAGCGGCGGCGCGCAGTTCTTTGTCTATCTGATCGGTAACCGTGATGGGCCGGCCCATCATCAGGCTGAATGACATCAGGACGTTGAAGTAGGCATTGCGATATTCATCCTGGGTGACCACCTGTCCATCCAACTTGCCGGCGGCATTAGCCTCCTGCTGTTCCTTGATATCACCAGGCATCTGGGTGCCCCAGATGACGAAGGTGAACACAATGATCATCAGGAAGATGCCCCATAGCAAACGGGATTGGATCAGCCGGTGAAACTTGGATATCAGCATGGCCATGGCGCCGGACTCTCTTTCTTATGTGTATCTGAGCCTTTTTTATTGGGAACAAGGGGGGAAAGATAACGGCCATGATAATGGTGGTCAATATCGCTTTTCTGTTGGCGCGCGTTTCGTTCCAATCCGGCAATCCATTGGCCATTCGGCATGGGCCGTGAAATCCAAGCCCCTATTGGTGATACAATGATTAGCGGAATCCAACCGCATAACTCACCTTGCTGCCAATGATCAGGAGGGCAGGTATAAAGTTCGCTGGAGTTAGGTCAGTCGGTCCCGATTCCGCGTTGCAGCAGGAAGCGGCGGCGCAGTCGCGCGCCGAAGACGGGGGCCAGCAGCCAGCCTATTCCGAATAGCCATGCCGCCAACGTTGGCGCTTCAGGAATCGGCGCCAGCGTGGTTGAAAACCCGAGCGCCCCGCCAAAATTGAAAACCTGGTTTTGTGGTGGATCACCATCCCCCATGTATTGCCAGAGAAAGGAATCCCCATAGCGGTTGGTCGGCGCGGTCGGCACCAGTCCGGCGGCATAGTTGGGGGAGGCCGCCGACCAGGCGCGGACGAAGAAATAGCCATTCGTGATGCCACTGGCGGCAACCCCGTTGTTGAACCAGCCATTGCGGTCAGACAGGAAAATATTGTGCCCGAACCAGTTGGTTGCCATAACCACGTCGTCATTGCTGGTTCCATCGCCCTCATACCAGGCAATGTCATTGCTGTTGTTGGGACCGGCGTAAATCAACTGGACAAAGCACCCGGCGGAGGGATCGAACTGGCTACCGACCAGATAATTGGTGCCGCCGCTGTCATAGCTGATGCGGTTGGTGGCGGTGGTATACCAGAGAATGCCTGCATCCACCGACGCAGGCAGGAGCACATAACAAACCGTGATGGCCCAATATGAGACGATCCGCATCACTTGTCGCTCGCTGACAAACAGTCCGACTATATGCGCGGATCGGCGGTTAATCAATAGGGCTTCTGCTCAATCCAATTGAAAGCAGCGGTTCCGCGGTGGCGATACCAGAATGCCTGCCCGGGCATGATCCGATTGGTGGCCACCTCGTTGGGCTCGACCCCCATGTCAATCCACTTGAAGTTGTAGTTCATATTGCCTACGTCTTCGAGCAAGTAATAATAACGATAGGTCCGCGTTGCCGGATCCCAGGTAAAGATGGTGTCCGCGTCTTCCGGTCCGGACCCGGCCTGCGCGCCGCAAGCCACGAAGGCCATATCGTTGATGGCGATCGGTGTGCTGTATGGATAAGCCAGAATCTGCATGCCGGGGCGGATAATGTTGGTGAAAGCGCCTTCTGTAGCAATCTCGCCGATCAGGGTCACACTCTGGTCCGACGGCTGGCGAGTGCGAACCCAGAAGCCGACGCCGGCGGGAACTTCGCTCGTGACGACGACGTTGGGATCCACGCCGGTGTCAATCCATTTGTAATTGTATGGATTACCGGGGTCTTCTGGATCCTCAAACAGGTAGTAGACGCTGCGATAGCGCTGGCCCACGGGATCCCACATGATGATTGTGTCAGCCGTTGCCGGGTTCAGGCCAGGTGTCAATTGGTCGCCGATAATCTCGTTGGGTGTCGCCGGATTTACCGTAAACGGCATTCCTACCAACCGGTAATTCTCCGCCAGCGCCCTGACTTTCTGATAGCCGAACCGATTGACCGAATACACCGGATCCGCCGCTTGAACCGCCAGGCCCGTCAACAGCAAAATCGGGGTAATTACTCTAACCCAAACATTCAGTGATGGTTTCATGCGCCACCATGTTCCTTTTTCACCATTGTCCGCCCTTCATATCCCCATCTTTATAGTACGCCATGCGCGATTTCTGTAAAGGGTCCTTTCATGGGGTTTGACACCTGGCGCACGGCGGCGCTCACCGGGATTGGCTGAAATTTGGAGAAATATGCGCAGTCGGGCGGGTGCCGGCCGGCCGCTGGACTCGCGATTGGCCGCCGTTATTTTCCGCATAACGCTTTACTCATGCGCGTGGAGTCCTTAATAATGCGCGCCATGCAAAATCCTGAAAATCAAAGTTTGCTTGCTGATCCGGCCCGGCGCGAAGACTGGTTCCTCGAACAACTTGAAGCCGAATCATTGCCGGTGGAGGTGCTCTTCCAAGCCATTACCGTTCTGGCGCGGGATGAGATTGGCGGGCCGGCAGGTAATTGGGCTGAAATGTTGCAGGAAACATTGGCTAAACGGCAAATGACCACCGAAGGCCTCCGGCTCATGGCGCTGCGATTGGAAAAGCTGCCGATTGATCCCGCCAATCCGCCTGCTTGGGATCAGATCGCGGTGATGGCATTAGGCGGCACGCGCGATGCGCGGACCCTGGCGGATCAGGCCGGTTTTGGCAAGCACCCGCCGCGAGAATGTGTTCGTCGGCTCCAAGTGCTGCTCGCGCTGAAGCCTGGCGTGCTCTGCTACGACCGCACTTGGGGATTTGGAGTTGTCAAATCCACGGACGTTTTCTACGCGCGGGTGGAAATTGATTTCGAGCGCCGACAGGCTCATCAAATGTCCATGGCCTATGCGGCCGAGGTGGTCCAGATCCTGGACGATGACCACCTGTTAAGCCGGCGGCATCGGGATCCGGCGGCGATGCAGGCGCTGATCCGGGACAACCCCGCGGAAGTAGTGCGGATCGCGCTGCGCAGCTTCGGCCCGCTGAACGTCGCGCAGCTTCAGGAGCGGTTGACCCCGTCGCTTATTCCCGAGGCGGGCTGGAAGAGTTTCTGGGAAGGTGCGCGCAAGGGGCTCAAAAGCGATCCGCTGGTCCATTTGCCCGCCAAACGCACTGATCCGATCCAACTGCTTGCCAAGGCCAAGGCGTTTGACGAGGACTGGGTGGCCGCGCTCATTGCCGAGCGGGATATGGAACAGGTGCTGGCCAAGGTCGAGGCCCTGCTTGAAGACCCGGCCAGTCTGGGATCCCTGCCGCCCAACGGCCCAGCCGCGGTCGGGCAACGCCTGGCTTTTGTCGTCAAAGGCGCCAGCTATCGGCAACCCGGCTTGCCTGTGCGCGCCGCGATGCTGGCGGTGCCCGCCCGCGTTCCCGCGGAGATTGTGGACGCGGCGAGTATTGCGCGCGCCGGCCTGGCGGGCGATGCCATGCTGAAGGTGCTGGCCGACCTGCCGGCGCGGCTGGTGGGTCCCTATTTCGCATTCCTGGCGGCAACCGACCGGGACACGACCCTGCAACGACTGCTGGAACTGCTGCCGCGGTTCGAGGTGGGCTGCCTGTCCGAAGCCATCGCTTTCCTGATCGCCGCCGGTAAGGAGGCGGAATGCGCGGCCTTGCTGCGTGAGTCGGTGACGGCCCGGGTGGCCCCGGTGGAGTTCATGTTCTGGGTGCTGCGCAATCCGCAGATGATCGAAAAATGGAACCTGGGGCCGCTGTCGGTGATCGGAGAGCTGGCGCTGGACGAACTGGAGAAGGATTACAGCGGCGTCCGCCTGCGCGCGCAGAATCAACTGCGCGAGCGTTTCGAGCAGAAGGAGTGGCTCAAGGCCTGTTTCAGCGACATGCGCGACGCCAAGCGCCGGGAGATGCTTCAGCGCATTCGCGGCACGCCGGCCTGGCCGGCGGTGGACCGCCAATCGGTGATGGGCCACATTGTTAAGTTGTTCCCTGAACTGGCGGATGTGCTGGTCTCGAAGTCCGAAGCCCGCCCGGGTGCGCGCGGCCCGGTGACTTCGGAGCGCACTTACCGCGAACGCCAGGCGTTGTTGGAGAAGATCGCCAACGTGGAAATCCCGCGCATTGCGCGCGAGATCGGCGTGGCGCGCAGCTATGGCGACCTGCGCGAGAACTTCGAGTTCAAGGCGGCGAAGGAGCAGCAGGGGCTGTTGTTGCGGCGCAAGGCGGAACTGGAGCAGATGCTGCACGATGTGCGGCCGACCGATTTCAGCGGGCTGCCGACTGACAAGGCCGGCCTGGCCACCGCCGTGCGGCTGGCCTATCCGGACGGGCATGAGGAGCAATTCTATTTGCTGGGCGAATGGGATAGCGATGAAAAGCGCGGGATCATCTCCTGCACCTCCAAGCTGGCCCGGGATTTGGAAGGCAAAGCGCCGGGCGACCGGGTCACCATGGAACTGGCAAGCGGTCCGGTGGAATGTACCATTGCCGCGGTTTCCGGCCTGCCGCCGGAAATCATGGCTTGGGCGCGGGGCGAAGATGTTGCTGGCGGAAATGCAAAATCTGAGGGATGAAACCTGAATAGCGCATGACACAGGCGCCGGGTTGTATCGGTCGCGAATCGCAAATCGAAAATCATCAGCCCTTTAATGGGCATCCGGCACTTGTAAATGGTCATCCCATGAAGCATATCATCCGACAGTTTTTCCAGCGCGAGGCACACCCCTTTATCCAGTTCATCAAGTACTGCATGGCCGGCGGCGTGGCGACCGTCGTGGATGTCGGGGTGTTCTATCTGTTGTCGTGGCGGATATTCCCCGCGTTGAGCGCGAGCGATCCGATGGTGCCGGTTATTCACTGGCTGGGACTGGACATAATCCCCGTTGAGGAGTCCATCCGTTCGACGCGTTACCTCATTAACAAGGTCATCACGTTCTTTTTCTCCAACATGACCGCGTATATTGTTAATATATACTGGGTGTTCAAACCGGGCCGCCATAGCAAGCTGGTGGAAATCGGCCTGTTCTACATGGTTTCCGTGGTCAGTTTCGCGCTTGGCACGGCGATTGGATGGGGCTTGATCAGATTTCTCGGCATGACCACTACCGCTGCTTACGTGGCCAACGCAGTGGCTTCGCTGGCGGTGAACTACGTTTGCCGCAAGTATCTGGTCTTCAAAGGCTAGGAGGATATTCAAAAAAGCATAGACAAGCAACGCAAACAAGGGTAGTTGTTTATGGCGTAAAACGTTTAACCGAAGGTGGAAATAAATGAACTTCCCGCGCGAGGCCGGCCTTTTACTGCATCCCACATCTCTTCCCGGGTCGTACGGAATGGGCGAAATCGGCCCCCAGGCCTGCAAGTTCGCCGATATGCTGCAGGCGACGGGACTTCATCTCTGGCAGATCCTGCCGCTCGGGCCGACGGGTTATGGCGATTCGCCGTATCAGTCGCTCTCCACGTATGCGGGTAATCCGCTTTGGATCAGTTTTGACTGGTTGGTGAAAGATGGGTTGTTGCCCAAGGCCCGTCTCGAAAAATTCCCGAAGTTTCCGACCCATACGGTGGATTTTGGTCCGGTAATCATCGCGCGAATGGCGGTGCTGAAACAGGTCTGTCGTTCATTTGAAGCCAAGGCTTCAGCCAAGATGAAGAAGGCTTACGAGTGTTTTTGCGAGGAGGAGGCGTATTGGTTGGATGACTTTGCCTTGTTCGCGGCGCTCAAAGAGGCGCACGACTTGCGGCCTTGGACCGAGTGGGAGCCCGAGCTCGGGCGGCGTGATTCCGAAGCGCTCAAAGCCGCGCGCAAGAAATACCGGTTGGCGATTCGTAACAAGAAAATCGAACAATTCCTTTTTGCCGATCACTGGGCGCGACTGCTGAGATACTGCCATGATCGCAAGATCCGGATTGTCGGTGATATCCCGATCTTTGTCGCGCATGACAGCGCCGACGTCTGGGCGCATCCGGAGTTGTTTTTCTTAAATCCGCAGGGTTTCCCGACCGTTGTCGCCGGCGTGCCGCCGGACTATTTCAGCGCGACCGGCCAGCTCTGGGGCAACCCGCTCTACAACTGGCCTGCGCATCGCGAGACCGGCTATGCCTGGTGGATCGCGCGGATGAAACATATCTTTCGCATGGTGGATATTGTCCGCATTGATCATTTCCGCGGTTTTGCGGCGTATTGGGAAATACCAGGCCATGAGAAAACGGCAATCAACGGCCGTTGGGTGCCCGGTCCCGGCCAGGATTTATTCGACGTCATGCTCAAGGCGCTTGGCGACCTGCCGATCATTGCCGAGGATCTGGGCGTTATCACGCCGGATGTCGAACAGTTGCGCGATCATTTCAAATTCCCCGGCATGCGCATTCTCCAGTTTGCGTTCGGCAATGACGAAAAGGCCGCCGAATTTCGGCCTGAAAGCTATCCGCCAAACTGCGTGGTTTACACCGGCACGCATGACAATGATACAACCGTGGGTTGGTTCCACAGCCAGGCGGGGCAGGGCAGCACCCGGACGCAGGCGGAGATTGACGCCGAGCGCAAGATGATTCTCGATTACTTGCGGACCGACGGCCGGGAAATTCAATGGGATCTGATGGAGTTGGCGCTGCGGTCGAATGCCAACACGGTGGTTTTTCCGCTCCAGGATGTCATGGGACTTGGCTCCGAGGCGCGCATGAATGTGCCCGGCGTGATGGGCGGCAACTGGCGTTGGCGGTTTGAGTGGAGTCAGCTCAAACCGGAACAGTGCGAGCGGCTGCGCAATCTGGTGCAGGCCACCGGCCGCCTGCGGCCATAGGTTGGCTTGGCTGGCTGTTTCATCCGCGCATCTTGGCGAAAACCTGTCGCGGATGCTCGTGGCTGCGGATTCACGCGCGCCGGCGCGTGAACCATGCGTTCTGCCCCCCCACGTCAGCGAGCGGCGGCTGCGCGAATAGCTTGCGCCGGCGCCGTTTGGCGGCGTGATGCGGGTGCGTGGCGGGATGGTTTCATTTCTTCCAGAAACTCGGCAGCAGCAGCACCAGCACCGTGTATAGTTCCAGGCGGCCCAGCAGCATGCAGAGCGTGAGCAGGAACAGTCCCGCGTCGGGTATTTCCGCATAAGTCTGGACGGGGCCGACCGCGCCCAGGCCCGGGCCGATGTTGCCCAGCGTGGCGGCTACCGCGGTCAAGGCGGTGGTTATATCCGGCGCGTAAAAACACATGATGGCCGTCGCGCCCGCGAAGATCAGCATATAGATGACAAAAAAAGCGGCGATATTGGATACCACCTGCGGCTCGACCGGCTTGCCGCCGACCTTCACCTGCATCACGGCCTGGGGATAGAGAAACACCCGCAGTTCGCGGATCATGGCTTTGATCAGCACCATGAACCGGATCAGCTTGATCGCGCCTGCCGTCGAGCCGGCGCAGGCGCCAACGAACATCAGCAGCACCAGCAGTACCTGGGAAAGCGCGGGCCATTGACCAAAATCGGCGGTTGCGAACCCGGTGGTGGTCATGATCGAAGTGACGGTGAAGAACGCCGCCCGGAACGCCGCGGGAAATGTCGGGAACAGCGTATGCCAGATGTTCAGCGTGACTACCAGCCCGAATGTTACCCAAACCCCCAGATAAAACAGAAACTCCGGATCGCGGAAATAGCTCAATGGTTGACCGGTCACCGCCCGATAGTGCAGGGCGAAATTAACGCCGGCGAGGAACATGAAGACGGTGACAATCATTTCGATTCGGACATTATGATAGAACCCGATGCTGGCGTCTTGCGTGGAAAAGCCCCCGGTCGCGATGGAGGCAAAGGAGTGGCACCATGAGTCGAACCACGGCATGCCGGCATATTTCAGCAGCAACGCCTCAACGATGACCAGTCCGACGTAAATAAACCAGAGGTATTTGGCCGTCGTAATGATCCGCGGCGTCAGCCGGTCCTTGGAAGGGCCCGGCATTTCCGCGCGGAAAACCTGCATGCCGCCCACGCCGAGAAAGGGCAGCACAGCGACGCAGAGCACCAGGATGCCCATTCCGCCGAAGAAATGAGTCAAGGCCCGCCAAAGGAGAATGCCGCGGGGCACGGCATTCAGCCGGCTGAGGACGGAGGCGCCGGTTGTGGTGAAGCCCGACATGGTCTCAAACAGCGCGGCGACCGGGCTGGGGATGACCCCCGTCAGCCAGAATGGCAGCGCACCCGCCAGTGAGGCCAGAATCCAGCCGAACGTGACAATGATGAATCCGTCGCGCCGGGTCAGTTCCAATTCTTCAGTCCGCGTCAGGCGCGCGGCCAGCAATCCCACCAGGAGCAGCGTAAGCCCGGTGATGCCCAGGGCCAGGCGCGCCGGTTGAGGATCGTCGTAATAAAGCCCCGCGAGCAGGCAGGCGGCCATGGCCAGGCCCAGCACCATCAGAATATGGGCAAGCAGATGGGTGACGGCGCGCGGGTTCATTTCCGAAACATGGACTCAATCTTCTTGAAGGCGCCGGGCAGGCAATAGACGACGACCCGGTCGCCCGGAGCGAATACCAGTTCGCCGGTAGCGGCCAGCACCTCGCCGTTGCGCAGGGCCGAGGCAATGGTAATTCCCTCAGGCAGCTTGAGATTCTTGATGGCCTTGCCGGTCCACTTGCCGCGTTCGGGGATGACCACCTCGAGCAGTTCGCCGGCCAGCCGGGTCAGTTGCGCGGCCGACTTCACATTCTTGCCGCGCACGAAGTGCAGGATCGAGTTGATCATTGAAAGATGCGGACTGACCGCGCGGTCCAGGACGCTCTGGTTATTGATGATCGGCACATACTCCGGTTTGCTGACCTGGGCGGCCGTAAAGTGCGCGCCGCGCTTGGCCGCGACCATGCACCCGATGATGTTCTTTTCATCGTTGCCGGTGACCGCGGCATAGGCCGTCGTCTCAACAATGCCGATGTTGTCGAGCGTCTCGTTGTCCAGCGCGTCGTCCTTGATCACCAGTGTCCGGCCCAGCACGCCGGAGCAGTAGTTGGCCCGCTCCTCGTTTTCCTCCACCAGCACGATCTGCGCGTCGGTTTTTTCCAGCAGCTTGGCCAGGTGAATGCCGGTGTCGCCGCCGCCGGCGATGATGATCTTGGCGAAGCTGGAGCGTTCGGGCCAGGCCCATTTCATGAAGCGGCCGATATCCTCGAGTTTGCCGACGAAGTAAATCTCATCGCCCACCAGGAACAACGTGTCGCCGCGCGGCATGATCAGTTCCGTGCCGCGCATGATGGCGATGAAGCGGATCACATTCAGCCACTCGGCCTCCGGGAAGGCCTTCAGGGGCGCTCGCAGCAGCGGGCTGTCCATGTGGACCGGCATGCCGACCGCGTATACCTGGCCGTCCAGCATGTCCACCACTTCGATCGCTCCGGGCATGCGCAGGATATTGAACAACTCGTTGGCGCACTCCTCCTTCTGGTTGATCACGAGGTCCACACCGATCTTCTGGAGATCGAAATAGGCGGGCCGAATAAAGTCATGATTGGCCACGCGAGCGATCTTGAAGGCCACGCCGGCCTGTTGGGCGATCGCGCAGGCGAGGATGTTGACTTCGTCCTGGTCCGTCACGGCCACAATCATGTCCGACTTGTCAACCCCGGCTTCCTCGAGAATCCGCGGATTCGAGCCAGCGCCGTGGATGGTCAGGATGTCAATCTGCCCCTCGACCTCCTTGAGCACCTCCGCCTGGTTATCCACCAGCACCACGTCGTGCCGCTCATCGCAGAACTTCATCGCCAGGTTACGGCCGGTGTTGCCGCCGCCTATGATTAAAATACGCATGGCTTTGCTTACCTATGGCATGGGGAAAAGGAATGCTTTATATTAGATCGTTCAATACCCGAAAAGCAAGACCGGTATCCGGGCTTGTCGGCGCGCGGGTTGGCCCGATCATGATCGGGACTTGCGGCGAGCGCCGGCCTGCCCAGCCGGGCGCGCCAGGTTGGGAAAGTGCATTAGCGCCGAAAGGAATTGCGGATATGTCAGTGAAACGAATAGCGCTGGTCGCCGCCGTGATGCTGCTGGCGCTGCTTGGCTGGCGGGTATATCAAAAACTGGCGCGCGCGGGCGGTCCGGGTGCCGGCCGGGCGCGGCCGGCCGGCCCCG
>CAZMXS010000053.1:0-32200 GCA_964570325.1 uncultured Verrucomicrobiota bacterium | reverse complement strand
ATCCGGCCGGCGGCCATTTCCATCATCATCACGCAGGCGCTGGCGACAAAGACCCCCGGCACGGCCCACCCAAGCCCCACTGTATCCCCCCCCACCCCGGCCTGGCCTCCATTCGCGCCCGTCAACCATCCTCCAACGGCGGCGGCAAACCGGCGGCACGCGCGCGCACCCGGACGGGAAGCGCCCGCATCATCTTGTTCAGCCTGCTCCATCACGACCGGCATCATAAAGCCTTTCGTGCCCCGGCGCCATGCTGTATTGTAAGCGCATGAGTCTGAAAATCCTGCATGCCGATGAAACCGCTAACGGCGCCACCCTGGTGTCGTTTCTGGCCGCCCAGCTCCAGCTTTCCAACAAGGCAACCCGGCGCATCATTGACGACCGCCGCGTCTTCGTGAACAACCGGCGGGTATGGATGGCGCGACATCGTCTGGCAACCGGCGACCGGATTGAGGTCACCGGCGCCGACCGCGAATGTCCATCGGTTCACCCGGGCCGGATGCGCCTGTTGTATCAGGATGAGCACCTGATCGTGGCCGACAAACCGGCCGGCCTTACCACCTGCGGCCCCGACAGTCTGGAGGATATCTTGCGTCGGCAACTCAAGGCACCGGAACTGCGCGCGGTACATCGGCTGGACCGGGACACCACCGGTTGTAATCTGTTCGCCACCGGCGCGGCCGGTTTCACCGCCATGCTGCCGCTGTTCAAGGAAGGCCGCCTAACCAAGATCTACCAAGCCATCGCCATGGGCCGGGTACCGGGCGACATCAAGCAAATCAGCGCGCCAATCGCCGGGGAAAAAGCGTTGACCCTGCTTAAGGTTCTCGACTCCAATGCAACCGCCAGCCACTTGAAAGTGAAAATCGAATCGGGGCGCACCCACCAAATCCGCCGCCATTTGCAAATGATCCGCCACCCCTTGCTAGGCGATCGGCAGTATTTCACGGGAGCACAGGATCTGCCCTTGCTGCGAGACGTGCCGCGTCAAATGCTGCACGCGGTACGGCTGGTATTTCGGAATCCACTGTCGGGCGCCTTGGTCAAGGCCGAGTCGCCGCTGCCGCCGGATTACCGGGAATGCCTGAAGCGCTTGCGCCTGGAATAGGCGTCAATTCTTATGGCGGAAGGTGATGCGTCCCTTGGTGAGATCATACGGCGACATTTCGACCGTAACCTTGTCGCCAGTCGTGATCTTGATGAAGTGCTTGCGCATTTTACCTGAAATATGGGCAAGAATTTCATGGCCACTGGCGAGCTTGACCTTATACATCGTGGCCGGCAGCACCTTGGTGACCACGCCATCCACTTGAATAAGATCTTCCTTGTTGCCGGGCATAAATGCTCCTTCTTCGCAAAAGACTCCCGGCCACGCCCTGGACGCCAGCAGCCGGACATTTCAGTCGGAGAAAATATCCATTAAACAGGCAATAATCAAGGGGTATGATTAAAATGGAGACAAGGGGTGGTCAAGGTTGCCATTCGGGGCGGAATCTGGTAGATGATAACCGTCTCATGGCGGTGACAACTTGAGCAAGTTACACTTTAACATCAACCGACCCATCCACTTGGCGCGCCGCGACGTCTATTTCGAGCGCGCGATGGAATTGCTGAACGTGCCTCTGCTTGAGTTGGATATTGATTTGCGCCTGCAGCACGCCGAAGTCATACTTGCGCTGCTCAAGACCGCCGAGTCGCACGCTTTTTTTGCCACGCGCGCGTTCGGCTCCCGCCTGGAACACGATTTTCTCCGGTTCCTGCGCCTTATTTCGAACAATGTCCAGTCCATCCACGCCATGATGCTGCACCAGTCGCATCTGGGTGGCGAGGAAAGTTTCCTATGCCAGTTCCTCGGCACCACACCCGATCAATGCGCCCTGCCGGCGATGCACTATCAGCGCCGCGCGGAGGACATCCTGGAGGGGCTCTGGCACGTCCTGCAACTGGCGCATGCGCCCTATCGCGCGCTGCAACGTGAAAATCTTGAAAACATGAGCAACGATGAGCGGTCGCGCTATCGCGCCGCCTACGATAGTTTCCGCCACGAAGTTACCACGCGCTACGGCATGCCGGTCCGACGCGAACCCCCGACCGTGCCGGCGACCGGCGGTCAATCACCAGTGGCTGTTAATCATTGAACACTGACTACTGATAACGGGCCGCTGATTGCTGAATACTGCCTACCGGCCACAGACCTTCATTCCCGGCCAAATTTCCGGTTCAGTTCCGAGTAGCTCATGAAAATGATGGTTGGGCGGCCGTGTGGGCAGGTGTAAGGCATTTCGGCGCCAGCCAGGGCAACCACTAATTCTTCGAGTTCCTGCACAGTCAGATGATCGCGCGCCTTGACGGCCGCCTTACAGGCCGCCTGCACCACACGTTCTTCGGACCAGCGGGCCGCTCCACTGCCCCCGGCGCGCTCGAATGCGCGAGCCACCTCGCCCAGCATTTCGCGCGCCGTAACGGCCCCGAGACACTGGGGCATGGCATCAACCAGAAAAGCGTCGGAACCGAATTCGGCGATACTAAAACCCAACGACCGCAACCGTTCGATATTTTCGCGCACGCAGCGCGCATCATCCGGCGGCAATTCAACGGTTTCCGGCGCCAGCAGACCCTGACTGCGCACCCGGTTGGCCGCGACCTCGCGCATCAGCCGCTCAAAGAGTATCCGCTCGTGCGCCGCATGCGGGTCCATCAAGACGAGGCCATCGCCGGTTTCCAGAACCACATACAAACCACCCACCTGGCCCAAGACGCGGCACCACGACCAGGGCGCGCCGGCACGAGAGGGCGACTCAACCGGCGATCGCTCGGGCGCACCGGCTGATGCGCGCGCCAGTTCGGTGTCTGTGGCAGCCAGCATGGTCAGCCGGGGGTAGGCGAAGGCCCGCATTTGCGGCAAATCCTCGATCACCATGGCGGGAACCGGGGTAAGTGCTGCGACAGCGCCGGCCGGCGCGGCGGTTCCCGACTGCAGTGGCCGTTGGAGCGCATCTTTCAAAGCCTGGATCAGTGCGTCGCGGATTTCGGACGAATCGCGAAAGCGCACTTCCTTTTTCGTTGGATGGACATTCACATCCACTTGCCCGGGCTCCATTTCAATCTGCAGAAACAGCGCTGGATGGCGTCCGTGCGGCAGCAGTGTGTGATAGGCCTCGGATATAGCGTGCGCAATCACTGGAGCACCGGCCGGCCGATGATTGATAAAAATGAACTGGGCGGATCGGTCGGAGCGGGCGGTCTGTGGCAGACCGGCGAATCCGGTGATCCGCAGTCTTGGCGCGGCAAACTCCACCGCCCGCAGAGCCGCGAAGGTCTCCGGACCGAACAGCTCGCGAATCCGGTCGCCCAGCGCCGCGCCGCCAGGAAGCCGATACAGTTCGCGGCCATCGAGCAGCAGGCGGAAAGCCGTCCCCGGATGGGAAAGCGCATAAACGACAAAAGTCTGACGGATATGGGAAAATTCGGTCTGTTCAGAACGCAGAAACTTGCGGCGCGCGGGCACATTATAGAACAAGTGCCGGACGCTAATCGTCGTGCCGACCGGCCCGCCGATCTCGCGCACATCCTGAATGCGTCCGCCGTGAACCACCACTTCCGTGCCCACCGGGCAGGCAGACGTCCGGGTAACCATCGTGAACTGGGAAACGGAAGCAATGGCGGCCAACGCCTCGCCGCGAAAGCCAAGCGTGGCAATGCGCTCGATGTCCTCCACGTCGGCGATCTTGCTGGTGGCATGACGCTCGAGACTGAGCAAAGCGTCATCACGATCCATGCCGCAACCGTCATCCGCCACCTGGATCAGCTTGCGCCCGCCGGCGGTGACTTCCACGTCAATCCGGGTCGCGCCGGCATCAAGAGCATTTTCGATCAGCTCCTTGAGTACGGACGCCGGCCGATCCACCACTTCACCGGCAGCAATCTTGTTCGCCACCTGCTCGGAAAGTAAACGAATATGGCGGCGTTCGGGCATCTAGAGGATCTGGATCACCACATCGTTCGTATCCGTCTGGCTGACCGGCTCGACCGCGATCGGCTTGTAGGTGGGCAAGAACCGGTAATAAACCTGCAGCGTCAGCGCCGCCAGGGTCGTGCTATACACCGGACCAAGGTGGACTTCCCCGCCTTCCTTCAACTTCGCGCCAGGCGAAGTCCAACTGCCGTCCTCGTTCTGGTTGCTGACATACGCGCGCGCGAACTTGGCGTTCCAGCCGGCCCAAGTCTGGCCACCCTGATGGAACTTGCATTGGGTGATGTAATACCAGGCATACAGCGGCCATTGATCCGGCTTATCCCAGTCGCAGCCGGAACCCGTCAAGGCTTGCAGACCGCCGCGGGCCTCCTTCTCCTCGCCATGCCCCAGCAGTTGCATACAAAGCACCGCGATTCCCGTGATGGCATCGGTCTTGTGCGAACCGGAATCCGTGTAGAAGAAACGGCCAGTTTCGGCGTTGTAAACGGATTTCAGGTCGCCCACCGCCCGATCCAGCGCATCCTTCAGCCCCGGATTTTCGGCGCCGGCGATATAGGCTGCCTTGAGCGCCTGAATCTGCCAACCCGCCACGGAGGTGTCGCGCCGAGCCGCCTTTTTATAGTTATAGTCCCAACCGCCCTTGGGTTGCTGGCCATTTAGGATGATTTGCACAGCCTTCTCCATAACCGGCTTGAGCGAAGGGATACGGGTCAGACCATAGGCCTCGCTGATGGCATACGTAGCGATGCCGTGCGCGTACGGTCCGGGCTGTTCATCCGTCTTGCAGAGGCGGCCCTCGGCATCCTGCTGACCGACGAGGAACCGGATGGCCTTCTCCACCGTCTGACCGTACTTCTCGGAAGAAGTGGTTTCGCCATGCGCCAGGAAGGTCAGCAGCCCCAGACCGGTCATGGCCGCCTTGTTGGGCCCCCATGAGCCGTCGGGGTTCTGGTGCTTCTTCAACCATTCCAAGGCCTTGACCACCGCAGCCTCGGTGTACTGCCCCCACTTGGCCGAATACGCGGACAGCGCGGCCGCGCGACCACCCGCTGACCGGCCTTGAAACAAGCCCCGCATAACCAGCGGGCTGGCCACCTCGCTACGAACATCAAGCGCAGCAAAATCCACATCGGGTTCAGTCGCGGTGAAGGCCTCCGCCTCCGGCGGCGCCTCCACGTTCATGTTCACCTCGGGCGGCGTGACCGTATCCACCATTTCAGGCAGGTCTTCGAGCTTTTCCAGTTCCTTGTCGAATTCCTCCAAGTCCGTGGCATCGGGCTCCATAATGACCACCTCAACTTCAGGCGCTTTTTCCTGAACTTTGTAGGTCACCAGCTTGATCAAAGCCAGAATCACCACGATGTGGATGATCACGGAGCCGGTCGGACCCCAGATGTGGTCTTTCAGCCAGCGGTAGATCAGCTTGACATCAATCTTCATGGGAAACGCTCCCTTATCACCAATCCGGCGGATCAGTTCATGCTGACCACCGACAGATTCACCAACGCATTCTTGGCGCACAGATCAAGCACCTGGATCAATTTTTCGTGCGGCGACATGGCCGTACACATGATCAGGATCGTCTGGGTTTTATCAATCGAGGCCAGCTTGGTCATCAACCGATCCAATTCCGGCAGATCAACCGGCTTGTCATTGATCGAGAATCCATCCGGAAAGATGGTCACCCGAATCATCTTGGGGGGTTGCTCCGGTTTCTCCTGCGTCGCCTCAGGCGACGGCCGGAAGACATCCAGATTGGCGAACACGTCCACCGGATGAATCGTGACCAGGAAGTAGATCAGCAACTGGAACACGACATCAATCATCGGCGTCATCGGCAGATCCGCCGACGGCAATTCCTGCTTTTTTCGTTTGCGGGCCATGATTCGCTCCAATTCCGATTTATCCGCCGCGCTCCTTGATGGCCGCGAACTTGATCTTCCACAGCCCTGCATACGCACAGGCATCCATCACCTTGCGGATAGCCTCGTGCCGGGTCTTGATGTCGCCGCGCACCACCACCGGCGTTGTCTGCCCGTATTCCGCCACGGCCTTGCGGAGAATGCTTTTCAGCACGGCCTCCGAAATGATCGTCCGTGAGATGATGATGCGCCCCTCATCATCCACGTCCACCATGATAGTGCGTGGATCCTTCTTCTCCATGACCGGGCCATGGGGAGCCATCGCCATCGCGATCTTGGTGTCGAGGGCCTTGTTCTCCATGTCGGCCGTGGTCACGAAGAAGATGATGAGCTGAAACACGACGTCAATCATCGGCGTCATGTTCACCGCGGCTTCTTCCATTACGCTTCGCTTATGGGCCATAAATACCTCCGGCGCCGCGGGACCGTGTTCAACCCGCCTCTTCTTCCTCAACCACCTCGACATTGCGCAGGGACTTGATCAAGTCCATGGTCAGCGCTTCCATGCCAAGGATGATCTTCATCGCGCGGTTCTTGAAGAAGGTATAGAAGCCGACCGCGGGGATAGCCACGCAGAGGCCGGCCGCCGTCGTCCAGAGGGCTTGGGCAATGTTGAGGGCCAGCATCGCCTGCTGGGCGGCGCCCGCCTGCGTTGTCGCCAGCGCGGCGAACGCATAAATCATGCCTTGCACCGTTCCAAGCAGTCCGAGCATGGGCGCCAGGTTGGCGCAGACGTTCAGGTAAGCCACACGCTGCATGAGCTTTTCACTCTCGAGATCGGCGGCGACGCCGACGACGTCCTGGATGACGTCATAGCCTTCCTTCACGTTGCTGAACCCGGCCGACAGGATATTGGCCAGCGGCCCCGGGAACTCATCGCAATGCTTGAGCGCCTTCATCACGTCGCCCTGTTCCATGGATTCGCTGACTGCCTTGATCAAGGCCTCCGGCATGATCTTCTTGTTACGGATGGTGACGAAGGAGTCAATGATCAGCGCCGCCGCCGCGATGGAGCACGCGCCCAAAGCCAGCCAGAGAATGACGCCCAGCCAGCCGCTGGACATGATGACCGTCCAAAGCCCCATCCCGCTGCCCTGGCTCTTGGCGCCTTCTTCGGAAGCCGCCTTCTGCGCATCCGCGCTCAATTCCATTTTGCCGGCCGCATCAGCGGCCGGTTGCGCCACTTGGGCCCACACCGGCCAAGCGATCGCCAGACACATCATCGCCAACGCCGACCACACCACCAATTTCTTCCTCAGCATGTTTTTCTCCTTTTCTCCTGAAAATGACCGCCAGTCGCTTACAGCTTCGCGCGGGCCTGCGCCGCATACGGGCTCTGCGGATATTGCTCCACCACCTTACGATACCAGTCCTTGGCCCGGCCGTCGCGCAACTTCTCCAGCGCATCGGCAGCCTTGAACATCGCCTCGGCCTGATAATCCGCTTCCGCTTTGAACAGCACGACCGTCCGCAGGTAGTCCAGCGCCGCCGGCTCAATCTGATTCTGCGCCATCCGGATATCGCCGCGCATGATCTGCGCGCGCGCCGCATCCGGACGCGGCCCCTTCATGATCACGTCGTTTAACTGGGTCTCCAGCTTGTCATATTGCTTGGCCTTTAACAGGGCCGTGCGAAACGACCACTGCACATCCGGGTTATCCCTTGCCGTCGGCGACATCGTGAACAGTTTGTCGTATGCCCCAACCGCGGCCGCAAAGTCACCCTTCTCCATATACACCTTGGGGAGCAGGATCCGCGCCTGGTTATCCCAATCCAGGAACATGAACCGGCGGGCAACATCCTCCAGCAGCCGGATAGCCTCGTCGTAATTCTTCGCCTGCACCGCCTTGCTGGCCGCGTCAATCTCCGGGGGGCGGTCGGCCACGGCCTTGGTATACTGCCCTTTCAGGAAATTGCGCGTGCCCTGCGCGGTCATCAGGATGATCTCGCCATCCGATTTCGCGCGGATATCCGTGCCGTCAATCCGCTGGCCGGAAGTCGTGATCACATAGGAGGCCGGCGCCGTGCCGGCCGTCAAGGCCACCCACACCGCCAGACCGGCCATCTTCAAACTTTGTTTCCGAACACTCGCTCCATTCGTCATATTGCCACTCCGTTATTTAGCCCGCGGTTGGCCCGCCGGCGCGGGCGCCGGCAGAACATTGGCCGCCTGCGCCGCCTTGACCTTCGCATCCGCCTTGGCCCGGCGGACCGTCTCCAGCTTGTCCGACTGCGGAAAAGTCTTCATGAACTGATCGCAACTGTCCTCAACATCCTGATACCGGCCCAGTTCCATTGCCAGCGAAATGCTCTCCAGCAAGCTTTTTTCCACATACGGCCGGATCTCCGGCTTGGTGGCGTCGCCCAGGAATCCCACGCGCACGAACGAGGCCAGCGCCCCCTGCTGGTCCCCGGTGGTCTTCTGAGTCATACCCAGTTCGTAGCTGGCCTTGTTGATCATCAGCGGCGTGTCGGCATACTTTGAGATGTCGCTCAAGGTGTCAATCGCCTGCTTGCCGCGGCCGGTGTCGCGATAAGCCTCGGCCAGCATGAACTTGGCATCATAGAAGAGCCCCGACTTCGGATACTTCTCCATCAATTCGGACAGGTATTTGATCGCATCGTCGTAACTCTTGAGATTGTAACTGGCGCTGCCCAGGCCAAACAGCGCGCGCTCCAATAAGGTTCGCTCCTGGCTGGAATTGACAACCTTCTGGAAGGCCTCGATCGCCTGTTGGTTCAATCCGGCATCCAGCATCATCTGACCGATGCGCGAGAAATCGTCCGGCGTGTACTTCCCCGGATCCGCCAGCATCTTTTGAAAGGCCGATCGGGCCTGGTCCAACTGCTTGATTTCCAAGGCGCTGCGAACCAAGGCGTAAAGGGCGCTCTTGCCTTCCTCAGTCTGCGGGTACTTGGCCGCCAGTTCGTCGAAGGTCTTCGCCGCGGCATCGGCCTGGTTAAGCTCCAATTGCACGGTACCTTTGTAGCTGTAGGCCTTCGCGGCCAGCGGCGACTGCGGGTACTTCGCGATAAACGAGTCGAACACCTTGATCGCGCTGGCCCGGTAGGCCGGAATGGCGTCCTTTGGATCGGCCAAACGGGCAAGGCAGAACCCTAATTGGAAGAGCGACTTCTCGGCCAGCTCATCGTTTTTCTGCACCTCGGCGGTGTTGACAGCATAGGGATTGTTGGAGACTGACAGCCAGCCCACGAGGGTCTTGAACGCCTCCAGCGCGTTTTTGAAATCGCCGGTTTGAAGATAGCAATCGGCCAGGGAGAACTGCGCTTGAGCCTTGAGCTGGCTGGGCTGGGCTTCAGCCAAGTACACTTGGAAGCCCTTGATCGCGCCGGCGTAATCCTTTGCCGCATAGAGCGACCAGCCCATCTGGCTCAAGGCCTTCAGATAGTACTGGTCCTGCTTGTAGTTCTCGACAATGCGCCGATAGTAATCCATGGCGGCGGCTTCGTCGCCGGACTTCTTGCTCAAGCCGGCCAGCGTGAACAGAATCAGGCCGGCCTTCTCGTGCTTCGGGAAGTAATGCAGATAGGATTCGTAAGCGTACGTGTACATCGGCACATCGTTGGTGTCGAAGTAGTATTTACCCAGCGCCAGCAGCGCCAACGCCGCCTGCGGGTTCTGGCTGAAACGCTCGCCCAGATACTCGGTTACCATCTTCACAGAAAGAGTGTCGTTCAGATTCGCATAGCACTGCAGCAGATTGGCCAGCGCGGCCGCCGAAATGTCCCCCTCGGGGAACTGGTTGAGGTTCTTCAGATACTCGTCAATCGCGGCCTGGTACTGCCGCTGCCGGAAGAGATTGTCGCCCAGCTTGAACTGCGTGGCAGCCGCTTTGGCCTGGAATGCGCCCAGGTCAATGTTGATCTTTTTGCCATACTCCCGTTCCAGCTTGCTCTTGATGGCCTGTGCGCGCACCCCGGCCTCGGGACCCCAGTCGCTGTCACCATATTTCGCGAAGACATTGTAGAACTCCGTCAGCGCCCGGGCGTATGTCTGAATAGCCTCTTCCGTTTTCTCCTTGCTGCCGGCGATTGCGTCCGCCTGCTGCTGAAGCAGATCGCCCAGCAGGAACCGCGCGCCGGCCATCGGGCTGATGGACATCGGCATGCCGGCTTCCTGCATGAACTTGTCAATTTCCTTGAGGATGTCCATGTTGGACTGCAGCACCTTGGTGGCGCCGGTCTTGTCGCCCCGCAGCAGCGAGATATTGGCCATTGTGATAATAGACTGACCAAACCAGATATCCATGCCTCCCCACTGGATTGTCTCGCAAAGCTTCTTGGCCTCACCCAGATAACGTTCGCGCTGGTCACCGGGCGCCTTGGCCGCCAAACGCATATACATTGCCGCCTGGTCGGACTGAATCCGTCGCTGCGCATCGCGATCAACCTTCGTGGTCAGAATCCGGCCGTAGGCCTTGATGGCGCCCTCGTAATCGCCGGCCGCCTCCAGCATCTGGCCAAAACGGTAGGCGGCGTCCTGATAGAAGCGCAGCAGGTCCGGATCGGTTGGCGCGCGCCCCTCGTATACCCTGAAAAACTCATTGTAGAGCCCCTTGGCCTTCTCGGTCTCGCCCATCTGGTAATAGCCGTTCGCCAGCGCCAAGCTGATCGCCTGCGCCTTGGGATTCGCCGCGCCCATCTCTTTGACCAGCGCCTCGGCATCCGTAAACTTGCGCCGCTTGATCATAATCTCAGCCTGGATCAACTTGGCGCGGTCCTTGAGTTCCGGACGCGTCAGCAGCACTTTCTGCACCACCTTGTCGGCAAAATCAGGGAACCCGATCTCAATCAAGCCGGAGGCAAAGAGAAAATCGCGGTCCACTTCATTCGCGGGCGGCATCCCTCCCCCCGCGTCGGCCTCCGCTGTGGCCGGCGACCCCGGCGGCGTCAGCTCCTCTTGGGAAAAGGCGTCCGGCAAAAGCGCGGCCAGCGCAAACAAGAGGATTACAATGGCAGGAACACGTGTATGAACGACGCGTTGATTAGTCATAGACCATTCTCAAAATCGGCATCAGGATCACATTCAGTACTGATCGGTGATTTACTGATTAAAATAGTCGAAGCCGTTTTTTGCGTCAAGCATGGCACGACGAAAAGGCTGCAGTGGAAACCACCGGGCACACTCCCTCCGGCGCAGGCCGCGCCAGACGGGGACTCCGCGGCACAAGAGCAGCAAACGCCGGGCAAACGGGGGCTATCCCGACCGCTCGCCTTCCATGATTTTCCGGCAGATCAGCGCAGAGCCATACATGGAGAGGCGTTTACGGCGCACATCCAGTTGCCGGAACGAAACCAACGGCAGGGTCCATTGCAACAGCGGCAGCCAGTAAAGCGTCATATCGCCTTTCGGCCCCAGCAACTCACCGGCGTAACGCCGGAGCAGGCCAATTATATGCCACGCCTTCGCCACCATCGGATCATCGCCCGTGTAGCGCAGCGGCGGCGGATCGCCGATCCATGCGACTTCGGTCAGCCCGGCCGCGAACTCCGTGAGCCGGCGCAGGTCTTCATCCCCGTCCAGCCGCGTCATTTGCAGCGCCAGCAACGGCTCCAGGCGCGCGAAGTCGGCGACGATGTTGCGCGGCCGGGTTTCAGAGAAGTCAATGACATACATATTCTCCTTCTCGTCGAGCAAGATATTGTTCAAGTTGAGATCGCCGTGCGTGATCGCCGTGGGCCCGGGTTGCGTGTGCGTGCCGCGGCGCGGGAACTCGCGCCCCAGAAAGTGGTACGGATTCGGCAGATCCATCCCCAGTTCCGGGCAGCGGATGACCGATGCCTCCGGATCAACGCCCAACAACTGCCGCGCGTCCTCCGCGATACGCGGAAATATCTGGCCCGGATCGTGCTCGGCATACAGCCGGATAGCCGCGTGCCGCGGCTGGCCATACCACGGCCAGAGGATTTTGGAGAACAGCGTGTTGAACAGCGGCTTCAGTTCCTCGACCGGCCGGCGGAGATAGTGGTCGGCCAGCCAGGATAGCGTGCTGTCGGGCCCGTTGACGCCGACGAAATTGTAGCGCAGACCCGCCCACTCCCCCTGCGTGGCGCGCCCCATGATGACCGTGCTGTTATTGAGAATGAACTTCTTTACGTGCTCATGGTAGGCTTTCTCCTCGCGCGCGGTAAAATCGAGCGTGCTGAGTTTCAATACCGTTGGGATCATCCGCCGGCCATGGGCATCATAGCTATCCACCTGGAACGTCGTGGCGCTGTACCCGCCGCTGAGCTGGGTGAGCGCCACGCGGCTGGAGTCGGCATAGATGCGGCGGGTGATAATATCCCATTCATCGGGCCATTGCGACCCGCCCCGCACCTCCACCTGTAACCGCGCCCGCGCGGCGGGGATAACTTCCACTGGCCGGAAGAGCCAGGCCTTGACCGCGGCCAGTCGCGTTTCCGGATGCGCGCGCGCCACGCCGCGGATGCGGTCCGGATGAAGCACCTGGCGCAGATTGTCGGCTTCGTCCGCGCCGGCCGGCCACGGCTGCGGCGCACCCAGGCATACGGCGCCCGCATACAACCGGCGCCGCCCGCCCAGCGTCATGCCTTCGTGGATGCGAAATGTTTCCAGTAATTCCCGGCCGGGCAATTCGCCGCCATCCGGATCGCAGACCAGTCCCACCAGCAGGATGTCCGCCGGCTCCGCCGGCGCGGGCGCCGAACTCATTTCCGAACGACGCCAGTCTTCCGCCGTGCGATAAAGCGAGGCCGCCAGCTCGGTAATCCGTCCCAACACGGCAAAGGCAGCGACGAATGGCGCGGCGGTAACGCCGATGCCCGCCACGCGCAGCGCCAGGTCGGCCATCTCGCCCAGGCTCACCGGCCGGCCGGGAATCTCCAGCAACCAGTCGGGCCGGCCGCGCAAGCCAATCGCCGCCGCCACATAGAACGCCGCCTCCTCCGGATTGTCCGCCTGGATGAAATCGGGAATGTTTTGTCCGTCAGCCGGCGCCACGGCCACCGTGCCGGCCGCGCTGACGAACAAACCCAGCGCCTGCGCGGCCGCCGCGCGCTGCGCGCCAAAGCCCGCCACGCCAAAGGCCAGCGGCAATTCGCTCAAGAGCGCCGGAACCAGCGCATCCGGCCCGGCCGGCGCGGCGGTTGTCCCGCCCCACAACTCCACGCGCGCACCCCCCGGCAGGCGCTGCACATCATATTCCGTGTCCTGGAACCGGACACGCGCCGGCGGCGCGGCCGCGTTGCGCTCCAACAGCGCCTGCGCGTCGGCCGCGCTCGGACAGACCAGGAACAGGCCGAGCAAGCCGGACAACTCGAGGGTCTGGGTGACAAAGGGCGGCAAGGCGGCAAGTAACAGGCGCCCGCCATGCTGCTTGAGTTGCTTATCGAGCTTCAACAACGAACGGATGCCCGCGCTGGACAGGAAGTCCACGGCGCTGAAGTCGAGCGCCAGCGAGCTTGCGTCTTCCGGCAAGCGCACTTCACGCTCGAACACACCGGCCCCGGCGGCGTCGAAGCGCCCAACCAGACGCGCGAACCCCGGACGACTCTGATCAACGGTCAGCATGCGGCGCCTTCCTTTCCGCTCCGCGGGTTTCGCGCCTGATCCAGCGCAGGAATTCAACATGGCCCGCGCCCAGCGGCCAACTCACTATGCAAGGGCAGTCATAGTCGTGCAGGCGCCGAACCCGTTTCACCAGGGCCGGCAGACAGGCGCGGCGCGTCTTGGCGATAAGCGCCGCCTCGCGTCCGGACTGCACCCGCCCCTCCCACCAGTACACCGAATCAATCGGCCCCAGCACATTGACACACGCCGCCAGGCGTTCGCGCACAATGACGCGGCCCATCTTTAGCGCCGCCGCCCGGCTGGGCGCGGTGATGTAAACCATGACCGTTTTTTCCATATTCACACTCCTCAAGGCAAAGGCAAGGGCGGCGGTTTGCGGCCCGGCATGAAGGCGCGCGAATAAGCGCCCGTGATGGTCACCTCAACACCGGCCGCGATTTCCACGTCGCGCGCAGGCAGCGGATCCCAACCGGCAATCTCGCTGAAGGTAATTCGGCGCCGGCCGGCACGCACCGCGATCCAGTTCGTGCCGCAGGGGCGGCCACGGTCGCCATCCAGACGCCAGCTCGGCGCCAAATCAATCAACTCCACCGGCGTCGGCACCACCCGCAAGCGGCCAACCTGACCGGCCGGCAGCCACTCCTGTATCTGTTTGCTGCCGGCGTCGGCGATATACAGCGCGCCCCCTGGGCCCGCGGCCACATCCGTCGGCAGACGAAATGGCCCCGCTTCCGCGCCACTGGTGCCCAGCCGCTCCCATGCCCCGGACACCGGGTCACGCCACTGAACCGCATCATGCCCATAATCGGCTACAAACACCGCACCGTTGGAATCCACGGCAATGCCCGTCGGTGTTTTGAACTGGCCGGCCACACCCCAAACATTCCAGACACCGGCCGCCGCCACGAACTGTTGGACGCGTTCATTGCCATATTCCACTACATAGATATTGCCGGCGGCATCCACATCCACCCCGACCGGGAAGTTGAACTGGCCCGGGCTCTGCCCAAACCCGCCCCACCCCGTCCAGACGCCATCCGCCTGGTTAAACTTCTGGATGCGGTGATTATTCTGATCGGCGACGTACAGATTGCCGGCGGCATCGCACACCAGGCCAGCCGGATTCCGGAATTCGCCGAAGTCCGCGCCCGGCCGGCCCAAGGGGGTGAGAAATCCTTTCGACAAATGAATGCGCTGAATGCAGTGGTTGCCATAATCGGCGACATAGATGATCGGCCGCAGCGGATCGGCCGCCACACCCCACGGATCGGTTCCGAACTGGCGCCATTGCAGCCAAGTGAAGGACATCGGGTCATACATCTGGACGCTGCCGGTGGCCCGGTCAGTCGCATAGACCCGCCCGGCGACATCCACCGCCAGGCCGGCAGGCAACCGAAAATCGCCGGGCGCCAGATTAGTCCGGCCGGTTCCAAGATTTTGCAGAAACCCCCGCGGCGCGCCGGCGCGCGCGCCAGCAATACTGCCGCAAAGCAAAATGCCCATCAGCCAAAACGATTTCATGCCGATCATCCGTCAACACCCGAACCGCCACCTCCTTTATGCCAGATTTAACCGCGTAACGGAATTCATTTACAATCGGCGTGATTTTTGCGTCATTTGCGAGTAACCAATATCATTATGAAAAAAGGTCTGCTGCTCCTGTTGCTGCTCGGCCGGATGGCAGCCGCACAAACGGCTGATTCCGCCGGCGAATCTTTGTTTGCCGATAATTACATGGAACTGAAATACCAAGCGCCGGACGATGATCCGCTCCAGTTCGGCGATCAATTGGTGTTGGCCCCGCGCGGCGACTATTCTTTCCGTTATGAGCTGCCGGCCGGGCAAACATTGCGGACCGGCGACCGTTGGCCCTGCGTATTCGTCGTGGGCACGGACGACCGGGTTACGCCGCCGCCCGGCTGGATGACGGTCACTATTCCGGATCACCGCGAGACCGGGGCGCTGCTGATGAACTTCATCGTGGCGCACGACAACTTGAAGGCCGGCGGCCAGCTTTTGCCGGGCATGCTCTTTGTCATGGCCCCCCGTCCGCGCGCCCGCGCGGCCGCCTGGCTGGCCGGCTTTCGTCCGGGCATCGGCGGCGTGATCCTGGCCGGCGGCTATTCGGCACCCGGCTCGACCAATGAAACGCCGCTATATTTTACTCAGTACGCCACGCATAACACCAATGCCTTGACCGTTTGTATCGCGCAGACTGAAAACGCGGAAACTGAATCCGAACTGACCGCCTTTGTCGCGCAACTGCCGGCGACAAACCGCATCCATCTGATTACGGGCCGCTGGGCCGGCGCGATCCCACCGTCGAATCTGTTAGCCGCGGCGCTCGGATGGATTGACGAGCAAGCCTGCTTCGAGTTGCCGTTTGACTCGGGGCTGCGGGATTACTACGAGCGGCAATTCGTCATTCGCAGCGCCCGGCTCCTGCAAGCGCCGGGAACAAACTGCCGCGCGGATTTGGAACAACTGCTGCGGATGGCGGACGAACGCGAACTGGCCGGAACGGTAAACGGCCAGCATTGGCTGCCGAAGCTGCAGGCACGGCTGGACCAGTGTAATACCGAACCGGAACCTCCGCCCCCTTAGTACTGGTTGGTAATGCGAATGTTGTCTATGAAGTACTCTGTTGCCGGCGCGCTCGGTTTACAGACAAACAGTTCAAAAACGCGCTCCAACTCCGCGGCCGTAAATTTCAGCGAGCGCAGTGGAATGACAAATTCCTGCCAAGTGTTTTGACCGGACCAGTTGAAGTCCTGGATCGAGCAAGTGCGCCGCCCGCCGCCGCCGCCCATGCTGATGCTCAGGTTTACCGGCGTCTTGGCCGCAAAGCGGAGGAAGCCATCCAGGTAGCCGAAGAGATTGCTCGATCCGCCCACGTTAGCCACACTGACCACCTGCAACCCGGCTGTGTACGCGGCCACGTAGGCATATTGGCCGACCACCTCCACCCCGTAAGCGTCCGCCGCCAACTCCTGACTATACCCCATAAGCGCCGGATTGGTCGGCACGGACAGATCGAAGATGCGCAAGCGCGTATCGCCGACTACATAGGCCCGATTACCCACCACGCGAATGTCGCGCGTATAGCCCGGATAAGCGACCGACCCCGCCAAGCACGGACTGCTCGGGGTGCTGATGTCGTACACATCCATACCGCCATATCCGCCAACCAAGGCGTAGTTCTGATACAAATCAACGCCCATGGTGTAATAACGCGACCAGTTGGTGGTCAGGATGACCGGCGCGCTGGGCGTGGCCACGTTGATCACGTGAAATCCGCTGTCCTGCAGCGCCACATAGGCATAATTGTTGGAAACCCGGACATGGCAATCCACCGACCCCATTGAGGCCGTCCCCGTCAGGACCGGGTTCGAGGGATTGGCGATGTTCACAATCGCGATCGCGCGCGCGTTGTCTCGACGGACGATATACGCATAATTGCCGGAAACCTCGACCGCAAACGCGCTGCCAATGTCCAGCGATCCCGCCTCCACCGGATTGGCCGGATTGGACACGTTCAAGACTTTGAACGGCCGCGAAGCCACATACGCATAATTGCCCACGACATCCACATCCCGGGCATAATCCGGAAACATCTTCGAGGCCACCTCAACCGGATTGGTCGGATTGGCGATGTTGATGATTCGCAAGCCGCCAGCCGTATCGGCCACATACGCGTAATTGCCGCTGACATCCACATTCCAAGCCAGATTGGGCGTGTCCCAGCGGCCAACGACAAAACAGCTCTGGGTGTAGGCAATGCTCCACTCGCCATCCGGCCCCATGTAGCCGCGCATGCACTGAACGCCTTCCGGAGGATTCGCGCCGACGTAATTGGGATTAGCCGACGCGCCCGTCGGCAGTTTGCTGCAATACATCGTGCCCGCCGGAATCCCGGCATCCCGGTAAACAGCCAGCACATTGGTCATCGCCGTGGAATTGGTCACCGGCGGGTCGGTGATGTCATCCGCCACATATTCATCGCTATACGGCCGGAAATCGTCCAAAAGCAATGCATACGGCGCGTTCGATTCACGGGATGGGCCGTACTCGATGATGATCCGGCTGATGTTCCGCCAATCATTGCTCCAGACCCGCCAGGCGGCGGGATCCGCGGCATCCACCGTGGCGGCGGTCAGGAACTGATCCTTGGCAAATAGAATGGGATCCTCCCAAACAGAGGCGCCGACGGGATACCAGCGGGTGCGCGCGACGGGGTCTTCGTTCGTGGCCACCGCGAGCCGGATGCGGGCGGCGGCGCTGCCGGTATTGGTAAACTCCGGCACGCGCCGGGCGCGCAGCGCGAATCCATCAAAGGCCGCAAAGTTAGTGCGGGTGACCCCCAGACCGTAGGGCGCGACAAACATGCCGGCCAGCCAGCCGCGGTTGGTGGTGCTGATCCGCATCGCGCGCGAGCCCTCGGCGCAGTTCGTGCTGTAGGCGATGGCTTCGCCGCCAATCCAGCCGCTGATCCAGCCGTCATCCGCTTCCAAGCCGTATTTAACGAACTCCGCGTCGTCGAACTGCACGGCATTGTCCGCATATGGCGGCACAACTCCACCGGCCGTGCGCACGCGCACGCGGACCCGACTGGCCGTGGGTGGGGCCCAGCGCCACGGCAGCGTGAAAGTCTGCAATACATTCGTCAGGTCCGCGGTGATATTCTTCGAATCGGTTCCCAGGTGATTGGACGCCGCATCATACCACGCCAGTTCCATGTAAGCCTGGCCATTGAAGCCGGCATTCTTCCATGCCCCAATGGAAAACTGGTATGCCTCGCCCCCCTGTACCGGCACCGATTGCCAGGCTTCGCCGGTGTTCGTTCCGGTCCAGTTCTCCAAGGCAATCCGCCAGTTGCCCCATTCCTCATTCATCGCGTTTCCCGACAGCACCCAGCCGGGCGCGCCCGGGCCATTAAAAGCCGCGTTGGTGAGCAGGCCGCCGCCGAAGCCTTCCATGCTCAACCGGTTTTGCTTGCGGTACACGCCATGCGGCAGGTAATGCCGATCGCGGCCGAAAAGGGCCAGGTCATCCACGAACACTTCGCCGTGTTCGCCGCCAATCTTGGACGCAAACTTGAACTGGATGGCCGCGATCTGGCACAAGGCGGTGTCCCGTTCCACTGCCTGGTTGCCCCAGCCCTCCTGCTCAAAATCGGTGAACAGCAACTGGTATTTGCGCCAACCGTTGCTGGGCGTGTGCTCAATGGTGTACAGATAGTCGTCGTAATTCGTGATCGCCAGCGACTTCAGCACGACGCTGACTTTTGTGCCGTTGCCTTTGAGCCAGAACGATAACCCCTTATAGCCGGACGTACTGGAAAGATCGGTGACGGACACCCCCGGAAGGTCGTTGGTGTAGGCCGTCAGCTTGGTCATGATGCCGGCGAACAACTGATCCACAAGCGCGGGCGAGGTTAATCCCAATGTGGCCGTCCCGCGCATGCACTGGGTGGAATTGCTGGTCGCGCCAGGCATCACCGCCGCCATCGTCACCACGGAGGTATTGCCGTTGGGCCGGTCGTCATAGGCGCACCAGATGCCGCCAAACGCGTTGAACTGCGCGCTGCCATCCTCAATATGGTCAATCGGCGTCTCGCCGCCGTACGTCTGTCGTCCCACCACGCGGGAAGTGAAGTAGTTGTTATTGCTGACCGTGATCGTCGCGCCCTCGGCGCAACCGATCTGCGCCCGGAGTTCATCGCTGAACGCCGCCAACCGGAGGCGGCCGGTGAATACCTTGGTGTCCGGCCCCGTCTCCTCCAGCACGACATTGATCGGGACGACGCGGTTGTGGGCGTCCGGACCATAACTATCGCTGGTATAAACACGCGCCAGGGTGAAATCAGGGATGGTGGGCACCCCGCCGGCAAAACAAGTCATCTTCAGATACAGGTCAAGGCTGTTGCTGGCGACGCCGATGATTTCATCCGTCATTTCGGAATCGCGGAAGAATTGAATCCGCTCCGGATACAGCGTCGGCTGGCAGTTGACGACCACTTGCGCCGGATTGCGGCTCTTCAGCCCGCGGTTGTCGGTCACCACCAATTCAAAGATGTAGTCGCCCGGCGCCGGTGGGAAGAAGGTGGGGTTGGCCACATTGGTCGCCGACAGGCCGGTCGCCGGCGACCAGGCGTAAGCCGCAATCGTTCCGTCCGGATCATAGCTGTTGGTTGCGGTCAAATGAACCGTCGCATTGGTTCCGATAAGCCGCAGGTCCTGTCCGGCCACCGCCACGGGATAGCGGTTGGAGCCGTCGGCAAGCGACTCAATCCGCAGGTTGTCCAGCCAGATCGTCCCGCGTTTGTCCTCGTGGCCAACCCAGGGGATAAACTCCAATTGACGAATGCAAGCGAAGTTCAGGCGCGTCAGGCGGCCGTCCTGCCCCTCGGGATAACGCCAGTCAAAGAAGTTCGTCGCCAGCGGAATCGCAATCGTCTGCCAGTAGCCGTCATCTACCTCGATGCTGTCCTTGAAGGAGGCCAGCCCCACGTCCGGTTTGCCGACGTTATTGTTCGTATCCGTGACCAGCACCACGAAACGGGTGCGCGTGTAGCCCGGCCCCTCGGTCTTGGTCTTGACATCGAATTTGAACACATAGTTGGAAAGGTTGGCCCCCGGCGGCGCCCACATCGTCGTCGGCGCATTACTCAGGCCGGCGCGATGCCCGTAGGTGCCAAACGCCAGGTACAGCCGGCCGGCGCCCGTGTCGCCATTGGCGCGATTAAAATCCACGCGCATCGAGGCCATGCCACCCAGCGCGGAATGCTCGTTGTAATCAAGCGACATCATATAAATATACGGCCACTCGCGATCCGGTGGCTGGCCATGCTGGTCAAAGAACCCGATGGCGTATGGCTCGGAAAGCCCCCAATTATGCGAAAGCGAACCGGTCTCGAAGTCCGAGATGCGCGCCTCGCCGCCGGCCGCGCGCGGAATGACCTCCATGCTGACTGGAATCTGGACCGTCCCCTCGGACGTGACCACGCGTACGACCGTCGTATAAATCCCCACCGCCAAACCCGCGCGATCGCACGTGAGCGCGACTCGGTCGGTGACCCTGGCCGCGCCGCTCGTGGGCCCATGGATTCCTAACCATGGCGCATCTTCTGAAACCGACCAAGTGGTGTTGCTCCGGCGGTTGTTCGTGATGCGAATGAAGCAGTGATAATTCGTCACGCCCGCGTGCACTTCCATGCCCGTGTCATACGGACCGAGTTGAATCCGCGCCGGGGTAACGCGCAGATAGCTCGCCGGCGCGTCCTCCGCCGGCGGCGCGAGCGTTCCATCGAAAGTGAAAACGTAAATGGCCAGCGGCTCGAACGCGTAGGTGAACGAGTTGCCTGCCAGGGCCACGCTGCCCGGCTGCAGGTGAACCAGGTCCGGATCATAGCGCCCATAGCGTTGCACGCGGCGCACCCCGGTAATGTTGAAATTGCTGACCACGAGCATCGCGTTGGAGGGTCCCTGCCCCTCAATATAGGCGCCCGGCCGGTTGGTGTCCCACCATGGCGTGTACAAACCTTTATAGAACGCCGTCACCACCAATTGCGTGGCTTGTCGGTTCAGACCGGCGTACACGCTGAAGCGGTCGTGGTCGCTCGAAGACGCCGCGACTGCCTGGTCCCGGTAGTAGTGGCTCATCAAATAAAATGCCCAGTATTTGGGATTCGGCTCGCCGCGCTCGGTAAACATCGCCTGCTTGGCGGAATCGGCGGCATGGTCGTAGCCGCCGCCGGACTGGTCCGGCTCGCCGACGTACCAGTTGCACGCCAACTGCACGCCCTTTTGCGCAAAGATACCCAGGTAATCAACCTGCCCCAGTGCGGCAATCTGCGGTTCAGCCGGATGGCCCTGCCAATAGAAGAAGTCATACTCGGAAAGCGACAGGTGCATATTGGTGTAGTAATGATCTATGATGTTCTGGAAGCGATTCAAAATCATGGTCTTGGCGCCGCCGCCGCCGGTCTCCTTGTCATAGCTGGCATAATCCGGATCCCACAAGTCGCGCGTCTCCTGCACCGCCACCGCGTCTTGATCGCAGTTCATGTACCGATGGAAGTCCAGATAGTCGCAGACCTGCGTGCCGCCATGCGTCGCGGCATACTCCGCCACGCGCTTGACGAACTGATTCATGTTGCGCTTGTCGTTAAACTTGCCGGTCTGTTCGTTTCGCTCCCAACCGACGATATCCGGCTGGCCCGCGCGGCCCGGAAATACGCGGCCGTCGAACTGATTGACGCCGCTGGACATGATGAACCAGCCCGGATCGTCGTGGTGCGCGCCAGGATCCGCGCGCGTGGCGGGACAGAACTTGGAGTAGTCGGACCCCCAGTAGAGATACCAATTGGCCGGCGTCGGCCCCAGGATCTTGGCCTGCGGATTCGCGCCGCGGATCGCCGCGCCCACCGCCAGCCAACGCGGAAAGTAACGGTCCGGCGCCAGATCTTCGAGGTAGATTTGGTCGCCATGCGCGCCGTCGCGGTAAGCATATCCCTCGGAATTGTTGTTGCGCTCGCCTTCGTAGTGTTCGAGTTTCCAAGCGATGAACGGCTCGTTGCCCACCCCCCAGATGTTGACGTTTGTCCCCGCCGCGCGCACCCATTCGGCCACGTTCGCCGGACTTTGTTCCTCATTATAGTCATTGCTGTTCACATCCGAGGCAACGTGCCCGAAAACCGAAGCTTGGAGAAACGGTTCGGCGTTGATCTCGCGGCACCACTCGATAAACGAGGACCAACTCAACGGCACATACTGGTTTTCCTTGCTGATGACGTTATACATCCGGTTGTATTTCCAGTTGTAACGCTCGATGTTCGTCGCGCCGTAACGAACAACGGACACGCGCGCGTTGGTCAATAGCGGTTGGCACAAACGCAGGTAATGGTCTGCCGCCCAATTGGCGATGTTGATCCCATAGATCCGGGGATTAATAGTTTTCCACGTGTTGGACGCCGCATTCACGCTGAGCACCGCGCCCGGCGCGGCCGTCGCCGCCCCGATCAGCATCGCGCCCGCTACCGCTGCGAGGGTAATCTTCTTCATTTGACGCTCCATCCTCCGTTACGGAAGCCGCACACTGACATGATAAAACCGGGTCGCCACGCCGCCCGTATTCGTGTCCCAGGCCGTATAGTTGCCGTTCTGGGGCACAACAATGTTGCTCAAGCCCGGCACCCCCACCCACGGGGACAGCAGATTGGCGCGGGATTCGACCGCGTAAACCCGGCCCGTCCAGGCATACCAGGTGATCCCGAAAGCGGTATTGGCCGTGCGCGTCACCGGGCGCAACGTAATGTCATCGAAGTACATCGTGCCATTGGCGCCGATCCCGCTGGATTCCACCACCACCTGACCATACTGCGCGCCGGCCGGCGCCACACCGGGCAGGTTCACCAACGTCCAACCCGCGCCGACACCGGTCAACGTGTTGGTGAAGGCCGTCAGCACCACAGCGTTGCCGTCGAGGAACTCCAGCTTGAAACGATTCGCCCCGACCCAACCCGACTCGATGCGGAACCAGCCCGCCGCCTCATAATCGCCGGCCCCTGCGATAGGCCGCCGCTGCCCCATGCCGCCGTTGTTATCCCCCATCCAGGTACCGGAGATAATGCCGCAGAAATTGGATGTGGTACCGACCGTGTGATTATCCCAGTTCTGCCGCTGCGCATTGGACCAGCGCCAGCCGTTGCCATCCGGATAACCCCAGTCCCACCAGGCCGCGCCGACCGCCGAACCGGGGTCGGAGAAACCACCATTGAGCACCAGGTTCGCCCCGTAATTGGTGGCCACACCACTCGTCGCCAGCATGCCCGCGCTGGTCGCGGCAAACACACTGGCCGGATTGGTCGGATCGGTTACGGCCACATATTCTTCCCAGTTGGATCGTCCATCGCCGTCGCTGTCCGCGCCGGCTGCCGCATTGGTAACGCCGCCAAAATGGCGCTGTTCCCACCAGTCGGGAAGCTGGTCCAAGTCGCTGTCCGCGTTCGGATTCGTGGTGGAGGCGCTGACCACAACGCCGCTTTCGGAGTAGAAATAATTGTTTTCCGTGAAGATCGCGTACGTGTAGGTCGTGTTGGAAGCCAGGCTGCTATCGGTAAAAGCGCCGGCCGCGTTGAAATAGACACAGCGGCCCAGCCCCGGATAGTCGGCTCCGACCGTGTAGGCGGTGTCGTCCGCCGGCCGTCCAAACGTCGCCCCCGCCCCCGATTGGCGGAAGACGACGACATAATGGCCGTCACTTTGGCACTGCACCGTGAGTTGGGTTGCGGACAAATAAGCGGCCGCCGCATTCGAGACCAAGGCCAGCGGCCGCACCTGCCACTCGAAGGTGCTATAGAGGGGCGTGTCCCAGTTTCCCCACGCATTCCAACCGGAGCCCGCCGGCGGATAATAGACATGCGCGCCCTTGATGAACTTGGCCGCCACAAAATAGTTGCCGGGCGCGACCGCGCGTCCAAGCGAGCCTGTAAACTCGTAATTGTTGGCTGGATCGCCGTACAAACCCGGCCGCTGCCCCAACGGCAACCAGGTCCAGGTATCGTCATCGAAGTTCGCCGTACGGCCATACCCGACAAATGCGTAGTCCGGCGCCAACCCGTTGGTGTTGTGCTGGACGTACATCACGCGCTCATTCCGGTCGCCTTTGACGCTGGCGCCCATGCCCCCGCCGTCAATCCAGGTGATCGCGCACCAGGCTTCGGCGCCCGCTGCGCCGCCGGCATCCAACCCAAAGACGCAGCCGTTGTTCGAGAGCCCTTCATTGCACGCCATCCCATACATTCGACCACCCACGGCGGTCAGCGCCCCGTAGGGCTCACCACCAGCCCCGAACGAATGTAAATTGGTGTAATACCCACCCATCGCGAACACCACTCCCTGGGAATTCGTGCCCCCAAAGCGCGTCATCCCATACAACACGCCGTCGTGCCGGATCAAACTGCCGTAGGGGTCCGCCCCATCGTTTGCCGCTCCGGTGAACTCCCGCAGGATGTGCAGCGTGCCGCCATTGGTGCGGACACAGAAGGCCAGACCAGCCTTGGTCCGGCCGCCGCGTGCCATTCCATATAAATAACCGCCGTCGAGCAACAACCCGCCGGCCGGGTTCTCACCGCCGAAATGACCGGTGAACTCGTGGATATTGCGATACCCCGAGCCATCGCAGTTCAGCGCAAACACCACGCCGGCATCGTTGGACCCGCCCTGCGTTGTCATGCCGTATAGCGTGTTGCCATCCACCAGCAGGTCACCCTGCGGACGTTTGCCGTCGCCCTGCCCGCCGCGGAAACGGTGCCGAATTGCAAACGCCCAGTTCGCCGGATTGAGCGAAAAGACCACGCCATAGTTGGATATGCCGCCATTGAACGTCATTCCGTAGAATTGCTGCCCGGCTGCCACCAAACTACCCCATGGCAACCCGCCGTTGTTCTCGTCCTCGGCATCGAACACGTGCCGCACCGTGTAGCCGGCGCCATTGGTGCCAATCTCGAAGACCACACCCGCGTCATGCGCGCCGCCGCGCGCGGTCAACCCGTAAAACTTGTTGCTGTACAGCAGCAGGGAACCGAGCGGATATTTCCCGTTCGCGCCGTCAAACCAGTACAGCGTGCGGTATTGCGCGCCGTTGGTGCTCACCTTGAATAAGGTGCCGCAATCGTTGGACCCCCCGTATGGGGTCAAGCCATACAACCAGCCGTCGCGCTCAATCACGTTGCCGGCCGGCCACCGACCGTCATTCGCCGGCACGCCGAAATCGTGCAGCCGGTTGAACCCCGCCAGGCCGGCCCGCGGCCAAAAAACAAGGCCGCCCAACAGGACGGCCTTCGGCACCCACACCCGCACATACCGCCAGGAATTGAATCTACGCATGTTCACACCTCGTTGCTGCTGCTCACCGGCATCCATCCGCCCCGCTGGAAAACCTCTGATATTGTTTATATGTTACAGATACCGGTAGCGCTCCCGGTTGTCAACCGATTTTTTTTATTTTTTTATCCCCGGCTTGCGGCGCATGGAAACGGATTGATATGGTCTGCAAGGTGAAACGTTTTAGCGCATGGAAATGGTTGGGGCTGGGGCTGGCCTGTGGCGAGCTGGCGGCGGCGGCGGTCGCCATTACAGTGACGTTTGATCCGGAATTGCCGGGGCCGGACGATGTCGTCACGATCTCTATCGCCGACGCTCCCCGCGGCGGCCATCTGCACTGGGGCGTAAATGCGCGCGGCCACAACTGGACCGTCGCCATTCCACCCTATCACCCTCCCGGCTCCTACACGGACGGGATCGCCACGCGGACCCCGCTGCAGGGACCGGACACCGCCGGCGTTTGCCGCGTGCAGCTCGGACCGTTCAATCATCCATCGCAATCCGTCGCTTCGATTGACTTCGCGATCCTCTGGAACGATGGCGCGTGGGACTCGCGCGACGGCCAGGATTATCACTTGCCCATCTCACGCGGCCGCATCACTTTCACCCCGCGCCGACCGACCGTCAACGATCCCATCTACGTGCGCGTCCATCAGAGCGCGCCCGGTGGCTTCCTCCACTGGGGCGTCAATGCGGTCCGCGGCCAGTGGAAAATGCCGCGCCGCGAATACTGGCCGCCGGGCTCCGTCGCCTTCCCCGACGGCGTCTCGGTCGAAACCCCGCTGCCGCCCCCCGACGCAGCCGGGATGGCCACCGTCGTGCTCGGGCCGTTTGACCATCCCGGCCAATTCGTCACCGGCTTGCAGGCGGTCGTCCACTGGGGCACCAACTGGGACGTCAACCTCGGCCGCAATTACAACCTCGCCATCCGCCCGGCCGCGCCCGACACCGCGCCAACGCTCGCCATCCGCGCGCCCGCGCCCGGGCAGGAACTCACGACAAACTCGGTCGTGACGGTTGAACTCGCCGGCGCCGACACCGCGGAAGTCTGGCTGGACGATCAACCGCTGACGACACTCTCCAACTCGCCTTGGACCGCGCCCCTGCCCGCCGCGGCGCTGCCGTGGGGCCGCCATGTCGTCACCGCCCGCGCCGGCGCCCCCGGCCGGCGGGCGCTTACGCAAGCCGACTTCTGGCGCGTCCCGGAGTTCACGCGCGGCCCCACACCCGCCGCCACCGCATTCGGCGCAACGGTCGGCCCCAGCAACATGGTCACTTTTGCCCTGTACGCGCCGGGTAAACATTTCGTCACCGTCATCGGAGATTTCAACCGCTGGCAGGCGGAGGCCGATCCGCTCAACCTGGCGCCCGACGGCACTTGGTGGTTAACCCGCGCGATCAAACCAGGCCGGCACTTGTATCAATATATGATTGATGGTGAACTCAAGCTCGCCGACCCCTACGCGCGCGACGTGGAATGGCGGGATGCGCGCGACCGTGAGACGGCTGCCACGGAGATGGCCCGCGCGGTGCTCGAAGTGCCGGACCGGCCGTTCAACTGGACGGACGCGGATTACCAGCGCCCGCCGCTGGATCAACTGCTGATCTATGAGTTTTCCATCCCCGATCTGCACCCCGGCCGCGATTTCAACGGCACGATCGAGAAGCTGGATTATATTCGCGATCTCGGCGTCAACGCGATTGAACCCCTGCCTTTCAACGAATTCCCCGGAGCGGTCAGTTGGGGCTATAATCCGGCTTTCCACTTCGCGCCGGAGACGGCCCTCGGCACGCCCGCGCAACTCAAACGCCTGGTAGATCGCGCCCACCGGCGTGGCCTGGCAGTAATCATGGATATGGTGCTCAATCACATGGATTGGAACAGCCCGCTCTTTCAACTTTACCAAGGCGATTACGACGCGAACCCTTATTTCCGGCTGTTCACCGGCGAGAACTGGGGCTTCCCCGATCTCGACCAGCGCGCGGACGCCACGCGGCGCTACACGGCCGACCTGCTGCGCTTCTGGATCATGGACTACCACATTGACGGCTTCCGCTACGATGCCACCCGCTGGGTCGAATGGCAGGGCTACAACGACTGGGGCGCTTCGTGGTTCGCCTATGCCGCCAAGCAGGCCGACCCCGCCGCCTATCAGATCGCCGAACATCTGCCGAGCGATCCCGAATTGACGCGGCGCAGCGAAATGGACTCGCAATGGAATGACTATTTCCGGTGGAAGCTGCGCGACATGTTGCTGCGCGCCGGCCTGAACCGCTACGAGTTCGAGCAGATCATGGACCCGCGCCGGATCGGTTTTGACCACGCCAGCGAACGCGTAGCCTATATCGAGAGCCACGACGAAGAACGATACATGCATGACCTGCTGGGCGCCGGCTGGGATGTGACCAACGCCTTGCGCCGGGCGTTGTCCGCCGCCGCCGTCGTGCTGACCGCGCCGGGCATCGCCATGATCTACGCCGGCCAGGAGTTCGGCGAAGACACGCCCAAGAACGTCGGGCCCAACCCGCTGCGCTGGGAGAAACTCAAACAGCCGGCCTACCGCGCATTCCACGAGCGATTCAAGGCGCTCTGCCGCCTGCGCACATCCCATCCGGCGCTGTGGTCCGGGGAAATCCGTTTCCGCCAAACCGGACTGCCAGACGGCGTTGCCGTCTATGAACGCGGCAACCCTGCGCATCCGGTGGTCGTCGCCATCAACTTCGATCGCCGCAACTATTCATTCCCGCTGCCCCTGCCGACGCGCGCCTGGAGCAACGTGCTGGAGCAAACCGCCGGCTCGACCACCAACGGCGCGCCCTTGGTCCTGACTTTGCCCGGTGGCGGCGCCGCGGTCCTCGTGACTTCCGACCCGCCACCCGCTGATCTCTGATTACGCCCCCAATCCACCATCCCGCTTAACGCTTAAGCCGCGCAACTGTTTTCGGATGCGTCAACTCGCGCAACGCGTCCGCGGCAATCCAACGCGCGGCCGGCGAATGCTGCTTCCGGATTTTTTGCGCCAGGCGGACGGCTTCGCGGTTAAGCCGCCGGCTCCGCTTGCCAATCTGCCGCAGCGCCCAATTGACGGCTTTGCGGACAAAATTGCGCTCGTCCGCGGCGCCCGCTTCGATCAATGGATAAAAACGGCGGAAGGCCGCGTCCGGCGCGGCTGAGTCATGCACGGCGAGCGTCGCCATCATCACATAGCCCGCGCGCCGGATGAATTCCGCGCGCCGCCGGCTCCACTGCGCGGCCAGCGTCCAGGCAAACGGCGTCCGATCGAACAGGTTTGAGCAGCATTGATCGCAAATATCCCAGGAGTCAATTTCACGGACCCACCGCTCCAGTTGCGCGCGCGTCACTTGCTCCGGCTCATCCACCAGTGCAGCCAGGATCCGCGCCTCGTGGATCCCGGAATCCCACAGCGCCAGCGCCAGCGCATGGTCGCGACCGAGCTTTCGGCTTAATACGCGCAGCGCCGGGATGGGAACCCCCAGCGTCCCCCCTGTACGGATCCTGAATCGCGCCATCCCCGCCACATTGGCGGGATCCGCCATGCGCTTCAACTCGCGCAGGATAATCTCCACCGGCTTGCGCTTACTCGACTTTTTCATCCCGCGTCTCGATTCCATATATGGAGTTCCATGTGTTGATTCTCATGCATCGGAATGCGGGGAGCCTGCCCGCCTCAACCAGCATACTCTTCCACTCCCTGCTAAAAACAGTCTTTCTTCACGTCGCGGCAGCCATTATCCTCGCCCGCGTTCAGATAAAAAAAGGGTTTTAGCATGAATCGAATCTTGGCCTGCTCCCGGGTGGTGATGGCGTTAGCCTTGCCGCTCCTGTTTTTATCCGCCTGTAAAACCCCACCCGCCGGCGCGCCGGGGACAGCGCGCCCCGCGCCAACCGCAACCGCCCCCCAATATGTGCGAGTCGCACAATTTGACGGGCGCTGGTGGTTCGTGCGCGGCGATGAGCGTTTCATCGCACTGGGCGTCAACTGCGTGCTGCCGGCCGGCGACACCCAAGTGCCCGGCGCGCCGCATTACGATGTTCTCCCAAAATATAACCACGATAAAATGCAATGGGCGCGGGACGCCGCGGACCGCTTGCGCATCTGGAATTTCAACACCGTCGCCGCCTGGAGTGAAGAGACGCTCTACAATCATTTCCCGCTTTATCACACCCGGGTGGTCTGGATGGGCAATTGGTCCAGCCCCGACGCGCGCGACATTGACGTGTTTTCCGCAAGTTTCGCCGCGAATCTGGACCGCGTCGCGCGCGAGCACATTGCCCCGCATGCCACCAACGAATATCTGATCGGTTATTTCAGCCAGAACGAAATGCCTTGGTATGGGGCGCGCGGCTGGCCGACCGCACCGGACGAGTTTCTACTGACCCGTTTTATGGAATTGCCGCCGCTGGCGCCCGGCAAGGTCAAGGCGGTGGAATTCCTGCGCGCGTTTTACACCAATGACTTCGCCGCCTTCACCAGCGACTGGCGAACCAGCGCCGCGACATTTGACGAACTGCCCCACATTCGGCGCATGCGCGGCAGCTCGCGCATGGCCCAGAAACCCGCCCTGGCTTGGGCCGGCCTGGTCGCGGAAGAGTATTACCGGCTATGCGCCGAGGTCATCCGGCGACACGATCCCAATCACCTCTACCTCGGCACCCGCTTCGCCTACCGCGCCCAGGAAGCCGTCATGGCCGCGTGCGGCAGGCACTGCGATGTCATCAGTATTAACCAGTACCGGCGTGACGGCGTGTTCGACGCGCGCTGCGCCGGCGCCATCGCGGCGCTGACCCAAAAACCCATCATGCTTACCGAGTTTTCCTGGCGGGCAATGGAAAATTCGTCGGGCTGTCCCAACAGCGGCGGCGCGGATGTGACCGTGCAGACGCAGCAGGAGCGCGCGGATCGTTGTCGCAGTTACATGACCGCGGCGCTGGCGCAGCCGTATATTGTCGGATTGGACTGGTTCCAATACTTCGATCAGCCGCCTCAAGGCCGGTTCGACGGGGAAAACTCCAACTACGGACTCGTGGATGTCAACGACCAGTTCTACACCACTCTTCTCGGGGCGCTCACCGAGATTAACGGCAAAGCACGCGACTTGCATGCCCAAAGCACGGCCACGCTGCCGGCCTACGACCCGGAAGTGCTGTTGGATTTTCGTGAAATCCGGGTGCCGGGCGGCGAACGGCCTTTATCCCAACCGATTGTATTTGCCGACACCACTTCCCCCACTTTTCTCTGGGGCGACTACGGCGCCGGGGCGAAAATCGAAATCGAGCCAACCGCCACCAATACTTGGCATATCCGCGTGACGCCGGGATCGGGCTGGGGCGCCGGCATCACGTTCCAACCTTCCAAAGCGCTCCTCGCCAATGCGGACGGCTCCGTCAACTGCCTGGGCGGCGCCAAAGTAGTGCTGCGGATCGCCGCCCCGGAAACCGCCCGAATCGGTATTGGCTTGAATGAATCCGGCCATGGTGCGGTGAACGCGCAGACCTACAGCGGCGTCGGCCAGGCAGACGGGGAATCTTTCCGGCATGAGGAACAGGCCGGGTCGGCTGGAAACGACCGGCGTGAATATCAGTTGCGCAAGGTGGACAATAATTACCATTACGGCAATCAGCGCGGGAACAAGACCATTGATACAGAGGCTATCTCTACGATTGATCTCTTTGTCCCCGGCCATCAACCGCCATTTGAAGCGGAATTAAGCGCCATTACCGTGGAGTAGCCGGATAGTCTGCCCCCACCGGACGCAGGCATCTTCCCCGCTCCCGCCAACAAATTGTTCCCCAAGTTGGGCGGCGTGAACAACCGCATTCTCAACCTTCACCCTGCTCTTAACAAATGCTTGCGCAAGGGGTTGTATACGGTTAGTTTTATGAAATCACGAGCGGATATGGCGCCGTCCTGGCTGAAACGCGGCAGCTTGGATGGTCGGTGCAGTAAGGATGAAAGGAGCATCATGAATGGTCTCCATGGATCCGTATCGTGTCCAGCGCCCGCAGACCGTCGTTGGCGCATAATCATGGCCACGGCGCTGATCGGCGTCGGGTTGCTGTGGCAGGCGCCAGCCGCCGATTCCAGCAATCAGACCCCACCCCCGGATTCGGCGCGCATCCGCCTGCCCCCGCGAAATACGTTGATCAACAATGTCACTTTCGTGGTTTTCGACACGGAAACCACCGGGTTGAACCCCAAGAAGGATCGCTTGGTGGAACTGGGCGCAGTCAAGTTCAAGAACGGGAAAGTGATCGCGGAAAAATCCTGGTTGATCAATCCCCAGCGCAGCATCCCCTTCTGGGCCACGGAAGTCCATGGCATCACCATGGAAATGGTCAAGGACCAGCCGACATTCAAGGAAGTGTATCCCGAGTTCGAGCAGTTCATCCAAGGCGCGGTGCTGTTCGCGCACAACGCGCGCTTCGACATCTCCTTCATGCGGGAGGAACTGTTGCGTAACAACCTGACCTTGCCGCCGAACCTGACCATTGACAGCCTGCAATTGTTCCGCAAATGGTATCCGGAGATGAAATCCCATCGCTTAAGCGAAGTGGCGGAACGAGCGCAAGTCACGGGCGGCCAGTACCACCGGGCGGAAGCCGATTCGCTCTATGTGTTCCTGATTTTTGACAAGATGATGCAGCACCGGCCGGCCAATATCAAACTGCGGGATATTTACAGCGAGGCCGGTGGCGCGCTGCATTTTTAATTGCAATTACCGCTTGTCTTTCAAACTGCGCGGTGTAGATTGACACAGTTTCCCGGTCGGGGCGTGGCTCAGTCTGGCTAGAGCGCTTGGTTCGGGACCAAGAAGTCGCTGGTTCAAATCCAGTCGCCCCGAC
>CAZMXS010000052.1:0-32500 GCA_964570325.1 uncultured Verrucomicrobiota bacterium | reverse complement strand
TTGTACAACAGCTTGCACCCTTCGTTTACACTGGGCTGCGGCTCCGGCGGGCGCAACATCACCACTGACAACGTCACGGCCCGCAACCTGCTGAATATCCAGCGCGTGGCCCGGCGGCGCGTCAACCGCCGCTTCGAGAAATTCGATACGCAACTCTATTTCGACGAACGTCTGGAAGTTGATGACGTCGTACGGATCTTCAACCGAAATTATTGAATCGCGCGGATAATCAACCCATACCGAGGTAACTGCACATGCCGATCAATGTCACTATCCAAAATAACAAGCTGGTCATGGCGTTTCCGTCCCGCATGGACACGGTCGCATGCAAGGAGGTCGAGCAGGACGCGCAGAACCGGATTGCCGGCTGGCGCGGCCCGATCGCTTTCGACCTGAAAGGCGTGATGTTCATCGCGTCCGCCTTTCTGCGTATCTGCATGGCGGCCGCCAAACAAGTTGGATCGGAGAATTTCACCTTTATCAACGTGGAGCCGCCGGTCAAATTGGTGCTCAAAACCGCCGGTTTCGACCAATTCATCGCCGACCGATAGATCGGAGACCGCGCCGGCTTGGGGCAGGGGATGTGGACGGGGTCGCCATGCGCTCAAGCCGAAGCGGCGTCATATCTTCCCGCGGAGGATTTGCGGCCGTGCGCCAAACGGCGTTCTGGAGCGCTCCGGCAAGGCCGGCGATCACGGCGGATCTATAAAGTTTGTTCCGTCATGGCTGACCCAGATCGTGTAGTAGTAAGGTTGTTCCGGGGTCAACCCCGTGTGCTCGATAAACCGATTGGTGCCGGTGTAGATGGCGCTGCCCGCGGTTGGGTTGGTGGGGTAGCCGGCGGTGTCGCAGCGCACATGTACCAGCCGGCTGGAAATACCGGAAGCCACGGGATCGGACCAGCGTACCCAGATGCTGTTGGTCAACGCCTGCGCCTGGAAGGTGAAGGCGGCCGTGACCGTCGCCGCGGTCGCCGCGACGGCATACCAGCCCAGCGCCAACCGTTCCTGCCCGGCCGCGTTCAAGTGCCAGTCCTCGCCTGGCGGATGTACGGCATACCCCGCGTACATCCGTTGGTTGATCCGGCCGCCGGATGAATAGGTCTGCTGGACACCGGCCGGACTCCAGGCCTCGATGTCGGCGATATCAAACAGCCATTTGCCGTTGGCGGCGCAATAGCCGCGAACGGATCGGTTGTAATCATTGCGCTGATCGTTTTCATAATCCGCGAGGCCGGTGAGCGGCATCGTCACATAAATGAACCGGATGGCCGGATACATGGCTTCGAGCCGGGCCATGGTGTTGACATAATTGGTGGGATTCGCGTCCTGATCAATCCAGCAGAACTTGTCCATGGCGAAATCCACCTTGTTGGAACACCAGCCGGCGCGCCGAAGCGAGTTGCTGAAACATACCAGCTTGTTTTCCCAAGGAGGATTCTCTCGCCAGCATTCATAAATCATGCCGGTCACGGTGACCGCCGGTGGATTGGCGGCACGGTAGTCGGGTTCGCCGAACGTGCCGGCTACGTCCACGCCGCCGTGGCAGCCCTCGTCGCGGCCCGGCCAGTTGTAAATCTTCAGGCGATAACGGGTTGGGTTGGCCTCGTTCAGCGTGTGCATGCCCTCAACGAGGTTGCCGCCGACCGAGGCATGGGTGAAGAACCATTTTTGGCGGCCGATTGCGTTGTAGACCGCCTGAGCATAATTGCTGGCGCCGGCGACATGGGCATGGTCAATGATAACGGCTTCGATGCTAAACGGCTGGAAGGCCGCCGCCGCCAACAGAAAGATGCCGATCGGTTTCACCGCTACACTCCCTTGTTATCATACCCTTTATTATTCGGCTGGGATAGCTTTACGCTTGATTTTCCCCGCGCTTTTCGGTTGCCCTGCGGGTTTTTTGTGGTATGTTTCGCCGGTCTTTTCAGGGAAGACCCCATCGTCTAGAGGCCTAGGACACCAGGTTTTCATCCTGGTAACACGGGTTCGAATCCCGTTGGGGTCGCCAATCGCAAAATAGTCTTCTGCAGCGCCGGCCGGGTTCCGGCTTTGTTTGGGTTGTATTCCGCCGATCATCCTCGCTGATGCTTGCGTATATTCCGTTTATTCAGTGCGAATCGCTGTGTTTTCAGCCGGATTTGACGGCACGGGCAGCTCCGGCAAGGCTGGCGCCAGCACTGGGGGCAGGACCATGCGCGGCGGCTGGGGACGGAACCGGAATAGGATTGCGGCGGCGAAGATATAAATGACGGCGGGAATCCAGACCGGGCTCCAGCGGCCGCAGCAGGCGATGACTGCGCTTTGAGCTTGTTGCGGGTCGAAGGGGTTGGCGAGATGGAGAATGGCCGCAAGCGGTGAGACCAATGCACCGAACTGCGCCGCGGGCGGCGGATTTCCGCCGGCCTCCCCGGCCGCGAAGTTCAGCAGCGCGACCGGCAGCAGCACGGTTATGCCCATAATGAACACTGCGGCGCCGAGCCCGCCAAAGCGGCGTTGGACGGTTGTTCCGGCAGCCAGGCGGGCGGCCAACAGCAGCCAGGTCATGGCGCTGGCCCCCACCACACCGAAAAAAGCCAGTCCGACCACCCATCGCGGGAGGCTGGTGCGTCCGGCCAAAAGCACCGCGGCTGCGAAAATCGGGGCGGCGCCCAGCAAAAGAAGCGCCAGGAAGCGCCAAGGCTTGAGGAGCATCTCCCGGACGCAACGCCGCAGCGGCTGGTCATCCGGGGTCGGCCGGCCGGCGCTGGCCAGTACCGGCGTGTTGGCGCCCATCCAGAGCGCGAGCCCGGTGAATTCCAGCAGCGCCGCGAGCAGCAGGTTGACCACCTGGCGGCGTGCGGCCGGCGGTGCGCCGCCCGGCGTGATGCCCGCGCCCGCAATGAAAAGAAAGAGCGTCAGCAGAAAGACGAATGCCAGAAAACGGTGGAATACGTAGTGGCGCTCGTGCAAGAAATGCATGCGGATTTCCGCGCCGCACACAAAATAAAGAGAAATGAGTGCTTGAAAGAAGAAGGCGGCAACCCAGGCCGGACATTGCGCGCCAAAAAACGCCAGCCCGCTCCCCTTGTACAGCCGATCCAAAAAGACAACCGGGGAGATCGTGGCCAGGGCTTCCAGGTCGAGTTCCGCGAGCGGCTCGGCAAAGACCAGGATCAGCACGGCGATGACCGCCGCGACGGGGATGGAGGCAATGCTGCGCTCAAAGCGCGCAGACCAGTGCAAGCCGATGGCGCCGATCATCGCCGTGCAGAGGAACGTATAGCAGCAGGCGGTGAGCAGGTCGCCGGGCGAAACACCGCCGAGGATGAATGAAGTGCAGGCGAACGGCAACGAAACGAAGATCATGACAAAAAAACAGCCCAGCGCGGCGGCGAGTTTGGTCCAGACTATCCGGCGCGGCGTGACCGGCGCCACGCACAGGCTGTCAAAGGTCCGCTGTTCCTTCTCCCCGCTGATTGCCGAGGCCGTAACCAGGGGGCTCACGAACAGCATCAGCAACGCCTGCGTGTATAGGATGGTCTTGAACAACGTGGCGCCGATTTCCCAGCCGGGCGTTTGCTTCCAGTTTCCGGCGAATAGAAAGACCAAGCCCACCAGCAGCGAAATCGCCAGCATGTAGTGGATTTCGACGAGGATAACCGTCCGGGCCCGCATGCGGACGCGGAATTCCTTGACCAGCAGCGGGTCGTTCCACCAGTGGTTCAGCCGCGGCGCCATGCGCACCTCATGTGAGTTCTCCCTTGGTCAGCCGCATGAAAATATCCTTCAAATCCGCGGTGTCGGCGCGCGGCAGCAGCATTCGGACCTCATGCGCGGCCAGATACCGCACCAAGCCGGCGACCGTGTCGTCGTCATTGCGGGTTTCCAGCACGATGCCGCCCGCGCCGACCCGCGCAGAAAAAACATCTTCACGCCCCTGCAGCAACGACAGCGCGCGTTCCGCCTCGCCGGCGGCGAGCAGCAGCAGGACGGCGCGGTGAGCGGTGTCGGCGGGCGGCCGCCGCAGCGGGTTGGCGCCTATCAGGCGGCCCGCCTCCATGATGCCCACCATGGTGCACAGGTCCTGCAGCTCATCGAGGATGTGGGAGGAGATGATGATCGTCTGGCCTTGGCGATTGGCCTGCCGCAGGGTTTCCACCAGCTCCGCCCGACCGCGCGGGTCCATTCCGGATGCCGGTTCATCCAGAATCAACAGGCGGGGTTCGTGAATCAGCGCGCGACCGAAATACAGCCGCTGCTTCATGCCGCGCGAGAGCGCACGTACGAAGGCATCTCGCTTGCCCGCCAGGTTGACGATGTCAAGCACGCGGTTGATCCGCTCCTCCAACCGAGGGCCGGACAAGCCGTAGATGCCGCCGAAAAACGCGAGATATTCGTAGGTCGTCAGGTAATCATAGACGCCGAAGAAATCAGCCATGTAGCCGATCCGCGCGCGCACGGCGATCCGGTCAGATACGACGTCAAGATCATCCACCGTCACCCGGCCGCCATCGGGCAGCAGCAAGCCCGCCAGCACTTTCAACGTGGTCGTTTTGCCGGCGCCGTTGGGACCAACCAGCCCGAAAATCTCGCCCTCCCGGATCTCCAGTGAAACACGGTTCACTGCCACCAGCGGTCCGTAGCGGACCGTCAGCTCGTCAATTCGAATCAAGGGTTTCGCGGTCATCGGTTTTGCGGCCTTCAAAAGCAATATCCAGGATCCGGATTGCGCAGTGCGTGTTGCGGCCCGGTTTCAACGGCGCCACTTTCACCCGCAGCACGGGAAAGGGTGGGCGGATGAATCGGTCTGGATCCGCCACCACGATGCGCTGATCGCCGGTGTCTGCCCGAACCTGTTCCACCCACTGGGTGCGGCCCCAATCATAGAGCGCCAGCGCGCACTCCGGATGGGGTGTGTCCGGGTCTGAAGGGCCGATATCCCAGTGAACCAGCAGGCGGGTGGTGGAAAGGCTGCGTGCTTCGAACGGCAGGTAAAAATCATGGATAAATTGCGCCTCGTCCGACATATTGGCCGCGGTGAATGAATCGCGCCGGCGGCGCGCCGCGTCATTTTCTTCCAGCGCATCCGGGTCCGTCACCTGCAGACTGTAAGGCAATTCCCACGTTTGCGCCACGGCCGTGGCGTTGCGGTTTTGCGGCGGGCGATGGCGTTGCACGAGGCCCTCGGGCAGGTAGACATCCGGCCCATCGAAATGCAATTCCACGGGGGCCATCACCAGGCGCCGGCCAGCCCACCGGGCGTTATCGCGATCCAGTTTCAGAGTGGGCGCGGATTGTTCCTGCAGCGCCACCAGCACCGGCGCACGCGGAAGATCGGCGGATTCGATCAGATCGCGCATTTCCGCCAGCCGGGGGTGTTCGCGCCACTGATGTTCAGCCAGTGTGCGCGCCGCGGAATGAATCTGGCCGCAGCGCGCACAGACAACGCCCGTGCCCGGCGGCGCGAGCTGCAGTTGGAAATCCGCGGCGGCGCCGGCCGGGATGTTGCCCACCTCGGCCAGGTTGCCATTGGCGATAACAAAGGCGTTAAGCAGCGCGGTAGGCAAGCCATTGGAAATCGTGCCGCTGATCCCGTTGGAACTGCAGTGGCCCGCCGCCCGGACACCGGGGCCGTCCGGCCAGGGCGTTTCCCGCTGAAAAAAGCGCATGGACCAGGTATTAACCCGGACGTTTGAAAACTCAAAACGGCCGTCGAAAGCGACGGCCATGATATCCTCCGGACGCGGCGGATTGAACCGGAAACGTTCGCGTTGCTCCTCGGCGCGCGTTCCCGGTTCGTCAAACCGCAGACAATAAGGCCGGCGATCGGGGGACAGCAGGCCGATAATTCCATTGACGCACGCGCTGCCGTCAGGGTAGGCGCGCCAGTATTCCGCCTCGCGCACCACCGGGTCGGAACTGCGCAGCCGGATGCCCACAGCGAAGGCCAGCGCGGAGAATACGAGCGCGCCGAGCGGCAAGGTGAAGGCGCTGTATTCCTCGCGGCGGATGAACTTCAGGATCAGCCAGTTCAGCGGTCCGAGCAATAACACGTAGGAGATCAGGAACAATCCGAGTGGCCGGGCCAGATGCGAGAGACGCGCTTCGGGCGGCAACACCAAGTTGCGGCGCGCCGTCGCGCGGGCCGGCGGGGCGGCCATTTCGAGCATACGGCCCCAGAGGGTCGCGCGGATCATCTCGTTGACCGCGCGGTCTTGCATGGCCAGATCGCGCCAGTTAAGGCCGGAGGCCAGCACGCGGCCGCGCCCCAGGTCACGCCCGGCCAGCAGGACGGTGTCGTTGGCAAGCAGAATGCGCATGCCGCGCGGGGCGTCCAGCCGCAGGGCGTAAAAGCCTTGCAACAGATCCGTTTTCCGCCCCAGCAAGGGATGCAGCGCTTCCGCGGGATATCCGCTGTATTCGGCGCCGATGCGCAGTTCATCAAAGAGGCGCAGTTTCGCCAGACCGTTATTCTGCCGCAGGGCGCGATCCGTCAGCAGGACCGTGCCGCCGGCGACGATCCACGCGCGCAGGGCGGCCGCGCGGGCGGTGTCGGGGAATGGGCGGGCGTCGTCCAGCACGATGACGTCCACGCAATCCAGTTCCTGCCAATGCGCGGGAAAGGAGTCCGGACGACAGGTCACGTTGCGCACCATGCCGCGCGCGGGACGGTTCACGCCGCCGAGGAAGTTGAACTCTTCCGGCTGGTCGCTGAGCACCAGCACCAGCAGGTCATCGTCCGTCAGGACATCGGGATTGACCTCCGCGATTTCCACGGACCCGTTGTCGCGTCGCACCGCGCAACGCAGCAAAGCCTCCTGGTAGGCTTGCTGGTAGCGGCAGAACGCGACCCCGGGTCCGTCGCCGCCGGCGGGGAACGAGCTCCGATAACGTTCCTGGACGGTTTCGCGTTTGCTGCACCAGTCACGGTGGATCAGGGTGACTTCAAAGTCAACGGCGCCCGGGATGCTTTTGACGCGGAAGGGGAACCAGGCGTCATTCTTGATGAAGCCGCCAAAGCCGCACTCCACTTCGATGGCGGCGGCGGACATAGCGGCAGCCAGAACCCCAAGCATGGCCATGCGGGAAACAAACTGTTGTACCCTGCGCCGCATCGGCCAGACTGTGCCCTGTCCGGCGGCCGATACGCAAGCACGGAGTCGCCCGGCGCGGAGATCAACATCGCCGGCCTGGCGCGGGCGCGTCAGCCGCGGGGCTAGGGCGCCAGCACCCGGTCGGTTGTGGGCGGCAACGCGGCGGAATCGTTGGCGGAGTGCGGCGAGAGCAAATGCAGCGGCACATCCGGATTTTTTTGAGTGAAATAATCGAGCGCCCATTGGTTGGGGAACAGGATTACCAGTTGTCCGCGCACATCGCGCGCCAGCTTGACGCCGCTGCCCAGATAGCCCCCCTCCAGCTTCGCGGCCGGTATGGAGGGATCGCACCAGCGCACCAACGCGAACGGCGCAGGCTCCATGAGGGGATTGGCGCCATACTCGGTCTCCAGCCGGTAGCGCACCACGTCGAATTGGAGCTGGCCGACGGCGCCCAGCAGGATCCCGGAAGGTCCGGCCTCAAGCGGTGTGAAGGCCTGGATTACGCCTTCCTCCAGCAACTGGTCCATCCCCGCCTTGAATTGCTTGTACTTGGCCGTGCCGCTGTTGCGAATAACGGCAAAGGCCTCAGGTGGGAAGCGCGGGATTTCGTCATAACGGATTTCGGGGTTGGTGGTCAGCGTGTCGCCGATGCGGAACGCTTTGTGGGTGACCAGTCCGACAATATCGCCGGGATACGCAATTTCGAGCGACTCGCGTTCCTGGGCGAATAATTTTTGCGGGTACGCCAGCCGCACCGGCTTGCCGGTGGCGGGATCGTTCACGACCATGTCTTTCCGGAAAATCCCGGAACAGACGCGCACAAACGTCAGGCGGTCGCGGTGCTGGGGGTTCATATTTGCCTGGACCTTGAACACAAATCCGGAAAAATCCGGATGCGCCGGCGGAATGGGCCGGTCGCCGGACATGCGCGGCTGGGGCGGGGCGCCGTGCCGGATGAAGTAATCGAGCAGCAACTGCACACCAAAATTGTTCATGCCGCTGCCGAAGAACACGGGCGTGACCAGGCCGGCCATGACCGCCTCGGCGTCAAACACCTCGCCGGCGCCGCCCAGGATTTCGACCTCCTCGCGCCAGGGCGCGTAGATGTGCGGCGGGACAGCCTGCCGCACCTGCGCATCGTCAATCCCGCTGACCTGCGCGGGCGCGCGGTACTGGCCGTGCGCGGTACGTTCGAAGAGATGCAACTGATGTTCCAAGCGGTCGTAAACCCCGCGAAACTCCTCGCCGCTGCCCAGCGGCCAGGTTACGGGAAAGGCGCCCAGCCCCAGCACCTGTTCCAGTTCGTCGAGCAGGCGCAACGGCTCGCGGGCCGGGCGGTCCAGCTTGTTCATGAACGTAAAGATCGGAATGCCGCGCTGACGGCAGATTTCGAAGAGCTTGCGGGTGCGTTCCTCGATGCCCTTGGCGGCGTCAATGACCATGATCACGCTGTCCACGGCCGTCAGCACGCGATAAGTGTCTTCGCTGAAATCCTTGTGGCCCGGCGTGTCCAACAGGTTGATGACATAGCCGCCATATTCAAATTGCAGCAGGGTGGAGGAGATCGAGATGCCGCGCTCTTGTTCCAGTTCCATCCAGTCCGAGGTGGTCGCGCGCTGGTTGCGCCGCGCGCGCACCGATCCGGCAAGCTGGATCGCGCCGCCATAAAGCAGCAGCTTCTCGGTCAGCGTGGTCTTGCCCGCGTCCGGATGCGAGATGATCGCAAAAGTCCGGCGCCGGGCGATTTCCGTCTGTAATAGCGAGTCGGTCATGGTTGCGCCTGAAACAAACAGGGGCGCGATACTACGGGAGCGCCGGCCCGGCCGCCAAGCCGGAAATGATGGCATTCACAAGGGGGCGAAAACCGGGCCGGAATGATGGAATACCGTGTTTTAATGCAAGAAATACGAGATTTTGCGGAGGCCATACGCTGAATTTCTGGGCGAGCATACCCGCTCCAAGCGGTTGACTTCGGGCGCGAGCTCCGCCATGCCGGCGGACTTCTTGCGGGTGCGGACGGCGTGGTGCGGGCGATACGCGCCCTCCTGAATCAGATGGGCGCTCAATACGCGCAAGACCCGGACAGTTGATGACCTCACGGCGGCTCGATAAAGTTCTCGCCGTCGTAGCTGACCCAGATGGTGTAGAAATACGGCAGGTTGTTGGTCAGGGCGGTGTGAATATAGAGAGTGTTGGTGCCGGTATAGACCAGCGTGCCGTCATTGCTCGAATTGGTGGGATACTGATCGTTGCGCTGCCGGATCAGGACGGTGGACGAGCCCAGTCCGCAGGTAACCGGGTCGGTCCAGCGCAGAACCACGCTATTGGTCATGGCGAAAGCGCGGAAACTGAAGGTGTTGGTGCCCAGCGCCGTGCGATAGGCCGCAATCACATCCTTGATATTGATGATGCCGCGGGCGTTGTCGTCGGTTGGGGTGCCCGTGGCCGTGCCTTGGTAATAGTTGGTCGGGCTTGACCAGTAGCCGACCCGCGTATAGCCGCCGTCCTCGTATGACATCACCGAAGCGTACAAGCCCCCGTTCGTGCCGATCCAGTGCCAGCCCGCTGAATAGGAGTACAGGCCGGGTCCCGGTTGTGTTGCCTGGTCGCGCCGGTGGTGACAGCCCATGTTGTGGCCGATTTCATGGACCGTGGTATAAGTCCATGACGCCTGCTGGACGCGCGTAATGGAAAAGGCATAAGCCGGCTCGCCGTTGGTGGTTTCCAACAGCCAGCCGATGCCGCCGGTGTCGCTGATCTCTTCCAGCAGCACGACGACATCGGCGCCGTAGGTCGTGCGCCAGGTGTGTACTTCATCCATGTAGCCATCGCCGTTGATCGTCAAGCGCGTCAGATCCGTGCCGGAATTTCCACTTTGGGTATAGGGCACCAGCGCGGAGTGAACCAGGCGCAGCGTCACCGGCACGGCAGTATTGTCCATGGCCAGTTGTCCGCGCTGGAGCGCCTGCGCGATGATGCTGTTGATTCCATTCGTGCCGCCCGCCCACGCGAGGGCGTTCGTGGTGTACACCACCATCACATCAATGATCGTTGCCGCCGTGGGCGCCGCGCTCGCAATCTGAATCTCGCCGCGCGCGCTGGCGGTTATGGGCGGAACGGGGGAGGGGGAATCTTCCAACTCTTCCCAGCCGGTTGCCAGCGCATTCTCGGCCAGATGTATTTGCGCCGTCGGTTCATATCGGATCAGGTAGTGTGCGGAGGCGCCCGGGAGCTCGATGGAGCCAAGGGCCTGCCCGTCCGCGACGGAAAGCAGGAACAGGCCGCCGTCCGATCCCTCAACCGTTCCGCGCCAAGTCAGCGTTCCGTTTATGTCGGTTGCGACCTTGGAAACCAGTGTGGTGAACACCACACCCGGCGCGGGCTCGGTTCGCAACCGATCCCCGACCTTTACGGCGCCGGGTACAAATGCGGCCGTGTTCATGGCCAGCGGAATCGTTCCCGCCGGCGTGTCAAGCGCCGGGACATCCGTAGCCGGGGCAAACAATGGCACGGTAATCGGGTCGCCGGTTGACCCGACCGCGGGGATGGCCAAGCCGGTTAGCAGGCTCAAAATGAAAACAACCGCGCAGCGTTTCATTCGCATGGCCTGCCCCTCCTCAATAATCAGCCGTATTCCTTCAACCGGAAAATACCCCGGGGAAACGGGATGGTAAACAGAAGATCGTTTATGGTTTGGGGTGCCTGGCCTGCGCCGCAGACGAGCGCCTCACGGAGGACGGTTCGCCAGCTCATCTTTCTGCTACTATCCCGGCCAACTCGCGCTTATTATCACGCGCAGCCATGACCTATCGCGTCCAGCATTGTCCCGGGCCGCGCAACGGCGTGAGGTTGTTGGGCATCAGTCTGCTGCTGGCGGCCGGCTGTGTGGCGCCGCCGCGGCCGGACCTGCCGCCCGCGCGCGTCGGCGCGGACCGGCCGGCGTCCGTGGCGCCGCCGCCGGTGGCGCAGACCAACCTTCTACCGCAACCGATCCATATTTCGCCGCCCGCGCGCATCGGCGCGGATACGCCCCCGCCGGTTCCACCGGCGCCGCGCGAGTTGACCGACGGCGAGTTTCGCCAGAATATGATCGGACAGGTTTTGCTGGATCGGAAAAACTTCTCCTGTGGTTGCATTGACGGCCACATCGGACCCAAAACCCGGGACGCCCTGCAAGCCTGGCAGTCGGCAAAAGGCTTGCCCGCCTCCGGAAAGTTCGACGAGGCGACCATGGCGAAACTGGGGGCGCCGGACATCGCATTCACCGAATATGTCGTGACGGTGGAGGATCGCAATGCGTTGGGGTATGTGCCGCGCACATGGACGGAAAAAGCCAAGCTGCCGGCGCTGCCTTATGAAACCATCCTGGAATTGCTGGCGGAAAAAAGTCATGCCAGCGAAGGCGCGCTGCGGCGGCTGAATCCCGCTGTGGATTGGCCCGACCCGCCCGCGGGTACGGTCGTGGTTTTGCCCAACCCAAACCCCAGCCCGGTGCGGCCGGCGGCGCGCCTGCGCATCAGTCTCGGGCAAAAAACCATCCGGGCCTATGATATCGAAGGTCGTTTGATCGCATTCTTTCCTTGTTCCATTGCCAAGGACAAGGCCAAGCGCCCGGTCGGCACACTGAAGGTCGCCAATTCCGCTGATCAGCCCACCTACCTGTTCGATTCCAACTTGTTCGCGGAAGACCCGGCGGCATACGCGCTGCAGCGCCGACTGTTGATTCCGGCCGGCCCGAACAACCCGGTTGGGGTGGCCTGGATCGGGCTCGACAAATCCGGCTACGGCATTCATGGCACGCCGCGGCCGGAGGACATCGGAAAAACCGAATCACACGGCTGCTTCCGGCTCGCCAATTGGAACGCGCGCAAACTGTTGCGGATGGTCGCGATCGGAACGCCGGTCGAGGTGGAGGAGTGAGCGGTATGCTGTGAAAAACGAACCGTAATTAGCGATCGTTTGGTTGTTCTGTGCCGATGGCTGGTTACGGCCCGCTGATTACCGCTTACTTCCTCACCCGATCCGCCTGCACCTCGTTCGCCAGCGGGCGGTTCTGCGCGAAGTCATTGATATTGGCGATGGTGGTTGCGGCGATGCCGGCGAGCGCCTCATGGGTGAAGAATGCCTGATGGCCGGTAATCAAAACATTGGGGAAGGTCAACAGGCGTGAAAAGATGTCGTCCCGGATCACCTGCATCGAAAGGTTCTCATAGAACAGGTCATCTTCCTCTTCGTAGACGTCAAGGGCCAGCGCGCCGAGCCGACCGGATTTGAGCGCTTCGATCACCGCCTGCGTGTCAATCAGCGGGCCGCGGCTGGTGTTGACCAGCATGGCGCCGGGCTTCATCAGTTTAAGCGTGTAATCGTTGACCATATGATAGGTCTCATGGGTCAGCGGACAGTGGAGCGAGATGACATCCGCGGCGGCGAAAAGATCGGGCAGGGGGACATACTCGGTTCCCAGCGCCTGGACTTCGGGGTTGGGGAACTTGTCGAAGGCGAGCAGGCGGCAGCCGAAGCCGCGCATGATGGTTGCGACCACGGCGCCGATCTTGCCGGTGCCGACCACACCGAAAGATTTGCCATGCAGGTCGAAGCCCATCAAGCCGCTGAGCGAGAAGTCGCCGTCGCGCACCCGCGTGTAGGCCTTGTGAATCTTCCGGTTCAGCGCCAGCATCAGCGCGACAGCGTGTTCCGCCACCGCGTGCGGCGAATAGGCGGGCACGCGGACGACTTTCAATCCGGCTTGCGCCGCCGCGACCAGGTCCACGTTGTTGAAACCGGCGCAGCGTAGCGCGATGAGCCGTGTGCCCCCGGCGGCCAGGCGGGAAGCGACCGTCGCGTCCACCTGATCATGCACAAAGACACAGACCGCTGGGAAACCGGCGGCGAGCGCCGCGGTGCGTTCATTGAGGCGGGGCTCAAAATACACCAGTTCGTGCCCGGCTTCGGTGTTGGCCTGGGTCAGGAAACATTCGTCGTAAGACTTGGCGCTGAAGACGGCGACTTTCATTTTGAGCTCCGTTTTTTGATTATTATAGCAGCGATGACGAACACATGGCAAATTCGTAGAATTATTTTATCCTGCGCGCGACTCGCCGGGAGCAGCGCACTTTAATCGCAATCGCCAGATCATTTTTCTTTTTTCTTCCATCCGCCGTGCGCCGTTGTAGGATTGCCGCGCGCCGCATTCTGCCAACCCGCGGCGCGAAGGAGCATTGGCATGAGAAGCGACCAGGTCAAAACAGGTTTCGAGCGCGCGCCGCATCGCAGTTTGTTGCGCGCCACCGGGCTCAAGTCCGAGGATATGTCCAAGCCGTTTATCGCCGTCTGCAATTCCTATACCGACATTATTCCAGGGCATGTCCACTTGCGCAAAGTGGCGGACATCGTCAAGCAGGCCATCCGCAAGGCGGGCGGGGTGCCGTTTGAGTTTAACACTATCGGCATCTGTGACGGCATCGCCATGGGGCATGCCGGCATGAAATTCTCGCTGCCTTCGCGCGACCTGATCGCCGATTGCATCGAAACCATGTTGCAGGCGCACGCTTTCGACGCGATGGTCTGCATCCCGAACTGCGACAAAATCATCCCGGGCATGATCATGGCCGCGTTGCGCTGCAATATCCCGACGATTTTTGCCAGCGGCGGGCCGATGGCCGCCGGCAAACTGCCCGATGGGCGAACCGTGGACCTGATCAGTGTGTTCGAGGGTGTTGGGGCGTTCAAAGCCGGGAAAATTGACGAGAACGCCCTGACGGAACTGGAGTGCGCGGCGTGTCCCGGAGCCGGCTCCTGTTCGGGCATGTTCACGGCCAATTCCATGAATTGCCTGACCGAGGCGATCGGCCTCGGGTTGCCGGGCAACGGTACGATCCTGGCGGTGGATCCCGCCCGCCGACGGCTCTGGCGGCAAGCCGGCATGCGTGCCGTGGCGCTGGCGCGCGAGGGGCTCAAGCCGCGCGACATTGTCACCCGCGACGCAATTGACAATGCCTTCATCCTCGATATGGCCATGGGCGGGAGCACAAATACGGTCCTGCACACTCTGGCCATCGCGCATGAGGCGCGGGTCGAATACGATCTGGCACGCATCAACGAATTGTCGAAAAAGACCCCGAACATCTGCAAGGTATCGCCGTCGTCGCCATACCATATCGAGGACGTGGACCGGGCGGGTGGCATCAGTGCGATCCTCAAGGAGATCAGCCGCGTACCCGGCCTGCTGCACCTGGACGCCATGACGGTGACGGGCAAGACCCTTGGGCGGAACATCGCGCGCGCTCGGTGTGCCGATCCTGCCTGCGTTCGGCCCTTGGAAAACGCGTACAGCCCCGAGGGTGGGCTGTTCATCCTATATGGCAACCTGGCGCCGGAGGGCGGCGTGATCAAGACCGCCGGCGTGGACCCGAAGATGCTCAAACACAGCGGGCCGGCGGTGGTTTTTGAATCTCAGGAAGCGGCCTGCGAGGGTATTTTGGGCGGGCAAGTGACGGGCGGCGATGTGGTCCTCATCCGCCACGAAGGGCCGAAGGGCGGGCCGGGCATGCAGGAGATGCTGGCTCCGACAAGCTATATTATGGGCCAGGGACTGGGGAACCAGGTGGCCCTGATCACCGACGGCCGCTTTAGCGGCGGTACCCGCGGCGCGTGTATCGGGCACATCTCGCCCGCGGCCGCCGAAGGCGGCCCGATCGGCTTGCTGAAAAATGGCGACATCATTGATATCGACATCCCAGCGCGGCAGTTGAATGTGCGATTGTCTGATGCCGAATTGGCCGCCCGGCGCCAGACATGGCGGGCGCCGGAACCACGCTACAAGACCGGCTGGCTGGCCCGCTATATTCAGCACACCACCAGCGCCAGCAAAGGCGGCATTCTAAAGGATTAGTTCCAAGTCTCGGGCTCAAGGTTCAAAGTTGAAAAGATTAAGCCATCCAACTTCTGAACCTTGAACCTACTTGGCTGGAGCGGTGGCCGGGGGCTTGAGTTCCGAGAGCTTTTTCAGATCTATGCTTTCGACCGCGGCCTTGAGGGTGCTGTCCGGAATGTCCCGGCCGGCGATTTCGACCAGGAAGCGTTCGGGCACCATGATCTTGATTTCACCTTCCCGGGTCTGGCTGTCGTACTGCTCCTGGGCTTTGAAGCCGCTGTATTCCGTCGTCCGCTCGTAGCCGGTCTCGGTTTCTTTGTCTATTTCGGCCATTGTCCAACCGGCTTGCGCGAAGCCCATCAAGCCGCCGGTGCCGCCCATGTCCGTGATCTTAATGGTGACCGCCGCGCCCTGCTCGGACTTATAGACGGCCTCGGCGTAGGAGACGGTGATGCCGATCACACTGCTGCGCTCGGCTGTCGCTGAAGCGCGCTTCAGGCCCGGCAGTTCGGCCGGCAGCAGGGCCTTGAGCGCGCGGGCTTCGACCACGGCCTTCGCGGCATTGGTCCCGCCGGAGAGCATGGCGCCCATGGCCTTCACGACGTCTTCCATGTTCATGGACGAGGGCTGGGGCGCCTTGGCGGTGTTGGCTTGGGCCAACGTGACTTGTTGACCAACAAAAAACAAACTCAACGTGGCGACGACGAACACGATCATTTTCATCTCGACCTCCTGGTTAAGTCCTCTCTCATTGCGAGCAAGAATATGACTGTCGGATGGCTTTGGCAAGGGCCGTCACTGCCTTGCATGAATTGCCTCCAAATGGTAGGAAGCGTCCTTCATTATGAAAAATAGTTCTGGCTGGGCTGGGCGTGCGGCGCGGCGGCGGATCCTTGCATAGAAGGCTTTCCGTGTTTTCCTGGCGCCGCAATCTTTTTTTCATCTGGGCTTCCCAGTTTCTGGCGATCATGGGATTCGCTTTTGCTCTGCCATTCGCGCCGTACTACATGCAGGAACTGGGCGTGACCGACCCCGCGCGGCTGCGAATCTGGGTGGCGGTTTTTGCCGCCGCGACCCCCTTGTCGCTGGCGATCTTCTCCCCGATTTGGGGCGCGCTGGCCGACCGCTACGGGCGGCGCGCGATGTTGCTGCGCGCCAACCTGGCCGGCGCGGTCGTGCTGGTGCTGATGGGGACGGTCCGGAGCGTCGAGGCGCTGGTGTTCCTGCGCCTAATGCAGGGCGTCTTCACCGGTACGATGACCGCCGCCCAAGCGATGGTGGCCAGCGACACGCCGGACCACCGCAGCGGCGTCGCGCTGGGAACCCTGTCCGCGGCGGTTTTTTCCGGCGCGATGGTCGGCTCCTTCGTGGGCGGGGTAATCGCGCACTGGTATGGTTATCGCTGCGCCTTTCTGGCCGCCGGCCTGATCCTGCTGGCGGCGGCGCTGCTGGTCATGTTCGGAACGCGGGAAAACTGGGTGCGGCCGGAAACGACCGCGGCGGCGGCGCCGGAAGGACTCCGTGAACTGGAACCTGCGCGCGCGGTGTTGCTGTTGATTCTCGTAGCGGCGCTGGTCCGCCAGTTTGACACGGCCTATCTACCGCTCCTGGTTCAGGAAATCAACGGCGGGTTGGCTGGCGCATCCGTCTGGACCGGTCTGCTTTCGGCGACCGGTGGCGTGGCCGGATTGCTGGCCGGGGTATGGCTTGGGCGGCTGACTGACCGGACGCCGCCGCCGCGAATCGGCATGGCCACCGCCTTGGGCGCGGCGGCGATGATGGTCCCGCAGGCTCTGGCGCGCGCTTTTCCTATCCTATTCGTGGCCCGCTTCGGCAATGTCTTCTGCGCCGGTGGCTTGGATCCGGTTTTTCAAGTCTGGTTGTCCCGGGTGACACCCGAAAGCCGGCGCGGGTTCGTTTTTGGTTGGGCGGGGACGGCGCGTTCGGTGGGTTGGATGCTGGCTCCGCTGGCCAGCGGCGCGGTAGCGGCTGTGTACGGCATCCGCGTTGTGTTCTGGATCAGCAGTCTGCTGTTCCTGTTGCTGATTGGCGTGATCGCGCTGACGGCGCGCGGGGCGGGTGGTTCCGGGCGCAGCGCTCCCCGTTCAGAGTTGACGAAGACAAGTTGACGCCGAACAGGCGCGCTAGTTTTCGTCCAAATCCCGGATATACTTCATAAACTCCTGCCGTTCCGCGTCGCTTGCCTGCGGCCAGGCTTTCTTCAACTGTTCCAGCGTAGAGGCCGGAGGCAGGTTCTGCGGCGCGACAGCATCCGGTGCGGCGGGTTCTGTTGGAGCCGGATGGGCCTGCGGGATTGAGGACACGCTGACCGGTTTGGGGCCGGTCACATCATCAATCCAAACCTGAAACTTACGGGCCATGCCGCCGGCCTCCCGCGGCAATTCATAATTGACGCGATAAGTGTGTCCGGCTTGGGCCTCGAAGGCAAGTTGCACGGGGTCGGAACGGTAAAGCGGATCGCGCGACGGAGAATCAATGTCGCCGGGATCATAATAGCGTAACTCCAACTCGTGGGCGCCCGGCAGCAATTCCACGCGGTATTCCAACGTATCAATGAAGAAGAAATGCTTTCGTTCACCATCCACGCGTAGCAGATCAATCTTGTAAGAAGCGACCAGACCGGCGACAACGTCCGGATCGCGGGCCGGACCCTCGTAAGCTCGATACACCTTGGTCGAGGCGCAGCCGCCGTGCAGCATCATCATGCCCAATGCAAGCGCAGCCAGCAGATATTGGTTTTTCATATCCTGACATTATAGGATCTGGCGCGTGTTTGTAAAACCACCGATTGTTAGGTTTGTGCAAGTTTTGCTCCAAACGCTTGCCATTTCGATGATTGGCGGTTAAAGTTTGATCATATAGCGGTTATTTATGAGTTCGCAAAACAGAGGCGCCGCCAAGCAAGCCGCATTAGCGGGGCAATCGCCTGTAACGGACTCACCGCTCCAGACGCTGACCCACAATCTGCCGGCCATCATTTATCGCATCTATCTGCGCGAAAATAATCGGACGGAATTCTTCAATGATATGCTGGAGGTCATCACCGGCTACACTCCCGCCGATCTCGTTGCCGGCGTGCACGCCGCGCTGATTCATCCGGAGGATCGCGAGCGGGTGACCCGGGCGGTGAACCGCGCCGTCAAGGAGAACATCCCTTTCGATGTCGAATACCGGCTGAAGACGCGCACCGGCGAAGTGCGCCATGTCAGCGAGATCGGCCGGCCGACGCAGGGCGCGGATGGCGCCCCGCTCTATATTGACGGCATCATTTCCGATATTACCGCGCGCAAGCAGGCGGAGCAGGAGTTGCGCGCCAGCGAGGAGCGTTATCGCCATCTTTACCGCGCGATGACCGAACTTGTTGCCATGCACGAGATGGTGTATGACGACGCCGGCCGGCCGGCTGACTACCGCATTACGGATTGTAATCCGGCATTCAGCCGAATCACTGGCATTCCGTATGAAAAGGCGGTCGGCAATCTGGCGTCACAGGTGTATGGCGTCACGCCGCCGCCGTATCTTGACATTTACGCGAGCGTGGCGGAAAGCGGAACGCCGACCTCCTTTGAGGTGTATTACCAGCCGCTCGACAAGCATTTCCTGATCACGGCTTTTTCCCCCGCCAAGGGCCGTTTTGCCACTGTCACCACCGACATCACCGCCCACAAGCAAGGCGAAGACCAACTGCGGGAAAAGGAAGGTCGTTTGTGGGCATTGATCAACAACACCCCCAATATCGCGATTGAGACCTATGATTTGGAGGGGCGCGTCATCGAATGGAACCGGGCCGCCGAGGCGATTTTCGGTTTTACCCGCGCGGAGGCGGTTGGCCGGACATTGGACAAGTTGTTCCTCGACGCGCCGAACGCGGCCGAGTTTGCGCGTATTCTCCGTGAAGTGGACCGGACGCACAAGCCCGCCGGGCCCTCGGAGTGGAGCTTCACGGCCAAAGACGGCAGTCTGCGCACCGTGCTCTCGACTATCTTCGCCATCCCGTCGCTTGCGGGGCGCAAGGAATTCGTTTGCATGGATACCGACATTACCGCGTTGATCCGCGCCAACGCGGAGTTGGCGCAGGCCCAGGCCCTTTTGAAGACGGCCATCGCGGAATCGCCGGCCGGGATTGTGGTGGCGGACGCCCGCACTACCGAAGTTATCATCTTCAACCAGGCGACATCGGAAATCCTCGGCTTAGGGCCGGTCGAGGTGCGTCCGGGCGTCCGCTTGTCGGAATACCATCCCAGTTGGCAGGCTTTTCGGCCGGACGGTTCGGCCTACCGCATGGAGGAAATACCCATCATGCGGACGATCAGCGCCGGAGAGACGGTGCACAACGAGGAAATGCGCATCCGCCGCGCGGACGGCACCGATCGCTGGATTATCGCCAATTCCGCCCCGGTGCGCAATGTCGTTGGTGATATCACGGCCGGCATCATTGTGTATCTCGACATCACCGAGCAACGGCGCGCTGACGAGGAGCGACGAAAGCTGGAGGCGCAGGTTCAGCATGCGCAGAAGCTGGAAAGTCTTGGCGTGCTGGCGGGCGGTATCGCGCACGACTTCAACAATCTGCTGATGGCCATTCTGGGCAACATTGACCTGGCGCTCGGTGAACTGTCGCCCGTCTCGCCGGTGCGCGACAATTTGCTGGAAGTGGAGGCGGTCGCGCGGCGCGCGGCCGACCTGTGCCGCCAGATGCTCGCTTATTCCGGCAAGGGCAAGCTCGTTATCGAGCCGATTGATCTCAACGAGCTGGTCGTTGAAATGGGTCACATGCTTGAAGTGTCCATTTCCAAGAAGGCTGTTCTGCGGCACAGCCTGGCCGAGCATCTGCCGGCGATTGAGGCGGATGCCACCCAGCTCCGGCAGGTGATTATGAACCTGGTGATCAATGCGTCCGAGGCGATCGGCGACCGCAGCGGCGTAATCGCGATCACCACCGGCGCGCTGGATTGCGATGCGGCTTACCTGGTCGGCACACTGGCGGAGCGGCAGTTGCCCGAGGGCCGCTATGTTTTTCTCGAGGTGGCGGACAGCGGCGTCGGCATGGACCGCGCCACGCTGGCGAAGATATTTGACCCGTTTTTCACCACCAAGGTTTCCGGGCGCGGGCTTGGTCTGGCGGCCGTAATGGGGATTGTCCGCGGCCATCGGGGCGCCGTAAAGGTCTACAGCGAGCCGGGGAAGGGGACCACGTTCAAGGTGTTTTTCCCCGCCATTGGCCGTCCGGCGAAGAAATTGCGGGAGGCGGCGGCGCCGGCGGACGGCTGGAAAGGCAGTGGGACCGTGCTGCTGGTGGACGACGAGGATTCCATTCGCGCGCTGGGCAAGCGCATTCTCGAACGGCTGGGGTTCCAGGCATTGGTTGCCCCGGATGGTCGCGCGGCGCTGGAGGTTTTCAAGGAAAAACGCGGCGAGATCATTTGCGTTCTGTTGGACCTGACGATGCCGCACATGGATGGCGAGGAGACTTTTCGGGAATTGCGGCGGATCGCGCCGGATGTCCGCGTGATTATGTCCAGCGGCTACAACGACAATGAAATCATGCCGCGCTTCGCCGGCAAGGGGCTGGCCGGCTTTATCCAGAAACCCTATCAGCTCTCCACGCTGGCACAAAAAATGCGAGAGATCGTGGGTGGTGGCACGAGTTCATAATCGGCGCGCCTTATGGATTGGCGCCCGTGTGGAGGAGGCGCCGAATGTCCGTTGCGTTCACCTGCGCGGGTTACTTCGGTGGGGCAAACCGGCCTCCTGCCCATGAACGAAGGTGGAATGATACGGTTATGAAGGAGGGTGTCCAATGAGCGCCAAGTCCACTTGCTTGCGATTGTTGGTCGGGGGAGCGCTGGTTGGGCCGGTGCGGGCCCAGGTCACGCACTACGTCAATGCGGCGGCCGCCAGCCCCATGACGCCGTTCACGAACTGGGCAACCGCGGCCACCAACATCCTCGATGCGTTCGCCGCTTGCGCGGGCGGCGACACCATTTGCGTGACGGATGGCGTTTATCGTGCTGGCGCGGTAATCAACCTTGCCAGCGATATCACCCTGGCGAGCGTTAACGGCCGCTCGGCGACGACGCTGGCGGGTGATGGTTCACACGGTATTCTACACGTGACCGCCGCCGGCGCAATCGTGGACGGGTTCACGATCTGTGGCGGCCAGGCCAACCATGGCGGTGGGGCATATCTTTATGGCGGCGGATTGATCCGCAACTGCGCGATCACCGGCAATGTGGCGGTTTATGACGGCGGCGGCGTCTATCTCGAATATGGCGGCCTGTTGAGCAACTGCCTGGTCGCCGGGAATTATGCGGCTAATCACGGCGGGGGGCTCTACACCGACTATGGCGGCATGGCCGACGGTTGCACGATCAGCAACAATATCGCCGGCAACCGCGGCGGGGGATTGTATTCCGAAATGTATTGCGGGCCGGTGACGGCCTGCGAAATCGTCCACAACCAGGCCAGCAATTACGGCGGCGGGGCGTATCTTTATGGGCACGGCATGTTGCTGACCAATTGCCGCGTGGCGCGCAATCAGGCGCGCACGCGCGCGGGCGGCATCTATTTCTACATCAACGGGGTGGCGGCCAACTGTCGGATCGAGCAAAATGAGGTGACCGACAGCGGCGGGGGCGGCGGAGGTGTGTATATCGAGCAGAATGGGACGGTCAATGGCGGCTGGATTGTCGGGAACCTGGTCACGAATACCTCCGGTTGCGGCGGGGGCGTTTACTTCAATGGGGGCGGCCTCTGCCGCGATGCCGTGATCAGCAACAACCAAAGCGCCGTGTATGGCGGCGGCGCGTATCTGTACCTGGGCGGACGCATGGGCGGCTGCCGGATTGAAAACAACCGGGCCAGTTCCGGCGGCGGAATCATGTTTTCCAGCGCCGGCGGAATGGTCACCAACAGCCGCATTCTGGCCAATGCATCGGCCGGCGACGGCGGCGGCGTGTATTTCATGTTTGGAGGACAGATGCAGAACTGTCTGATTGCGCGCAACAGCGCATCCAATGGCATGAACGGGACCGGTGGCGGCGCTTATCTATACGGCGGCGTCTTGGAAAGTTCCACGGTGGCCGATAACTTCGCGCAAAGCTGGGGCGGCGGCCTGGTCCGTTCCGAAGGTTCGGTGGCGATCAATTCGATTATCTATTTCAACCGATCGGGCGGTACGTCCGGATCGAATTACTACGATACCGGCGCCGTCAATTACTCCAACTGCTGCGCGGCGCCGCTGCCCGCGGGCCCGGCCAACACGGCCGCTGATCCGTTGCTGGCCGACCGGGCCGGCGGCGATTACACACCGCGGACCAATTCGCCGTGCGTGAACACCGGTGTCAATCGGGAATGGATGGCGGACACCACCGATCTCGGGACAAACCCGCGGATTCAAAACGCCGTGACGGATATCGGCGCCTTTGAAACGCCGTATTGGGGTATGACGGCAGATGTGGATGGCGATCGCTTCAGTGACTGGATTGAGACCGGGGTGCTGGGAACCGACCCGACCAACGCGACATCATTTCTTGGCATCAACGGTTTAGACCTCGACGCCGGACCGCCAGCCGGATACGTGATCCGCTGGAAAAGTCAGTCCGGACGCGCATATCAGGTCTATCGTGCATTCAGCCTGACCAATTCCTCCGATTACATCCGGCTTTTCACAAATGTGCCCGGACAAATCGCGGAGAGCGCCGTAACCGACCGGACCGCCACGGCCAGCGCCTTCTATCGAATCGGCGTGGATTACTGATCTTACTGTCCCGTTGGGTGACAACTGTCACCCTTTGAGACTGCCCGCCGGTTGTCCCGGGACCAGTGGCGTTTCGGTAATCAATTGCCTTCCAATCACTAACCGATTTCCAATCCGGTTGGCATGATTTGTGCGATAGCACCGTCACGTCATCAAGGAGTGCGATTATGACGAATACAATAAAAGCGGAGCCCAAAGTGCGCCGGATTCTGTTGGCAGAAGACGAGGAATCCATCCGGCGTTCACTGAAAATCGTATTGCGTAATGCGGGTTACGCGGTGGTGGAAGTGGACAATGGCCAGGCGGCCCTTGATTACCTGCTGCACAACCGGCAACGCGGAGGGGCGGCGATTGACCTGCTGATGACGGATATCCAGATGAGCGGGCTGACCGGTCTGGACTTGATGGACCGGTTGAAAGCGGAAGGCTTTGAACTGCCGACCCTGGTAATCACCGGCTATGGCGATAAGGCCATGGTGATTGAGCTGCTGCGGCGCGGTTGCATGGACTATCTGGACAAGCCGCTTTCGCCCGATTCCGTGATTGCGCATGTCAGCGATGTTTTCCGTAAAGCAGAAAACGCGCAAGCCGAGCGGCGCCGCATGGTGGATGAGCATGCCCGCGACCTCTTGCGCCTGACAAACGACATGGTCATCTGCCGCGAGGAGATGAAGGCGCTGCAACGGCAGGTCCAGAGCGCGGAAAACGCCTATGCCGAGCTGGTTCGTCCAGACCCTGAAGCGGCGCGGGTTCGGATGTGCATCAAGAATCGCCCGCTGGCTCAATTGGGCGGGGATTTCGTGGATTATCGCAACACGCCCGCCGGCTGCGATCTGTTAGTGGCGGATGTCGCCGGGCATGACGCGGGCGCCTCTTATCACACCATCATGCTGAAAGCCTTCTTTAATGAGAACTGCCGGGCGGGGCGTGACGGCCACAGTCTTTTTCATCTAATCAACCGCCAGCTTTTTGATACCCCGAACAACGAGCGGGTCATTACCGCGCTGCATTTGCGCGTTGACCTGGCGGCCGGCGCGGTCGAGACCACGGTGGCGGGCCATCCGCCCGCAATCCTCAGCCGGTTAAGCGCTCCGCAGCCGGTTCCGCTGGTTGCAGTGGGACCCGCGCTGGGCATGATCGAACAACCGGAATATCACAGCCGGCGTTTTGCCGTCGGCCCCGGCGATCGCCTGTTCCTTTACACGGATGGATTGTACAGCACCAGCCGCTTCAATCCGCAACTGCGCAAAATGGCCCGGCTGGACCCCGCCGGATTGGATGACTTGATTCTCAAGCATTTTGGGGAAGATCTGGAACAGCAGGTCGAGCATATCTGGTGCGATGCCCTTGAATACTGCCGCTTCCAACCTGACGACGATGCCCTGCTGGTCGGCGTGGAAATCCCGTTGTCACCGGCCGCTGAAAAGGAAACGTCATCTTGATAATCAACGAACAACCAGTCCGATTCGTCGAAGAAGGCCGCGTCTGCACCTTGGTCTTTCCCTCCAGCATGGCGCTGGTGGAGGCCGCGGTCCAGGATGTGAAGCTGTTCGTCGCGCGGCATTTGGGTGCGGCCGCCGCCGAACCCGGCACTTCGCTGGCCGTGGTGTTGCGCGAAATGCTGATCAATGCGGTCGAGCACGGCAACTTCAACCGCTACAGCCGCCGCGTTCAGTGTCGCGTGGAAGTTTTGGCCGATGGATTGGTGGCGATGGCTGTGGAAGACGAGGGCGATGGGTTCGACTGGCGCCGGTTGGATTTGAGCCTCCCGCCGGATCCCCGCCAGGTCCGAAAACGCGGACTCCCTTTAATCTCCGCCTACAGTCGCCATTTGACATTCAACGCGAAAGGCAATCGCGTTGAGGCTGTTGTGCAACTTGCGCCGGCTGCCGCCTGCCAGACGGAACGGACGGCCGCGGGCGTTGTCATTCATCTAGCAGGCATGCTCGGCGCCGCGATGGCGGATTCGCTGCGCAATTGCCTGGTGCAGGCTCTCGCCGGGGACGCCACGGGGTATTGCCTGGATTTCCACGCGGTGCGCGAAGTGGACTCGGTCGGCTTGAGCGTCCTGATCGGATTTGCCCGGACGCTTGCCCAGCGCGGCCGGCGCGATCGGCCGGCGATCGTCAACCTGGCGCCGGATCTCGACGCGCTGTTTCGATTGACCCGGATGGATTTACTGTACGATCTGCGCCCGCCGGCGCACCCCGCGCCGGCCGGCGGCCCGGAGGCCCAAACGTGATGGCGGAGCATGATCTGATCAGCGATTTCGCGGTCGAGGCGCGCGAGCACCTGCAGCATATCGAGGAGGACTTCCTGGCGCTGGCCCGCGCGGAGTTGCCCGACGCGGAGCAGCTTAACCGGGTGTTCCGCGCAATCCATTCCATCAAGGGCTGCGCCGGTTTTGTCGGTTGTCGGCGCATTGGCGAATTGGCGCATTCAATGGAAACGGTCCTTTCGCTTATGAAAAAGGGCGAATTGCGCATGGACGAGCGCTTGCTTGATCCGATGCTGGCGGGCGTGGACCGGCTGAATCGTATGGTGGCCGACATTGCGCACAGTAACGAACAAGAGGTTGGCGATCTCTGCGCGCAGCTCGACGCCGCGCTGCGCGCGGATGCCGCGCCGGAGACCCAGCGCAAGTTGGACGCGCCGCGCGTGCTGCAGGATGCCGCCGGCCGGGCGCTCCCGTTCGATATCACCGAGTTCGCGCTCAACGCGATCCCCCCCGCGCATCGTTTCCTCTACGCCTTGCGACTGGATCTTGACGCTATTGCCCGAACCACCGGCCAGACGCCGCTGGCGGTTGTCCGCGGGTTGCAGAAAGTCGGCGATGTGCTCGATGCCCGGCTGCGAACCGAATATGCGGATATCACGCAGGGAATGCCGACGGAGCCGTTACTGTTTGATGTGTTGTTCTCCTGCGCGGTTGAGCCGGACTGGCTGCACCTGGCGTTTCAAATCCCGCCGGAAAATATCGCGCGGGTCGAGCGGCCGCGCGCGGCGGACGCCGGCATCCCGCCCGCGTTGCGGATGCGTTTTGCAGCGGACGCCGAAAGCGCGCTGGCCGCGGCGGAGCAAGCGCTGCTGGCGGCAGCCGGCGGCAACGCCGCGGCCTTGTCCGAGGCTTTCCGCGCGCTGCATAATTTCAAGGGCGGTTGTGGATTTGTGGCTGCCGCCGATCTTGAGCGGATCGCCCATGCGGCGGAAAGCCTGCTGGATGCCGCGCGGCAGGGACAGCTTGCGCCTACGCCGGCGGATTACCAGGTCTTGCTGAAGATTGTTGATGTGCTGCGCGGCGGCGCGCGGGATGTGGGCGCCGGCGGCCCCGGCGCGGTGCCCGGCCGGGCCGGAATATGTGATTTTCTCCGGGAGATTCTGGAAAAAAGCGTGCGACATCCCGCGCCGCCTGAAACATTATCAGGGCCGCCGCCCGCCGCTCCGCCGTCGGCGGCCAACGGAATGCCCGCGCGGCAGGATATCCGCGTGGATGTAGGAAAACTTGACGCGCTGGTGAACCTGGTGGGCGAACTGGTGATTGCCCAGGAAATGGTCGTCGGCGATCCCGAAATCCGGCGCATCCGTAACCACCGCTTGCGGCGGGCCATCCACAACCTGGCCCGCATTTCGGCCGAGTTGCAGGATATTTCCATGGCGGTCCGGATGATCCCGCTCTCGGCCACCTTCCGCAAGCTGAACCGGCTGGTGCACGACGTGGCGCTGAAGGCCGGCAAGCAGGCGCGCCTCGAACTGGACGGCGAGGATACCGAGGTGGACAAGAATGTTATCGAGCTCATCAGCGACCCGCTCGTGCATATTGTGCGCAACGCGCTGGACCATGGAATCGAGCCGCCGGACGAGCGGCGCGCGGCGGGCAAGCCCGAAGTCGGCACGGTTGCCATCACGGCCCGCCATGAGGGCGGCGAGGTGTGGATCACGATTGCGGACGACGGGCGTGGTCTCGATCGCGAGCGGATTTTACGCCAGGCCGTTGCGCGCGGCCTGTTGCACGGCGACGGCGCGGCGTTGACGGACGAACAGACATTCCAGTTCATCTTTGAGCCCGGTTTTTCGACCGCTGAAAAGGTAACGGACATCTCGGGGCGCGGCGTTGGCATGGACGTGGTCAAGCGCAACATGGAAAAGCTCAAGGGGCGCGTCGAAATCCACAGCGTGGCGGGCGCGGGGGCGACGATTCGGCTGCGGATCCCGCTGACCTTGGCGATCATTGACGGCATGCTGCTGGGCGTTGGCGAGACGCGCTACACGCTGCCAACGCTCGCCATTCGCGAGACGCTGCGCCCGCGGCCCGAGCAGATTCTAGTCACGCCGGATGGCGCGGAAATCGTCCGCGTGCGCGAGGAACTGATCCCGGTGATCCGGCTGCATCGCCTGTTCCGGCGCCGTTCCCGGACCGAGGATCTGACCGCCGGGATCCTCTTGATTGTCGAGTCCGCCGGCGCGACTGCGGCGCTGTTTGTGGATGAAATCCTGGGCCAGCGCCAAACCGTTATCAAGGGGCTTTCGGGTTATCTCGGGCGGGTTCGCGGTCTCGCCGGTTGCACGATCCTGGGTACCGGCGAGGTCAGCTTGATTCTGGATGTGGGCGGATTACTGGAATGGGCGCGCGGCGGCGCGGCGAACCCCGATTGGGCGGCGGCGCCGGCCGCCGGTTGACAGGAAAGGAGCCCGTCATGGTCACCGATAAAGGACGACGAACCGACGACGAGGAAGAGGAAGGCGATGAGGATGAAGACACGCAGAAAGACAAGTTCATGACCTTCCGTCTGGGCCGCGAAGAATATGGCCTCGCGATTGAGCACGTGACGGAAATCGTCGGCATGCAGCGGATTACCGAGGTACCCGACCTGCCGGATTTCATCCGGGGTGTCATCAACCTGCGCGGCCAGGTGATTCCCGTGATTGATGTCCGCGCCCGGTTTCGCATGGAGCCGCGCCCCTATGATGATCGGACCTGCGTCATTGTCATTCAGGTCGCGGGGCTGACGGTGGGCCTGATTGTGGACGCGGTCAACGAAGTGGTCACTATCCCGGAAACGCAGATCGCACCGCCGCCGCTCGTCGCCGCGCCGGGCAGCGCCCGCTTCATTCGCGGCCTCGGCAAGGTGGGGGAACACGTCAAGATTCTGCTCGACGCCGGCCGGTTGCTACGCGACGGGGAGTGGGAGCAGTTGGCGCCGATGGCTTTGCACCCCGCCGGTTGAGCTGGGGGAAGAATGTTGAAAAAAGGAGGAAGCCGTCATGCTGAACAAATTGCAAATTGCGCACAAAATGGTGCTGATAATCATTCTGATCATCTGTGTGTTCCTGGGGGTGTTCGCGTGGTTTTTGGGCCGCTACCAGGCGAGTATCTATGCCGAAAAACAGAAGGCCACGCAGTATATGGTGGAATCGGCTTATGGTGTGCTCGAACGCTACGCGCAACTGGCGCGCGACGGCGCGCTGCCGACGGCTGAAGCTCAAAAACAGGCATTGAGCGTGATCAAGGGCCTGCGGTACCGGGAGGATGATTACTTCTGGATCAACGACACCGCGCCCCGGATGGTCATGCACCCGACCAATCCCGCCCTGGACGGCACAGATCTTTCCGGAATGTCCGACCCGACCGGCAAACGGCTGTTCATGGAGATGGTGGACGTGTGCCGCCGCGCGGGACAAGGCTTTGTGGAATACCAGTGGCAGAAGCCGGGACAGACGAGGCCGTCGCCCAAGATTTCGTATGTCAAGCTGCTGCCGGAGTGGAATTGGATTATTGGCACAGGCATTTATGTGGACGATGTCCGCGCGCAGGTGCGCGCGGTGGTGGGGCGCGGCCTGGTTGGGATTGCCCTTGGCGTGCTGGTCGCGCTCGGGCTCGGGTTGGGGTTGGCGGTTTCCATCGCCCAGCCGCTGGGGGTGGCTGTGGCGCACCTTGATACCGTCGCGCGGGGGGATGTCGGCGAGGATGTATCGGCCCGGATATTGGCGCGCGGCGACGAGATCGGCGGCATGGCGCGCGCGGTGCAAAACTTGACCGTATCCCTGCGCGGCAAGGCGGCGGTGGCCGACGCGATCGCGGCGGGCGTCCTGACGGTCAAACCGGAACTGGCATCGGACAAGGATCTGCTGGGTCGGGCGATGGACGGAATGGTGCGCAGCCTGAAAACCAAAACCGCGCTGGCTGAGGCCATCGCGGCGGGCGACCTCACCGGCACGGTCACGCTGGCGTCCGAGCAGGACACCTTGGGCCGCGCGCTGCAGACGATGATGGCCAATTTGAACCGAATTCTGGGTGAGGTCGGCAATGCCACCGAGCAGGTGGCGGCCGGCGCAAACCAGATCGCGGAAGCCAGCCAGGCGCTCTCGCAAGGCGCCACGGAACAGGCCGCGTCGCTGGAGGAAATCACCAGTTCCATGACGCAAATCGGGGCACAGACCAAGGCCAATGCCGATAACGCCGGGCAGGCCAACCAGTTGGCTCGCGGCGCGCGCGACGCAGCGGAGAAGGGTGGGGCGCAGATGCAGGCAATGGTCGCCGCGATGACTGAAATCAACGCTTCCAGTCAGCAAATCGCGAAGATCATGAAAGTGATTGACGACATCGCTTTCCAGACCAACCTGCTGGCGCTCAACGCCGCCGTGGAGGCGGCGCGCGCCGGCCGGCATGGCAAGGGGTTCGCGGTGGTTGCGGATGAAGTGCGCAACCTGGCGGGTCGTAGCGCCGAGGCGGCGCGCGAGACGGCGGAGATGATTGAGGTTTCCAACAAAAAGGTCGAACACGGGCTGACAGTCGCGCAGGATACCGCCGAAGCGTTCAAGCAAATCCAGTCCGGGATTATTCGCGCGACGGATCTGGTGGGCGAAATCTCCGCTGCTTCCAACGAGCAGGCGCAGGGCGTGCTCCAAATCAGCCAGGGCTTAAGCCAGATTGACCAGGTTACCCAGCAGAACACGGCCAGCGCGGAGGAGACCGCCTCGGCCGCCGAGGAACTGTCCGGGCAGGCGGTCAACCTGAAGGAGATGGTGCGTCAGTTCAAACTCGCCGGTAGCGCGCCGGCGGCGTCGGAAACACCGGCGACCCGGGCGGCCCCGCTGCGCGCGCCGGGCAGCGAACGCCGGCGTTCCGCTACGCGCCGCCCGGCGCTGAAAGCCCCGCCGCGCGAGTTGGCGGGCGTGGCGGTTGGCGCGATGCCGCCCGAGGAAGTCATTACGCTGGATGAAAAAGAGTTCAAGGATTTCTAGCGCCGGCCGATGAACCGCCGCATCCGTGTCCTGGTGGTGGATGACATGGCCCTTGTCCGGGCGGTGCTGACAGAGGGATTGGCGGCGGACGCGGAAATCGAGGTCGTGGGGACGGCCGGCGATCCTTATGCCGCGGCCCGGCTCATCCCCCAACTCCGGCCCGATGTCATCACGCTGGATGTCGAGATGCCCCGGATGGACGGGGTTGAGTTTCTGCGCCGCCTCATGCCGCAGCACCCGCTACCGGTGGTCATGGTCAGCGCCCTGACCGAAAGCGGCGCGCAGATCACCCTGGATGCCCTTGAGGCGGGGGCCGTGGATTTCGTCACCAAGCCGGCCGCCGATATCGCCCGCGGTCTCGACGCGATGATGGATGAACTGCGGACCAAGGTGAAGATCGCCGCGACCGCAAACCTGACCGGCCTGCGCCGGCGCCTGGGCGCGGCCGCCCCCGCGGCGCCGCCCCGCAAAGGCGCTGCGCGGGAGTCCACCGACCGCGTGATTGCGATCGGCGCCTCCACCGGCGGCACGGAAGCGCTGCGCACGGTCATCACGCGCCTGCCGGCGGATGCGCCCGGTGTGGTGGTCGTTCAGCACATGCCGCCCGGATTCACGCGCAGTTTCGCGGAGCGGCTGAACAAACTGGCGGCGATGGAGGTCCGGGAGGCGCAGGACGGGGACCGGATCCTGCGCGGGCGGGTGCTGGTGGCGCCCGGCGCATTGCAGATGCGCGTCCGGCGTTCAGGCGCCCAATACGGCGTGGAAGTGCGTCCGGGAGATCTGGTATGCGGACATTGCCCGTCGGTCGAGGTGCTCATGCACTCCGTGGCGGCCAGCGTTGGACCCCATGCGATCGGCGTCATGCTGACGGGCATGGGACATGACGGGGCCGACGCCATGCGGGCCATGCGGGAGGCGGGCGCGCGAACCCTGGCGCAGGATGAGGCCAGTTGCGTCGTGTTCGGCATGCCGAAAGAGGCATTCCGGCGGGGTGGGGCGGAGCGCCTCGTGCCGCTGGAAGCGATCGCCGCCGAAGTGCTTAAACTGGCGCAAGCCTGATTTTCATCGGCATCCGGTGGACGCAGCTATTTCCGTTTGTCCCGGCCGCGCACTCCTTCAGCATCGGGCGCCGGATAGAAGTCCACCAGGCGTCGGGCTATGTCCACGCGGGCCAGGCACACGGACAGTCTTTGCCCGATTGTCCAGGCCCGCTTGTGCCGACGGCCCACCGCGCGATTGTGCTCGGGATTGATTTCGTAGTAGTCGTCCGTCAGGGCGGAAAATGGCAACAGGCCGCGCTGCAATGTGTCGCTCAACTCCAACACCAAGCCCTTGGGTTGCAGCGCGACCACCAGGGCGTCGAAGGGACCTGGACGACGCTCCGCCAGCAGATGCTTGTACCAGGCCAGCCGTTTGAGTGCGACGCTTTCCTCCTCGGCCCGATCCGCCTCCTCCTCGGTTTCGGAGCAATGCGCGGCAATGGTCGCCAGTTCATCAGTTGTGTAAGGCGTCGGTGCGCCGGCTTCGAGCGCCTGCAGGATGCGGTGCACGATCAGATCGGGATAGCGCCGGATGGGCGAGGTGAAATGTGTGTACAGTCCGAAGGCCAGCCCGAAATGCTCGCGCGGCGCGGCGGTGTACAACGCGCGTTTGAGATTACGCAGTATTGCCAGGTGAATACTGTACTGCATGGGCGAGTTCAGCGCGGCGCGGGCAATCGCGTTGAGGTCGTCGCGCGTGCGCGGCCGGGCATGGATATCGAGCGCGCGCAGATCGGAGCGCAATTGTTTCCATTGTGTCTCATCCGGGGCGTCGTGGACGCGGTACAGCGCCGGCCGGCGCGACCGGTGCAGCCGGCGCGCGACCGCTGTGTTGGCGACCAGCATGAATTCCTCAATCAGGTGGTAGGCCTCCGTGGCGCCCGCGCAGCGAAAGGCGATTGGTTCGCCCTGCGTGTCCAGGATGCAACGGACCTCCGGCAGCGCCAGATCAATCGCGCCCTGCGCCATCCGGCCGGCGCGCCGGATGGCGGCCAGTTCCCGCATGGCGGTCAGGGTGCGGCGTACGTCTTCCGGTATCGAATCGCCCGGATCGCCATCGAAAAACGCCTGCACTTGGTCATAATTGAGCCGGGCCGCCGAACGAATCACGCTGGGCGTGGTTTCAACGTCCAACACGCGGCCATCCGGCGCCAGGCGCGCCAGCACGGAGTGCGTCAGTCGGTCTTCGCGCGGCTTGAGGCTGCAAACATCGTGGGTCAGATCCGGCGGGAGCATCGTCAGCGCTCGGTCCACAAGGTATACCGTATTGCCGCGCGCGCGGGCCTCCAGGTCAATCGGCGAATCTGGCGCGACAAAGTGCGCGACATCGGCGATATGGATGCCCAGCCGCCAGGCGCCGTCCGGATCGCGCGTTAGCGAAACCGCATCGTCAAAATCCCGCGCGTCTTCCGGATCAATTGTGAAAGCGAGCGCGTCGCGCAAATCGCGGCGGCCTGTCAGGAGGGGATTGGAGGAGGGTGGGGCGG
>CAZMXS010000051.1:0-33821 GCA_964570325.1 uncultured Verrucomicrobiota bacterium | reverse complement strand
CCGCGGACCCCCGGCCCACGATATACGCTGTCGTCGTTATTGGATTCGTACTGATTGTAGTAGGCCTCTAGCCAACCCGATATGCGAGCGGATGGCAACCATTGCACTCCCGGCCCCAACTGGTAGTATTGACTCCGCTTGCCGTCGCCGTCCTGGGTGACGGCGGAGTCATACCAGCCGGCGCCCAGCAAACCGGCCAGCGACCATATCCAACGCGCGGAAGCTGGCGCATAATAGACCGCCGGACGCCACTCAATCCATTTCAGGTCGTCCGTCGGAATCCCGGAATCCCGATAGGCGCCGCCGGCCAGGGAATACCCCGCCTCCAGTTCGGTCCCGGTTTTCCAAATCTGCCAGTCCACCGCACCTTGCCCAATCTGGCCGAACCCGTGCTCCGCGAACTCGGTGATTTCATAGGATACGTTCAGGCTCATGTTCAGATTGCGGGGGCCAAGCCAGTCGGCCTGCACGGAAGTCGCCGCATTGAACAATGCGACGCCTTGCGCGTTGGTATCGGAATAGCGGTTGCCGCGGTATCCGCCAGCCAATTCCAGCGTCGGGGCAATAAAAAAACGAGGTGATTCCGGATCGGCCGTCAGGGCCGCCCATCCGGCGGCGCAGTATCCCACGACGAATAAAGCGGCTGGGATTCTCATCGGCTATTATTGTGGTCTGATCCGCCACCCGATGCGCTGCCGCCCCGGCGCAGGCGCCGCGATGCGCCATCGGTGGCGCCCACTGCCGCGGCGTCATTGACCGCGGCGCCCCACAATTCGCGGCGGATGGACTTGCCGTCGTTCCCGGCACGGCGCCGCTGAATGACAAACCGCGTCGCGCGCAGAATTTCAGAGCGCCGCAATTTGCGCTCAACATAGTCACCCATCAAATCGCACACGGTCGGTCCATCAACCCCGGCTAAGGTCATGGCGGCGGCCGCTTCCATGACAGTCGGCATGCGGTCCGATCCGCCGCTGTCCCGGCTTAACACAGCTTGAATCGCCGCTTCGTCCACGCCGCTCTCCAGAGCCAACGTCATTGCGGCCTGCAGTTCTGCGTCGCCGCCGGCCTGTTGCGTCAGTGGTTGCGCAATTCGCAAGCACTCCAGTCGCCGCGAGGCAGCCTGCCGCACTTCCTCCGGCAGCGCGCGCTCGGCCAAACCGGCCTCCACGCGCGCCAGAATCAACTCGCCATCCAGTCCGTCCTGTTGCGCGGCGAGCGCCGGATGCAGCGTGGCGGCGGCCTGCGCCGCGGTCCAACCGGCCTGCCTGGCTTTTTCAACCACCGCCCGCCACCGCGCCGGTTCCAGCCGCGCCGTCTGACCGGCCGCGACAACTTCGTCCCAGGTGACTTCCACCGCCATTCCCCCATCCGCCATTGCCCACCATCCCATCAGCCCTATCGCCCACATCGCAGCGGTTGATCGCATCCCGCACCTCTCACGCTGGTTCCAGTCCACTTCGCTAACTCCGGCACGCCATGCCGCTCACTATACACGAACTCGCCTTTAACCCAGCCACAATTCAACTCCGATTCTCCCGCCACCAATCTGAGGCTTATTCACGCGATCGCGCAAATGGGCATCAGATTGCCGGTGATGAAAAAAAACGGGCTCAAAGGGTCTGATGCCAAGAGGGGTGCGGCCATGTTCCGGGGGTGGCGGTTTGACGAAAGCCGCGTTCGATCTGTATGGTAGTGAGCAAATCGAAATGCAAACCAACGAAATGAAGCGCGGCGGGCGCAGGCCGCGGTGGCGCCTGCTGGCAGCGGCCATGGGCATCGGGTTGGCGTTCGGGGCCGCCGGACGATACCTGCTGTCGCCGGTTGGCCCTGCACCACAAACCGCTAATAACGCCGTCATTTCGGATCGCGGATCCGCGCCTGATCAGCGTTTGGAATGGATTGAACGGGCCCTTCAGCCTGCCTCAACCGGCCATGCGGCCGTGGCGGAGCAGTTGTTGCAACTGGCCCAGGATCCCAGGGAGGATCGCGCCGTGCGCATCCGCGCCTTGCATTCGATCGGCGCCGCCGATCCGGAACAACGGCTGGGCCCCGCCATCCTGAACCTGCTGGCGCGCGCCACTGATCCCGGACTGCAATACGCCGCGGCCTACGCCCTGCGTTTCTACCGACTCCCCGCGGCCATTCCGATCCTGCAAGACTGTTTCGCGCATGGCGATTACCTGATGCGCATCACCGCCGCGCATTCGCTGGCCGCGCAGGCCGATCCGGACGCGGCGGCGTGGATGCTCCAGGCATTGCGACAGTGCCGGGCACAGCGACCGGAAACGGGCCGGCACAACGAGCTGGTTGCCATGCATCTCGCGCTTGCCCTGGGCGAAGCGCAGCAAACCGCGGTGCTGCCGGAATTGCGCCAGATGCTCTCCGACCCGGTCGCCACGCCGGACATGCGCAAGGCCGCCGCCGAAGCCATCGGCCGGCTGCGGACGCCTGCGGGGGCCATGGCGCTGGCAGATGCCATGGCCAGCGAATGCGACGAGGCCGTATTGGTTTACATTGGGCGCGCCATGCTGACCGCTGATTTCCAGCCTGGCGCGGCTGCCTGCCGGCGTCGCGCCGAGCTCGTTCAGGACGAGTATGTGCGGACCAGTCTGCTGGACACCGCCGCGCGATTGGAGCGTGATTCATCATGATCACGCGCGCCCTTTTCCGGCTCATCGCCATCGGCTGCGCGCTCCACGCCGCCTCCGCGGCCGCCGGCGTGCAACCCCGCGCAGAAAAGGGTGATGCCGTCATCCGCGCCAACAATGTCACTCATGCCGGCATCTATGTCGGCTGGCTCGAAAGCGACGAGATTGATCCCGCCACCGGCAAGTGGTGGCGGACGCATGCAGTCATTCAAGCCCGCGGCACGGACCAACTGGTCTGTTTCGACTCCTTCGATGAGGCGACCGATGCCTGGCGTTTCCTTGACTCCAGCGACGACGACGATTACTGGGGCGCGCGTTCCAAAGGCGCCGGCCCGCGCAACATGCACGGGAAACAGGATTTCGCCGGCAATCCGGCTTACATGTCCCGCGCCGTGCGCGATAACATCGTTGCCGAAGCCAAAATGAATCTCGGCAAACCCTTCGTATTTACGAGCATCTGGTCCCCGACCGGCTGCGAACCCCGCGATCCGGCCGGCGCCCGGCCTGACCAGTTTCGCTGCGATGGCTTGATGCTGTGGTGCTATGAACGGGCCGGTTTCGACATGGGCTCGCGCTCGCCCACAATCACCCCGCTCGCGCGCGGCGCGGCCATGACGCTGGCCGCCACCTCCACTCCCGTCGTCACAGCCGGTATCACCAATGGCAGCCTGGGCCGCAACAACTGGTATACGAATACGCCTACTGCATTCTGGCGCTGTGACGATGCCTCCGGCAGCCAAGCCTGCTTCTCCGGTCCTGAATACATCCGACTTGGCGGAACGAATTACCAAAAAAGCCCTTATCTGCTCGCTCTGTCCGCCTCCGGCGTATATGTGCTGACCAACACGTTCTATGTCGGACTCGACTTCGCGGGGTATGCCGCCGTTTGCCCCACCACGCTGACGGTGCGGGTGGACCTGGTCGCACCGCAGAATCCGACCCAGTGCGTCGAGCGGCATGGCATCGTCAACGACACCTGGCAAAGCTTTACCAACGCCGCGATCTTCGAATGGTCGGGCGCCACGGACAACGTCTCCGGCGTGGCCGCCTACCGCTGGTATTTTGGCGCCAACGCAACGGGCGCGCCGGTTATCGAAACCGTCTCGAACCGCTGTGCGCCGCCGGCTGTCGCGCCGGGCATCCACTATTTCCGCATCGCCACCGTGGACGGCGCCGGGCACCAAGCCGCGGCGCAAACGCTGTTCACCTTCCGCTACCGCGAGGCAACGGACCTGGATGTGGACGGCATGCCCGACGCCTGGGAAATCACCTACGGCCTGAATCCGGCAACCAATGACGCGGCGGACGACCTGGACCACGATGGTCTGCCCAACAGTCTGGAATATACGCATGGAACGCAGCCCAATGCCGCCGACAGCGACGGCGACCGCGTCCGGGATGGGGATGAGTGGATCGCAGGCACTTCGCCCACCGACCGCATGGATTATCCGAAACTGGAATGGTCAGCCGGGGCGCTCGCCGTGCGGGTATACTCGGTTACCGGCCGCGTCTATGCCATTGACCACGCCGGTGGCGGACCGGGCGGTCCGCTGGGATGGCAAGGATGGCAAACCAACCAACCCGGCACCGGCGGAGCGCTCAATTTCCCGGTGACCAATCCGGCCGCCGCGCAATTCTACCGACTGCGCATCGAGCGACCCTGACGCGGCCGCTTTACGATATGCTGGTGGCCGTCCGGCATTCCGCGCGTCGCAGGCGCCATCCACGCCTATTCGTCAGCGCTTTTCTTCAACACGGCCGGATCCCACTGGTAGCCCTCAAACGGCGCGCGGAAGAATAACGAATACAGCACCGGACAAAGCGCCAGGGTCAGCACGGTCGCAAATGCCAGGCCGAACATAATCGTATTCGCCATCGGCCGCCACATTTCTCCGCCGTTGAGCGACAACGGCAGCAGGCCGATAATAGTCGTCGTGGCGGTGGACAGGATCGGCCGCAGCCGGCGCTGGCAGGCGACGATAATCGCATTTTGCGGCGTCTGGCCGGCGGCCTTTTCGATTTCCATGCGATCAATCATCATGATCGCGTTGTTTACAATGACGCCCATCAGGCTGATGAGTCCGAGGAAGGCCATGAACCCGAATGGCGCGCTGCTGATCATCAAGCCCCAGGTGACTCCCACCATCATGGGCGGGATGGTCAGGACAATGATCAACGGCCGCCGGAACGAATTGAACTGATAGATCAAACACATGATTAACAAGCCCATCGCCAGCGGCAGGCCGACCAAGATGGAAGCCTGGGCATCATTGCTCTCCTTATCCTCGCCGGCGAACTCCACCTTGTATCCGGCCGGCCATGTGTCCGAAGCCATCAAGGCTTTCACTTTGGGCATAATGTCCGCCAGCACTTCCGAGGCAAAACGCCCATCCACATCCGACTGGATCGTCATCGTCCGGATTTTATCGCGCCGCTGGATCACGCTGGGCTGCCAGGCCAGGCGCGTACTCGCCACCTGCAGCAGCGGCACCCGCCGCGCATACGAATACGAATAGACCGTCAAGCCCTCGATCTTCCCGAGGTCTTCGCGAAACGCTTCCTTGGAACGAAGTTCGATCGGGATGATTTCCTTACCCTCGCGGAACTGGGTGGCCTCGACGCCGGAAATCTGCGATTGCAGCGAGGAGGCAATATCCTGACTCGTGAAGCCCGCCAGCTTGGCCTCTTCCTGGTTCACATCCACGATCAACTTTTTCGCCCACTCGCCCCAATCGTCGCGGATACTCAACGTGTTCGGCACACTGGCGACAATCGCCTTGATCTGGTCGCGCAAGCGGTAAATCGTGTTAATATCTTTACCGGAAACGCGGATCTGAATCGGCGCGCCGACCGGCGGGCCGTTTTCCAACTCCTTGACGGTACAGCGGGCATCCGGGAAGTTCTCATCCAGGAAGCGCCGTGTCCGCTGCCGCAACTCCGCCACATCGCCGGCCTTGCGCGTGTTGACGATCACATTGGCGTAGTTGGCATTCTGCTGCTCAATATTGAGCGACAAATACCAGCGCGGGCCGCCCTCGCCGACAAACGAACCGACTGACACGACGTTCGTGTCCGCCAGCAGGAATTCCTCCAGTTTCGCCACGCGATCCCGGGTGGTCCGGATGTCGGTGCCGTAGGGTTGCCAGAAATCAATCAGCATCATCTCGCGTTCGTTGGGCGGGAAAAAGATTGTCGGGATGAACTGGAAACCCCACATCGAGAACACCAGCAGGCCGACCATCGCCGCCACGAAGACACCCCGATGTTCCAACGACCAGAGCAAGATCGCGCGATAGCCGCGATAGAAGAAGTTGTCATACAATTGCTTCTTCGTTTTCGGTTTCAAGAGGTAATAGCAGAGCATCGGAATGAAAGTCAGTGAAAGCAGCCAGGAACTCAACAGCGTCAACGTGATGACCCAAAACAGCGAGCTACAGTATTCGCCGACATCCGATTGCGCCGTCAGGATCGGCAGAAACGCGAAAATTGTCGTCAGCGAGGAGGTCAGTAACGGCAGCCAGAGTTCCCGGATGGCGTCCGTGCAGGCTTTGAAACGCTCCTGGCCCTGCGTGAGCCGCACGAGGATATTTTCGCTGGTGACGATGCCGTTATCCACCAGCATGCCCAGGGCGATGATCAGCGAGGCGATGGACACGCTCTGCAGCTTGATGCCGAACAGCGGCATCAGCATGATGGACATCAGCATCGCCATCGGCACCAACAGACCCGCGACCAGGCCGGTGCGCAAACCGGTGATCACCAGCATGACCAGAAAGACATAAATAAAAGATTGCGCCAGATTGGTCGTCAGCTCGTTGATGGAGCGATCAACATATTTGGGCTGATATAGAAACATATTCAAGTCGAGGCCGACCGGCAGTTCCGCCTGCAGTTCCGCCAGGCGCGCGGTCACGGCCCGCCCCATATCGGTGACCTTGCCGCCTTCCGCCATGCTCAAGCCCAGCATGATCGCCGGCTGGGCATTGTATCGGGTCATCGTGGTCGGCGGGTCCACAAAGTCGCGGCGAATAGTCGCGACATCCTCCAGATACACCGTATCGGCCTGCCCCGGCGACCGCAGGGAAACCTGGCGAATCTGGTCCAACGACTTGAACTCGCCGGTGGCCTCGATGGTCACCGTTTCCGGCCCCACCACGGCCGAGCCGCTGGGTTGCAGGACGTTCTGGGCTTTAAGCAGATCCGACAACTGATAAGGAGTGTAGCCGAGATCGGCCAACCGCTGATTGGAGAACTCTATGAAAATCCGCTCCTCCTGCGTGCCGTACAGCTCAACCTTCGCCACATCCGCCACCTTCAGCAATTCGTCGCGGACATCGTCGGCGGCATCTTTCATCTCGCGGTAGGTGAACCCGTCGCCGGTCAGGGCCACCACGATCGGAAACACGTCGCCAAATTCGTCATTGATCGTCGGGCCATAAATGCCGTCCGGCAAGTCCGACCTGATATCGTTGATCTTGTTGCGCAAGCGGGTCCAAATCGGCTGGAGGTCATAGTAACTTGCCAGCAATTCGACCTGCACAATGGAAAGCCCGTTTAGCGACTGCGAGAAGATGGATTTGACTTCCGCCATTTCCTGGACCTTCTTCTCGATCTTCTCGGTGACCAGTTCCTCGACCTTCTGCGGGGAGGCGCCCGGAAAGGAAGTCGTGATCAGCGCAATGCGGATGGTGAAATCCGGGTTTTCCAACCGCGATATGGTGAAGAAGGTATGGATTCCAGCCCAGGCGATCAGCAGCAAACCGACCGCAGCCGTCCGGTTGTTTTTGATGCACCAGCCTGCGATATTCATGGTTTTCCTCCGCCCAGCGCGCCGGTTCAGTCTTGCGCCGGCAACAACTTGACTTTCATCCCTTCTTCGAGGCGATGCACGCCGCGGATGATAATCACCTCACCGGGCTGCAGCCCTTCCATGATTTGCAGCCCCTCCGAAGTAAGACTGCCGACCTGCACGAAACGGCGGGTCACCGTTCCCTGATCGGCCGCGTAAACCCAGACAAACCGGCGCCCATCCGGCAGTGGAACAACCGCCACGGGCGGGACCGTGATCGCGGAATCGCCCGTGTCACCTTTGAATGAAAACGTGGCCGAGGCCACCATGCCGGGCCGAATCCGTTCGTCCTTGCCGACAATCCGGATTTTGACCGGATAGGCCCGCGATTCGCCGGCCGCGGTGCTGACTTCGCTCACCCGCGCCGTGAATTGGGCGTCGGGAATGGCGTCGAACTTGACCTGCGCCGTGTCGCCGACGTTCACGCGGGACACCAACGCCTCGGGGATCCCAATGCTGACATCAATGTTATCGCCCGCGCTGAGCATGGCGATTGTCTGGCCGGCGCTGACGGTTTGATGCACTTCAACCGGCACCTGGTCGAGCGATCCGGCGATCGGAGCCATCAGGGTGCAGTAGCCCAGTTGCTGGCGTGAGAGTTCCAAACCTTTAAGCGCCGACTGCACCTGCGCCGCGGCGGATTTGAAACTCGCTTCCTGCCCGTCCAGTTCCGATTTGCTGACGCTCTTGGTTTCATAGAGCTGGCGGGTGCGCTCGTAATTGGCCTTCGCCTGCTCGAACTGCGCCTCGGCTTGCGCCAACTGCGCCTCATTCTGTTTGACCTGAAGTTCATAATCCTTCGGATCCAGTTTTGCGATCAAATCACCCGCTTTAACTTGCATACCCATCCGGGCGGGCAGTTCCATGATTTCACCGCCCACCCGAAAACTGATCGGCGTCTGCACGCCCGCGCGCGCGGTGCCGGAAAATACGCGCACCCGCCCGGCCTCCGGGGCCTGCACGGTATAGGTTACCACAGGACGAATAACCGCTTTCTGTTCAACCGTCTTCTTCGCGCAACCGCCAACCAGTGCCGTCAGCGCGACGGTCCTGGCCAGATGGATTAGACCTTTATTCATAATTGGCTTGCTCCTTGTTCAATCTTGGCCAAGGCCGCCTTTTGACCAGCTCGGCCATGCCATTCATACCGGCTGCCATCCGATTACTGATTACTATTCGTTGATTACCGGCAACGGATTACTGCTCACCCTTCAGCGCTCACCGCTGCAACATTCCTCCATTAAGGCGCCTGAAATACACCGGTCCCCCGCCCCTTGATATAGCCCGAATCAAGAAAGGCGCTGAAATCCTGAACCCAGCGGTCTTTCGCGGCCTCCGATTGTTCGATTTCAAACCACGAAATCGCGCGTTGCATGTTAATTATATCGGTCAAATAGGTGTAAACCGCGATCGTCGCATTCTGATTGGCGACAAACGCCTGGTTCTGCGCGTCCAGCAGGTTCAGGATCGAAACCAATCCGCGCGCATATTTATCCTGAGTCACTTTCAGATTCTCCGCGGCAAAAGCCGCGGCATCCTGCTGCAGTTTCATGCTGGGATAGGAGCTTTCGAGGGAATACATGACATTCTTGGCCTGCTGGCGAATGCGCTCCGCCGTCAGCCGCCGCGTCTGTGTCAGTTGCTCCAATACCGCGCGGGCCCGGAGCACGGTAAACACCTGGCCGCCGCTTTGAAACAGCGGCAGGCTGGCCTGCACCCCGAATGACCATTCATTGTCATCCGCTTCACTGGCCAGCAGCCCCCCGTTGTCGCCCACGGTCTCTTGCTTCAGGATGCGGTCATAAGCGAAGTTGGCGCCCAATTCCGGCACAATGAACTGGCGCCGATACAGATCCAGCATGATCCGCTGGGCGGCGATGTTTTCATCCAGCGCGGCCAATTCAGTCGAATTGCGCACGGCCAATTCCTCAATATAACCTTCCAGGGCCTTCAACTGGGCATCATTGCGCAAATACGGAGCCAGGCGGTCGCCCATGAACCAGTAATTGGTCGGCGACAATTGGATATCCACCGGCCACCATCGGCTGGACAGATTCAGGCCCATGATCTGATTCAGGGCCACCTGCGCTTTGTCCATGTTGGACAGCGATTTGATCAGATCGGCCTTCTGCTGCGCGGCCTGGGTTTCCCAACGCAGCACTTCCTCCGGTCCGGCGGTTCCGACTTGCTGGCGGATACGGGCCAGCTCGAGATTGCTGCGGGTCAGGTTGAGGTTATTGGCATCAATTCGAACCAAAGCGCGCGCCTGCAGCAGTTCGATAAAACTGCGGGCCGTGTCGGCGAACACATCGAGCCGCGTTGTCTCCTGGTCGGCCTGCGCGCTGTTGAACTGCCGGCGCGAGGAACGGTAGGCGCTAAGCGCGGAGTCGTTGAAGATAATCTGGCTGACGGTGGCGCCGATCTTGGTTTCCTTCTCCGGCTGGGAGCCCATGGAAGACTCGGCTCGGTCCCGATCAATCTGCGTGTAGTTCGCGTTGCCATCAAGCTGCGGGAACAGGTTGCTGAGATATTTGTTGCGATCCTGCCGCTTCTCACCGACCTTGGCGCGTTCAACGGCAAGATCAATATTATTCTCCAAGGCCAGCTCGATCGCCTCTTCCAGTTCGAGGCGTGTGCCGGCGTCCAGGCATTCCTCGTGCAGGAAGAGGCTGCGGGTCATCAGATCGAGGTCCGGTGAGAAACCGATCTGCATGGCCGTCCGCGCGTTAATCACCAGTTCCTCATCCATGGACATCGGCACCGGCAAATCCTCCGGCGGGATGCCGCCGATAATCTGCTCCATATTCAATGCAATGCGGCGGGCCATGCGCTCTCCTTCTTCCGGCGCCAATCCGGCCAGGGCGCCCAGCTCGACGTCCGGCCGGCCCATCAGAGCAAAGACCGGCAGCTTGCGGGCATTGAGGCCGTCAATGACCTGCTGCCATTCATCCGTATTCATTCGCATGGCCGGCGTCAGATAGACCGCGTCCGTGTCTTTAGGAATCCGGGCCAACGCTTCGTCGGCGGAAAGATCCAGCGGCAACACGGTCACTTTCGCGTTATAAGTCTGCTCAACCAGTTGGACGCCCAACTGGTATTCGGTCAGCCCCATCATCAGTTTGGAATCCATCAGAACAACCAGGTGCTTGAACGGCACCAATTGGTGGAAAACCTCCAGATCCCGCGAGGAGCGCAGCGGCACAATCACAAAGTTATAGTTTTTCTTGGTGGACCGGCCGTCCTTTCCATACGGCAGGCCGACCGCGTCAGGATCCTGGGCAAAGCCGCTGATGACGGGTTTATTCAGCTTGCGCATTGGCTGCGCCGCCGCCTGGGCGACCAGGATGCCATTGGCGTAAACCAAATCCACTTCCGGATCCTGAAGCGCGGCGTCCAATGCCGGGTTCACTTTGTCCAAATCCCAGCCGGCGTTGAAAGCCGGGTCCATTTTGAAAACCACGGGCCGCTCATCCTCCATCAAAACGGCCAGTTCCTGCTTCACCAGCGCCAGCAATTGCTCGAAGTACCGGCATTCGCCGTCCATCACAACCCCGATGGTGTACGGCTTGCCGGCGGTGGGGACATTGGTTTCCTGGGACCAAGCCGTGAGCATCGAGCAGGCCAAGAACAAAGTCACAATCCATACGCGTGCGCGCATGTGATCAACCCTCCTTGCGGATCCAATTCTCCCTTTTCCGCTGGGGACAATTATAGCAAACGGGCACCGATCGCAAAGAATATATAATAACCGTTGCGCGAACGCCGGGAAAAAAGTGATATAGCGCCGTGCGCTCACGACTATCCATTACCACCCGCTATGTCCGAACGTATCCGCCGGGCGCCACTCCGCCTTCCATCCCGCCGCCTCGACCACTGCGCGGCCACCCGGGCTCGCGGAAGGCGATGCCGGTCTGGGTGCGCATCACGCTCCTGTGGATTCTGCTCGCCGGCATGGCGGGAGCCCTGCATCGGCAAACCGGGCGATTGGAACAAGCCCGCCGCCGGTTGACCGCGCCGCCGGCGCGGGTATCAACCGTAGCGCGCGCCCGCCCGTCGCGCTCGGCCACCTTGCCGCCATCTGTTCCGCTCACAACGCCACACCCACCCGCCACGGATACGCTTGGCGCGGATCCGGCCACGCGACCGGATACGCCATCCGCCAACCCAGCGGCATGGCTGACGGCCGCGCGTGAAACGCTGGCCCGGTCCCGAATTGAAAACCGCGTGGACGAGGAATACGCCAATTTCCTGCGCCAGATGGCGCCGGCGCAGGCGCGGCAACTGCGCGAGCTCTTGATCGCGGCCGGCACCAATAACTCGCCCTATTACCTAAAACTGGGCAACCGCAATCTCACCCCCGCCGAACGTAATCAGATCCTGGCGGACATCGCGCACGGACGCCAGGTCATCAGCGAGGCTACCGCGGCCCTGCTGGGCGAAGCAGGCCTGCAACGGCTCGACGAATACCGGGCGACGCGGCAAGACCGCCGCCAAGTGGCCGCGTTGAAAGAAACCATGTACGGGGCCGGGCTGGATTTGACCGCCGAGCAGAACGAGGCCCTGGTGGAGATGATGCGGCAAGCGCGCGCGCAACTCGTCACCGCGGAGGAAGAGCCGGAAATGGCCGCGCTCAGCCGCCTGCTTCCGGAAGAGCGCGGCGAACGGGGATTGACGCCGCAGGCGATGGAATTGCGCTCGCAGGAACTGTACCAGGCGCGTTATCTGCAAGGCGCGACGAATATCCTTTCGCCGCCGCAAATGGAGATGTACGAGCAGTTCCTCCGGCAGCAACTGGACGCGGCGGAGACGCAGGCCGACTACCAGCCGGCCCCAATGCCCGACTACAACGACCGCGCCACCGTGCATGTGGGCCGCGTGACCGAAACCCTCGCGACGCCGGTGGCGGTTGACATGGCGCAAGCCGCCTTCAGCACCTGGGGCAATAACAGTCACGGTTCCTCCTTGAGCGCCACCAACACCGCCGCCGGCACGCTGGCGCTCAAGGCGGCGGCCGGCTCCGGTTGGGGCGCCGGCATCACTTTCTGGCCGGACCATTCCGTGAAGAACGCGGACGACTCCGTCAACGCGGCCGGCGCCCGGAGCATTGTCGCGCGCGTCCGGGCGCCGGCCGGGGTGAACCTGCGCGTGGGGTTGTTGGAATCCGGCGCGACCCACCTGCAGGCCCAGCCATTCGCCGGCGCGAACGGAGCCGACGGCGAGGCCTTCCGCCACGAGGGCATCACCACAACCGAGGGTTGGCAAACCTACACCATTCCTCTCACGGACATGAAGTTGAACGGCGGCTATGGCAATCAACACGGCAATCGGACGATTGACGCGCAGGCCATCAGCGGAATCGAAGTGCTCTTCCCCGGGGGACAATCGAACACCGAAATGGAAATCGAATGGGTCCGGCTCGAGTGAACCCGCTGCGCAATCCGCTCCGGCTGGTTGAATGGGCGCTGCGTATGGCGCTGCTTCTGGCCATCAGCGGCTGGTTGTGGCGGGAATGGGAACTCCGCCGCCTGACCCGGCTGGCGCCGCCGCCGGCCGGCGCGCCCGTGCCCGCCGAAGCGCCGGAACCTGCGCCGCCACGTCCCACTCCGCCCACCGCGCCGTCGCCGCCCAACGCCGCGCCCATGACGGCGCGCGCGGCGCCGATGCCCGCGCTCACCAACCAACCCGTGCGCATCGTCCAAGCGCCGCCGGACGACTTCATCGAACGGCTAAACAATCCGAAGCGCAAGGATTATATCAAGGCTTCATTCATCTCCGCGATGGATGGAACCTATGCGCCGTTGTTCCGGTATTACCGGATGACGGCCGAGCAGATCGCCTATCTGAAATACCTGTTGGCTGAAAAGCAGGCTTTTGAGAACGACAGCCGCGCGCGCATCTTCAAATCTCCGCCGGCCGCCCGCGCCGAACTGGAAGCTGAACTCAACGCGCAACTGGCCGCCCGCGCGCAAACCATCCGCGACTATCTCGGCGCACAAGCTTTTGAAATCTACCTGGGCTATGACGAGAGCCTGTCGGAGCAACTGCTGACCCGGGATATCCGGCGGACGCTGGCCAATCTGCAACTCGACCTGACCTATGCTCAGGAAGACGCATTGATTCGCATCCTCTATGAGGAACGAATGAACGCCTTTGAAATCCGCGACCTGCTGGCGGCGCCCCACCTGGCCGCGGTGCCGCCGGAAGCGGCGCGCACTCCGCCGGAGACAATCCGTCGCAGCCACAACGCCATGGAACAGCGGGTGGTATCCCGCTGCCGCGCGCTGCTGAACGCGGCGCAACTGGAATTTCTGACCAACCACCTGGCCGCCGCGCGCGCCCGGGCCGAAATGCGCGCGATTCAGGCAGCCGCCCTGACCGATAGCGCGCGCGCGACATATTTGATCGAAGGCGCGCGCTGACATCGCTGTGGTTACAGCATGACCACCCACAGCGAGACGGAGCGAGACAAAAATCCGCTGCTTACCAAATAATCGCCGCCCGCGACCGAATCACCATATTTCCAACAGCATCAGTGTCCGCATCCAGTCCGGCCGGTTGAAGATGCCGGCCCCCTGCCGGTCAGATTAGCGCCTCCCCCGCGCGCGCCGCCAGGTTGGACCACGCGGGATAACCGATCGCGCAGTGCGCCCTGCCGGACTTGCCTGGCATCGTTTGGCCGTCCTGAAGCGCCTCGACTTTGGCGCGACGCCGCGCCAACCGCCGGCATCACGCCGGCGACAAGGCTTGGACCGCGGAACGCCGTCATTCATCCACCAGTCGGTAGAACCGCCGCTGGATGCCCGCGGCGGGCAGGTTGGACCACACATACGGGGTAATGCCCGCCATGATGGTCGCGGCGGTTGCGTTCGTGGCCCATCCGCCCGCCGCCAGGTCGGCGCGCTGCTGCAGTTGATAGCGGCGCCCAACCAGCGTGTTCCTAGATTCAAGAGTCACCGATTCGCCAACACCGGCGCGGATGTCCAGCCACGGCGTCATCCGGCCCGGGCGGTTGGTTTCCCCGCCGCCGAGGATAAACGGGTTAAAATCGTGATCCGTCATGATCGCCCAGGCGGTGCTGGCCATCGAAGGCAGCGGGTTCGCCCACCAGCCGAATGGAATTTCATAGCGTCGGTTCGCGTAAAGATACGCGACCCCTTTGCTGATGTTGGTATGCGGCGGGCTGCCCCACGCGGCCCAGCCTTCGTCAAAGGTAAAGCGCGAACCGGAGTTGGTGGAAGTCGTCACCGTGGTGATTCCCGCGACATTGGTTTTTAGCGCCTCGATGCCGATCCGCATAAGTTCGGCATCGCGCGAGAGATCGGCCGCCAGGTCGCCGCGACCCATTTCCCAATAGTCACGCGCGAGGGTGCGGCACATCAGGATGGCGCCGAACGTCCATTCGGCGGTGAGGATATCGTGATTCGTGTTATTGATGTCGCTGAAGCCCACACCGCGGATCACCCCCGGCTGGGCCGGCTCGAAGTAGCCGCCATAGCGCTTGGCATTCTGCCAAATCTCCCAGGCCTTGCCCGCGCCGAGCCACTCGTCCACGCGACGCGCGCCCAACACCGCCATGCCCCAGGTCTGGCAATCCATCGCAAACAAGTTCGTGGTCAGGCTGGTGTAGGGGCGCGGCGCATCGTTAACCTGCACGACCCAGGCGTGTTCCGGGCCGTAGTCATGGCCAATGATATTGAGCCGGAAGGAATTGGTCATGCCGGGCGCGCGGTTCGGGATGGTATAGGTAAACAGGTTGTTGGTGACCTTGGTCATGATGAACTCGTCCGGACCGGCGGCGGGGATCCGGATATTGACCTGCCCCGGATCGTTCGTCGTCACAACCGTGACCTTGACCGAATCATAGCCCGAATACAGGTTGGTGCCCGCATAGCCGATGCCGAGGGCGGTCACCCCGGCAAACGCGTTTGAGCCGCGGTAGGGGCCGCCGATCCAGTAACCGCTAAAGACATAGGGCGTGAAAACGCCCGCGCCGTTGGTGCTGTAGGTGCCGCCGGTGTGGAACACGCCGTCTGCGGCGTTGTAGAGATAATTCCGAAAATAGCTTTCCTGGTTGGTCGTCAGCGCGCCGAGCCGCTGGATCGCGCCGGCGACGTCCACCCCCTGCGGCGCAACCGTGTGCGCCAGGTCGTCAAATTGCAGCGCGCCGGCGGGGCCGACACCGGAGGCCGCGATGACCACGCGCGCCCAGACCGCGCCGTCCGGCGAGACGCCCGTGAGTGTCTGCCGGCCCCAGGTGTTGGTCACGCCGGAAAGCGCGCCGGTGACCGCGCCAATGAAATAGTAATCGCCGTTGTAATATTCAATCTTCCATTCCTGTTGGGCGGCATACCAGTCATTGTCTCGTTTGAACCAGCCGGCCACGCTGTTGGTCAGGCCGGGCCGGGTCGGCGCTTCCTGCCAGTAGCCGCCATAGTCCACGCCCGCCCATGTCCCACGGATCGCGCCGAGCCACGCGCCGCCATGCGCTTCCCAGTTCTCACGGCCGACGTTTCCCCAATGACCGGCATGGTAATCCGGATCCTCCCACTCCCAAAACAGCGCATCATTGGCGCCCCATTGGCCCTCGTCCTCAAAACCCGGATTACGGATCAGGTTTTCACCCGCCGCCTGGATGGCCTGCAAGACCTGCCGGAACATGACCAAACCCGCGTAAAGTGAAAAATTGTTCTCGTTGGAAATTTCGTCCGGGCCCTTGCCGGTGACGCCGGACGGCACATGGTAAACGGCGCCGATCCGGTTTTGCATCGCGGCCACCGCCGGCAGCATCCGGAACGCCAGCTCGACCCCGGGATCGGTCACGGGAACCCGTCCGCTGAAATTGAACCACGCCGTCTGCAACGGCCCGATATAGGCGCACCAGGCGTTCTCGCCGGTCACCGGCTTCCAGTCCTGCCAGACCACGGTCGGCGCGTTCGTGCCCAGGTGGTTGGTCTGCGCCAGCAACGGATCCTTCTCGGAATACAACTCCGAAATGACGCGAAAGAAGTACGCCGTGTTCGCGTTCTCCGGGCCCCAGAAGGCGGTGCGGTTGTCGCCATAAAGGTGGACCGTGCGGCCGCTGTCAATCTTGGTGTAGGCCCGCGAGGTATTCCACTGAAGCGTCCGGTTGGTCAGCAGGCGGCGCGCGTGATAATTCGCCAGACCTATGCGCGCATGGCCGCCGCCAAGACACATGGCCAACTGGTAACAGGCGCCGTCATACAGGTTCAGCCCGTATTGGGTGATGAATCGCTCCTGGATCCGGCCCGGATCATCCAGCGCGCCCGGGTAGCCGAGCGAGTCATGGGTGTACGCCTGGTCCCAGTAGGCGGCGTCGCAATAATAACTGCGCGGCAGGCCGGTGATCGGCCAGACGTGGTTGGCGATGTAGGCAACAATGTTCGACTCCTCCGGGTGCTGCGCGGCGACGGGCAACCCGAGGCCGATCGCGGCGGATAGGACGAGCATCAGCAATCGTTTCTTCATTCGCAGGCCCCTCATTTTATTAACCATACCGATTACATACTAGTATGGTTTTATTTTGTATAGGGGAAAAAAGAAAATAGCCCGGCCTGGCGGGATGATCGCGGCCGGGGTTCACATCCGCCGCAACTCGCATTTCCCAATCCGCCTGGATTACGGTATACTGTTTGACAATGCACGAATTGAGCCTGATGCAAAGCACGCTGGACATTGTCTTCGCCGAGGCGCAACGATTGAGCGCCCGCCGAATTCACGGGCTGCGAATGCGGATCGGCGCGCTGTCCGGCGTGGTGCCGGAGTCGCTGGAGTTCGCGTTCGAGGCGCTGACCGAAGGCACCCTGGCGCAGGGCGCGCGCCTGGAGATCGAGCGTGTACCGGCGCGCTGTTTCTGCGCGCGCTGTGCGCGAGAGTTCGAGCCGCCGCCCCACTCGTTCGCGTGTCCGGTCTGCGGCCGGGCCAGCGCGGAACTGCGGCGCGGGCGGGAAATGGAAGTGCTATCCATCGAGGTGGAGCCGGATGAAAACGAATCAGCGCCGGGCGGTTAACGCAAGATGAGCTCACCCCTCGTCATCAAAACGTACCGCATCACCGGCGCCGTGCAGGGCGTCGGCTTCCGGCCGTTCGTCAGCCGCCTGGCGCAGGACATCGGCCTGGCGGGCTGGGTCCGCAACGACAGCGCCGGCGTAGTGGCCGAGGCGCGCGGCACCGCGGAAATGCTCCTGGAGTTTGAACGGCGTCTGCGCGCCGAGGCGCCGGCGGCCGCCGGCATCCGGGAGATTCGGGTGACGGCAACGCGCCCGGGCGGCGCCATCGGCGAGTTCACGATTGTCGCGAGCGAGACGGCCGGCGCGCCCACCGCCGTGGTCTTGCCCGACCTGGCCACCTGCCCCGCCTGCCTGCGCGAACTCTTCGACACCGCGAACCGGCGCCACCAGTATCCTTTCATCAACTGCACCCAGTGCGGCCCGCGCTACAGCATCCTGCTGGGCATTCCATACGACCGGCCGAATACGACGATGTATACTTTCACCATGTGTCCACGTTGCCGGGCGGAGTATGAAAACCCGGCCGACCGGCGCTTCCACGCGCAGCCGAACGCCTGTCCTGATTGCGGCCCGCAGGTGGAGCTGGTGGACCGCAACGGCCGCCAGACCGCAGCGCGCCAGGCGGCGGTGCAGGCCGCCGCGATGGCGATTCGCTACGGCAAGATCGTCGCGGTCAAGGGACTGGGCGGCTTCCATCTGGTCGTCGCCGCGCACAGCGAGGAGGCGCTGCGCAACCTGCGCCAGCGCAAGCAGCGCGCCGAGAAACCGTTCGCGCTGATGTATCCGTCGCTGGAGGAGATTCGCCGGGATTGCGACCCGACGCCGGAGGAGGAGCGCCTGCTGCAGTCGCCGGCCGCGCCGATCGTGCTGATCCGCCGCCGACCGGATGTCCGGCGCATCGGCGCCGGCGTCGCGCCCGGCAATCCCTACCTGGGCGTAATGCTGCCCTACACCCCCCTGCACCACCTGCTTTTGCGCGAGCTCGGCGCCCCGGTCGTCGCGACCAGCGGCAACTTGTCCGAGGAGCCCATCTGCACGGACAACATCGAAGCCCAGCAGCGGCTCGGCGGCATCGCCGATCTGTTCCTGCTGCATAACCGGCCGATCGCGCGTCCGATGGACGACTCGGTCGCGCGGATCATGCTCGATGAGCCGGTCATCCTGCGCCGTGGCCGCGGCTATGCCCCCTACACGCTGACGCTGCCGGCCGACCTGCCCGAACCGCGGCTCGCGGTCGGCGCGCACTTGAAGAATACCGTCGCGCTCGGCCGCGGCCGGCAGATCATCATTGGCCAGCACATCGGCGACCTGGCAACCACCGAGGCGTACCGCGCCTTCGAGCACTGCATTGCCGCGCTGGAACATTTATATGAAGTCAAGCCGGACAAGGTGGTCTGCGATCCGCATCCGGGCTATCTTTCCACGCAGTACGCCAAGAAGCGGGCCGGGTCGCCGGCCATGGTCCAGCACCACCATGCGCACGTGCGCGCCGGCATGGCGGAGCATGCCCTCGACGGGCGCGTGCTCGGCGTGGCCTGGGACGGCACCGGACTGGGCCCCGACGGCGTAATTTGGGGCGGCGAGTTCCTGCTGGTCGAACCGGGACGCGCGGAGCGTGTGGCGCATCTGCGGGCGTTCCGCCTGCCGGGCGGCGACAAGGCGGTAATGGAACCGCGCCGCACGGCGTTGGGTCTGCTGTACGAATTGTTCGGGCGCGAGGCGTCCATGAGCGCCTTCAACCGGCAGGAGGCCGCGGTGCTGCTCGATATGCTGGTCGGGAATATCAACTGCCCGTTGACCACCAGCGCCGGCCGTTTGTTCGACGCGCTGGCCGCCCTGCTGGGACTGTGCCAGGCATGCAATTTTGAGGGACAGGCGGCGATGCTGCTGGAGTTTCGCGCGGAGGATTTCCCCACCAACGAACATTACGAGTTCAGTTTAAGCGGGGCCGTACTGGACTGGGAACCGATGCTCCGGGCGATCCTGGACGACATCCGGCAGATCACCGAAGCCGGATTGATCTCCGCCCGTTTCCATAATACCTTGGTGGAGATGATCGTGGCGGTAGCCCGGCGCGCCGGCGAGCCGCGAGTGGTTTTGAGCGGCGGTTGCTTCCAGAACCGGCGGCTGACGGAAAGCGCCGTGCGGCGGTTGCGCGAGGAAGGTTTTGTGCCGTATTGGCATCAGCAGATTCCGCCAAATGACGGCGGCATCTCATTAGGCCAGATCATGGGCATATGAGCGCGAAAAACACAGATCAAATCGAGGAACGCGGCTTGATCTTCACTTTCTTCATTTCAGGTTTCAGTTCTCGTCCTCCAAGGTTCTAAAATGTGTCTGGCCATTCCAGGCAAACTGCTCAGCGTTGCCGGCGAGGATCCGCTCACCCGGACCGGCAAAGTGGATTTCGGCGGCGTGCAGAAGGAGGTCAACCTGGCCTATGTGCCGGACGCGCGGCCGGGTGAGTATGTGATCGTGCATGTCGGATTCGCCATCAGCAAGGTGGATGAGGAAGAGGCTCGTAAAACTTTGGCCTATTTCAAGGAGATTGAGGAACTGGAAGCTGGAACAAACCCGCATTTACCGGTTTAACATTCGATCGCCACATGGCATAATAGCCGCACGCAATCAAAGGAGCCGAACATGCCGCTTAAAGTGAATATCCGCAAGACGGGCGAGGGCCGTTACCTCATCAAACTGTCTGGCAGCCTTGACAGCAACACGGCCGCGGAATGCGAGGGCAAGCTGAATCCGCTCCTGGTCTCCGGCACCCGCGTAGTCGTTTTCGACCTCTCAGAACTGGCCTACATCAGCAGCATGGGCTTGCGCATCATCCTCGCGACCCGCAAATTCCTGGATACCCACGGGGGCCGGCTGCTGCTGACCCACCTGCAACCGCCGATCCAGAAAGTCATTGACCTGGCGGATGTTCTGCCGAAAACTGACATCTTCAATACCGTCGCCGGCGCCGACCAGTTCCTGGACGCGCTGGAGCGCAAAGAAAAAATTCGCCGGCTCGATGTGGACGCCTGAATTGGCGACAGGCCCGCTGATTCGGCCGTCTGGGCCGCGCCCACTGGTCTCCGAACCAAACCGGCCGGTCTTTCCCATCCCGCCGCGCGCCAGACAATGGGGGTTCTTTAACGCCCCTCAATTGGTTCCGGCGTCGGGCGGGACAGATCCGACAGGTTCACCTGTAGTTTCCATTCGCCGCCGCCCTGGCTGACGCGGCACAGCAATCGGTTCGCGCCCGGCTGCAGCGCGACCCGGACCCGCTCCGAGCCGGCCTGGAAGCGGCGCGGCTGGTTGGCGTTTACCACCAGCCGACCGTTCAGCCACAGCATCAGACCATCATCGGAGCCGGCGATGATTTCCGCGTTGACTGGTCGGTCAACCCGCACGGTGGCGGCGGCGTAGGCCAGACCGGAGGGCGTAAAGCCCAGGATTTCGTTCAAGTCGAGCAGATTTTCCGCGCAACGATCCGGCGGAACCCGCCGCCATTCGCGGCCGGCCGGCGGCGGCCACGCGCTCGCGAGCGCCATGGCGTCTTGCGGCAGGGCGCCGGCCCGGGCCGGATCGGGGATGTCGGTCCAGGGACCGGCCACCTGCCAATCAAACGGCTGCTGGCGGGCCGGCCGCGTGCGCGCCACAGCGCGGTTGGCCTGAAAGCGGCCGATATCGGCAAAACCGTCGCGCAGGCCCGCCACGCGCGCGCCGTTCGGCCCGGTGATTCGCAGGATGAAGTTCCATGGATCGCGATCCTGTCCAACCTTGACCAACAGCGTATTGACACCGGCCCGCAACCGCGCCGGGATGATATTCTGGTCGGGCTCGGACCAGCGATAGGTCTCGGCGCTGAACAGGCGTTCGCCGTTGAGCCACACGGTCAGCGTGTCGTCCGAACCGAAGCGCAATTCGACCGGCTGCGCGATCTCGGAACGGAGATACGTCAGCGCGTAGGCGGCGGCGTTCTCCGTCAGCCCATAGAGCGCAATGAAATCCACGCCGCCCATTCGGAGAGCATGCTCCGGCACAGCGGTCCATTTCACCACCCGCCCATCGGCGGCAAAACCGGTGTCGGCGTCCAGCGTCCACTCGGGCGCAAACGGCGTCCCATGCGCCCGCCGGGTTTCGGTAAGAAACGGTCCCACCGCCGCCCAACGCGGGGAGCGGACATACGGGCAAACCAGCGAGGCCATCTCGGCGTCCCCCGCCATCACCTGGAAGCGCAGGCGGCTGTCGCCGACTGCCGGGCCGGGCAGAAATTCCACGTTCCACTCCAGCGTGCCCGTGGCGCCGGGGGCCAGTTCCAACCGGTGTTCCGCGGGCTTGATCCGCGCGTCAGCGGTCGCGGATGCGCACACCCGCGTCGCGATCGGGCGTGTGGACTGATTGCGGACGCGCGTGCGGACGGAACGCGCGCCCGGTTGGGCAACCGGCAGCGGCGCATCGTCAAGTTGGAGGCTGATCGGCGATTCCCAGCGCACGGTGGCCTGCCACAATCGGCGCGGCTGCGTGGGCCGAACCACATCCTCCAAGACCAGCGTCTGACGGCGCCCATCGAGCGCGGTTCCGGACGGCGGACGACCATCCACCATCCAGCGACCGTCCGCGAACCGCGGCTCCACCGGAGTCTTGCGCGCAGGCTGATCCTCGAAGAACCAATAGCCGGCCAGCCGGCCGGCAAAGGACGGATGCAAGTCGAACGTCACGGTGTTCGTGCGCAGCATCGTATCGCCGACCAGACAAACGCGCGGGTTAATGATGACCGACCGGCCATCCGCAACGGCCAGTTCGCGCTCCGGCATGTCGGCGCGCCACTCGCCCAGCCCGGCCTTTTCATCATATTGCAGCGGCAGCTTCGCGCCTTCGCGCAAGAAAAGCGGCGCATCGCATAATTCCACCGGCACCTCGAACCGGCCCGGCCCGCGGTAGGCGAACGGGCGCAACGCATGGTGCCAGACGCCTTCCGGGAAGAAGACGGCGCGCCCGCGCGCGCCGGCCTCGAGCACGGGCGCCACCAGCAAGTCGGGCCCCAGCAGGTATTGTGTCTGCTCCGCGCGATAAGCCGGCTCGCCGGGATAGTGCATAATCATGGGCCGCATGATCGGCTGCCCGGACTCCGCCGCCTCGCGGCCAAGCGCGATTAGCGTGGGCTTGAGATTCATGCGCAGGAACGCCAGCAGGCGATAAGCCGCCTCGGCTTCCGGCCCGAACTCCCAAGGCTCGCGGCGCTCGATGCCGTGGTATTGCATCAGGGGGCTAAGCGCGCCAAACTGCGCCCAGCGGATGTAGAGCTCGGCCGACGGCCGGCCGATGTAGGCGCCGATGTCGTGACCCCAGAACGGCGCGCCGCTGATTGAAGCGGAAAGCCCGGCCGGCAGGAGGGAAGCCAGTTGCTGCCAGTTGGCATATTGGTCCCCGGCCCACAAGGCGGGAATCCGCTCGATTCCCAAACTGCCGCTCCGCGACCAAAGCAGGCCGTCAATCCGCTCTTGATTGAGCAGATCCATTACGGCCTGACCGTAGAGAACGGAATACTCATTGTGCATCTGCCAACCGCGGCGGCCGTCGGCAAAGACATCGTCCGGCTTGATATCCTCGCCGTCGTCCGTCTTAAAGCCGCCGATGCCCAGCCGTACGGTGGCGCGCATCTGGTCCTGCCAGTACTTGACGGCTTCGGGATTGGTGAAATCCACGTTGGCAAATCCGGCCAGCCAGTGCTGTCGAAAGCTGACGGAACCGTCCGGTTTACGTACAAAATAGCCCTTTGCGGCCGCTTCGGCGAAACCCGGGTGCGCGGGATGGACGATCGGCACCTGCCACAGGATATTTTTGACGCCATGCCGGTTGCAGTAATCGAAATAGCGTTTGAGATCGGGCCAGCGCGACGCGCTGAAATCGTTGAAGCGGCCCTGCTCGCTGGAGCCCTTCCAAGCCTCCTGCACAATCGCCGCCACCGGCAGGCCGCGCTTGAACATCCCGGCCAGCGCATCCTCCGCCTCGGCCTGCGATTCGAAACTGTTGCGGCTGATCCACGGACCCCAAGCCCAGTCGGGGATGGTCCGGAACGGTCCCTGCACGGCCGCGCGCCGGGCCACCAGCTCGCGCAGATCCGCGCCGACCGCGATGAAGAACACGGCGGCCGACCCGGCGCGCTGGTACACGTGTTGACCGGCGCCCTGAGAGTTGAGGTCGAAAACGCCCTCGGGATTGTCCGCCGCAAAAAACGCATAACCGGCCGTGCTGAAAAGGACCGGCGCGACGTAGTAGGTGCGTGCGCTATCATCCCCCTGCCCCGGCGCGTCCTCGATCCACATCTCCGCGCGGCGGCCGTACTGATTGAACGCATTGAACCGCTCACCCAATCCGTAGAGGCCCTCGTCCGGCGCCGCCGCCCATGCGATCTCCAGGCCCGGCGCCTGGGCGCGGCCGAATGTCGGCAGCCGTCGCACACGCCCATTCCAGACCGGCTGCCCGTCCCGCCGGATGACCAGCGCGCCGGCCGCCGCATCCACGCGCACCGCGGAGCGCAATTGGGCGTCGCCGGCGGCAGGCGTCAACTTATCCGCGCCGACCGGCCGCACATCCACGCGATACACCCCCGGCCGGGGTTCATCAATCTGCAACCGCAAATCGCCGCAACGAACACGCATGGGTTCATTCCTTTCCGCTGCCGGCGCCGGGAATGCTCGCGGCGCCGCCGCCGGCGACGCAGGAACGGGCCGGACTGCGCGCAGCGGCCGCATATCGCAGCCGGCGGCCAGCGCCAGCAGGCCCAACCCAGCCAACCCGCGCCACCGGACCGATGCCCGACAGAATATGGAGAGGGGTAAAATCATTACTTTACTAAATCGTATTAGCAGATATATACACCCCCTTGATGCGTGTCAACGGAACAGAGAAAAAAGCGACGGTGGCGACGCTGGCCGCGCATCTGGGGCTTTCGATCACCACCGTATCGCTGGCGCTCAACGGCCGGGCGGAGCGCTATGGCATAGCGACCGCCACGGTGCGCCGGGTGCGGGCGGCCGCGCGCGAACTCAACTATGTGCCCAACGTGCTGGCGCGCAATTTGCGCAATCAGCGCTCGGGCATGGTCGGCGTGATCTTCCCCCATCTGCGGAATGACTGGGCGCACTATATCATGGATGGCATGTATGACCTCTTCCAAGCGGAGGGACTGGTGCCGTTTATCGTGAACCACCGCGACAACCCGGAGCAGGAGGCGCGCGAAATCGGTTCGTTGATCCAGCGGCGCGCGGAAGGCATCCTGTGCAACCCGTTGGCCGCCGGACTCAATGCCTATCGCGAGGCGCAGGCCAACGGCATTCCGCTCGTCTTTTTCGGCGACACTCTGGCCGATTTGCCCGAAGTCAGCTACGCCGCCTGGGATCCGGCGGATGTCGCGTTGGTCGTGCGGCATCTGGTTCGACGCGGCGCCCGCCGGATTGGCTACTTGGGATTCACGGACGAGCGCATGATGGCCAACCGCCGTTTGGCGCAGTTTCGGAAAACGCTGGAAGAGGAAAACCATCCGGTGCGCGCGGAATGGGTGCTGCTCAACCGGCCCGGCGAATCCTTTGCGCCTAAATTGCAAGCGTTGTTTGCCCGACCGACGACTGCGCCTGACGCATTGTTTGCCCACTACGACGATTCGGCCATCGAGGCGATTGACACCTTGGAGCGGATGGGATTGCGTGTGCCGGAGGATGTGGCCGTCGCGACGCTGGGAGATTCGCGCATTGCCGGACCGCGCGGCTACAACCTCACCACGGTTGCCGCCCCGGTGCGCGAAGAGGGCCGCGCGGCCGCGCAAATTGCGCTGGACTTGATCCGCAAGCGGCAGGTGAAGCCGGTCCACCGGCTGGTCGGGGGCGGAATTCTGATCGTACGCGGCTCCGCCTGAACAATGCGGCCCAGTAGCGCGCGTCTCCCGACACGCGCGGCCCACTTCAACCCGCCCGGCTCAGCGGTTGCACCCAATCGAAGATGGGCGCCGCGGGGGGTGGCGCCATTGATTGACACTCACAAAGAAAGCATTGCAACTCATAAACCAACATTTTACAATACCATTCATTGAGGGGTAAGACATGCGGCGGCGGCCGGGGCGGTCCATTTGTCGGATGGCGGCGGCATACGCTGCTGGGCTTTTGACACGGGAGGGCACATGAAACTTTCCTGGAGTGTTTTGCCGGCGCTGTTCGCTTCATTCGGCGTTTTCGCGCAATCCCTGCCCCAGTTCGATTGCACCTTGGAACGACAGGGAGAAATCAAGACCATTGCCCGGACATGGGATGAGCAACTTATTGTCGGGGGGCGTTTCGACGCCGTGAATGGCGTCCCGCGCCAGAACATCGCCCGCCTGCGACTTGACGGCACGCTCGATACCAACTGGAACCCCAACGCCGATGGTGAAATCAATGCCCTCGCGATCTACGACACCAACATCTACGTGGGCGGAGGGTTCACCGTCATCGGCGGCACCAATCGCGCTTTCCTGGCCAAGCTGGATCCGACCACCGGACGGGCGGTGCCCAACTGGACCAACGACGCCGATGGCCCTGTTTACGCATTAGCCTTGGAGGGGCTCAACCTGGTAGTCGGCGGCGCGTTTACCAAAATCGGCGGACAGAACCAGCGCGGTATTACCAAGATCAGCGCCCTGACCGGGCACCCGGATATTAACTGGACCAACGGCGTGACCTACAACGTCAGCCATTTGCTGGTGTATGGGAGCGACATCTTCGTCGGCGGGCTTTTCACCAACATCGGGGCAACCGGTGTTCGCAACCTGGCCAAGGTGCTCAGTTTCAATGGGCAGGCCAACACCAACTGGGATCCCAAGCTGGACCGCGCGGGATCCGTGTTCGGCTTCGCGCATGTGGGTTCCGCCCTGTATGTATGCGGGCTCTTTACCAATATGGGCGGACAGACCCGCAACGGGCTGGCCAAGCTCAACGACGCAACCGGCGCTATTGATCTTTCATGGAATCCGGACGGCAAAGGCTACAATTACCTGCGTTGCCTGGCCGCCGATACTTTGGCGATTTATGTCGGCGGCACATTCACCAACCTCGGCGGTACTAACTGTCAATCCCTGGCGCGATTGAACACGACCACTGGCGCCGCCGATCCAACCTGGACCAACCGGGTCAACAACAACCCATACGCTCTGTTGTCGGCCAACATCACCAACCTATATGTTGGCGGCGATTTTGACCAGGTGAATGGCCGCTGGGGTCCCGGCCTGGCGTTCTTCAATCCCAGCACCGGCCGGCAGTTCACGAACTTCACACCGGTCATTTCTTCGGCCAGTGCGGTGAAGCAGATCGCGCGGCAAGCGGATGGCCAGATCATTGTCGGCGGTAGTTTTGAGCGGGTCAACGGCATGCCGCGGAAATACCTCGCCCGGCTCTATCCCAACGGCCAGTTGGACACCAACTGGCTGCCTGTATTAAACGATAATGCTACTCTGCACGCGATCTGTGTGTATCAGACCAATATCTACATTGGAGGAACATTCACGAACATTGGCGGAACGGCGCGCAGCCTCTATGCCAAGCTGGATCCTCAAACCGGCGCGCTGCTTCCCGGCTGGGCGCCGCCGGCCGTCACGGGATACAGTTACTCGCCCTTCGCCATCGTGGCGGACGCGTCCGGAGTCTATATCGGCGGCAAGATAGGAGCCGTGGGCGGGGTGCGCACCAACCTGGCCAAGGTAAGTCATGCGACCGGCGCGTTGGATCCGGCCTGGCAGGCCAGTTGCGATAGCGAGATTTATGCCTTGCAGCTGGATGGAACCAGCCTCTACGCCGGAGGCTCCTTCAATGAAATCGGCGGCGTCGCCCGCACGAATGCGGCCAAGCTGGACCGCACCACCGGGGCCGTGGACCCGGCGTGGGATCCGGCGCCCGATTCCTATGTCTACGATCTGGATGTTTACGGGACCGGGGTTTATCTGGTCGGAGAATTCCATGTGGTCGGCGGCCAACCCCGAACCCACGCCGCCAAGGTGTCTGCCAACAATGGGACGGTGGACCCGAATTGGAGGCCCAACCCCTCCAGCTATACCTATGCGGTGACGCATGACGCATCCTGGATCTACCTCGGCGGCGAATTCGAGCAATTGCAAGGGACCAACCAACCCTATCTGGTCCGGGTAAATCCGTTCTCGGGGGCGGCCGATCCCAACTGGAACCCGGCCGCCAATGAAAGGGTGGAAGCGTTGAAGTGCGACGGCACCAATCTCCTGGCCGCCGGATTCTTCACCCGGCTGTGCGGCTGGCCGCGCATCAGCCTGGCGCCCCTGCAACCGTTCCAAGCCGGCGCCATCCAGCGCCTCACCAATGGCTGGACACGATTCGTCTGGCGCAGCCGCGGCGACCGGCGCTATGCGCTGGATATCGCCACGAATGCCGGCGGCAGTTACGCGCAGATTGCATCCAACCTGGTCCCGTCAGGCGAACTCACGCTCTATACCGACCGCGTGGTGCGCGCAGCCTCGCCCGCTTTCTTTCGTCTGCGGGAGGTTCCATAGCAACCTGACGGCCTGGCGGCTGACCGCGTCAATATGTGAAAACCGCATATCGGCTTGCGTTAAGGATTTGCGGCCCCTTTCGCATGCCGATCAATATGGCGCCGGGTTGAATGCCTCATTCGCCGGGAGACGATCCGCCGCCGCCAGGCCGCGCCGTTCAAGAAGTGTCCCTTCCAGCCGGTACAGGGCAACGAGGGCTTCCAAATAGCGAACCACGGCGGTCGCCTCGGCCACCTGGCTTTGCACCAGATCACGCTGGGCCTGAGTCACCAGCAAGGAGGTGGAACGGCCGACCTCATACTTCTGGGTTTCCGCATAAACCTTTTCCTCCTGGAACTGGCGGGTGGTGGCGGTGGCCGTGATTTGCGCGCGCGTCCGTTCCACGTCAATATATGCGGATTCGACCTCCACCTGCACCAGGTCCGTCAGGTTGCGCAACGCTTCAGCCGATTGTTCACGCGTAAGCTGGGCGCGTTGATGCCGCGCCCCGGCCGCCCGGTTGCCCACCGGGAATTCAAGGCGCAGCCCGCCGGAAACCGCGTAATGGTCCCCGTCCATTTCAGTCATTGAATCACCGAAAGACCGGGCATAACCGGTAAGCCCCAGTGCGATGAAGAAATCCAGCTTGGGCAGCAATCCGTTGCGGGTTCGAACCAGTTCCAGATCGTTGCGTTGCACGCGCAGCCGCGCCTCATTCAATTCGGCGCGCATGTTGAACGCCAGCGCGACATGCGCGCTCACCGGCCCCAGGCGAATGTCGGGCGCGGCCGGCTCGGTGCTGAGCGCCAGCTCCGGTCGCGGTTCGGCCAGCAGTTCCGGATCAATCAAACGGCGCAAACGCAGGAAGGCCGTCGCCAGAGCGCCGCGCGCGTTGATCAACTCCTCCTCGCGGAGGGCGGATTCAGCCCGCGCGGCCGCCAGTTCCGTCTCGGGCAGATCCCCCACCCGAATGCGGTGTTCAATCTCTTTGAGCTGGCGCTGCGCCAGCGCCAGCGACCGCTCGTAAATGTCCACGCGGCGCTGCGCCAATGCGCATTCCCAATAGGCGCTTTCCACGACCGCGACCAAGGTCTCGATATAGCCGCGCAATTCATACTCGGAAATCTCCGTGTCGAGCCGCGCCTGGCGCAGCCGGACGAGGTTGACAGCGACCGGCCGACCCTGCAAAAGCGCCTGGGACGCGGCGAGCTCCGCGCGGCTCGCATAACGGGGATCGCGGCTCTCGAGTTCCTCGCGTTCGCCGCCCAGCCCGAGGTCAATCCGCGTGCCGGTCGGCAAATACTCACTGAGCCCCACCGCACCGCCGGTGCGCCGGGTGGTGGCGACGGTTTCCAGGTTGGTGGCGCCCGGGACCGCGTCGTGTTCCGCGACCCCTTCAGCTTTCAGCACCGGGTCGAAGGCGGCCCGCTCCTCGTCCGCAACGGTCCGCCGGACGTCCGGCTCCAGTCGCTCGATAGCCAGGGAACGATTGTTGGTCAGCGCCAGCCACACCGCATCCCCCAACCGCAGTTCCAGACGGCCGGCCGCGTTGGACCCGGCTGGCGCGGCGCCGGCCGGTGGCAGGCCGGCCAACGCCAAGAACAAACATTTAAGCCACGGGGCGCGCATGCGGCCGCCAGCCCTCCTCGAAGAGCGAATAGACCACGGGAATCAGCAACAGCGTGAAAAGGGTGGAACTGAACAGACCGCCGATCACGGCGCGGGCCAAAGGCGCCTGCGCCTCGCCGCCCTCCCCCATCCCGATGGCCAGCGGCAGCAGGCCCAACGTGGTGGTCAGCGCGGTCATCAGGATGGGACGCAGGCGGCGCCGGCCCGCCTCGGCGATGGCGGCCCGCGTGGCGAGTCCGTCATGCCGGCGCAGTCGGTTGGTCTGGTCCACCAGCAGAATCGCGTTGTTGACCACGATTCCGCCGAGCATGATGCAGCCGATGTAGGACTGGATGTTGAACGTGGTGTGGCTCAACAGCAGCATCAACACGACGCCGATCAGCGCCATCGGAACGGAAAACATCACCACCAGCGGATCCTTGAGCGACTCGTATTGGCAGGCCATCACCATATACACCAGCAGCAGCGCCAGCGCGAGGCCCACACCCAGCTCCCGGAACGCCTTCTGCTGTTCCGCGTAATCGCCGCCGAAACCGATCGCAAAATCGCGCGGCACGGGGACGCCGGCCAGTTCGCGGCGGATGTCGGCCAGGACCGATCCCATGTCCCGCCCGCGGATATTGCCGGTGACGGTCACAACTCGTTCCTGGTCTTTGCGGTCAATCTGCGTGGGCCCGGAACGCGACGCCACCTCGACCAGGTTGCGCAACACGACGGGCTCGCCGTCGGCGTTCGGGAGCGTCAAATCGAGCACGTCGCGCATATCCTGCTGCTCCGCGTCTTTGAGCTGGATGCGGATCGGATATTCGTCGCCGCCGTCGCGGTAATAACTGGCGCGCGTCCCACCCAGCACCGTCTGCAACATGTTGGCCACATCCGCCACGGTCACCTTCAGCGTCTCCGCGCGCGCGCGGTCCACCACAACCCAGCGCTCCGGCTGGCCGGCCTCGCGACTGATCTTGGCGTCGGTAACGCCCGGCACGCCGGCGACGATATCCTTGACCTGGCGCGCGAGCGCGTCGGCTATGTCGAGGTCATAGCCGCGGATTTCGACGGCGATGCTTTCCCCGCTGCCGGCGGCCATGCGCAGAATGAACAGACCCTGGCCGGCGCGGGTGCGGATCGTCGCCCCTGGAATGCCGGCCAATTGACCGCGCAACGCCGCGGCGATGTCATCGCTGGAGCGTTTGCGTTCACGCAACGGTTTCAGAATAACCCGTAGTTCGGCGACATGGCCGGCGCCCGACCGCTGACCGAAACCGCCCGTGCGCATCACGGTGTCGCGGGCCTCGGGCACCGCGCGGGCCACGATGGCCTCAATCTGCGCCATGGTCCGTTCCAACACATCGAGGCGGATGCCCGGCTCCAACTCGACGCTGACGCGCACATCTCCCTCATCGGCGGCGGGCATCAGCTCGGTACCGACCAGGGGAATCACCGCCAGGCTGGCCATGAAAATCAGCGCCACGGCCAGCACGACCCAGGCGCGGTGGCGCAGCACCGCCTGGAGCATCCGTTTGTATTGATCTTCAATCCGGGCCAGGATCAAGCCGGTGACGCGAAACAGTTTATGGGCGATGGTTTCGCCCGGCGCCGCCTTCAAATCCGGCGGATGCAGGTAACGGGACGCGAGCATCGGCACCAGCGTCAAGGCCACGCCCATGGAGCACAGGAGCGCGAAACCGACCACAAACGCCAGTTGCTTGAACATAATACCCGCCATCCCGCGCACAAAAATCAGGGGGAGGAACACCACCAAAGTCGTCAGCGTGCTGGCGACAATGGCGGCCGCCACTTCCTCGGTTCCCTGCACCGCCGCCGCAACGGCGTCCTGATCAGGGTCCGTCTCGCGTAAACGATAGATGTTCTCAAGAACCACGATCGAGTTGTCCACCAGCATGCCCACGCCCAGCGCGAGTCCGCCCAGCGTCATCAGGTTCAAGGTGAATCCGCCGAAATAAATCAGCATGAACGTGGCGATGATGGAAATGGGAATCGCGGTCGCGATAATCGCAGTACTGCGTATGTTGCGGAGAAAGAAAAGCAGCACCAGGATGGCATAGATCCCGCCTAGAACAGCCGAACGGCCGACATTGGCTATGGAGCGCTCGATATAATCAGCGGTGTTAATCAGCGGCACGATCCGGAGTTGCGGGATTTCCGCGTTCAGCCGCGCGACTTCCCGAAGCACTTCCCGGGCCACCGCCACGGTATTCTTGCCGGACTGCTTATTGACGGCCAGCCGAATGCCGGGCTCACCGTTGAAGCGCACAAGCTGCGTGATTTTCTCCCATCCATCCTCGATCTCGGCGATGTCGCCGAGGCGCACCGGGACGCCTTCCCGCAGCGCCACCACCGTATCACGCAACTGCTCCAGGCTGGTGAACTCGCCGGGCGTACGCACCACCAACTCGTAGTTGCCATACTCCAAGATTCCGGCCGGAAGGGTGACGTTGGCGGATTTGATCCGCGCGGCGAGGACGCCGAGCGGAATGCCCAGCGCCTTGACCTTGTCCGCGTTCAGCCAGACATGAATTTCACGCTCCTGTCCGCCGCGGATATCCAGCGCCGCCACACCGGGAACCCGCTCAATGCGATATTTCACCTGATGATCAATGATGCTGCGCATCTGCAGCGGATCCAGGCGGCTGGCCGCGCCAAGAATCAGGATGGGGAAACTGGCCAGGTCAAACTTGCGCAGAACGGGGCGATCGGCCTCTTCCGGCAGTCGGGGCATGACGCGATCCAACCGGTCACGCACGTCATTGGCCGCTGCGTCCAGGTCCATCCCCCAAGCGAAGGTGACACTTACATCGCTGTTGCCCTCGGCGGATGTGGAAGAAACCTCAACCACGCCCGGCACCGCGCTGACGGCCTCCTCAATCGGGCGCGTGATCAACTCCTCAATCTCAGCCGGACTGGCGTTTTCGTAGCCGGTGGAAATACTCAAGGCGGGATAGGTGACATCGGGCATCAGGTCGAGCGGAACGCGCTGCAGGGCCACCAAGCCCAAAATAACGACCATCAGCGTAACCATCGTCGTGAAAACGGGCCGATGGATGGCGGCGCGGGCGAGGCTCATCCGCGTCCTTTCCTTCCCGCAGGCGCGACGCCCGGGCGCTTGGCGCCGGCTTCCGCGGCGGGCGCTTCCACCTCGGGAATCCGGATGGCGGCCCCATCTTCCAGCAAATGCTGTCCCAAGGTCACGACGCGGCCCGCCAGCGGCGGATCCCGGATTTCAACCATCTCACCGTTGACAATGCCGACCGTCACGGGAACAAAGCGGGCGCGCAAGGTCTCCTCGTCCGCCAGAAAAACACCCGTCTGCCCATTGCGCCGCGCCAACGCCGCCGCCGGCACCACCACCGCCTCCGCGCGGCGGTCGAATTGCAATTCCACGCGCACAAACATGCCGGGAGCCAGGCGGCGATCGGGATTGGAAATTTCGATTTCTACGCGGGCCTGCCGTGAGGATTCCCTGAGCAGCGGAGCCTTGCGGGCCACGCGACCCGGGAAGACCTCGCCCGGAAAGGCGTCCGTCGTCACCGCCGCCGGCTGGCCGATCGCAATTGCCGGATAGTCGCGTTCAATCACAAACACCACCGCAAGGAGGGTTGCGACATCGAGGATCGAAACAATCGGATCGTTGGCGCGCAGCATGGCGCCTTCATCCACATAGCGCTCCCCGATCACGCGGGTACCGTCGCCGTCTTCCCAAGCGGCCCGAATCTGCGTGTAGGCCAGGCGAATTTCAGCGGCCTTCAACGCCGCCTCCCGCTGCTTGATCTGCGACAAGGCCACCGCATGCTTGGCCTGGGCGGCCTTGTGCAAAGCTTCGACCTTGTCCATTTCCGAAACGGAAGCCACCCGCTCCTTGCGCAGTTCCCGAACGCGCTCCAAATCGCGCGCGGCGATTTCCAAAGTGCTCTGCGTATCATGGGTGTTGGCCCGGGCCACTTCCAGTTCGGCCCGCGCCTGCTCGACCTGCTGGCGATATTCCTCGCCATCCAGCACGGCGATCAAATCGCCCTGGCGCACCTCGTGCCCGATATTAACCAGCAACTGATCCAACCGGCCCGCCACTTTCGGGGCTACCAGGAACTGCGACTGGGGCGCCAGGGTGCCGGTAAATCGGCGCACATCGCGAA
>CAZMXS010000050.1:2454-36232 GCA_964570325.1 uncultured Verrucomicrobiota bacterium | reverse complement strand
ATCGAAACCGGTGCTTTTTCAGCAGAGTAGGCAAAGGGAGCCGTCCGCGCATTTGTGCCGGTTGCGCGTATGCGCGGACTGACCCGAATGGCGCTTAGTTAAGGCCTAATACTCGATCCGTCAACGGCTTGCGGCGACGCGTATCGGGTGGGGTCCGAAAGATCACCAACCGCGATATCTGTTCCATTCGCTCCAGGATTTGCTGGATCTGATGCCAGTTCGCGATGGCGGCTTTCATCGCCGCGTACTGTTCCCTGGACCGAGCGACCGAAACGGTCTTCTTCTGCTCCTTGCGGGTCCACTGGTAACACGGCCCACCCGCCCATGGAACAACGTGCCGGGCACCTTTTTTTGTTCAGGCGACGCGCCCATTCCGCTATATTTCGCCGCGCAACGCACAGATAAACTTTTAATGGAGCCGCGCCATGCCCAAGAACAAAATCCGCCGGCTGGGAATCCTGACGGGCGGGGGCGATTGCCCCGGCCTCAACGCCGTCATCCGCGCCGTGGCCAAGACCGCCATGAATGAATACGGGGCCACCATTGTCGGCATCGAGGACGGCTTCGAGGGCCTGGTCGAGGGCCGCATGCGCGAGCTGGAGAATCACGACGTGTCCGGCATCCTCGCCCTGGGCGGAACGATCCTCGGCACTTCCAACAAGGGCGACCCCTGGCATTACCCCGAGGAAGCGCCGGACGGCCAAACCGTCATTGTGGACGCCTCCGCGCGCGCCTTCAAAAACTATCGGCGCTGGGGACTCGACGCGCTGGTTGCCATTGGCGGCGACGGCTCGATGCATATCAGCGAGCGGTTCATGAAACTTGGCGCCCGCGTGGTCGGTGTGCCCAAAACCATTGACAATGATCTCGCCGCGACTGACATCACTTTCGGGCATGACACCGCCGTGCACATCGCGACGGAAGCGATTGACCGTCTGCACACGACGGCCTCCGCGCATCACCGCGTGATGGTGATCGAGGTCATGGGGCGATACGCCGGTTGGATCGCGTTGGCCGCCGGTTTCGCCGGCGGCGCCGATGTGATCCTGATTCCCGAGATTCCTTTTCGCTGGGAAGCCGTTTTCCAGAAAGTGATTGACCGCACGACGCGCGGCAAGCGCTTCAGCATTGTTTGCGTATCCGAGGGGGCGAAGTGCCCCGACCTCGGGGAGGTGGTCAAGGCTTATGACGTCAAGCGCACCGACGCCAAGCAGTTGGGCGGGGTGGGCGAGGTGGTCGCGCGCAAGATCACGGAAGGCACCGGTTGCGAGACGCGGGTGACGGTACTCGGGCACCTGCAGCGCGGCGGCACACCGACAGCCTACGACCGGATTCTAGCCACGAAATACGGCTGGATGGCTGCGCAATTGGTGGCGGCGGGCAAATTCGGCCGGATGGTGGCGCTGCGGGGATCCGAAATCATCGCCGTTCCGATTCGGAGCGCCATCGCGCAGCTCAAAACGGTTCCGCCGCAGCACCAGATGGTGCTGGCCGCCCGCGCGGTCGGCACCAGCTTCGGCGACGAAACCGATGATTGAGCTTCGCGCGTTGCTTCAGTTCGCGTTCCGCTGACGGCGGCCGTTTCAACGGGTGGGGCGGATCAATAGTTGAACAACTGCTCCAATGAATAATGCCCGCCAGTGCGCCGGTTTAACGCATTCAGGATCTTTTGGCGGGCATTGAACGTCAATCGCCGCCCCTTGCGGCCTTTCTGGACCATCTTATGAGTCAGTTGTTCGGTGGAGGCGGCCACCAGATCGTGATTAGTCAGGCCCAATCCGGTCAGCAGACCATCCAACGGCTGGGAGCCAACATTCATTTCTGGCGGCTCGCGGGCGCTCATAGCGGGCCATCGCTGAAAAGCGGCTCTCCATCCTGGCGGCGAATCAATTCAAAGTTGCACAGGCGCACGGCAGGCGTGCCGTCAGAATCGCGGAGCAGTTGACCGGAGGGATTGAGCGTGAGCAGAAAATGTGTCGCTTTGGGATTCAAATCCTCGAGGCCGATGCCGGCTAAAACGCGCGCCACCTTGGCCATCAGCGCCTCCAATTCAGCCTCTGAAATCCAACCTTGCAAAACCGCCTGGCGGCCGTTCAGCCCCTTGCAGTATTCGGCGTCGCGATGAGCCAGGAACTCATCGAGGCCATTCCAGAAGCCCCAGATGGTGATGTAGTTGTGATCCGCGCGCAGCACCGGGGTGCCATCGGGGGTCAGGATGTGGGCATGGCTGTGGTAGCGCCGATTGTCGAGCGAATCCTCCGGGTTGGCGGCCTCCTGGCCGGTCATGTAGATCGCGCGCGGATAAACCGTCGGGATGCCGCGGCGCGCCAATTCCAGCGCGATACCGAATTCCTCGAACGGGCTGTTCCAGCCGTGGGCGGCGATTGCGGGGGGGACAGGCGTTTCCGAACCGAACTCCGGTCTGGCGCCGACCTGGGAGACCTTCCAGACCAGATTGATTTTGTCCTTGGTCAGTGTGTGATAAACCTCATTGGATTGCGAGAGGCGCTGGCGCGGCGTCCGCCGCCAGCGTTCCGGCTGGAAATAATCAAAGAGCGTCGGATCGTTGCCGACCACCCAGAGGAATCCCTGGGTGCTTTCGGTGTGGCCCCAAACGTAGTCCACGCCGCAGATTCGCATCGAATGCAGGTGCGCGGGAAAATGCTCGCCTTTCGGCCGGATAAACCGATCGCGCTGGCGTTTGAGATACTCGGCCCGGCGCTGGGCCTGGACCGCCTCCTCATGCGCGGGAGTGCGCATCAGCAGCTCGAAATCCACCAGCGCGAACGGGGTTTCGCCCGCGCGATCGCGCGACAGGGAGCCATCGGGCCGCGGCCGAACGATGATGTGCGCCGGCTTCATGTCGAGCACGCGATACCCCTTGCGCGCCAGGTCGTCCGTCGCGCGTTGCATGAAGGCCGCCGTCAGCGCCGCGCGGTCGGCGCCGGGCAGGCCGCCGGCGTCGAACAGCTCCGCGATTGAGAGTCCTTTGACCCACTCGTAAATCAAGATGTATTGGCGGTAGATGTCGAGTTCAACGTCGCGATGGCGGGCCTTTTTTTGGGCGATTTTGGATTTTGACCGGCCGGTCTGCCAGAGCTTGAGCCGCTCGGCGGGCACATAGATCGCCAGCGGACGGTGGGTCAGCACCAGGCGCCCCGTCCGGTTTGCGCGCAACTCCATCACTAACGCGAATTCCTCATAGGGGCTGTTGAACTCCGCTTCGGCGAATTTATTGAGCGTCAGGGTGTCCAGCGGCACCACCTCGCCGACGCGGCACCATTTGACCACCAGATCCTTGGCCCGGCCGGCCACCGGCTTGGTCCGGACCTTGTAGACGGTGCTGGTCCCGAGCAATTTCTCGCGGCTCTGTTCAAACCACTCCTTCTCAAACCAGTTCTCGGGCCGCAGATGGTCAAGGAACGGCCGGCCATAGCGGGTTACATAAAGATCGTCGCCGTTGGCCAGTTTGAGATGCAGATAATCCACCCCGAGCAGGCGCAGCGGCGAGCCGGCGTCCGGCGTCATGGCTTCACCGCGACGATGCGGAAGCCGGTGCCCGCCAGTCCCCGGTCTGGCGCCGGGGTCCGGTAGTAGAGCGCTTGCTCGCGGCCCTCGATGCGGCCGAACCAGCAGGCCCCGCGCAGGATCCGGTAGTTGGCTTCGGGGTCGAAGATGTCGCCGGTCCACTCCTGCAGGCGCGGCTGGTTGATCCACAGGCCCCAGGCATTTTGCCGGGCGCGCGCGGAGCGCGTGGCGGCCGCCGCGCTGGCGGCAATCCGGCGGAAGTGTTCGTCGGTGCCGAAGTCCGGGCAGACGGCGCCCCAAGGCGGCGCGGTCACGACGCGGCAACGCGTATAGCTTTCCCATTCCGTCTCCTGAGGCAGGCGGAAGAGATAGCCGGCGACGGGTGTTTGCTGGGCGCGCGTATTAAGCCACTTGCAGAACCGGTTGGCGTCATCCCAGCTCATCCCGACAGCGGGCTGCTCCTCATCGCCCAGCCAGGTGCCGGAAACCGCGCGGCCATCGCGCTCCCGCAGAAAGCAGCGGTACACCGTGTTGGAAATCAGGCTTTCGCTGACATGAATGTTCAGTTGCGGCAGCGACACGAATTGGATCGCCGCCGGCTCGGTCAACTCCATTCGCAGGATTGGCTGCTTTTTCATCGTGGCATCCGCCCTGGCCGGTTGGTTTTTACTGGCCGCCAGCCAAGGTATGTTTTAGTATGCGGCAAAGAAAAAGCAGAAGCAACGCGTCAGTTGAAATAATGCAAACCCGGCCTCCAGCATCCGCGCCCGCTCCACAAAAAATCACGGAGGCGACCAATATCGCGCGAGCGCTGGCCATGCTGTGGAACACGGCCGCCGCCTATCATCCGGAGCACGCGGTGTTCCAGCGCGCGGTCGAGGAGCGGATGCCCTTGTTCGAGGCGGGGCTGAAGGGCGTGCGCGAACTGGCGCTCTTTTTCAGCGAGGGCCAGGTCCGTTACGGCACGATCACGCTGGAGCCCGGCCTCAAGCTTTTCCAGGATCTGGCCGTGAAGATGGAGAAAATGGGCGTCTCGGGGATTACCATCCTGCCGGCCGTCGCGGCGGCCGATGTGCGCGGATTCATCGCGGCGCTCTGCGCCAACGGAGACGAGATTCTCCGCCAGGGCTTGCAGGTATTCTTGACCCGGGCGGGTGTGAACAATATCCGCGAGAACAAGGTCAAGATCGGCATTATCAGCGAGGGCAAGGGCGCCGCGGGCGCGACCGCCGCCGGCACATCCGCCGGTGTTGAGGCCGGGACGCGCCGGGGCGTATCCCGACCGTCAAGCGCCAGTTTCCGCACATTTGAGCTGGGTGTCAGCGAGAGCCCTGGCGCAGGGGAGGCGGCCGATGACGGGGCGAACGTGGGCGGTGGCGCGGGCGAGGACCGCACCGGGCGCCGGATTTTCCACGGATTTGTATCCAATGTGCTCGAGACGCTGGAGGACCGGAAGACGACGGCCGCCCAGGCCGCCGAATACATTTCAGCCCATTATGAAAAGCTGGTCGCCGAGAAAGTGGAAGAGGTCCGGATCGAAGGGGAACGCCAGGTGCGCCGCCTCGGACTGGTCAAGGACGCCGTGCTGCGCGAGCTGGAGGCCCATCACCTGGCCGCGATCGTGTGCGACACCGACTTGAACGTGCTGGCCTGCAACGAATCCGGCGGCAAGATCCTGGGCGGGGCGAAGGCTATCGGCCGCGGCACACCGCTGGAGCAGTTTATCCGATCGAGCCAGGAGCGGCAGGTCATTGAAATTGACGGCGCGCCCCGGGTGGCGCACAAAATTCTGTCCGTCGAACCAGGCACGCGCGAAGGCGCCGTGCTGATCTCCTTCGAATAGGAAACATGAAGCGTTGCTACTGGATCATGCGCGCGACCGGTTACGCGGCCGGCTTGCTCGGAGTGGCTTTGTTTCTGTTGGGCCGCGACCCCGACCTGCCGGGCTGGCTGCGGCCGGCCGGCGCCGCGTTGCTGGGCCTTTCCTTTGCCGCCTTTCTCGCCGGCTATATCCTTTACCTGCTTTTTTTCGCGCGCCGCGCCCGGTAAAGGCGGGAACCGGATGCCCAGGGGAAATCTAATCCTGATCCTGCCCCCCGAGACCGACGCGGACTATCTGCGGGCGCAATTGCAGGCCGTCGGCTATGCCGTACAGGAGGTGTTCGACCGGCCCACCCGCGCGGTGGAATACTGCGACTCAACCCAGCGCGCGGAGACCTGCCCCGACCTGGCGCTGGTGGATTGGGCGCTGGCCCAGCCGCTGGCGGAGCGTAATGCCCTGCGTCTGCTATCGCTCTGGCACGATTTCAGCCTGGTCTTTCTCGTGGACAAGTCCCGCCTGCCACCGCCGGAAAACGTGCTCAACGGCGAGCCGTTCTTCCTGCTCGTTCAGCCCTTCGAGATTGTGCAGGCGCAGGCCGTGTTGGATATGGCCATGTACCAGCGCCGGCTGGAAGCCGATTTGCGCGCCAACCAGATCGAACTGGAGAACCTGAACCGCGAGTTGGAAAATCGAGTCAAACGCATGCTGCGCACCCGCCATCTGGAGGTGCTCGGCCGCATGACTGGCGGAATCATCCACGATTTCAACAGCCTGCTGCTGGTGATCCGCAACCAGTGCGAAGCGTTGGGCGCCGCCCATCCGGAGCTGCAATCCGAGTTGGCCGTAATTAACCAGGCCCGGCAAAATGCCGGCCGGTTGATTGATCGGCTGCGCGCCTTCAGCCAGAAGCAGACGCTCCAGCCCGCCCCGCTTGACCCGGCCGAACTGGTTATGGGTATGGGCAGCATCCTGCGCAGCCTCGTCGGTGTCCGAATCCAGTTGCGGATTGACACCTTCCCGAATGGCCGGCCGATCCTGGCTGACCCGGTGCAACTCCAGCAGGCCGTGATGAACCTCGTCGGCAACGCGCGAGACGCCGTGGGCGACGCGGGCCATATCACCGTCCGGGTTTTCGAGAAAACCGCGGCCGCGCCGGAGCGCGTCAATGACCGGCGGCTCGATCCCCGCCAGTTATGCGTGATCGAAGTGGCCGATGACGGGTGCGGAATGGACGAGGAAACGCAGCAGCACCTGTTTGAACCGTTTTATACGACCAAGGGCGACAAGGGCACCGGTTTGGGACTGTCCACCGTTTACGGGTTTGTCAAGCAAAGCGGCGGGTTCATCGAAGTGGAAAGCCGGCCGGGCAAAGGCGCCAAGTTCCGAATCAACCTGCCGGTAATGAAAGAATCGGAAGCCTGATCGGCGGCGGGTATTCGACCGGCAGCGCTTCCCGCTCGTGTTTGTGGAAACGGGCGCGCTTTCCGCTCATCATACGACGGCGTGGGGCCACGGAACTATGGACGCCCCGTCATGACCCGGTAGCGGGCCGCTGTGCCGTCGAATGCATCGGTATAGACGTTGACCGGCGGGCTGCCGGTCAGGCCGGCAGCGAGGCAAATGTAGCCCGAAGTCCAATTAGTGGCGCGATAAATGCTATAGCGGCGTGAAGCCACGCCGGGCCAGCGTAGTTCGCAGCGGCCCGATTCCGGGATGGAGGGAGCGGCCAGGCGAAACACGGAGTTGGCATTGCCGGGGTGGGTGTCCGCGAGCGCCTCGGCGGCATTGGCGGCGCCGTCGCCGTCCGGATCAAGCGCGGCGTCGTTGGTAGCGGGGTCCAGGCCCAGCCGATATTCCCAGGAATCGTTCATCCCATCCTCGTCCGCGTCAATCCAGGGCGAATGAGCCAGACAGAAATCCCACTGCGCCTGGTTCCAATTCGTATCCCAGCCATGTCCGAGGGCGTCGGGCAACTGGACAAACTGCGCGGGGTGTCCGAAATTCGTCATTTGGGTGTATAGCAAGACGCTGTTGGAGAAACCGACCGTGTCGTCGGCGGGCGAATGCAGCAGCATTCCCTGCAACGTGGCGCCATTGGTCGGCACGTCAATCGGCCACCAGAACTTTTTCACCACGAGGTCGTATTCGTAGATGCCGCCGGAATGCTCCGCGAACGCGGCCACCCGACCGGTCAGGCAGACGGCCGCATAATAGCTGAAAAGCGCGCCGTAGGAGTGGCCGGTGGTGAATATATTCGAGGCGCGAATCTGGTAATTGGACGCCAGCCAGCCAACCATCAAAGCGACGAATTCGATATCCGGCGAGTCGCAACGGCATGCGGCATTGGTCATGACATGCGCGATGTCCCAGCGTTTCCCGGTCAGGTCATAGTTGGTGATGAGGACATGACCGGGCGGGAACTCGATATTCTTGCCAGGCGGCGTGAGCGACTCCGGAAAAACCGCGATGAACTGGTTGGTGTCGGCGAAAGTAACCCAGTCATAGTAGGCGGAGGCCGCCGCGGCGGCCGTGCTGCCCAACCCGTGAAACATGATCAACACCGGAAACGCGCGGTTACCCGTGTAGGACGGCGGGACATGAACAATAAACGTTCGCGTCTCGCCGCGGACCGTGAGCATATTCGTGGTGTCGGCGCCCGGCGCGCCGGCAGCGGCCAGCAGCAGAACCATCACCCCCCCTACCGCCTGACATCTGAATTGCAGGGCCATGCTGGGCGTCCCTGAAAACCATCATACCGCGCGTCGGGCCGGGTGTGTAGGCGGACCCGGCGCCGCGCGCGGCCCCGGCTTGTATCTTCCGACCGTGTTGCCTATGCTGTGAATGATGCGGCAACATCGGGACACGTTTGAGGTCATGGAAAGTCTGGCGGCCCTGGCGGCGGATGCGCTGGCCATTTTTTTTGGCTTCCTGCTGGCCGTGTATATCCGGTTCTACACCGGCTGGATCCCGATGTTCCATGACCGCGTGCCGGCGATCGAGATTTACATCTACGGCAGCGGGGTGGCGACACTGCTCTTCCTGTTTATCTTCCGCTCGCTCGGGCTGTACGCGCGTCCGCAAACCGGGTCGTTCAGCGACAAGATTCCGCGCCTGCTGCGCGCTATCGGCTGGGGTATCCTGCTGGCGGTGGCGCTGGCGTTCATCATCCGGACCGAGCCGCCCTTCTCGCGTATCACCGCCTTCCTGTCGTTTTTCACCGTGGCCGCGCTGGTGCTCATCGAGCGTTATGTCCTGTTCAACATCGAGCTCGATATTGCGCGCCGTCGGCAAACGGTAAACCGGGTGGTGATTATCGGCACGGACGTTGTGGCCGCGCACCTCAAGCAAGTACTGGAGCACGAACCGCGCCTGCGCTCGCGGGTGACGGCCTTTCTGCAGACCGACAACGAGCCGCCGGATCGCGGCGTCCCCGTTGAGCTGATCAAGGGCACGGCCAAAGACCTGGAGGATTTGATCGAAAAGGGCGAGGTGGACCGGGTGATCCTGGCGGACACCTCCCTTCCGCACAAGCGCATGGTGCAGATCATCCTGGCCTGCGAGCGGGGCTTGGTGCCGTTCCAACTGATCCCGGACCTGTTCGGCGTGCTGACCAGCCGGGTCAGCGTCGAACACGTCGGCGACGTGCCGCTGATCGGTTTCAGCAAATGGCCGCTCGACCGGTTTTGGAACCGCGCGTTCAAACGGGCAGAGGACATCGCCGGGTCGCTGGTCGGACTGGCGCTCTCCGCGCCGCTGATGGCGATCGCGGCCATCCTGATCAAGCGTTCCTCACCCGGCCCGGTATTTTACCGGCAGGTGCGTTGCGGCGAGGGCGGCCGGGAGTTTACCATCTATAAGTTGCGGACGATGACGGAGGACGCCGAGGACGACACCGGGCCGATCTGGGCGCTCCCGGACGACCCGCGGCGGACACAGATCGGCGCGTTCCTGCGCCGGCACAATCTGGACGAGCTGCCGCAGTTCTGGAACGTGCTGAAAGGCGACATGAGTCTGGTCGGCCCGCGGCCGGAACGGCCGCACTTTGTCGAGCAATTCAAAGAGGATATCAGCCGTTACATGTGGCGGCACGCCTCCAAACCCGGCATGACCGGCTGGGCCCAGGTTAACGGCCTGCGCGGCAACACCAGCATCAGCGAACGCATCAAGTACGACCTGTACTACCTTGAAAACTGGTCGCTGGCCTTCGACTTCAAGATCATCGTCAGGACCTTCTTCAGCCGGGAAAACGCGTATTAAACGCAGCGGAAGTTTAGACTTCAAGCGCAGCCGGGCGCCGCCAGGGCCGCCGACTGGCGACAATCGAAACCTTATCTGGACACCCAGACCGCGCGTGGTTTGCCCGGGCGGCCGATTTGTATTTCCGTTGTTGGCGGCCCCTTCAAAACCTACTGTGGCAAGTCCACCTGAATCCGGTAGAAACGGTTCGTGGTTTGCACCGGGTCCGGATCGGTCGCCACGCCGGTATCCACCCATTCATAGATGCCGCCGGTGCCGCTGATCGGATTGGTGGTGGCCAGCCCCCAGACACCATGGACGACACTGGTGTTGGCGTACCAAATATAGTAGCGACGGTTCAGCGCAGTCGGGAACCGCACAACCATCCCGGTCCGCGAGGCCTGCGATTGCGTAAACCGCAGGTAATCACCGGCGTTGTTTGGATCCGTATTGGCCACATATTCCTTCCAGTTGGAGAAGTGATCGCCATCCGCGTCCTGATTCGCGCCACCCTGCGCGTTGGTGCTCAAGCCGGTGTCGTCGGCCCAAAGATTAGGCATCCCGTCGGCGTTCCAGTCAGACGGCATCGCGCGAAAACCGAGCGCAAAGGCAAAGTTGCCGGAGCCATAGAGTTCCACCTGGTGCGTCTGCGCCTGGTTGCGCATCCGGTAGGCGAAATTGGTCAGGCCCTTGCCGGTGTCGTCGTCGCGCGCGAGCGGGTTATAACCCGTGTTATGACCGGCATTGCTGTAACCGATGCTGGCGATGACCGTGTTGGCATAGTTGGTATTCTCCAACGTCAGTACACCAGCGGCCGCCTGCTCGAAGCCGAGGCGCGCCTGGCCCTCGATCAAGAGGCTGTAGAGGTCAGGCGAAAGGCCGTTACGGACATAAAGCGTCTGGCCGGCCATACCGCCGGAAAGCGCGTAAGCCACCTCAAAGTTCCAGCTTTGCGCCGCAAGGGTGACCGTCTTGCGCACGTTGCCGTCGGCCGAGGTCATGCGCCAGCCGTTGGTCCAATCAACAAACGCGTAAAGCTGATTAACATAATTGGTCGAATAGGTTGAGCCAGCCCACCAGTCCTTGAGGCACGAAGTCCGGTAGGCCACCACCTGGCCGATGATCGTGCCGTTGGTGTTCATGTTCCAGGCGCCTTCCTCCTCGGTCTCGGCGCCGGCGTAGCCCACTTGGTTACCAGCCGCCTGGTAGATGCCGCCGCCGACCAGGTCGCGGACCCACGCCGCAATCAGCCGGCCGCCGACCCGCTCGAACAGGCCGAACAACCGGTCGTTGTACAGCATGTATTCATTTTCGCCATCAAGGTCCACGTCCTCGACCGCCGTCTGCGGCGTGGTAATGCCGGCGGCAACGGCGGCCCAGTCATCCACGCGCTCATAGATGGCCGCGGTGCGGCTCTGCGCCTGCGCATTCTTGGCAAACGAGGCCAGCGTATTGTAATTGCTGGCGGGATACATGTAGTCGCCGGTGCTCCAGCGGCTGATGTCATGCTCGTTCTCATTATGAAACGCGGTCTCGAAGACCGAGGCGTGGAGCGCGCCGCGCGCGAGCTTGGAAATGTTGGAGTCGGCGATGGCCGTCACCTGCGCCCAGGCGTCGGTCAACATCCCGGCGGTGTACATCATCCCATAGGCCTTGGGAGCGGGGACGCCGTTGCGAATCGAGAACACCTTGTTCTGCAATCCCTCCTCCAGGCTGTTGGTGCCCAGATACCAAGTGTCGTAGTCGCCGCGAGTGGCGTGGTTGAGCCAATCGTGGCCTTGCTTGGATAATGTTGGGGCGCCGCGGTCCACGATGCCCGCCGCCCAACTGGAATAGCCGCCGCCAAGGTCAATCTCGGATTTCGCAATCTGTTCGAGGCCGACGACTTTGATCCACGGGTGATTGGCGATCCAACGCAGATTGGTCTCGTACGCCGTCGCCGAGCCGCCGTTGGCGAAGTCCTCCCAATTGCTGAAGATCACGACCAGTCGTTCCCACGGGCCGCGCGCGCGCCGATTGTAGAGTTTGCGCAGCGGCATATTCAAGCCGCCGTCATAGTTGTTGAACCGATAATCGGTCGGCAGGTTGTTGATGACAAAACAGTTGACGCTGTGGATGCGGTTTATGCTGTAGCCGTTGTCGCCGAGCGAGTCGGTGCGGCCGAACCAGTTCCACAAATGGGTGTCCTGGTCCAGCACGGTCCACTGATAACCGCAGGCGCGCACCTTGGCGAAGGTCGCACTGTCCATAACGCGCTCCGGAACCCAGAACGGCGTGTTGGTCGTGAACGTCACGCCGTAGATGCGCTCGAGGAACTCGTTGGCCAGTTGGACGTTGTCCTGGTTGTACTCCGTCGTGAAGTACGGCAGGATATGGTCGGAGAATGTGCTGGCCAGCAGATAGACGATATTGGTTGCCGCCAGGCGGGCAATCCGGTCGTTGAACGCCGGCCCATCGCGCCAGGCGGGGCTGACCGCGGGGTCCACCTTGGCCCATTCCATGGCCGCCGCCAGCGTCGGTGTAATGTGGAGATTGACGGGCTGGCTGTAACGCTCGTGCGCGTCAAGCGCGCGGTGATAACCGGCGCCGGCGCCGTTGTTGATCAGGTTCATCGTCTCGTTCGCGGGCAGAATCGCCTGGTTGCCGTGGATGAGCAGGGCCAGTTTGACGCGGCCGCCCTGGTTCTCGCTCGACCACCAGGAGCTGAGCACATTGCGGATGCCCTGCTGGGATTCCCAGTAATCCTCCGCCACATCATCGTTGTAGATCGTGTCGCGGACGTCATTGCGCCCGCCGATATCGCCGGCGCCGGGCTTGCCGCCGTTGCAGGTATTGCAGGTGCCGTCCTTGGTGGTAAAACACTGGAAGTTCAGCGGCTGGCCGGGCACCCAGCCGGCGTCAATCAGCGCCTGGCGTTTGATCGAGAACTCGACCGCGTCCAGCGCGGCGTTGAAGTAGGCCAGCCCAAATCCATTGGCCGCGTTCTGGTCGCGCGCCTCGACGCCAAAGTCGGTCAGGTGGCTGCCGTCGCCCTCGGCCGTGGAATTATGGCCGCGGTCGGTGTCCACATAAACCCGGCCTTGGTTGGACTGGTAAACCGCGACCACCGCCTCCCACTTGTTGCTGGTGGTCAGGTCCACGTCGTCGGGCAGGGCGACCTCGCCACTGTTCGGATTACCGGTGTCAATCACCACATAAATATCCAGGAACCCTTCCTCGGCATAGGGCTGCAGATCCTGGAAGTCCACGCGGAAGTAGTAATAGCCGTCGTCGCCGCCGTCATGGGCGTAGAAGGCGACCATGTCGCGCGAGGAATCGTAGCCGTCGAGGACCCAACTGCTGCCGTTCCAGACATAGGCCGGATAAACGTCGCCGCCCTGATTGTTGTAGCCTTCGCCCTCGAACTCATCGAGAACCTTCAGGTCGCTCCAACTCCAGTCCATGAACTCCTGGTAGTTGGTCACGCCGTCCACAACCGCGAGCACCGGGCCGGGGCCAATCGTGACCGCGCCCGGCGGCGGCGGCTCGACCGAGTCGAACCACCGGGGATTGGTGCCGTTCTGGTATTCCATGATGTTGGTCAGCGGGTTGGTCACGCCGCCAACCACGTAGTAGTCGCCGTCCGGATTACCCTGCGCGCCGTGGTCGGCGTTGCCGTCGCCCGGCGCGGCGGTGCGCAGGCTGTTGGTGCCGTTATCGAGCGGGTCGAGGCCGTACTGTTTCTCCCAGCCGTCCGGCAGCCCGTCATCGTCCGTGTCCGGGTCGAGCGGGTTGGTTTCGCTCCACGCCTCGCCGGCGTCGTAGACGCGGTTCGAGTTGGCGTCGCCCTCGATTCGGCCGTTGAAGTTGGTGTCCTCGCCGTAGCCGTCGCTGGCGCCGTCACGATCGGTGTCCGAGTTGTTCGGATCGGTTTCCACCCAGGCGCTGTCCCAGACACCATCCGGCCAGCTCGCGCGCGTGGATTTATCCTGGTTCGGCGCCAGGGCGCTGCCGTCGCCGTCCACCCAGCCGTTGCGGTTGGCGTCCTCGACCGCGTCCGGCAGACCGTCATAATCCGTGTCCGAGTTGTTCGGGTCGGTCATGCTGCCGGCGATCAGCTTGGTCCGCGAGTCATTGAAGTTGTAGCCGGGCACGCCGGAGTTGTCGGGAACGGTGTTGTAGAACGGCGGGTCGCGGTCGCCGATGAAGTTCGGATAGCCGTCGCCGTTCAAGTCCACATTGGTCAGAGTCTGCGCGGTATCAATCGGGCCGCGCCAGCCGCTCTCGAGGCCGTCGGGCAGCCCGTCGCCGTCGGTGTCGGGCAGCAGCGGATCGGTTTTGCCGTAGATGTACCAGATATGGACGTCGCCGTTGTTCCAGGTTTCCGGGTTGGTGGCCGGCAGATTGGTCGGGCTGGACTCCATGGTATCATAGAGGCCGTCGTCATCGTCGTCATAGTCGTTGGTATTGGCGGTGACCATCTCGCGGAAGAGAACGGTGACGCTGCGCGACGCGTAGGCGTGGACGGTCGAACCGGCGGCGCTGTTGGTGTCCACATTGGCGCGGAACGTGAAGTAGCCCGCGGTCATATTGGTCCAGAAGAAGGTCCAGTATTGCTTGCTGCCGGAGGCCCACGGGTTGCCGCTGATCCGATTCGCGGCCAGGCCGGAGGCCGGCGCGCCCGGCCAGTTCGCGTTGAGCAGCAAGGTGGTGCTGGAGAGGACGCTCGCCACATTCACGCGGTTGGACGCAATCAGCAACTGACTGCCGGAGCCGACTTGCGAGTCAAACAGCGTGCCGGTGCCGATGACCAGATTGGTGCCGCTGGCAACGGCCACGGTGCCGGTGAGCAGATTGGTGACCGCGGGGGGACGGAAGGTGTAGCCCAGGCCGTGGTTGGTGAAGTGGATCCAGCAGTTCTGGGCCGCCAGATCGGTCTCAACTCGGATCTGGTACTGGCGCTGCGTGGAGGAGGGCGCGGCGACGTCGGGCAGGACAATCTTGAAGGGCTGGCCATCGGAATCATACTCCGGCGGGTCGGTGATCTGCACCAGCGGCCCGGCCGACGCCGCCTTGGTCCGCACATACTGGTCGGCGGTGTGCGTAACACTGCCGTTGTCGAGGAAGCTGACGCTGATGTGGTGCAGGAAGTTCGTATCGCCGTTGAACAACTCCGGCAGCGCATAGGCGATCTTGCCCAGACCGGACTCGTACTCGCGGGTGACGACGTAGTTGGTCTTGCCCTGGGTGACGTCGTTGATCTTGATCGTGAACCGGTCGCGCAGGGCGTCATCGCCGAAGGGATCGCCCAGCGACTTGCTGAAACGGACCCAGACGCTCCAGCCCGGCTCGACCATTGTCCCGCCGGCCGTCGGCCAGCCGAACTCGAAGAGGGTGTCCGGCCCATGCGGCCAGACATTGCGCGTAAGCGTGGTGTAATGGCCGTCGGCATCGCTGTAGGCCATGTTGGTGGATGAGGAAAGCTCGCACAGGCGCACGCGAACGACCGCCGTGCCGCTGGTCGGGATGTTCTTGATCGTAAAGCGCCACTCGTCGGGAAATGCATTGGAAATACTCAACGTCGGCGTGACCTTGTAGGCCGGCGCCCAGGAAGTCTGGCCGGCGGCATTGGTGCCGTTGCCATAGTAGTTGGAGGTGGCCGCGTCGTCGTTGGCCGGGTTGTTATCCGTGATGTTGTACCAGACCTGCTGGACGGTCGGGTCCACGCGGACCACCGCGCCGTACTCGTTCTGGTAAAGGCCATCGTTCTCGGCCGGGTAGAGCACCACGCCGGTCGGCGCGATCGTATCGAGGTAAAAGGGCTGGATGAATGTGTTGTAGATCGGCGTCTGGTTGTCGCGCTCGAGAAACACGCGCGCGCTGATGACGTGGAAGCCCTCGACCAGACCGGTGGACGTCAGCCCCCAGTCGTTGTGCGGCCGGTAAACGATCGAGCGCGGATGGATGTTGCTAACGGTCCAAGTGCCCATCATCCGCGTTTTCTGGGAGACCTCGGTCGCGCCCTTCGGGAACGGCACATACCACGGCGCGCCGGCGAACCCCTGCTGTTTACAGGCGCCAATCTTGTAACGGACGACCGTGCCGGCCGGCTGCGCCGGAATGTAATTCTCGCCCCACCAGTCATTGGTTTCGCTGCCGTCCACTTTATTGGTCTGCCAGTACAGCTCAACCACCTTGGTGTTGCCGACGCCCTGCCCGCCCGCGCCTTCCGGCCAGGACGCGCCATCGGTGGTGTAATAAATGTAGACCCGGTTGCACTGGTCCTTGTTGCCCGTCTTGACCCAGAAGTAGATGTTCGCGTCGGCGGCGCTCTGCGGCGGCGGCCAGAACTGGGAATAGCCATAATCGGTGGTGGCGGTGGGGTCGTGGTAAACGAACTTGGCGGTCTCGCTGCCGCTCCAGTCGTTGGTGCGCGTGCAGTGATTCGTCGCGAAGCCGGCTGTGCCCACGGTGAAGATGTAGGTCTCGGCCCCGGCGGATCCGATCTGGTTGCGCGCGCTGTCCACCGCGCCGAACTTCTCGGGGCCGATGCGGCTGACAAAGGCCGCCTGCTCATAGCCGAGGAACACGTCGTAGCCACCCTCGTTGCCGGGCGGGTAGTCGCGCGGGTCGCCGCTGGAGTGAAATGCCGTATTCAATTGCATGCCGCCGTCCAGTTTGAACAACGTGTTGATCGCGGAACCGTCCACGCGCGCGGTGAAGCGCAGATTGGTCGGGGAGGTGACGCGCGGCACATAGTAAGTGTAGGCATAATCGCCATTGTTGGGATCGCTGACGCCATAGGGGTTGAAACCGGGATCGCCGTCCGGGCCGTCGCGGCGGACGTAGGAGACCCAGCCGGCGGGCTGCCCGTTGCCCTCATAGATCGTAATCGGCTTGCCGCCCCCGCCCTGCCACAGGGACGACTCCTCGGGGCTGCGGTAGGAGAAGACAAAGTAGCCGGAGGCGGGGATAATGACGCCGTCGAGCGCCGAGGCGTAGGTGTAGAAGCCGCCGCCATAGCTGGAGTAGTTGTAGAGATAGGCGTCATTGGTCGTGCCGCCGCTGTGCGGAAAGCTGATATTGCCGCGCACGTCACGCGAAGCGCCGGCGGAGGTATTGTCATTGATCATCACCAACATCGTGCAGCCGGCGGCGTCGCTCATGGCGGGGTTGACGCGCTTGTCAATGCGCTCATACGCCAGGACATCGCCATCTGCCCAGACGCTGCGCTGATAGCCGCGGGCAAACTGGTTGTGGATATAGACCAGGTTTGGAATCCGGTTGTCACCCCATTGGCCGAGGTACTGCGTGTTCGCATGTCGCGGGAAGGCGCCGCCGCTCTGGCCCAGCGTTTCCGCGTGCCGGTTGCCGTCGGTGTAGATGTCGGGCAAACCGGCGCGAGTCAGATTGATGGCGTTATGCAGATGTTCGTTGTAGGCGACGTTGTCATCATGGCTCTTGGCATAGTAGACCCCGAGGCTGGCGCCCATTTGGAAACCGGAGATGTAGTCGGCCGTGTCCAGGCCGTAAAGGCCGCCCGCATTGCACAGTCGGTCGTTGAGGGTCTGGTGCGTGCGCGCGTCAAGCAGGCGCATGCCGGCGGCCCAGTATTCGTTATAGGGCGGAGGTTCGCCCATGTGCTCGCCGAACATCATCAAGTCATCGCGGCCCCAGCTCTTTTCCGTGTCGAAGACCGTATCGCGCAGGTTGTTGGTGTCCTGGAACCCGCGGCAGCGGTCGAACATCCACTGGGCCTGGCCACAATAGCCGGCCTCGCTGGCGTCCTTGTTGACGGAGTCCTGGTCGCCAAAAAACCAGGCGGGCACGTGCTTGACGGCGTCGAGGCGCAGGCCGTCCACTTTCGTCCGATCCACCAGCCAGCGCACGCTGCGGCAGAGGTAGCCGCCCACATCTTCTTTGTAGTAGTCGGAGGCCAGCGTATTGGTGGTGATATTGGTGCTGTAGAAACCGACGTGGCCGAGGGTGGGATGCCAATCGTAGTATTCGGGATTGGCTGGGTGGCGCAGAAAGGAGATCTTGGGGTGCGAGTCGCCCAGGTTGGGTCCGAAATTGCCGTTGGGTGTCTCATGGGCGATGTCAATCAGATCGGAGAGGTTCTGGTACTGAACTTCCCAGGTGCTGCCCCAGTTGACGGTGTTATCCCACTTGCGGAAAAAGCCGTCCTCGGTCGTGCGCAAGTGAAAATCCTCGGGGAGCATGCCCGGGTAGATGTCCACCGGGGTATTCTCGTTGTAACCGGGAATATCAAACGCGCGGTGGTTCATGATATTGTCGAAGTACACGCGCATGCCGTGGCGGTGCGCGGTCTCGATCAGGCGCAAAAGCTCCGCCTCGGTGCCGTAGCGGGTTTTGACCGAGCTGCGTTGGTCCTTGCTGCCGAGATCGAAGGGATCCCAGAGATCGTAGCCAACGGAGAGCCCGCCGCTGGCCTTCTGCGGGGGCGGCAGCCAGAGCGCGCCATAACCGACCTCGGCCAGCTCGGGGATTTTCTCGGTGATCTCGTTCCACGTGTTGTTGAAGAACTGCAGGATCACCTCGGCGGGCGCCGCCGCCGGCCATGCGCACAGGAGCAGAACCGCCGCCGTCCAGGTGAGCCTTCGCACTCGAATCACAGCACTCATGGCGCCCTCGCAATCGGAATGATTAACGCCGCAATAAACAACAGAAAACACACCGCATACCGCCCCGCGGGTAAAACGCTTTACTGATTACTTACCCTGACCTGCGGGCTCCGTCAAATCCTTTCATTATTAAAGACTATTTCACCCACCGGGATGTTCAAGTTTCGAGTCCAGTCAACCCGCGCACCCCGACACTTTTTTTGGCGCGTTTCCGGCGTTTGCAAGCTTCCCGTGGTCACCCCTGCCCATGTATAACGGATGTGGTTGCCGTTTGTTTTTGACCGGCCCGAACAAGGAGGCGTTCACGTGAAAAACGTGTTTGAGATCAAGCATCCGCTGGTTCAGCACCACCTGGCCCGCCTGCGGGACCGCGACACCCCGTCCGCGGAATTCCGCCGATTGGTCAACCGCCTTGCCGCCCTGCTGGCCTACGAGGCCACCCAGGACCTGCAACTGGTTCCCGCGACCGTGTCCACCCCGCTGGCCACGGCCCGGTGCCAGATCCTGCGCCAACGCATCGGCCTGATCCCCATCCTGCGCGCCGGACTGGGCATGGTGGAACCCGTCCTGGACCTGATCCCGGAGGCCGAAGTCTGGCATCTGGGCTTTTACCGCGACGAAAAAACCAAGTTACCGGTCGAATACTACAAGAAACTCTCCCCCGCCAACCCCGTGGATGTCGCGCTCATCCTCGATCCCATGCTTGCCACCGGCGGATCGGCCCTCGCCGCGCTGGCCGCCATCCGCGATTGGGGCGCCCGGTCCACCAAGCTCCTGGCCATGATCGCCGCGCCGGAGGGGCTGGAAAAAGTGCTGCGGAAGTTTCCCGAAACCCAGATCTATGTCGGCGCGATTGATGCCGGCTTGAACGATCAGGCCTTCATCCTCCCGGGCTTGGGCGATGCCGGCGACCGCATCTTCAATGCCCGGGCCATTTGAGCCGCGCCAGCCGGGCGTCACGGCCGCCGCACTTTGATCCGGTAGAAGACGGGGTAACTGTTATGGACACTGTCCGTGAAGGTATTGAGCGCCGGCGTGGCCGGCAGATTGGTGGCCAGCGCCTCCCAGCCCGGATACAGCAAGTTGGTGCTGCAGTAAACTGTGTACAACCGGTCGGAGACAGCGTTCCACCGCAATACGCGGGCCGCGCCCGCCGGCTCCACTTGAAAGAATGACGCACCGCTGGTCGGCTGCGTGCCGCTGATGTATTCACCCAGGTTGTTAAAGGCATCGCCGTCCGCGTCGAGCGCCGCGCTCGCGCCCAGCAGCGACCCGAAGTGCGCCTGCTCCCAATAGTCAGGCAGGCCATCCCCGTCGGAATCCAGTTCACGAACCACGACCACGCTGACGTTGGTCGCCGTGACCTCCAGGTTGAGCGCGGCGCTGCCGCCTTCGCCGGCCGGTCCGTTGAACGCGCTGAATGCCGCGGCGACATTGGTCGCCCGGATAATCTCGAGATGCTCGCCCACCCGCGGAACGTAAGTGGCGAAGGCCGACGCCAAGCTGACCACTAGCGTCCCGCCCAAGGTGCAATTCCCGCCGGCTAGCAGGCGGTCCCAGCGCGCGTTGTTATTGGTGCCGCCGATTTCCAGGTTGAGTTGCGCCGTGCTGTGCAACACCAGGTCATTGGTAAAGCAGACTGCATCCAGGTTGCCGGGATACTGCGGGCCCGCCAGCATCACCCGCGCGAGGGCCTGCGTGCCGGCCAGGGCCGGCAATACATCTAGCGCGATATTATCAAAGTTGGCCGAACCGCCCTGGTAGCCCACCTGCATGATCTCGAGAACGACGCGCACCTCCGCGCAGTCCGCCGGGGCGGGCGCGATCAGCGTATGCTGGCGATAATTCGTCGGCGATGCGGCATCCACCACCGGCATGACATACTGGCCGATCAGCCCCCCCGCACTGTTTACAAAATCCAGCTTCAGCCGCGCCTGGTTGGCGCCCTGCAATTTATCGCCGGGACGATTCCGGGCCCAGCAGGTGGCCCGCCACAACTGACCTTGCTGCGCCGGCACGCCCTGATACAGGCCCGCGAAGGCCGGCGAGCCGGAATACTCGCCCCAAATCTGCAGCGCGCCAACCCCGTCCATGGCGTTCGTCTGCGGATCCCGGATCACATTGGTGATGCCATTGCCGTAGGCTGTCCAGTTCAGGAAATTGGGGCCGGTGAAGTGCTCCAGGTTGCCGTTGGCCAGATCGGCGCCCTCCGCGGCGGTAATCACATGCAAGCCGGCATCGTCGAGGTTAATTGAACCGCCTGCGTAGTCCACCTGTTCGATCTGGATGACTCCGCGCGCCAGGCGCGTGCCCCAGGGCGCGCGGTCGCGCAGCGCGAATTCCTGGTAATTAGTCGGGGAACCGGCCCGCAGGATGAGCTGGGTTTTGACCTGGATGAGATTGTTCCATTGGTCAATAAACTCGAGCTTGAGCGTCACGGTGTTGCTGCCGGTCAACCCGTCGCCCGGCCGGTTGCGCGCCCAGACCCGCGCATCCCAAAGCTCCCCCGCTTTGGCGGGAATGCTTTGAAAAATACCCGACTGGTTGCGGGCGCCGTCATATGCGCCGTGCATTTGCAGGCATGCCCCGCCGCTGCGGGCGTTGGCGGCGACGGGGTCGCGGAAGATGTTGGTCACGCCGGCGTAGCCGTAGCGGTCCCAACTCCCCATCTCGTCCTGCACGCCCTGCTCGAAGCCGCCGTCAATGAGCGCCCGCTCCGGATCGGAGTCCGTGACCAGCCGCAGCGCGGCGTTATCGAAATTCACCGCGCCGCCGGCATCCGCGAACTGGTTCATTTCCAGCACGATGCGCGCGCGCGCAGCGCCGTAGGGCGCCTGCTGGCGAATGACGAAGTACCGCCACTGGTCGTCGGGCGCGGCGGCGTCCAGGATGGTCAATGCATTGGTTTCAAGCCGTTCGCCCACCGCCGAGACGAACTCCAGTTTCAAACGCGCCGTGTTGGCGCCCTGCAGGGCGTCGCCCCGTCGGTTCTTGGCCCAGACCGAGGCCAGCCACGTCTCGCCGGCGGTCACGGGCACATCCTGGAAGACGCCGGATTTGTTGGGCCATCCACTGAATTGGCCGAAAATCTTGAGCGCCTCCGCGCCCTCCAGGATGTTCGTGGCGACGTCCTCATGGACAATGTTGGGCAGGACGTTCCCATATTCGCTCCAATTCAGGAACTTGCTTTCCTCGCCCACTTCAAAGCCGCCGTTGAGCAGCGTGCGGTCGTCCTGCACGGTAAGCTGGCGAAGGTCGGCGTCATCAAAATTGACCGAGCCGTTCGCATTGTTGATCTGTTTCAGCTCGCAGACAATGCGCGCATAGGCGGTGTTCGTGGGCGCGACGCGCCGGATGACGACCTGCTCGTAGTATTGCGGCGAGTTCGAGGTGATCATGCTGAACTGGTCATAGTCAATCCGCGTGAAGGCGGCGTCCAGAAATTCCAACTTCAGGCGGCCGCGATTCTGCCCCTGCAATGCGTCGCCCGGCCGGTTCTGCGCCCAGACGGACGCCTCCCAAACCTCTCCCTGCGCAGCGGGCAGATCCTGAAAAATGCCGGAATAATTGGAGGCGGACATCCCCGTAAACTGGCCGAACAGCCAGACGGCATTGGTGCCGCTGCGCCCGTTGGCCGTGTCGTTTTGTGTGTTCCACGGCACGCCGGAATACCATGTCCAGCTCAAGTAATTCGTGCCGTCGAACATTTCGAAGTCGCGGTTGATGAGCTGCGTAGCATTCGACGAGAGCGAAGTCAGGTCGGCGAGGTCGCAGACCATGGATCCGCCGCCGACGCCATCCCGGATCAAGCCGACCAGAATGCGGGCGAAGGCGGCCCCGGCCGGCGCCATGCCCGTCAGCAGGAAGTTTGAATAGCCAGCAGGCCCGGCGGCCGTCACCGTGACCAGGTCGTTGGTCGCGAGCACGGCGCCGTTCTCGTCCGAGAATTCCAGGCGCAGGAAGCCATAACTGCTGCCGGTGAGCGGCTCGCCGTCGCGGTTGCGCGCATGGACGGTGGCAGTCCAGGATTCGCCTTCGCGCGTCGGGATGTCCTGGTAAACCATGGACACGCCGCCGGTTCCATCGCTGCCCTCCAGGAATCGGATCGCTTTGGCGCCTTCATAGAGATTGTTCGTGAGTGTTTCCGGAATCTGATTGCCGTTGATCTCGTGCCAGACGGCGAAATCGTTGCCATAAACGCTTTCGAAGCCGGGGTTCAGGAGGGTCCGATAGGTGAACGGGGTTACGAAGGTGAGGGCCGCGTCGTCCAAATCAATCGCGCCAGCGGCGTCGCCACGCTGGGTTAATTCGCAAACCAACCGGGCCCGCGCGGTATTCGCCGGCGCGACTTCGCGTATTTGGACCTGCCGGTAAGTGGTAGGGCTGTTGCTGTCGGCGGCCGTGAAAATGTGGCGGGACAGCGGGTTCAATCCGCTGTCCAGGAACTCGAGCTTGACCTGAACCGTATTGCTGCCTTGCAGGGTGTCGCCGGGCCGGTTCATGATCCAGCACGACCCCTCCACCATTTCCCCGGCGCCGGCGTATATGTCCTGGTAGAGGCCCGACCAGTTTTCGACGCCAGTGAACCGGCCGTAGAGCTTGACGGCGGTGCCGCCGCTGCGCGCGTTGCCGCTCACCGGATCGCGCACCACGTTGCCGTTGTCGTAGGTGTTCCAGTCGTAAATCCGGTCGTTGTCCACCTCCTCGAAACCGCCGTTGAGGAGGGTCCGGCCATTGCATCGTTGCCAGACATGCAGGTAGTCAATGCAGTGATAGCGCGGGAATGACGTGCCGTAGGGATAACCCGGCCAATTGCCGCCCACGGCGGTGTTGAGGATGAAGAACATCGGCTCATTTGGGGTGCCGGAGTAGCAGCCGACGCGTTCAATGCCGTCAATATAGAACTTGGCGCCCCACCAGTCCCACTCCACGGCAAAGGTGTGGTAGTCCCAAGTCATGTCACCATTCCAGTAATCGCCGCCGGCAGTGTGGCCACAATCCCACGGATAGACGCAACCGGCCGGCAGCGGGCCCCAATGGACACTCATGCGGATGAGGTTCGGCACGGAGCCAATCATTTCCATGACGTCTATTTCGGGTGGCCAGCCGCTGTAACTCAACATCCAGTGGGCCGGCCACAGACCCGTGCCGCTGGGCAGGAGGGCGCGCACTTCCCAGAATCCGTATTTTTGCGCAAAATGTCCGGCCGTATCCACTTTCCCGGAGATAAACTCCCGACCCCAGTATTTTCCCGGATCGTAGTTGCGATCACTCTTGAGCACCAAGACGCTGTTTTCGACATACACGCAATCCGGGGTGTAGGCTTGAAGTTCGTTGTTGGCCGGAGTGCCGTAGTTATTGACGTTCCATTTTGAATAATTGATGTTGGTGCCGTCAAAGTCGTCGCAGAAAGTCATGTCCCAGCCCAGCCGGTTGAGCGATGTGTCCGCGGACAACATTGGAGCGGGTAACCATGCAATCAAACCAACGGCCAACCACGTGCATCTGGAGGAACACCTGCTTCTCAAGCCACACCTCCTCCAAAAAATCTGAAAACCAGAATAGTAATAATTACATATTTATTACTATATTCATATTACTACACTTGGGAGCGGTCCCTGTTAAATTATTTGCTCATGTGGATTTATACTCACCATATATTTGATATGCGCCGTGTCAATGCCGCTCATTTCTTTCCTCGATGCCGGGATACATCTCTGATTTTCGCCTTCGGTCTGCCGGCCCATTATCTCCAATGGCATGCGACAAGCGCCGCGTGCCGTGTCGCGGCAGGGGGACGGGGGCGGTCGCGAAAATCCAAGTTTTTACGGCGCTCCGCCCTTGACATTCCGGTTGCAGAATACAACATATTCCCGCCACAAGACGAAAGGAGTTCGGCGTGAAGAAAATGTTGCTTATGGCGGCGATGGTTACGGTGTTGGCGACCAGCGGATTGGCGGTCAACAACCTCTGGCAAGGCACCAGCGAAATTGGCGGCGGCGGATTGCTGGATTTCACGTCCATCAACGGCCGAGTCCTCAGCCTGTCCGGCCAATACGGCTACTTCGTAATTGATCTGCTCGAAGTGGCCGGCCGCGTTCGCATTCTGGACAACGATAATGAAACACTCTGGTCCTTCGGGCCGCGCGCCGAGTATAACTTTGAAACGGAAACTGACGTCATTCCATACGTGGGCGTTTCGCTTGAGTTTGGCCACGCGAAGTATCAGAACATTGACGACGCCGAGGAGAAGAACTGCGCTATTTTCGGCGGTCAACTGGGCATCAAGTTCTTTGTGACCGACAATCTTTCCATCGTGCCGGCGATCGAGGGCGAAGTGGCTACGACCGACTTTTTTGCCCGCAACGATGAACTGGAGGCGGCTAACGCCACCGTCACGCTCGCGACCCGGTATTTCTTCTAAAGCGCGGGTCAGGGGCAAGGGAAAAGGCGGCCGCTCGGCCGCTTTTTCTGTTGGGGATCTGTGGCATTCCGCCTGCTTGCCCGGAAACAGATGAAAAAGCGTCTGTTGACACTGCTGGGGCTGGGCCTGTTGCTGGGGGCCGGCGGTTGTGGTACGCCGCGCGGTTACTGGACGGATCGCGGGCGTGACGCCATGGATATGTTCAACTTCGCGGTCGGCGCCGGGGCGGGCGCCAAGGGGCAGATCGGCCCGCTGGCATCCGGCATCCTTTTCGACGCCACCCAGGTTGGGCTGCGTAACGGGCAATGGTTGACGCCGACGACTTATCACAATGAATTCACCGCGCCGGAATTCCAGTACGAGAACAAGCTGCAGACGCCGCCGGTTGACCGCGATGTGCAGGCGCTGCTGATCGGTCGCGATCATTGGGGCGGCCGCCCGGATGCCATTGACCGAGGCAAGACTTACGAAGCCGGCCAGACGCTGCTCGTGGCCTTGCCGCATCCCGTCGGCAGCCGCACCCGCCACCCAGCCGCTTACTACACGCAAGTGGAGGGCGTGATCGGACTGGGACTGAATCTCCGCGCCGGGTTCAACCCGGGCGAAATTCTGGATTTCCTGCTGGGCTGGTTCGAGGTGGATATTTACGACGACGACGTCTGGGGCGCGGAACGCCGCCGCGCCGAAGCGGCCGCGGCAGTTCCCGCTGATGCGGCCGAGAAAGCCGGGGCCGAATGAACAAATATATCGCCATCCTGCTGGGATTACTGGCCGCGGCGGGTCCGATCCACGCGCAGCAGCCCACTTGGAATGAACTTTCCCTCCGGCCGTTTGGCGCCCTGATCTACAATGCGGCCACTTTCAAAGAGCGCAATAATTTTCAGGAAGCCACGGCCAACAACCAATTTGGATTCGGGGCCGCCCTGACGCTCAATATCTACCGGCCCTACGACCTGGATTTCGCGCTGCTGCGCTGGACCGCGAGCGCGGATCAACAATGGGACAACACCCCGACCTACCGCAGCGCGAGCCTGACCGCCAACCTGCTTTCCATCACCCTGCGGCGCAAATTCACGAGCCCGGGCATGTTTGTGCCCTGGGGCGGAGTGGGGCCCGACATGGGATTCGTTGACAGCACAATTCCCGGCGTAGATCCGGAAGCCGACGAGCAGGACAATACTCATGGCCTCCTCGGCGGACATTTTTGCGGCGGGGTTGACATCTACCCCGTCCGCAACAGCGCGCTTGCGCTGGAATTAGAGGCCCGCTATTCCGTTTATGCGCTGAACAATGCTTTCAAGGGTGATCTGAACGGATTCTCGTTTTTCTTCGGCCTGCGGTGGGATTTCTGGGACCGGCCGCACTTCTGAGTCCAAAACAGGCGTGCCCGCCGCTACGGCAAGCGGTTTAGAGATTCGGACCGATTGAGCTTTCGAGCAATTGGTTGAATTCGGCCTCGCTCAACAGTTGTTTTTCCAGCACCAGTTGGCGCAATGACTTGTTGGTCCGGATGGATTCCTTGACCAACTCCGCGACCCGATCATAGCCAAGGCGCGGATTGAGCAGCGTCGGCAGGCCGGCGCTGGTTTCAAAGTAACGCCGGCAGACCTCGCGATTGGCCTGAATGCCCGCGACGCACTTCTCCTCGAACATCGCGCAGCCGCGTTCCAGGATCTTCAGGGCCGCGACGAGGTTAAAGCCGAGCACCGGCATATGCGTGTTAAGTTCCAACTGGCCGGCGCCGCAGGCCAGCGCAACCGCGTGGTCATGTCCCTGCGCCTGGATACAGACCATGTTCAGCGCCTCGCAAATACTGGGGTTGATTTTGCCGGGCATGATCGAGGAGCCCGGCTCAACCGGCGGCAGGACAATTTCGTTGAAGCCGGTGCGCGGGCCGCTGGCCAGTAAGCGCAGGTCGTTGGCGATCTTCTGCAAATCCAGCGCCAGCAGCCGCAATGCGCCGGACAACTCGGCGAGATCAGTGAGAAATTGTGTGTTTTCCACCCCGTTCAGCGCGCCCTCGTATACCGCGCCGGTCAGCGCGCACAGCTCACGAATCAGCGCCGGCCGGAACTCCTTTTTGGTGTTCAGGCCGGTGCCGACCGCCGTACCCCCGGCGCCGAGTTCGTGCGCTTTCTGGCGGGCGTGGTCAATCCGCTTCAAATCCTTTTCCAAGGCGCGCGCCCAGGCACCGAACTCCTGGCCCAGAGTAATCGGCACGGCATCCTGCAAATGGGTCCGGCCGGTCTTGAACACGTCGGCGAACGCTTCCTCTTTCTGCCGCAAGGTGGCGATCAGCCGGCGCAGGGCGCCCAGCAGCCGTCCGGAGAGTTCGACCGCGGCGATTTTGATAGCCGAGGGGAAGATGTTGTTCGTGGACTGACTCAAATTGACGTCGTCGTTCGGGTGTACCAGGCCGCGATCGCCCTTGCGCCCGCCCAGGCTCTCGTTGGCCAGGTTGGCCAGCACCTCATTGACATTCATGTTGGTTGAGGTACCGGAGCCGGCTTGGAAAACATCTATCGGGAACTGGTCGTCCATTGCTCCGCTCAACACGCGCTGGCAAGCCTGGACAATCGCATCGCGCTTTTCCCGAGCCAACACCCCAACCGCCGTATTGGCGCGCGCCGCGGCCCATTTCAATTTGACGATGCCGTGGATGATTTCCACGGGCATGCGCGTTCCGGACACCTTGAAGTTTTCCAGCGAACGCGCCGTGTGGATGCCATACCAGGCTTCATCCGGCACATCGCGCTCGCCGAGGCAATCCTTTTCCTTTCGCATGGTGCGCTCCTGGATAACAAATCCGATCTTGTCTTTCCGCGTCAACAACGGCAACTGAACGGCGCCGATTCGACCTTCACGTTTTTCCCTTTTTATGCGGCGCGCGGCCTCCCAGGATGGCGGCCAAGGCCCCCATCAGTTTGGCCATCTGCGCCGGCGTTCCGATCGTGATACGCAGGTAGGCTCCCGTCAACGGACCGGGAAAATACCGAACCAGAATCCGCCGGCGGCGCAATTCCTCGAAAACCGCGCGAGCCGGCCGGAACGGCGGCTGCACCCAGAGAAAATTCGTCGCCGACGGGAATACCGTGAAACCCATGGCCGCCAGCCGCGCGGCGGTCTGCGCGCGAGTGGCTTTGATTCGTTCGACATTGCGGCGCATGTGCGGCCAGTCGCCGACGGCGGCCAGCGCGATTTCCTGGGCCAGCCGATCCACGTTGTAGGAATCCTTGATCTTGTAGAGGGCCGCGATCAGCGCCGCGGGGCCGACCACGTATCCCAGCCGCAACCCGGCCAGGGAGAACGATTTCGAGAGCGTGCGCGCCACGACAACATTCGGCTGTCGCGCCAGGTCCAGGCAATTGTCATCGGCAAAATCCACATACGCCTCGTCAATCAGCACAACGCCGGGAAAGCGACGGCAAAACGCCCGCACTTCCGCCTTCGGATACTGGATGCCGGTTGGGGCATTGGGATTGGCCAGCATAAACAGGTCGGCCCGGTATGCGCGCGGCATTCGCCAGGTAAAATCCGGCGGCAGGCAAACCGGCCGGGTAGCCAATCCCTCCGCTCGCGCCAGCACGGAGTACAGCGAATAGGATGGCTCGAAATAGCCCACGCAGCCGCCGCGCGGAGTGAAAGCCTGCACCGCCATTCGCAACACCTCGTCCGAGCCGTTGCCCACAAAAATACGTTCCGGGGCGCAACCGAGCCGCCGCCCCAGCGCCTGGCGCAGCCGCAGGCAAACCGGATCCGGGTACAGGCGCAGGGCGTGCGCGCCGTACCGCGCCAGGAGCCGCGCTACGCGCGGCGACGGCGGATAGGCGTTCTCGTTCGTGTTCAGCTTGGTGAAGCCCCCGCCGCGCGGTTGCTCGCCGGGCGTGTAGCTCTCCAACTCGCGCACCGTCTTGCGAATCAGCTTGTTCATAAAAAACCTGAAACCGCGGATATTATGGATAACGCGAACGGCGATTGGAATGATTCGCGGTTGCCATCATACAATCAGCCCTTGGCCTCCGGCTCGAACCGGATCGTTGCCGAGCGCGTATGCGCGTCCAACTGCTCGACGCGCCCAAAAGCCTCGATAATCGGGAGCACATCCGCTAGATCGGCGCGCGTCAGGGAAATGATGCTGGCGCGCTTGCGGAAAGCCTCAACGGTCAGTCCCGAAAATATCGCCGCCGTGCCGCCGGTCGGCAAAACGTGACTCGGTCCAGCCGCAAAATCGCCGGCGCACTCCGGCGTCCAGGGGCCGACGAAAATCGCACCCGCGCTGCGTACCTTCTTTACCCAGCGGCGCGGCTCGCGTGTCATGATCTCCAGGTGCTCCGGCGCAAAACGGTTGCAGAGTTCCATGCCGGCGTCCAGGTTGTCCACCACGACCACCAGCGCGCCGTCGCGCAACACCTGTTCGATCGCCTCGGCGCGGCTGAGCGCTTCGGCCTGCGCAACGAGCTCGGCGCGGACCTCCTCCGCAATCCGCTGGGCGGTGGTCACCAGCAGAATTTTCTCGTGCCCCGTGCCATGCTCGGCCTGCGAGAGCAGATCGGCGGCAATGTGCCGCGGGTGGGCGGAGTCATCAGCCAGCACGGCAATTTCGCTCGGGCCGGCAACGAGGTCCAGGTCCACCTCGCCGTAAACCAGTTTCTTGGCGGCAGTGACATAGGCGTTGCCCGGTCCGACAATCTTCTGGACCCGGCGGATCGTCTTCGTGCCATAGGCCATGGCGCCGATAGCCTGGATGCCGCCGATACGGTAAATCTCGGTTGCGCCCGCCACCTCCAGCGCGTAGAGCAGGTAGGGATTGACCTGGCCATCCTGGCCGGCCGGCGTGCAGGCGACAATTTCGGGCACACCCGCGATCTTGGCCAGCGTGACCGTCATCAGGGCCGTCGAGGCCAGCGGCGCGGCGCCGGCGGGGATGTAGGCGCCGACGCGTTCGAGCGGGGTGAATTGTTCACCCAGCACGCCCCCCTTGGGCATGGCCATCGTCCATTCCTTGCGCATGCCCGCCTTGCCGAAACGGACGATGCGGGTGTGCGCCTCCGCGGCACAGCGCTTGAAAATCAGGTCCACCGTGTTGATCGCGGCGACCCGCTCCTCGCGGGTGACGGCAAACCGCGCCGGCGGCAGGGTTAAACCGTCGAACTCTTTGACATAGTGCGCGACAGCCGAGTCGCCATGCTTGCGGATTTCCGCCAGCACTTCGCGGGCGATCGCCTCGGCCTCGGGCTTGAACGCCGGCCGGGCAAGGAATGTGGTCACCTGTTCCGACTCCCGGCTGGGCGACCAGCGGGCCAGTTTGATTTTGTGCGGATCGAGCTTCATATATGTTCCATAGCATAACCAGTGGCGACATCAAACCTTGAACTTCGCCCTATAGTTTGACCGCTTCATTCATACTATCGCAGCGTGGGCAGCAGGCCAGCGGCACATCGTGGGGGACGACGTACACATGCCGGCAATAGGCGCAGCGGTAGATACGAGTGCGGGTGGGTTCGTGCGGCGGGCCGGAACGCCAGATGGCGTAATAGACGGCGGTCGCGAACAACAGCAGCAGCGTGAAAGCCAGCGGCACCAGGAAAATCAGCGGCGGCGACAACGGAATCATGGTGCAACCTTCCCCGCGCCCGCCGCCAGTCGGGCCGCGCCCGGATTGCGCAGGATCACCCAGCCGCCGCGCGGGCCGCCAGGATTCCGCAAGCGCCAGTTTTGGGCCAGATGCAACAGATACAGGTTGAGTTGCGCCGATTCCGTTGGCGGGTCGAGAAATACGTGCCGGACGCCGCCGGCGGGGTCGAATTCCAACCACAGGCGCGCCTCCCAGGCGGTGGCGTCACGCGCGCGCGGGTTATCGGGCAGGTCCAGCCGCGCGAACTCCGCGCCGGCGAGGCCGCCGGTGAATTCCACCTGCACCGGGTTAAGTTCCGAGGCCGTGGTCGGAGGAAACAGGCTGGGTGGCGGGGGGCTGTCGGGAAAACCGGCCAGACGCTGGGCGGCGTCATCCCGCAGACTGCGCCCGGCCGGCAAGGCCGCGGCCGGCGCCAGCGGCAACAAATGCTCCAGCAGATTGGAAGAGGCGCTGGGCGGATTGAGCGGCGGCCGGATGGCGGCTTCGCCGTCCAGCACGGCCCGGCTGAAACCCGCCGGAGACGAGAGCGCGAACAGCACGGGCGACCAAAGTTGGCGCACCTCGGCCCGGGCCGGTTCAGCTCCCGGCGTTATATATGACACCGTCGGCGCCGGCGGGCGCGCAGCGGGCGGCAGCGGGTTGGCAACCGACAACCAGACCGCCCAGGCGCCGTGCCAGACCAGGGCCAACAGAATCGCCACCAGCCAGGTCAGCCGCGGGTTGGCCAAAAAATCGCTTTGTCGCAACCATTGCCGCCAGTTCATCGTGTTTCTCTGTCAAATCTGATAGTCCAAGCCCAACATCCGCAACCCGACCCGATCGGTTCCGTTGGGTTTTACGGCCCGGTTGCAGCGGGCGCCGTCACGCGGGTCGCCAGGGCCACCCGCCGGATACCCGCGGCTTCCGCCATGTTATAGATATCCACCAGCAGGCTGTGCCGGACGCCGCCGTCGGCCTCGATTACCAGCGTAGAATCAGGAGCATCGTGCGCCGCCTGCTGAAACGCCGCGGCCAACCCCTTCACGGTGGTGCGCTCGTCATTGAAAAACACCATGCCTTCCTGCGAGATGGTCACCACCATGGCCCCATACGGCGCACCGGCATGGAACGAGGAACCCGGCAGGTTGACGATCACGCCAGGCTGCAACACGAACGGTGAGCCGACCATATAGAACAAAAAAAGGAGCAGCGCGATATTTACAAGCGGCGCGGCGTCGAGCCGGCCGGCGGCCAGCCGGTGCCGCGGGCGGAACCGCCGGCGCATGAAGCGAATTTGATAATACACGGGTTGTGGACCGGAGGGGATCATGGCTTAACTGTTCGCGCCTTTCACCAAGCCGGCTAGAAAAGTCATGACCGTCGCGGAACTGCGCTCCATGTCCAGCACGATCGCCTCGATCCGCGTCACCAGGAAGTTGTAGCCGGCATAAGCCAGAATCGCGATCAAGAGGCCGCCGGCGGTGGAGATCAACGCCTGCCACAGGCCGCCGGCCAGGTCGCCGGACTGGATCAGCGGCGCCTTTTGCTGGAAGGCCAGCAGGATCTGCATCATGCCCAGCACCGTGCCCAGCAAACCGATCAGCGGGGCGATCTGGGCGATAGTCGCCAACAGACCGAGGTTGCGCTCCAGCCGCGGCACCTCGGCCAGGCCGGTGTCTTCAATCGCGCGGCGGATTTTTTCGGGCCCTTCATCGTGGTGCAGGATCGCCGCGCGAACGATGCGGGCCACGGGGCCGGGCGTCTCCTCGCAAATGCTTACCGCCTCGACTATATTCTTCTGCTTCAGAATGTTGAAGATGCCGCGCAGGAAATCCTCCGCGCGGATCTGGGCCCGGTGCAGGTGGAAAAAGCGCTCAAGAAAAACCACGGTCCCGAACACGCTGCACACCAGGATCAGCCACATGGCCGGGCCGCCCATTTGGACTAGTTCAAACATCGCGCACCTCCCGCTTTCAAAACATGATCCAATGCTCGAACCGGATTTTCCGCATCCGTTCCGCAGCCTCATCCGAGGCCGGGACATTGGCGTTGGCCACGCGCCGGTAAATCGCCACCGCCTCGCGCCAGCGGCCCGCGTTTTCTTGCAATGCGGCCGCGTTGAACGCCGCCCGCGTAAACCAGAGCGGATTGCCGGGCACGCCGCGTTCCCGGCCCGCGAGAAAACTGTAAACGACATTCAGATAGGATTCCAGCGCGTCCGCGGTCCGACCGCGCTTCTCGTGGCAGCGGCCGATCTTGTATTCCGCCTGCCATTTCAGGTCCGCTGTCGCCGTCGGGCTGCCCAGTACCATCCGGTAGGCGGCCAGGGCCTCTTCATAACGGCCCGGCTCGTCCTTGCCCAGCGTGAACTGGCAGTCGCCCTTGCGCCCCCAGGCCAAATCAGCCAGATAGCTGCCGGGAAAGCGGACAATGACCTCCTCGAATGCCAGGATGGCCCCGGCAAACTGGCCCAGTTCGCTCAAGGCATCGCCTTGGGCGAAGCGCGCCTCCGCCAGTTTGGAACTTTGCGGGTAGTCCTTGGCCAGGCGCGTGTAGTAATCAATCGCGCGCACGAACTCCTTCTGCGCAGCGGCCGCGCGCCCGGCCCAGTAGAGCGCCTTATCGGCCAGCGGTCCGCTGGGATATTGGTTGACCAGTTCCCCAAACTGCCGCTCGGCGTCGGCGAAGTTCGCGCGGTTGTATTGGTATTCTCCCAACCAGAACAACACCTCGGGCGCCCAGGCGGACGCGGGATAACGGGTGAGGAACTGCCGGCCGATGTCCAGCGCCTCGCCGTCCCGACCCTGCAGGTAGAGACACCACCCGCGCATGTAGAAAGCCTGCTCGGCCAGCGCATTCGTTGGGTACTGGGTGAACACGCGGACGAAATCCTCCTCGGCCTCTTTGAACCGGCCCAGCCGGTAGCGAATCAGTCCGCGCGCATGGACGGCCTGCGCGCAATACGCCTCCTGGCGGCAAGCGGCGATCACCCGCTCATATTCGGCGGCCGCCTCATCCCACAAGTTCTGCTCTTCCTTGAGTTGCGCCATTCGCAAGCGCGCCTGATCGCCGGCGGCGCTGTCCGGTTGCGCCTCCACCAGGCCCGCAAGAATCTGTTCCGCGCGGGCTCGCTCGCCCAGCCGGGCGAAACACTCGGCCAACTGGTAGAGCGCCGGCGCAGCCAGCGGTCCGCCGCGGAATTCCTCGGACACCCGCCGGTATTTATCGGCGGCGGCCTTATATTGGCCGCTTGCGAACAAAGCGTCGGCCGTCTTGAAAAGCGCCTGGACCTTGAGTTCGGAATTGGTTTCCAGCCCATACGCCTTTTCAAACGCCAGCGCCGCCTCGGCCGGCCGGCCGAGGCGCCCCAAGCACCCACCCATACCCATCAGGGCCAGCGAAGCCCCGATCACCGCACCCATGAAAAACAGGTTGTCATGCGAAAGCGGCAAAACATTGTTGAACGAATTGTAGACCAAAAAGACGATGCCGATGCCGACAAGGATGGCGCCCACCGGGGTCAGATAGCG
>CAZMXS010000050.1:0-2444 GCA_964570325.1 uncultured Verrucomicrobiota bacterium | reverse complement strand
GGCGTGCGCACTTGGGTTCCCCCCCATCCGACTTTACAACGCCCCCCCCCGCCGGGGCGGCCCGCCCGTGGCGCCACAAGCTCCAACCCTTGCCCATCTGGGCCTGCGCCTGCCCGGCGGGATCCGCGAACGCCTCCAGGTAATGCTGAAATTCGGCGGCGGATTTTTCATACAGGCCCTGATCGAACAACGCCTGCGCCAGGTCCAGTTGAATCGCCCCCGTCGTCTCGCCGGTGGGCATGGCGGCGATCGCCTCTTTGAGTAAGGCCAGCCCCGGCTCGATTTGGCCGGCCTGAATCAGCAATTTCCCGCGGGCAACGGTACCGCTGACGCGCGCGGCCGGATCGCGCTCCAGCACCACCGCGGCCGCCAGGGCATCGGTTGCCGCGGGCAGGTTGGTCCGCGCCTCGTACACCTGCGCCAACGCGAACCACGCCTCGGCCCGGCGCGCCGGATCCGCCCCCTCGCGCGTTGCGACGGCGTTGAGGACATCGCGTGCCGGTTCCCATTGCCCCTGTTCCATGAACAAACGTCCAAGCCATAACCGCGCCGGATCGGCCAGGGGGCTGTCTGGATACTGGTTGACCAGGCGCACCAGCAACGGCTGGGCTTCCGCGGGGCGCTGGCGTTCAATCAGCACCCCGGCCCAGTCCAGCAGGTTATCGGCCGCCTCAGGCGACTTGGGATACTGCTTCTCGAACGCGGCCATTTCCGCCAGGGCCGCCTCGTATTCCTTGTTTGCCACACGGCAGCGGGCCCGCAACCGCACGGCGGTCATCCGGCAGGGGCTGTCCGGATAACGCGTTTCAAAGCCTTCGAGCAACGGCAGCGCCTCGGCGGATCGGCCGATTTTGAACAGCGCCCGCGCGCGCCAATAGGCAAAATCGCCGGCCCACATTGTCTTATCGGCCAAGGCCTGGCGCTCGGCCAGGAGATCGGCGGCGGCGGCGTACTGGCCCAGCCCGAATAAGGCGCGGGCCTTGATTAAAAGGCCCGGCACCCGTTCCGCCGGCAGCTCCGCGCCCTGCAGGAAGTAATCAATCTTCGTCTGCGCCAGTTCATACAGACCGTCTTCCAGCGCGGCCCGCGCGGCCGTCAGCGCGGCCTCCCGGTCCGGCCCGGCGCCGCCACGTGCCGCCACCGGCGACAGGCCGACAAAACCCAGCAACAGCAGCAGGAGCGATCCGGCGCGCAGACGCGAGGACCGCGCCCCCTGGCAGACAATCTTTCCTTGCGTTTTGTTCGACAGCTTCATCGTTCTTTTTGACCCGCCGCAACCTTATATTTCCCGGCGCTTCCGCGCCAACCCTTAAAATTCGGAGCGGCCATGCCACCTGGCTGCAACTGTTGGGTTGGCCACCCCGTCCGGCGCGCGGAACGCCAGACCGTGTTTTGGACGGCGCCGCGAGCCGATCCAACATATAGCCGATTGTCCGCCGCCTTCCGGTCGGAGCGAAGCATGGGATGCGGCGGAAAGCCGCGCGCCTGGATGATCGCGAATCAGCAAGCGAGACGGCCCGATGCCTGGCCGATCTCAAAGATGTCAAACTCGTGGTCATGCGGCTGGCCTGTGGTGATTATGTGGTAAATGATCGCGTGGTGGTTGAGCGCAAGACTTTGGCGGACTTTGCCGCCTCGCTCATTGACGGCCGATTATTTAAGCAGGCAGGTTTATTAGCGGCCAGTTGCTGGTTGCCGGCTTATCTGCTGGAGGGCGTTGTCATGCCGGGCGGAGTATCGCGTGAAGCGCTCCAGGGGGCGCTGATTTCGTTGCGCCTGATGTATGGAATCCCGGTGTTGCGAGCGGCCGACGCGGAAGAAAGTGTGCGATTGATGCAGTACATTGGCAACCAGATGTCACGCGCGACCACGCAAGCACTGCCCCGGCCGGGATACCGTCCGCGAAGCAAGCGCAAGCGACAACTCTTTATCCTGCAGGGCCTGCCGGGTATCGGCCCGAACCGGGCGGCTCGACTGTTGGATTTCTTTGGGAATATTCAGGCAATTGTGTCGGCCGATGTCCGGCAACTGGCGGCCGTTGCGGGAATTGGGCCGGCCACCGCCGCCGCGATCCGCGAGGCGCTGACTTGACGCGGTGTGCTGCAAACTGTTCCTCCTACCTGAAAAGAGCAGTTCAGCCTCGTGCAGCGTGGTCGCGCTGCTCTTTCCAGCCTGACACAGCGGCCCCCCCTCACCGGCAACAGATTCGCGCATGTAAATCACGCAAATAAAAAAAACCCGCTTGACACATATATAAACCCAGTATACATCTAGGTTGTATATTACTTGCGGGGTTGTTTTCAAGTTTGGGAGTGCCTGTATGAACAGAATCCGAACGGTCTTGACCATCGCTGTCCTCTCGCTGGCCGCCCTGTGCGGTTCGGCTCCAGGCTTCAACGCCTTCATAACGATGAAAGACGGCTATTTCTACGACGCGGCCGCCG
>CAZMXS010000049.1:0-36934 GCA_964570325.1 uncultured Verrucomicrobiota bacterium | reverse complement strand
CCTTTTTCCGCTCACCATTCATCCGCGCGCATTCTGCTTGAGCCCGCGTTGCGCGTCAAATCCGGAGTCAATCGCGCGAATGCCGGGATTCACGTCCCTATCCACGAGCGTGAGCAAGTGGACGAACAAGAACAGAGTGGAAGGGGGCGCTGCTCACGGCTGGGCGGTGGCAAGCAGTTCCAAGCGCTCCTGCAACCGGACCCGCGCTGTATATCGCCGGCATTCCCGCCAAGTCTGAACAAATCGTTTCACTTTCCGCTCCCGTTCACGGGACAACTTGCGGGCGCGGTGGGTCACGCCCGCGCGCGTCACGGAACGTAAGTGCGTGAACCACACATCCATATCATGGATTTCGCCCAATATATCCTGCAACCGTCGCAAGCGCGCAATAATGGCCGAGGCAGGGAAATCCAAACATGTGGCGCTGAATTCCGCCAGATACCGCGCGCGCCGGCCGGCAATCCGCAGGGCGTGAATTCGCGCCGGCGTCGGGCGCCGACAGGCCGCCCGGCGTTTGTCCATCCGGCCCAGTTGCTTGAGTAAAGCCCGCGCCGCCAGGCCGGCCGCCGGCAATTCCGGATCCAGTCGTTCCGGCGTCAACTCCCCATGCACCAGACGGTCCAACCCTGCCTTCAAACGCGCATACTCCCGACCCATCATCATCCGCGCGACTCGGCGCCGTTCGCGTTCGCGCTCACGCCGGGCTGCCGCCAGCAAATCGGCCCAAGCCGGATGCGACTCGAGAAACGCGATCCAGACATCCAAATCGCGCGCCCGGCCCAGGCGCCGGGAAAAACGGCGCAGTGCCCGCTCGCGGCGCGCGGCCGTGGTGCGCGCCAGCGGCTTGCGGAAGCTACGCAGGATGGTTCGCAGGCGGCGAATGGCGACCCGCAAATCGTGCAGCGCCGCCGGCAGCCCCAGCGCCGCGCCCGCCTCGTTCTCGAGGATCAGGTTGTATTGCCGAATCGCCAGCCGTCGGATGAGCGCGAGCGCGGGCAGCGGCTGGACCGCGGGCGGACGCATATCAGCCTTGCGCCGCCGGCCGCTGGGGCTCAAAAACAGTTCCCTGCTCGCGTCGAGCCTTGGATGCCGCCTCACCCGCGCGCCGGTAGAACAGCTCCTGCGCCCGCACGCCCTTCTTGCGCCCCTCGGGTTTCAACCGGACATAGGTTCCGTCCGGTTTGAGTCGCCAGGATTGCAGATTGTCCTGCAGACAGGTCTGAAGAATTTCAATCAGGCGGGCCCGACAAGCGGCGTCCTCCACGGGAACCAGCAGTTCGACGCGCCGATCCAGATTGCGGGGCATCCAATCGGCGCTTGAAATCAGCACCTGCGGCTCGCCGCCGTTGTGAAAATACAAGATCCGGGCATGTTCGAGGAAGCGATCCACAATGCTGACCACGGAGATATTGTCGCTCAGCCCCTCAACTCCGGGCCGTAAGCAGCAAATCCCGCGCACATTGAGCTGGATGGTCACGCCGGCCTGCGAGGCCTGATAGAGCGCCCGGATGATCTCCGGATCGGCCAGCGAGTTCACCTTCGCCATGATCAGCGCCTTTTGCCCTTGGCGGCGCCGCTCGGCCTCGTTGCCGATCAACTCGAGCAAGCGGGCCTTCAGGCCAATGGGCGCCAGTTCGATCCGGCGGAACTTGACCGGCTGGGAGTAACCGGTGATGGTGTTGAAAAACGCCGAGGCGTCCGCCCCATAGTCGTCATTACAGGTCATGTAGCTGACATCGGAATACAGGCGGGCCGTCTTCTCATTGTAGTTGCCTGTGCCAAAATGGATGTAGCGCCGCACGCCGGTCGGCTCGCGCCGGATAACGATGCAAATCTTGGCGTGCGTCTTGAGACCTTTGAGCCCATAGATTACCTGCACGCCTGCCCGTTCCAGCGCCACCGCCCATTCGATATTGCGCGCCTCGTCAAACCGCGCCTTGAGTTCGACCAGCGCGGTGACGTGCTTGCCGCGGTCGGCGGCGCGCGCAAGCGCGGCCACGACCGGGCTGTTCTCGCTGGTCCGGTAAAGTATCTGCTTGATCGCCAGCACAGCCGGATCGTCGGCCGCCTCCTCAATCAGCCGCAACACAGGGTCAAAACTCTCGTACGGATGGTACAGCAGCAGATCGCGCCGCGCCAGGACCGCGAAGATGGACTCGCCCGCCGGCGCGTCAGGCGCGTCCCGCGGCGGCCAGTTTTCCTGGCGCAAGCCGTCAAAACCGGCCATCGCGGCCAGCCGAAAGTAAGCCGAGAGATCCAGCGGGTCCGGCTGCGAATACACGTCGTCGTCGCGCGCTCCGAGGACAGTCTTCAGGAAATTGAGCATGTGGTTCGACGCCCGACGGCTGAGTTCGAGCCGGACGCAGGCGCTCTGCTTGCGCTCGGTCAACACGGTCTTCATTTGCTCCAGCAGGTCGCCAGCCTGGTCCTCGCGCACGCTCATATCCGCGTTGCGTGTGATCCGGAACGCGACACATTCAGCGACCGGCTCGCCCGGGAACAGCCGCTCGACAAAGGCCTCAATGACATCTTCCAGCGGAATGTACTGGTAGCCGGTGTCGGTCGGCAGCGTGATGAAACGGGCCAGACCCTTGGGCACCGCGACCACCGCGAAGCGCGGTCCCTGGTCGCTCTTGCGCGGGTTCTGCAGGCGCACACAGAGATTAACGCCGAGTCCGGGCAGCAGCGGGAACGGATCCTCCAAATCCACGGCCATCGGGGTAATAACCGGGTAAATCTCATGCTCAAAGAGCATTTCCACGTAGTTGTTTTGATGTGGCGCCAGTTCCTTTATGCCCAGCCGCCGGATACCGGCGGCCGCCAGCTTGACCTCCAAATCATCCTGAAAACAGGCATATTGGTCGCTCACCATCTGATGCACGGTGCGGTGAATGTCCTTGAGCTGCTCCGCGGGCGTCAGGCCGGCCAGATCCCTTGCATCATCCTTGTCGCGTAATGACTGCAGTCCCCCGACGCGGACCATAAAGAACTCGTCGAGGTTGGAGGCGGTAATGGCGAGAAATTTCAGACGCTCCAACAACGGCAGGCCGGCGTCCAGCGCCTGCTCCAGCACGCGCCGGTTGAAGGCCAGCCAGCTCGCCTCGCGGTTGATGAACGGCGCCGGCTTGCTAGGCATGGTCCGGGGCCCCCATGTCGGCGCGAGACTCCTGCAGGGCCACCGGCAGGCCGTAAATCTCTTCGAACAAATTACCCTTTTCCTTGACCGCCATCCGCTCCAGCGTCAAATCTTCGACATTGCGTACGGTGATGGTCAGCCGGTCCGGCTCCCGAACGATCGCCATATCCCGCACCTGCTGGTTGTGATTGCGGTCCAGGGCGTCCGCCAGACGCAGAATGGCCGCCATCTTGGACACGATGATCCGGCGCTCGCGGTCCAGTTGCATATACTCCTCGTGCGTCGGCGCGGGCAACGCGCGGCGATGGTAACGAGCGGTGAGCGCAACCAACTGGGTGTCCTCGCGCGAGAGGCCGAACAGCTCGCTGTTCAGGATCAGGTACATCGAGTGCTTGTGGTGGCTGCGGCTGCTGATGAACCCGCCCACCTCGTGCAATAGAGCGGCCACTTCGAGCAGCACGCGGTGGCGGGGGGCCAGCCGGTGCTCCTCGCGCAACGCATCGAACAGCTTCAGGCACAGGTCGGCCACCTGCCGGGCATGGCCGGGATCGGCATGATATTTTTCTCCCAGAGCCACGGCCGAGTGGATCACCTGGCCGGCGAACGCGTCCGTCCAGGAACCGCCGAGAGCAATATCACGCAATAAACCGTCGCGCAGGCTGGTCTTGGGCACCAGCACCTGCTCCACTTTGAAGGCGCGAGCCAGGTGCACGTACGCCAGCAGGGCCGGACCGACGGTTTCCGCCTCCGGGTAGGTGACCTGGTAGCGGCTGACGATTTTATCCACCGAAAGGGGCAGCACTTTGTCCACAAACCCGGCGAACGCCTTCGCGTCCAGCCGGGCCAGCGGCTCCTCCTTCCATTTCGGCGCCAACTGGGCTGCCGCAAACCGCGTGTCGCCGGACATCGCGACCATCGCCGCCAGCTTCGCGGCCGGCACATTGCGCGTGATTTGCTCCACCATCCGCTGGATGCTCGGACCCAGGATCGCGCGGATACGTTCGACCGGCGTCCGATAAGTCTCCAGCGTCTCGCGCATCCGGAGCGACCCGAGGCGGTAGGAATTGGCGAAGGTCACATATCCCTTGCAGATCAGCAGCACTTCCGTGCTGCCGCCGCCAACGTCCACCACCAGCACGTCGCCTTCCCGCAACGCCGGATCGGCCTCGGTCACGCTGCGGGCCGCCAGATAGGTCAAACGGCTCTCCTCGGCCTCGTCAATCGCGCGCACGTTGATGCCTGTGGCGATGTAGACGCGGTCCAGAAATGTGTCACGGTTGGCGGCCTCGCGAATCGGGCTCGTGGCCACGGCGCGCACCTGCTCGGACTCGGTGATGCCATACTCCGCCATCACCCGCTTGAAGTCCTTCAGGATGTCCACGCACTCCTGGATCGTGGCCTGTTCGATCCGCCCCTTGGTGAAGGCATCCTTGCCCAGTTGAACCCCGCGGCGAAGCGACTCGATCGGCCGCGCCTCCGCACCGGCGATCATCTCGGCAATCTCCATCCGAATCGCCGTGGCGCCAATGTCAATCACCGCCGCCAGCGGCGCCTGGCTGACCGGCACCGCGCGCGGGGCCGCCTCGGTCTGGTTTGGTTTGGCTGTCGCTTTGGTCATGGAATATCCAATAACCGCATTCCGAAATCGGGGATCTGGACCCGGTTAATGCGGCGCGCTGCTTGCCCATCACGGGTCACTGATTACGGCAGGCCCCCTCCGCTCATTTGCCCACGGCCTCCGCCGCCAGGGCGGCCGCGCCCAAGACACCCGCGTTATCTCCCAATTCAGCGGCCACGATCTTGATCTGCCGCGTGAAAGATTTCATTGCCTGATGCTCCGCCGCCTGGCGCACCTCCGGCAGGATCAGACCCGGCATCGCTTCAACCAGTCCGCCGCCCAGCACCACAATGTCAGGCGCCAGCAAATTGACCACATTGCCGATTGCGACCCCCAACTGCCGCGCGGCATGGCGCACAATGTCCTCGATCACCACGTCGCCGGCCTTGATCGCCTTGGACAGCACACCGCTTTTGATTGCCGCGACATCCGCGCCCGCCAGATCCTTCAAATGGGGCGCCTCGCCTCGGAAAACCGCCATTGCGGCATCCGCCGCAATCGCCAACCGGCTGGCGACGGTTTCCAGACAGCCGCGCCGCCCGCAGCCGCACAACCGGCCGTCCGGCACAACCTGAATGTGACCGAGTTCCATGCACGAACCGATTTTACCGCGCAGCAGGCGCCCTTCATAAACACAGCCGGCGCCAATACCCGTGCCTGGGAACACCCCCACCAGACAATGCGCATCGCGTCCCGCCCCAAAGCGGTATTCGCCATAGGTGCCCAAGTCCACGTCATTGCCGATAACGGCCGGGCAGTGGAATGTTTTTTCGATCGTCTCCTTCAATGGCATGTGTTTCCAGCCCAGGTTGGGCGCCTGCAAGACAATGCCGCGATCAAGGTCCAGCGGGCCGGGACATCCCACACCGATTCCGCCCAGCTCGCGCGGACCGATGCGCGCCTCGGCCAGCGCATCCATGATCGTCTGCTGCAGACGTTCCATCACCCCGCGCGCCCCATCGCCCCCTTTAGTCTTGGTCCGGTGGGACCCCCTGATCTTGAAGGCGTGATCGAAGACCGTGGCCATCATCTTCGTGCCGCCCAAGTCGAACCCGAGCCAGTATTTCTTCGATTTAGCCGTCACAGCATCCTCCCGGGTCAAGCCCACCTGCATGGCCCAATCGCCGATTGCGCCCGGCGGCTGGGGTCATTCCCAACCGCCAATCGCCAAGTGGCAGCCGACCATCAGTTGATTTGACTGACCTCGATAATTTCTACCGTCTCAACCGGCACATCGCCAAATGGCCCCGAACGGCCGGTCTTGACCTCCTTGATTTTGTCCACCACATCCATACCCTCAACCACCCGGCCAAAGACCGCATAGCCGACGCCGTCCGGTTGCGGACGGTTGAGGCCGTGGTTATCCACAACATTGATAAAGAACTGGCTGGTCGCGCTATCCGGCGCGCTGGTCCGCGCCATGGCAATCGTGCCGCGGTCATTTTTAAGGCCATTGCCCGCTTCGTTCTTGATCGGCGCATGCGTGGCCTTCTGGTTCATATCTTTGGTAAAGCCGCCGCCCTGGATCATAAAACCGCTGATCACGCGGTGGAAAATGGTCCCATTGTAAAACTTCTCGTTCACATATTGGAGAAAGTTCGCGGTTGAAATCGGGGCTTTGTCCTTGAACAACTCCAGCTTGATGTCGCCTAACGAGGTCTTCATGAGGATCATGGGATTGGGCTCCTTCGGGGTAGATTCCGCCGCGGGAGCGGCGGGGGTTTCCTGCAATTGCGGCGCCTCCGCCGGCGCGGCGGCGTTTTCCTGGGCCAGCCCCGTCAGGGCCATGCCCAACAATACGAACGCGGACACGAACAACAGCTTCGGCATTGTGCTCCTCCTTCGTTGGCTATACGACTTTATGACAATGTTTTATCTTATCTGAAACACTGGTTTGGCACAAGTTAGAGAATGATTAAGCGGTTGCAAGGTTGTAAGGGGCGCATCTTCGGCTGGGTCAAGCCGGCCTCGCTGACCAGGTCATTATGCAATCCGGTGGCGGGTCTTTTGTTAAATTCGATCTGGCTTTGGCAATTGTCCACAATCGGATGTATGTTTCTCCATGTCTAACCGCTATTTCATCGGCTTTGGCTTGGCGCTCCTGGCCCTTTTGGCGCTGACATTAACCGGCGTCCGCGGCGCCGCACGCAGCCGCCCGGACACTTCACTTGGAGGAACCAATATGCAAATCGCGACATTCGGCGCCGGCTGTTTTTGGGGCGTCGAGGCGGCTTTTCGCCAAATCACGGGGGTAACCGCCACCGCCGTCGGCTACAGCGGCGGACACACCGTTAATCCCTCTTATGAGGAGGTCTGCACCGACCGGACGGGCCACGCGGAGGTCGTGCAGGTCACATTCGATCCGACACAAGTATCCTACGAAACGTTATTGGATGTCTTCTGGCGCATCCACGATCCGACCCAGGTCAACCGACAGGGACCGGACCACGGCACCCAGTATCGCACCGTCATTTTCTACCACACGCCCGAACAGGAACACGCCGCCCGGGCCGCCAAGGCCGCCCTCCTGCAATCCGGCAAATACCGGCAGCCGATCGCCACCGAGATTCTGCCCGCCGGCCCGTTTTACCGCGCCGAGGAATACCACCAGCAGTACCTGGAAAAACGCGGTCGAGCCAACTGCCATCTGCCGGCAGGCGGCAAGCCATGACCGGTGGCCCGGATCGGGAGGATGGCGAAGGAAGCGTGGCGCCTGCCCAACCGCCTCCCCTGGCTGGACAAACCCCATCCCCGCTACCCAGGCTGATTTAACCGCGAATCACACGAAGAACGCGGTACCCGGAACCGACGCTACGCCTGTGCCCAAAAGCGTGAGCGAGTGGCCAAACAACCGACCCGCACGCGACCGGAGCCGTGTGCCACAGGGGCATTTCAAAATCGAGCAGGGGCTAAAACGAAACACCAACTCTCCCATCCGCTGTTCAGCGACCACCAGCCTTTAGGTCAGGAACAGGCCCTTCGAGGGAAAATTCGGATCGCTGGTCAGGTTGACGCCCAGTTTGCGCAGGCCGGCCTCGTCACCCGGCGTCGGCAGGTGCGTCATGTGCAGCTCGCAGCCTGCCAGCTCCTTGAGCTTGTCCATCGCCGCCTGCGCGGCGGGGTTGGTCGTAGCGCTGATACTGAGCGCAATTAATGTCTCCTCCAGATTCAGGCTTTCCGTTCGCCCGCCGAGAATCTCGCGCTTAAGCGCGCCGATCGAGGTCGTGATATTCGGCGACAGCAGATGGATCCGATCCGGAATCTCCGCCAGCCGTTTGATCGTGTTCAGGATCAAGCTCGAAGCCGCGTGCATCAACGGCGAATTGTGGCCGGTGACAATCGTGCCGTCGCGCAGTTCGATTGCCGCGCCGCAGTAAATTCCCTCGTTGCCTTTTCCCTGCGCCTGCGCGTCGGCCGCGGCGCGGCGCGCCGGCGCGACCACGACCCGATCCGCGGCCTTCAGCCCCAGTTCCTCCATGATCACTTCGGCCCGGCGCACCGTCTCGGCGTCGGCAAACCCGATGGCATATTCGCACTGGTAGCGGAACAAGCGCCGAATCACCTCCTGCCCCGCCGCGGCGCGCACCGCCGCGTCATCCGTAATGCCGAACCCGGCGCGGTTCACGCCCATGTCGGTCGGCGAACGATAGACCGCGTCGCCGCCGGTGATCTTCTGCAAAATCCGTTTAAGCACCGGGAAGACTTCGACGTCACGGTTGTAGTTGACGGCGGTGACGCCATAGGCCTCCAGATGAAACGGATCAATCAGGTTGTAGTCCCGCAGGTCGGCCGTCGCCGATTCGTAGGCAATATTGACGGGGTGCTTGAGCGGCAGATTCCAAATCGGAAACGTTTCGAATTTCGCGTAGCCGCCTTTGCGCCCGCGCCGGTAATCGTGGTACAGCAGGGTCAGACAGGTGCCCAGCTTGCCGCTGCCGGGCCCCGGGCCGGTGACCACGACCAGCGGCTTATGGGTCTCGATATGCGGATTGGCGCCATAACCCTGGTCGCTGACGATCAAATCCACGTCGGAGGGATAGCCGCGCGTCGCTCGATGGCAGTATACCCGCACGCCCCGCCGCTCCAGTTTGTCCTTGAACTGGCGCGCCGCCGGCTGTTCGTCATAGCGCGTGATCACCACACCGGCCACCTGGACGCCCCAGGCGGCCAGGTCATCCATCAACTTGAGGGCGTCGCTGTCGTACGTGATCCCGAAATCCGCGCGCATCTTCTTGCGGGCGATGTCCCCGGCAAAGATGCACAGCAGAACGTCCGCCTGGTCCTTGAGCTGCTGCAGCAGGCGCATCTTGACATTCGGGTCGTACCCCGGCAGGACGCGCGCGGCATGGCAGTCGAACAAAAGTTTCCCGCCGAATTCGAGGTACAGCTTGTCGTACTGCCGCACGCGTTCGAGAATGGCGGCGCTCTGCTCGCGCAAATACTTGTCGTTGTCAAATCCGATCCGGCTCGGCATGTGCGGCATCCTCCCTCCAAAGATCGCGGCCGATGATAGTCATGCGCGCAAAATAGGGAAGCCCGGAAGTTGAGCCGCTCCGCCATTGTCATTCCCCCGCCCCGTGTTACACTGATCCGCGGCAAGGGAGGAAACAACATGTCGTCACTGACTCGTTTCAGCGTTTCATTGAACCGCGATCTCGTGCGACGCTTCGATCAATTGATCAAAACCGAACGCAGCCCGAACCGCTCCAAGGCGCTGGGCGACCTGATTCGCGACCGGCTGGTGCGGCGCGAATGGACCGCCGGCCGCGACGTGGCCGGCGCGATCATCCTGGTGTATGACCAGCACCGGCGCAACCTGAGCGGGCGCCTCAACGCCACCCAGCACGACTTCCACCACCTGATCCTGGCCACGCAGCACTTCCACCTCGATCACGACAACTGCCTGGAAATTCTTGCCTGCCGCGGGCGGCCGCGGGATTTGGCGGAACTGGAGCGCCGGCTGCGCGCCGTGAAAGGCATCAAGTTCTGCTCGCTGGCCGCCGCCACCACCGGCCGCGCGCTGGATTGAGGGAAAACGCGACCCGCGCCAAACGGGCGGATGGACCTTGACAAAGTGTCTCCTTTTGATAACACTATTTTTAATTTCGTGTTACTTGAGGAGAATCGAATATGCACATGGCGGATGCTTTGCTGTCCCCCGCGGTCGGGGCGGGATTTTACGCGGTTACCGGCGGATTGCTGGGCGCGGCGGCCCGACAGGTGGCGCGGGAGAACCATTATGAGCGCCAGGCGCCGTTGATGGGGGTGCTGGGCGCCTTTGTCTTCGCGGCACAGATGATCAACTTCACCATCCCCGGCACGGGGTCGAGCGGGCATATCGGAGGCGGCCTGTTGCTGGCCAGCCTGTTGGGGCCCTGGGCCGCCCTGCTGGTCATGGCCTCGATTCTCACTGTGCAATGCCTGTTTTTCGCGGACGGCGGATTGTTGGCCTTGGGCGCCAACATCTTTAATCTCGGGTTCTGGCCGGCCTTTGTCGGACTGCCGCTCTACCGTGTCCTGGCCGGCGCCCAGCCGTCCCGCGGCCGGCGAACACTGGCCGCCGTCGCCGGCACAATCGCGGCGCTGGAACTGGGGGCGCTCAGCGTAGCGATCGAAACGGTCCTGTCCGGCCGATCGGAGCTGCCATTCGGCCGGTTCGCCGCGATCATGCTGGGCATCCACTTGCCGATCGCCCTGGTCGAGGGCTTAATCACCGCCGCCGTGCTCCTGCTGGCGCAACGATTGTTCGCCGAGCGCAACGGCGGCGCGCTGTCGGTCCCGGAGTTGAACCCGGCCGCGCCGCGCGGCCTGCTGGTTATGGCCGGGCTGGCGCTCGCCGCTGGCGGCGTTCTGGCATGGTTCGCCTCGGCGCATCCGGACGGACTGGAATGGTCCATCGCCCGGATTCATGGGGTCCCCGAGTTGCCGGCGGCGGAGAGCGGACTCGCCGCCCAGATGCGGCAGATTCAGGACCGAACGGCGCTGCTGCCTGATTACAGCCTGCCGGCGCCCCCCGGCGCGGCGGAGGAAAACGCCGCGGACGAACCCGCGCCCTGGCCGGCCGTCAACGCCGGCACCTCGCTGGCCGGCCTGGTTGGCGCCGGCGTCACGGCGCTGCTGATCTGGCTGATCGGCTGGCTACTTCGCCGCATGGCGCGCCTGACGGCCCGGCGGGCTGCGGCATGAGCTGCTCCGCCGCGCGGCAACTGGACCTGCTCGGTTACGGCGATTCGCCGGCGCACCGGCTGGATGGCCGGGTCAAAATTCTGCTGGCGCTGATCTTCGTGACGTGCGTGACTTCGTTCCCCAAATATGAAATCGCCGGCCTCATCCCGTATTTTCTGGCGCCTGTAGCGCTCGGCGCGCTCGGCGGCGTCTCCGCGCGGCTGGTCGGGCGGCTGTTGTTGTTCGCCGCGCCGTTCGCGGCGCTGGTAGGCCTGTTCAATCCGCTGCTGGACCGCGCGCCCGTCGCGCTTCCAGGCGGCGGGGTGGTGGCCGCCGGCTGGCTGTCGTTCGCCTCGATCCTGTTGCGGTTTGTCCTGACCGTCAGCCTGCTGCTGGTGCTCACCGCCACCACCTCATGGCCCGGCCTGCTGCACGCCCTTGAGCAGTTGCGTGTGCCGCGCGTATTCATCACCCAACTGCATTTCCTGCACCGTTACCTGTTTGTCCTGGCGGAGGAGGCCGACCAACTGGGCCACGCGCGCGCGTTACGCGACCCCGCCCGTCGCCACCCGCGCCCGCGCGTGGCCGCCCACCTGCTGGGCGCGCTGCTCTGGCGCACCAGCGAACGGGCGGAACGCATCTATTTCGCAATGAAAGCCCGCGGCTTTCAAGGCGCCTGGCCTCGCCGCGCGGCGACGGCTTTCCGCTGGTCCGACGCCATCGCCCTGGCCGCCGGCGCCGGGTTTTGCGTCGCGCTGCGGCTCTGGCCGGCGGCGACGTCATTCGGACGCCTGATTCTGCGGGAGGCCGGATGAGCGCGCGGCTGGAAATCCGAAATCTGGTCTTCCGCTACCCGGACGGCACCCCGGCGCTGCGGGGGTTCAATGCCCGAATTGAGCCCGGCGAATGTGTCGGACTCGTCGGCCCAAACGGCTCGGGCAAGACGACGCTGGTCATGGTCCTCGCCGGCTTCTACCGGCCCGCCGCCGGAACCATGGTCATGGACGACCGCCCGCTCGATGACACCGAACTGGCCGCGCGCCGCCGCCGGATCGGATTCACTTTCCATAATCCGGATGATCAATTGTTCATGCCAACGGTACTGGAAGATGTCCTCTTCGGGCCGCTCTGCGCCGGCGAGCCGCCGGAAACGGCAGAACCGCGCGCGCGCGCGCAACTGGCGGAACTGGGCCTGGACCGTCTGGCCACCCGCTTTCCCGGCCATCTCTCCGCCGGCCAGAAGCGCCTGGCCACACTCGCCGGGGTGCTGGTAATGAACCCCGACTTGCTGGTGCTCGACGAACCATCGGCCTTCCTCGATCCCTACAGCCGGCGCCAGGTAATCCGCCTCATCGCCGGCCTGTCGCAATCGCGCCTGCTCATCACGCACGATTTGGATATGGCGGCCGAGCTCTGCCGACGCGTCATCGTTCTTTCGGAGGGCCGCAATGTCGCCGACGGGCCAGCCGATCAGATCCTGTCCGATGCCGCCCTGATGCACGCTCACCACTTGGAATCGCCGGCCGGTGTCCGGCGCAATCCGGTTGAAAGATAAGGAGGAATCACCATGCGCAAGTTAATCATAATGCTGGTTATTGGACTGCTGGCCGCCGCCGTCTGGGCGCGCGAGGAGGAGCCGCAACCGATCACCGAAGCCACGCCCCTGGCGGTGGACGCCGAAGTCTCGCTGTTTTCGGCATACGTCTCCCGCGGTCAAGTGAGCAGCGACCGGCCGGTCGTCGAGCCACAGGTGAAGGTCGAGAAAAACGGGTTCACGCTGATGTTCTGGGGGAACTTCGAGTTGACCGACCGAAATGACGCGCGGCGCAAGTTCAACGAGGTGGACTTGTTCGCCGGGTACGCGGCCACGGTCGGCCCGGTTGACCTGTACGCCGGCGTGGCCGAGTATCTTTATCCCAACACGTCCACGGAGGCAACGGACGCAGACGGCCAAACGACCACGGTGTCCGAGCCCAGTACGCGCGAGTTGTTCATCATGGCCGAGGCGCCCAATCTCTGGGTCAAGCCGAGCATCGAGCTTTACTACGATTTTGGCGAAGCGGACGGTTTCTATGCCGTGGCCGCTTTGGAAAAAACGGTTACCCTGCTGGACCGCCTGACGCTGACACCGGGCTTCTCCACCGGCTGGGGTAGCGCGCCATACAACGATTATTTCTTCGACCGGAATCAGGACGCGCTGAATGACGGCAATGTCTTCGCCACGCTCACCTATGCGGCAACCGATGCCTGGCAATTGAGCGGCACCCTGGCCTGCATGTGGCTCTGGGACGCAAGCGTCCGCGCGGGCGCGAATGATATCTATTATGACGATCAGAAGTGGTGGGGCGGCTTGACCGCGGCATATAGCTTTTAGAAGAATGCGGATGAAGCTATAAGTCGGGAAGGAATACCCGACTCGATCTGTTGCGCGGGTCAGTCAGGAGTGACTGGCGGGTTGCGCTATTTTGCGCGGATTGATGCTGGATAACAACGAAGATACGCCCTAGGTAAAAGGATGATGAAATGAAAAGAGCTATGCTGCTGCTAATCCTGGTCGGCTTGGCGGGCGCGGTAGGCGCGGCGGAGCGTCCGCTGCGGGTGGTCACTTCGTTTTATCCCATGCACATTGCCGCTTTGAATATCACCCAGAATGTGCCGGACGTCGAATTAAGTTGTCTGGTCCGCCCGCAGGTGGGTTGCCTGCATGAATACCACTTGACGCCCGCCGATATGAAACAACTGGCGGCCGCCGATGTGCTGATTGCGAATGGCGCCGGCATGGAGAACTTTCTGGACGAGGCCCTGCGCCACAACTCAACCCTGCGCGTCATCAACGCCAGTGTCGGGATTGAGCCTTTGCATACCGGCGCCGAAATCAATCCGCATGTCTGGGTTAGTCCGACGCTGCATATTCAGCAGGTTCGCAACATCGCGGAAGGCCTGGCGCGCGAAGACGCCGCGCATGCAGGAACATACCGGCGTAATGCCGACCGCTATATCCAATCGCTCCAGGCGCTGGCCGACCGGATGCATACCGCCCTGCAGGGACTGGCCGGCCGCCCGATCGTCACCTTTCACGAGGCGTTCCCCTATTTCGCGAAGGAGTTTAACCTGGAGGTGGCGGCCGTGATCGAACACGAGCCCGGCATGGAACCTAGCGCGCGCGAGCTGGCGGAAACAATCCGCACGGTGCGCAGCCTGGGGGTGACGGCCCTCTTCATCGAACCCCAGTATCCCGCCAAGGCCGCGCGGACTATCGCCAAGGAGACCGGCGCCACAATTTACACGCTGGACCCCGTGGTGACCGGCCCGCTGGAGGCGGACGCTTATCTGAAGATCATGGAGCGCAATCAAACGGAATTGGAACAGGCGTTAAAATGAAATTGGAGCGGCCGGCCGTCCACGATGGATGCGCGAGCGCGCTCGGACGGGCAAGGGCCATGTTGCTACGGTTTGTTCCATGCCGCAACCCGCGACGGCGCCTTGCGGCTTCCGCGGCAGCCCTTTTTCTGGTCGGCGCCATTGGCGCTTTTGCGTTCCAGGTCCGAGATACGGTTGAGGTGGAATGGAAAGGAACCTGGTATACGGCGGAGGTGTTACAGACCAGCGGCGACCGCGCTTTCATCCATTACGCCGATCATGACCATGCATGGGACGAGTGGGTCGGGCCGGAACGCATCCGCCCACCCGGGAAAAACCCAACGCGTAACGCCGCGCCGGCGACATCGCCCGCCCAGGCGATCACCATCCGCAAGCATTCTGTGTTCTGGGCGCGCATCGAACCGAATGGAACCATTCGGATCAACGGCATGATCGCCGGCGAGTTCGCCCCCAACGGAACCGTCCGGCGGGGCGGCATAAGCGTTGGGGCCATCGCGGCCAACGGCACGATCCGCCAGCGCGGCATGATTGTCGGCGAAATTGATGCTCGCGGGAACCTGCGTCGGAACGGCGGAATCGTGGGGCGCATCACGGAGGACGGGCTCATCCGCCGCAGCGGCGCAATCTGGGGGGCCGCCACAACCTGCTGCCCCACCACGCGCGCCCGCCAGGCGGTCGCCGCCGCGCTGGTATTCTTCGATCCGGATTTCGGATTTATCGCGCCCAAGTAAGCCGGAGGCAATCGTCCGACCGCTCAACGACCAGGCCGGCCTTATCCATCCGATGGAATATATCCCGCCCGCCGCAACGCATCCCAGCGCTCGCTCAATTGTCGGCGGCGGCGCGCTACCGCGTCCGGCGCCGCCTGAGAAGCCGCCGCCGGATCGGCATCCAGCGCGGCGCGCTCCGCATCGCTGGCCACGCGCCGAATGTATGCCTGGTCGCCGGCGCTCAACCGCGGGAACCAGACCGCGATGCGCGGGCCGGCGGCCGGCTGGATACTGACCACGCTGCGCGTTACGCCCGCGTACACCCCCGTCACCATGCGGCCGTCCGTCAAAGTCCACAACCGTGACTCCAGGGATATCCCGGCGCAAACCGACTCCGCCAATACCCCCCCAGCAGATAAGAATCACACCGGCACGCGTCATGGCCCCACCACCCGATAAAACAATGCGGCATTCGTCAACGCCACCGAATCCGTCCAGTTAGTCCATCCCGCCTGCCGCGAAAAACTCCCGAGCGTGGTCCAGGTCGCGCCCGACACATCCACCGCGCGTTCGATACGATAAGTCGTAGCCGAGCTGGGAATCGTCAGGGTCAGCCAGACGTCCTCGTTGCTGGCCGCAATCTGCCAGATCCGTGGATAGTTGGTAGCCAATGTGCCATGCACGGCAACATTGTCCACCCACCAGTAGGCGTCCGCCTGTTCAGCGCCGCGCCCGCAAATGCGAAAATATACCGTTCCCGGCAATTCACCCGAAATCAGGCCATCGTTGCGAGCGGTCACCGCTGCGTGCCAGGCATCGTCACGGGTCAACGGTTGCCAGCCGTTTGAGAGGCAAACCATGGCAGAAGTCGCCGGCCCAGCCCAAACCTGATATGCGGTGGGGCCGGCATATCCCTCGGCGAACTCGCTGCGATAATCGAACACCACGTCATCCAATGTGAGCGCGAAGCCGTCGCGCAGGTTGACCGCGAACTCTAAATAATTGGTCTCCGATATCCATTCGTCGGCCACATACGAAGGCAAGGGATTGCCGGTCGTGTCGCTGTCCCCCTTCAACGCGCTGTATGCGGCATTGAACTGGCTGCCGCTGATCACGTCCGGCGCGATCGTTTCCGGAAAATCGTTGTACTGGTATTGGTACCACACCACGACTTCCGCCGTCGCCGGCCATGCCCAAGCCAATACCAGCGCAATGAATAAAAGCCCGAAAGAAATACCCAGCAGCGCGCGCGGGGCTCCCACCCGCACCGACCGGAACATGAAAGAAAACCGAATGGTCTCAATCCAATGTCCGCTTTTCATTTAACCTCCCTATTTCGCCATCAGAGCCCGCCACGCACCGGCCAGACATATAAAAGGGACGGCTTGCTCCGGTTACGATCGTCGCCGTCGGTCAGCCAAAGCGCCCACGCCTGCGTCTCGTCGTACGCATAAGTGGTGCTGGTCCAATAATAAGCCGACACCACGTTGCTGAATGGCCGATCCACCGGCAACGCCGGCCCGTATTGCCCGCGGTCCAGCAGGCTCGCGAGTTCTATAAGATTGGGCATGCGCCAATCGTTATAGCCGGCAATCGTCAGGTTGGTGCACTCGATGATCGCGTAATACCAGGCCAGCGGCCCAAACCGGTTGGCATCCTTCAGCCACATCAGGCCGGTGTTGTTGTCCGTCACGGTTTCGTCGCCGTGATCTGTAAATCGCGGCACACTCCAGGGAACCCCGCGCCGCAGGCTGCCGTCGTCCCCGGCTTGATAAATGTTGGTCTGCCCGGTCTGCATAAGCCGCGTATCAAATACGAAGCGATTACTGGCGCTTACGACGCGGTAGAATAGCGGCACGTAAACGGTCACCGTGGGCGCGGCCGAGTGAATCTGTTGCAACGAAGCGTACGACCGTTCCCAAGCGTTGGAATCCCGCATGGAGGAGCGCCATTCGAGCGCGTAAAAGAGATCGGTGTTGATATTCTCCCAGGCGATACAGCCGTTGTGCTCGGCGAAGGCCACCATGCCCGTATCCGCGCGCGCGGACAGACCGGCCATGATCAGCCAGGCGGTAAGCAGAACCGCCAGACACCGGCGCAGGCATTGGCCTATCCGATGCCGGGCGCGGCCCAATGAGTCAAGCGGCTCGCCCAACAACGGCGGAGCGGCCGCGCTGGCGTGAAATACGTGATGGACATCAGCGGATAGGATGCCCGCGCTCCGTGAAGCCATCGCCGCACCCCGGAACCTGGCCGGCTGCATGCTGGCAACCCGCCGCTTCAATTCAATGTTCCCTCCCGGCTGACCCGGCGCAAGCCGAACGGGCCCTGGACCACCACCGAGTCGCGCCGCACGCCGGTGATCACCTCCCGATACACCCCCTCGGCCACCTCCATCGCCCATGAGGAATAGAACGGGATACTATTCGTGGCCGCCGTCATTTGCAGCGTGATCGCACGCGAAACGGCCAGCGTCTCCACCGCATTGGTGTAGGTCACCCAGTTGCCATCCTCGTTATCGTGCTGGGGATGATGCCGGTGCAGGAAGGGATTCAACGCGTCGTTGGGGCCGACGCGCACCGTGCCCGCCAGCGCGCCGCTTTGCATGCCGGTCACAACGCCGAGCGTCACGGGGTCCATAATCGGAAACGCGCTGGAACTAAGGCGGTAGATATCGGTCGCATTCGACGGCAGCGCCTCCGTATTCGCGAAAAGCTGGTACACATAATTGGTGCCGACCCCCTCCGGCGCGCGCGCGAGCACAACCGACTGCAGCAGCCGGGCCTGCCCGCTTGAGTCAACATGGAGGATCAGCCGCAACGTGAACACAGCCGGCGTTTCAAATACGTTCGTGCCGGTGAAATACGGCGAACTAACCTGATTGAGATACACTTCGCCGACCCACAAGCCCTGGGCCGGGTGATCATCCAACCGGGCGGTCGTGTCCGCCGGTCCACGCTTGTAGATCACACCGCTGTCGGGGTTCTCGGCCACAACCGGCACGCGCACGAGGTATTGGTTATTGGTATCGGTGATCTCCAACACACTCTGATAAGCCGCGCCGTTTGCGCCGACCGGCGTATAAGCGGCCATATCGCCGCGCCGGACGGCCCAACGGACAGTCCAGCTTTCGCCAGGCTTGAGCGTACGGGTTATTCCGCGATTGGCCAGATTGGTCCATGCCTGTGCATTGGTCGCCGCGCCACCGGGATTGTACCATGCAAGCGGCACAGCGCCCGCAAGTTCCGGTTCGCCCGCGGGCGGCGCGGTCGAAGCGACCGAACGGATTTTCACCGCGAACGTGTTGCTGGGCGAGACATTGCGCACCGTCAGATCCTGTTCGGTCGTTTCGCGCATGAAATCCAGCGCGGCGCCCGCCGTCACGGTCAGCGGCCCGGCGTACCGGCCTGGGTTCTTCGCCCGCACCCAGTACGCCCGCCCCGGTTCAATCAAATAGCGCGCCGTCTGCCGGATCAGCGTGCCGGCGCCGGAGGCGGCCACTTCATAGATGGCGCCTCCGCCGTTGCCCAGCGCGTCCACCTCCGGCGTGTGCCGGAAATACTCGGCCAGCGAAGGCGGATTCGCCGGATTCACCACCATCCCCACGAGATTGTATTGATAGGGATACCATTCAACTCGCGTTGGAATCACCCGGCCGGTCCAGGTCCAGGCCACCGGCGCGGCGTTGGTCGCCACTTTGATCAGGTAGGCGGCATGGCCTTCCAGTTCCGCCAGTGTATTGAGAAAAGCATAGGGATTCCGATCCGGCATCCAGACCAGCCAGCGCGGGTCGGCCGGCATGGGCACGCTTGGATCCGTGTCGAACTGGGCGGCGCGGAAGACCTGATTCCACTTCCACACGCTTTCAACGGGCAGCCCGGCAAACTGCGCCGCGCACGCGGACGGCGTCGGCGCGGCTTCCAGATACACGGCATTCCAGCCGGGCTGCAAGGTGATGCTTTGCCGGATCCACTGCGCCGGCGCGCCGCCGGCAACCAGCGTCGCGGCCAGCCCGACCAACCACAATCTATAGTTTTTCATGGTTCCGCCCCATTCGCTCCGTCAATATTCCACGCTTAAGTGCATGATTTCCGGCGTATTCGTCGGCGCGACAAACACCTCCGTCAGATAACCGCTGCCGCTGAACGGACCCTGCTGCGCTCCTCCGCCGGCGGACAGCGCATAGGCCCGTTCCCGCCATTCCGCCCCCGGCAGGCCGCGCGCGGCGAACACCCGATAAGCCTTGCCGGGCACGCTCAAGAAGGACAATGCCAATCGCCCATCGCTCATCAACAGGCGCTCGATGAAGAAATAATCGAATGCCCAGTACGCAATGGTTCCGGCGCGGTATTCGTCGCGGTCGCAAACGCCGTCGCCATCCAGATCGCCATCACCGGTGACCTGACTGATGTTGGTATAGACGCCGCCGGAATTGTCCACCAACTCCTGATCCCAGGCGTCGGGGATGCCGTTGCCGTTAACATCGGTGCCGGCCGTCACATTCACTCGCATAACGGCGCCGGCAGCCGGTATCGGCGGGACCGTTCCGGCCAGAACCGCCCACTCCCGGACGCCGTCGCGGATCACAATCTCCACCGGCTCGCCGACACGCGCGGCGGCGGCGGCGAAGCGCGTCCCCGTCCCGTCATCCACGTCCACCGGCAACGCAAAGTTCACGCCCGGCGCGAAGGCGCCCGTCACCTGGCAGACCGCGGCGGTGACGCCGCCAATGCGCAGGATTACTTGCGCATCCCGCGTGTAGGGCCAGCCATACTCATCAGTCGCCTGGCCGTAATAAATGACCCGGGGCTGGGGGAACTCGGCCAAGACGAAGGCTAAAGGACAAAAGATAAAGAATAACAAGAGGCGATAGCCGTGTGTATTCATAAGCCCTTCCCCCTTTTCAATACGCGAATCATGCGCCGCGCAAAATCCTCCGCGCGCCGTTTCAAATTTCCAAGCTCCTTGGCCCCGGTTTTATCCTTCATCCTTTCAACCTCTATCTTCCTCGTCACTCGCCCGGCACCGAGTAGGTGTGGAACAGCAGGCGGATGTCTTTCACGCCGTTGCCGTCGCGCTGGCTCGGGCCGCTGCCCGTGCCGGCACCGAAGATGAACCGCTCGAGCCCCTCGTCAGGATCGGTCAACAGCAGGCGTCCGGGGATAATCAGCAGCCAGCGCGTGTTCCAGACGGAGCGGCCGACCAGACGCGCGTTGCTGATCATCTCGGCAGGATCAACATAACCGTTGTCTTCGGTGTACTTGTTGGCGTCATTCTCGTGAAACGCGCGCAGGCACGGATAACGCCGAATTGCCGCCAGCGTTCCGCTTAATGAGTCACTCAATACGTTCCAGTCCGGATCCACCAAGTCCGACCGGCTGACGGGGTATGGCAGCGGCAAGGCCTGATCCACAATCGTATAGGCGCGCAGCCGGTCCACCGCGTCCGGCGCGCGCTGAATATCGGAACCGATTGGAACCAGATAAACATAGGGCTCGGTCGCCAGTCCGCCGCCGGTCAGGTTGGTGTTGTAAGTGTTGTTATAGTTGAAGAACCACACCCCAACGCTGCGCACCTTGGTCGCGGCATAGGTCGGGTTGAAAGCATTGTCGCCGCCGGCGAGGTCCAGGCCGAAGACATTCTGGCCGGCCAGGATCGCGGTGCTGAACGGAATCACCAGGGCCGGCTCGCGGTTGGTCGCGGTGCTGAACGGTTTACAGTAGCGGCGGTACTCCGGCAGATCGTAAAGGTTGGGCACCCGGTAGAGGGTGTTCAACGCGTTGCGCCAGTTGGCATCGCCGGCGGAACTGAGCGGAATGCGCAGCAGTTCGGTGCGCAGCGAGATGCGCCGGGTCTCGACGTCGGGGTTGTTGAAGCCAAAGCGCCCGTCGAGCACATCCCAGTTGGCCTTCATCCGCGCCAGGATATCGGCCAGGCCGGGGTCGCCCACGCCGCCGCCGATCCGCGGCTGCCCGTTCTGCACGCGGCCGATGGCGCGGGCGCGGGCAATATCCGTCAGATAATCGCGGCCGGCGGTCAGCGTGGCGTCAGAGGACAGCAGGCCGGTCTCATAGTCATAGGCCTTGGCGGCCAGGGCCGCATAGCGGGCGGCCAGGTCGAATGTGGCGGTATATTTCTGAAGTTGCTCGGAACGGAAGATGCGGAAGGCCATGTCGCCGTAGCGCGCGGCCTGCACGCGCCGCGCGGCGCCCGCGCGGACGTTGGCCCGCTCCGCGATCAATCGCTCGCCATCCGCCAGCAGCGTGCGGTACGCCTCCGCCATCTGGTTAAGCTGCTCGATGGCCGCAAACAACTCGGCGCGCAGGGACGCCTGGCTGTTCAGCGCGTTCAGGAACTCCTGGGCGTCCCATTGGGCCGCGAAGTCATAGGCGCTCTCCGCCAAGTTCTTTTCAAACCGGTAATGATGAATTTCATCAGTCCGCTCGATCCCCTCCTGGGCCGCGGACATGGCCGCCGTCGCAAGTTTCTTGGCCCAGAACAGAAGTTTGGGAATGCGCTTGGCGATGGACGCCGCGTCCACCACCATCACCAGCACCGGCGAGGAGATGCCCGCGCCGCCCGCCGCCTGCTGCGGAATGGCATCCAGGCTGGCAACGACCAGTTCCGTCGCGGCCTCGTTCGCCAGGTCCAGGGACTGCTTGGTAATTTCCAGCGAATGCACCGAATAGGCGGCGTCCTCCCGATCGCTGGCGTCGTCGCGAATCAGCGTGATCTCATGGTTCAAACGCGCCGCCGAGGCCTTGAGCCGCTGGAACTTGTACTCCAATTCGGACTGGGCCGCGCTATAATCGGCGATGCGCCGCTGCAGTTGATAGTAGGCCACGATGTAACTCCCGAGCGCCTGTTGGATACGGCCCTGCGCGAGCCGTTTGCCCGACCAGTTCCGCGGCTTGACCTGCAAGCCGTCCTGCGCGATGTAGACGGTCACCGTCATGCCATTGGCCAGGTAGTCGGCGTACTGGTAGTTGTTGGTGCTGCCGGCGACGGGTTCATAGCGCAGGACGTAATCGCTCGAATTGTATGGATCCGCCGGCGGCGTGAAAGCGATGTTGCGCAGCAGAATCTGGACCGGCTGGCCGGTGGGCGCGGTGCCGATCAGTTCCTCCAGATCGAGCATGTTGTAGTTGACCAGGTCCGGCCCGTCATAGCCCTGCGGATAGGTTCCACTGGGCCCAATGTCGTCGGCATAGGGATAGCCGAACAGCTCAATCAGGCGGTTGTGATAGTCGCGTTCCGCCGCGAAGGCCGCAGCGGCCAAATTGTTCACCGAGTCGGCCTGGCGCCGCAGCTTGCGGGTGTTATCCTGCGCGTAGTCGAAGGCCGTGACGGCGTTGTTCAGCGCGGCGCACGCGCGGTCGTAGATTTGCTCGAAATGCGTCCGTCCCTGGTCAATCTCCGCGGGAGTGATATCGAACGGCACCGCGCCGGCGGCCAGGCCCAGCGGGCTCAACCCCGTGTCCACCTGGTCCAGTTGCGCCTGGATCGCGCGCGCGCACGAAGCAACTTCGACCAGCTCGGGCACGGTATCGCGGTCAATCGCCAGCAGGCCGGGATAGGCCGCGCCATTGGTTTCCGTCACGGGCGCCGGCGGGCGCGGCTGGTTGAAATTCACAACCATGTTGCTCGCGCCGCCGATCGCGTGGTTGCCCCGGCCGGTCAGGTCGCGGATGCCGTTGGTGGTCAGGCCGTCGGCGCGGTAATACGCAATCAGGTCCGGTTCCGTCCCGGACAGCGCGGTGCAGAAGCTGGCGGCGATATCTTCCGCGCGGCGGGTGGACCGCCAGATGCGAATATCATTCAGCCAGCCCTTCCAGTTCGCTCCGATCAGCAGGTTGGTGGTGTTGTTGAAAGTGCGGCCCGCCGCCGTGCCGGACCCGACAAGACGGCCGTTGATATAGACGTTCTGCGTCGAGTTGCTCGCCACCGCGTTGTAAGCCACGCTGATTGCCACGTGCGTCCAGCGATTGGGCTGGACCGGCCAATAACTGACCGGGGCCGTGCCGGGCCCGCCGTTGCCGCCGCAGCGGCTCTCCAGCAACGCCAGCGGGCCGATCTCGATCTGGTACTGCGAGGGGCCGGTCGGGTATGCGCTCTTGTTGAGCGGATACGCCAAGCCGCCGATCTCGCGCTGCTTGAACCAGGCCTCAACCGTGTAGTCGCCGCTGTGGTTCAGGTTGGTCGCCTGCGGCACCAGTCCCACCCACGTGTTGCTCGGCGCCTCGAACGCCTCGGCAAAGGGCAGCAACTGTCCCGGCACGATCCAGCCGACATTGACCAGATTGCCGGCGGTGGCGCCCGCCTGATCATGCACCGTGTTCCCCGACCCCTCCAGGAAGGAATAGTACGCCACCAGCCCGGCCTCGCGACCGGTCAGCACCCGGTTCATGTTGTTGACAATCTCATCGGCTTCCAAGCCCCGGTTCCAAATGCGCAGCTCGTCTATGTTGCCCGTGAAGGGCAGGCTGACCGCCCCCCCGGACCGGCCTGGAACGCCCCCAGGGACCACTGCCAGTTGTTCCAGTATAGGTTGCGGCCCGGCGTGTTCTGGTGCTCAACGCCGTCCACGTAGATGATCCGCTCCGGCACGCCCCCGGTCTCGATGCGATAGACAAAGGCCACGTGGTGCCACAAACCGTCGGCCACCGTGTTGGTGGACCGGATCGTCTGCCGGTCCGATGAACTGTACCATTCCACCGCGCCATTCCGGTCAATTCCGAAACGGTTCGTCTGCGGCGTCAGATTCCAATCCGTTGTGTATCCGCCAAACAGCGCCATATTGGTCTGCGCCACACTCTGCACCCACATCTCCAACGTCATCCCGCTGTCCGCCGACAGGCTGTGCGTGCCGAAGTCCACATAACTGTCGGCGTTGGTGAACGCCAGCGCCCAGTCGCGCGACGGCTGCGCCGCCTCCGGCGGCAGCAGGGAGTTGGCCACCGCCCAATCCAGGAAAGCCCCCTGCCCCGCGCGGCTGGCCCATTCGGCCACGCCCCAGGCGCGCGTCGTGTTGGCATCCCGATAACCCGGGAACCGTCCGCCCGGGCTGTCGGCATAGAAATGGCGATAGGTCCGGCCCACAATATCCGCGCCCGTGCGCGCCCGCGCGGCGGCCGCCTCGGCAAATTTCTGCTCGTCATAGTAGCCGACGCTCAACATCAGGTTGCCGCCGCCGCCCAGCAGCATCGTGCCGATGCCGGGGATCCAGTCAAAATACGGACTCGCCAGCAACTGGTAGTACCCCATGATCGCGCTCAGGTAGTGCCCCCAGGCGTCGCCGTGCCCCTGCGGGAAAGCTCGCGCGGCGTCCTCCGCCGAGATCGTCGGGTTGGGTCCGTTGGTGCCGGTAATGCCGTAATTCAGCGCGTATGCCACCTCGCCGCCGGTCAGGTCGCGCGTAAAGTTCCACGGCAGACGATTGAAGAACGGTCCCTGCGTGGTCGGCGGCAGGAGCGCCCCGTCGCGCCCGCGCAGCAAAGCCAGTTCCTCCTCCAGCAATTTTGCCACCTGGTTCTCGAAGCAGAAGAGCGACGTCGCCTGCGCGCCATACGTCACATCGTCGCTGCCGAACGCGATCGTCGGATCCTGCGCGTCGGCGTATGCCTCATTGCCCAGCAGCATGTACAACCCGTGGAGCCGCCCCGCCGCCAGCTTGAGCGTGCTGTCCGCCGCCGGATAGCTGATCCCGGCGTCAATGCTCAACATCCGCGCACGCTGGAGGATCGTCTCGTAGATCGGAATCAGGCCGACATCGTTGATGTGCGCCAGGTTCAGCGCCACCGGCCCGGAGTATGGCCCGCCGGCCAGGCTGATCATGCTCAACGTCAGGTCCGGGCTGTTGTTCACCATGTCGGTGATCCGCTGCTCGAATGGGGTGATCGCGTTAAGCGAGCGCTGCACCCAGCCGGGCGCAAATCCGAGCACCCAGGCGCTCCAGGTATTGGTCCCCGCCGGGTTGTGGGGGTTGACCGGCCGATAGCGGCTGATAAAGAAATTGTCCACCAGCGTGTACAGCCCCGCGCCCTGGATCGTAATGCCGGGCCGGCCGACGCCGCCATCGTAATACAGCCATTGCTCCGGCGGCACATTCGTCGGCGGCAGGCCGATTTCGGTCGGCGGCAGGGTCCGCCACTCGAAGTAGTACTGGCCGGCTTCGCCGGCATAATCCGCCTGCTGGCGCAGCGTCAATTTCTCGTCCAGCGGATCCTCCGGCGGGATCACCTCAATCGAGCCCGTGTAGAGGTTGGTCGTCACCCGCATGATCGCCAGGCTGATCGGCAAGGCGTCGGGAACCATCTGGCGGTTCGTGCTGTTGTTGAACGCCACCGTCACATAGCCGCAACCCTCGCCCAGCCCGGCGGACAGCGCCGGCTTGACGTATGGCGTGTTCGGCGGGATCGCCAATGCGGAGGTGGGCATGGCGGACACTGCGGCCCGCCAGGCGGCGACCACCGGCGTTTGCAGGCCGTCGGCCAGATGATAAACATTCGAGTATTCGAACGATTCGAGCAGGTTCAGCAGCAGATAGCCATCCGTCAGGGTGGTCACGTAACTGCCCACCACGGACAACCGGTTGTTTGTCGGCTGGTTGGGATCATACACCAATCGCGAACCCAGCGACGGCGGCGCGCCGGGGAACGTGTAGGTGGCGCCCGGCGACTGCCGCGTGGCCAGCCCCGCCCCGGCCATTTGCTGGATCACACCCAAATCCACGTACGCGCCGCGCCGGACCAGCGGGTCAATCACCGTCACGCTGTGGCGGTTGGACCGGGCCATGGATTGTTCATAGACAACCTCGACGCTAAGCTGGTTGTGAATGTCCGGCAGGCCCGAGTTGGCGGGCGAAACATACAGCGTCTGCGCCAGCGCCAGCGTCGGGGTGTCCGCCGGCCAGACCGCGCTGAAGGTGTAGTCCACCGGCACGCCGTAGTAATTTCCGCTGAGCCACGGCACCAGTGTGCCGGTCGCCAACTGGTTGGCTTGCCGCGTCGGGAAAAAGAATCCGTTCTCCAGCGCGTACCAGAAACGCATGACCACTCCGGTCGGACTGCCATCGTCGCCGGCGGCTTTTGCCCACCAGGCCAGCTTGCGATCCCGCCAGCCGGGGCCGGCGGCGCAGACCGTGTTGGTGTTGTTGGCCCCCGGCAGCGCCGCCAGCGGCATCGGCGGCTGGATCATCTGGCCGGCGGTCACGGCGTTGGTGAAGGCCGGGAAGTCGCTGTTGGTGGCGACCACCGCGAAGACGCGCATCGCCGGGGCGGCCGCGCCCTGGCTCGTATTGGTGATGAATTCGACCAGCACATACGGCTCTGAACTCCAGGGATCGCCCGGCCGGTTCAGGTCGTTGCGCAACGCGTAGATCGTGTTCTGCAGCACCAGCGCATGCTCCTCATTCGGGTTGAAGCCGGGCTGGGTTGGGTCGCTGCGCCAGTATATCTGTGGATTCGCGCTGTCGCTGAAGGTCACGCCGGTGGTTCCGCTGCCGCGGCCGGAGGCAATCACCAGCGGCGGCGGGTTGGTCGGCCACTGGTTGCGATAGCGTTGCGCCAGCGAGGGATAATACACCGGCGGGCGCATGTCCGCGTTACGCGTGGCCACCGCCCACCACACCTCCAACAGCCCGTTGGTGTGAACGGCAAAGATGTGCGAAGTCACGTCCTGGTTGGTTTCAGTCGGGTAGTTGTATAGATCGGCGTTGTAGCTCGTCCCCTCCGGCGGATGCACATAGCCGGGAAAGGCGGTCAGGGCCGCCACGTTCGTGTTGGCCAGGTGGTAGGAGGCGATCCAGTTCGGCGTGCCGTGAATCGTGCCGTAATGCCCGGCAACCTTATCCACAACGATGTAACCCAAGCCTTCATTAAACGGGTAGTAGGCCACCAACCCCGGCTCGTCGCCGTTGAGCATCCGGTTCATGGTGGACCGGATCTCCTCTCCCGTCCGCGCCCGATTCCAGAAGCGCACCTCGTCCAGATTGCCGGGGAAGTAGCTGGATGCGCTGTTGATGCCGACCAGCACATTGGTTTCGAAACTGTCCGGCGTCGCGAACAGCGTCTGCGTCGTGGCGGTCAGCACCCCGTTGATATACCAGGAAAGAACGCCGTTGGTACTGTCGCGCACCAGGGCCACATGCGTCCGGCACCAGAATCGGCGCGGTGTCGTCCACCGTGTCGCCCAGCACATTGTCAATCGGATCGCGCGGCCAGTTCAACTCGTACCAATCCACCTCGAATGGCCAGACCACGCCGCGCCAGTCGGCATGCGACCAATAAATCTCGATATCCCACGGCTCGCCCACCGTCGCCTTCTGCGCGAACACCCAGTTCTGCTTCGGGCCCGGCTGGGTATAGAGCAGCACCTTGTTGTCGGACTGGCCCGATTGAATGTTCACCACCAGGTCCGTCGTTCCATAGTAGAGGTCCGACGGCAGCAGCCGCTGGCCCAGCCCCGCCGTCAGGATGATCGGCGCCGCCGGCTGCACCTGGAACGGCTGCACGCCAAGCGAGCGCGTGAAGTTACCGTCCGCGTAGTACTCGATCAACGCCATCCCCTCCACGCCCAGCGCCCGCAAGTGCTGATTCGGGCCGTCCCCCTCCAGCCAAACGCCGTTGACCAGGTTGGTGACGATCGCCGCGCTGCCGTCCGGGTTGACATTCGTCACCACGCCGAACACCGGCCGCGTGACGTAGTTGTTGTAATGGATGCAGGCGAAGACCTGTTGCCCGTTCGCCAGCAATTGCACGATCGGCCCGTTATACGGCGGCTCCGTCCAATACAGGCGCGCCGGCCGCATCGCCGGCACCGAGGAGATCGTGTACACCGTCCGCAGCAGGCCGCCGGTCGCGGTCTGCCAGTCAATCTCGACGTTGCCGTTCGCCGCCGCCAGCACCCGCCCGAGCGACGGCAAGTAGATCGCCGCGCCGACCGGATTGGTGCTCTGGTAAAAGGCCGTCGGGTTGTTGCCCGCCCGCACCGGGACAAAGCCGAGCGGCGGGACGTTGGTGTTCACGCCGGCCGGCCACGGGATGATGTCGCCGAGGTTATATTGCGCCACCGTCGTCTCGACCGGATGGCCGTAAGCCGCGCGGACCACCGCCACGCCCGTCGTGTTGGTGTAGACCGCGATATTCGTGACGCCGGCGCGCGTGAGGTAGTAGTTCGTCCGCGTGCAGCCGTGGTAAAATGGCGTCGAGGCCGTCTCAATTGTCCAGTTCGTCCCATAATAATTCGTGCCCGTATTCAGCGACCAGACGTTCTGATAGACCGTCTTCAAATCGGGCGCGACGGACGCCGCGGCGAAAGATGGCGGATACAGGCTCAAAGCCAGTAAAAGCGGCCCGATCGGATGTTCCAACGCTTGGAAAAATCCGCGCCGTTTTTTCCCAGGCTTGGAAAACGGCTCAGAATGCGCGGCCCGTGGGTGGTTCATGCTGCGGCCCCCCCGATTGAAAAAGTGGAATTAACCCGGTGAACATGCCGGCGGTCCTCCGAAGCGACCCCGTCAGCGAACCCGCATGATGAAAGCCAATGCGTAATACGGCGGCCGGTTCTCGTGCGGCTGACTGCCGCCGGTGTTGTCCAACCCCCAGCTCTGCCAACCGTTGTTGCGGCCCTGGTTCGGCGCAGCGGTCGCCTCCGACGAGCCGTTCCAGGAGGCCGCGTACCCGACCGTCTTGACGGTGTGACCGTGGCTGTGGGCCGGCATCTCGCTCACCGCAAGCGTATGCTGGGCCTCGCCGCCCGTGTTGCCGTTGGTATACAGGTTGCCGGACCCGACGATGAAACGATCGCGCAAGTCCGGGGTCTGCTGCCCGCTCTGCACCGTGCCGTCGCACAGGGCCCAACCGTCGGGCACGGTCGCGCCGGACCACATGATGATGCCGCCGATTGGAATCGTGCCGTAGCCGCTGATCGTGTTGGGGCTCGACACTGTAAGCCCGCCGTTGAGCGTCACCGAACCCGCAACGGAAAGCGCGCCGGTCATCGTCAGCGCGCCGGCCAGATTGAGGCCGCCGCTGATCACGCTCATGCCGTTGGAAACGGTGAACCCGCTTGGGGCGCGGCTGGCGATATCGGCGCGGGCCGCCTGGAAGGCATACGGCGCGCTGACCAGCGCCTGGCGCGGGCTGATCGTGCCGCCATGATCCGGAATGCCCAATTCGAGGAATCAGATGGACGACTGGAAAGCGTCGCTCAGATTGCTGACGACGCCGCCCACCCAGGTTCCGCCGTCGTTGAGTTGGACATTGAACAGGCCCTGGCTGTTGGCGGAGACCGGGAAGCGCCGAGCCCAGAGCAGCGTGCCGCCCGAGCCGCTGTCCCAAATCCGAAACTCCACCTGCAACAGGCCGGTCAACGGACCGCCCGCTCCGCCACTCGCGGATGGATCGTAGAGCTGGCCTTGGTAATTGATCGAGGATGGCACCACCTGCGCGGCGGCGACGGCATTGAATCCCGGCAGGTAGCCGCCGAGCAGAATGGCAAGAACAATGACCGGAACGATACGTACTGTCATGGCTGGATTCCTCCCCTGTTGCGATGGAAACGCCGCAAACAAATTCGCATGCGTTAAAAGCATAAAGACCCGCTGTAGGCGCGATTTGATCCGGCGCGGATCATCCTGACAACACCGGAAAATATTACTTTTTTAGACCACCAGCCGACCGGGCGCATTCACTGTGGGCGCGATTATGGCGCGCGAGCGATCGTAAGCCGGACCGGTACAGCCGTTGGCTCGAACAATACACGGATCAGACGCGGCGCAACCCGATCGTCGCGAGCGAAACGGGCGGCCTGCTTTTCCACACGCAATTCATCGGCGCCAAACTGTCCGGCTCGCTGCGTGCTCTGCTTTACCACAACGACCCCGACGCCGGGTTGATCGTGGCAACGCTCAAGCGGATCATGCTTTACCTGAACAAGACACTGGAATGCGAGACGCAAGTGCGCGCAGCGCAGGGGCTGCCGGCGGCGCGGCTTGACCGGTTCCGAAACGATCTGTTCGACCTGCGCGACGGCATCCTGGAGCTGATGACCCGGTTCGGAAGAAACGCCATTTAGCGCTGACTGCGGACAACTTGACAACCAATGCGCACCTTACGGCGATCGCCAGCGTAGGAGAAGAAGAGGGACGCTTGCAAACCTGTTTCACTGTTCGGATTGTTTGCATTTGGCCGGTTTTCGCTGGCTTTGGTGGATGGATTTGTTCATTGTTTTCACCACCTTGCCGGGCTACGCTGGGCCGTCGTGGCCCGAACTGATGAATAGGCAACAGCATGCAATAGGAGCGCTGGCTGTCGGTTGATCAAATTGCAGAGCATCTGGGCTTAAACCTGGACATGATCTACGGGTGGATCGAGCGAAAGAGACTTCCGGCACACGAGGTCGGGAAGCGATGGAAATTCAAGGCTACTGAAGTTGAAGAGTGGTTGCGACGTAGCCAAGCTGCCGCTGAGGCGAACGATCAAGGCATTACCACTCGCACGAGTTGAAGGCACAATATGAGCAAACTTGAAGAACTGAAACCCAACGCCGCCGTGCGCGGCATCCTGCCGGATGCGCTCGCCACGGTCGTCAGCGTCCAGTGGTTCGGTTCCGAGGCCCTGGAATTGACATACAAATCGCCGTCGGGCAGGGTGGCCAACGAGTTGCTCTACCGTCACGACGAACCCCGACTGGAGGTGGTTGAGCAGGGCCGCCCGTGGAGTTTCGACGGCGAGGGGGATCTCTTCCGCCTGGTTTCCGAGGCCCACCGCATCCGGCTTGCCCACCTGTTCGATCCTGTCCTGGCCGTGCATACGTCGGTGCTGGAACCCCTGCCGCACCAAATCACCGCCGTCTATGACGTCATGCTCCCCCGCCAGCCGCTCCGATTCCTGCTGGCCGACGATCCCGGCGCAGGCAAGACGATCATGGCTGGTCTCCTGATGAAGGAACTGATCGCTCGTGGCGACCTCCATCGCTGCATGGTCGTCTGTCCCGGCAGCCTGGCGGAACAGTGGCAAGACGAACTCTACCGCCGATTCCAGTTGCCGTTCGACATTCTGACCAACGACAAACTCGAAGCGGCCCGCACCGGCAACTGGTTCCTGGAGACGAACCTGGTCATCGCCCGTCTGGACAAGCTCTCCCGCAACGAGGACGTGCAGGAGAAACTCAAGGCACCCGACTGCCGGTGGGACCTGATCGTCTGCGACGAGGCTCACAAGATGTCGGCCAGCCTGTTCGGCGGCGAAGTTAAATACACCAAGCGTTACAGGCTCGGTCAACTTCTCTCGACGCTCACGCGCCACTTCCTGCTGATGACGGCCACGCCGCACAACGGGAAGGAAGAAGACTTCCAGCTTTTCATGGCCTTGCTCGACGGCGACCGGTTTGAGGGGCGGTTCCGGGACGGCGTCCACGTCTCGGATGTCTCCGACCTCATGCGCCGGATGGTCAAGGAAGCGCTGTTGAAGTTCGATGCGACGCCGCTTTTCCCGGAGCGCATCGCGTACACGGTGCCCTACAAACTCTCCGACGCCGAGGCGCGGCTCTACAAGGAAGTCACCGACTACGTGCGCGAGGAGTTCAACCGCGCCGAGGCCCTCCAGAACGAGAAGCGCGCCGGCACGGTGGGCTTTGCCCTGACCATCCTTCAGCGCCGGCTGGCGTCGTCTCCGGAGGCCATCTGCCAATCCCTACGCCGTCGCCGCGAGCGTCTGGAGAGCAAGCTCCGGGAACTGGAACTCCTGCAACGCGGCAACGGCGTGGCGGCGGCTGGGATCGCCGCCGGCGCGCCGGAACTCGATGCCGAGGATGTGGAGGACCTGGAAGACGCACCCGACAACGAGGTCGAGACCGCCGAGGAGGAGATTCTTGACCAGGCGACGGCCGCCCGCACCATCGCGGAACTCAAAGCGGAGATCGGCACGCTCAAACGCCTTGAGGGACTCGCCCTGGCGCTCTGCCGCAGCGGTGAGGATCGAAAGTGGCAGGAACTCGCGAAGCTGCTGAATGAGGTGTTCATGGCCGGACCGGCGGCCGGCCGGGTGGCTGAAGATCGTCCCCCTTACGGCTCTGGGGACATCCCGCCGCCCACGCCATCCCCGCATCAGAAACTGGTCCTGTTCACCGAGCACCGCGACACGTTGAACTATCTGGAAGACCGCGTTTCGACACTCCTTGGCCGGCGCGAAGCCGTGGTTATGATTCACGGCGGCATGGGCCGTGAGGACCGAATGAAGGCCCAGGAGGCGTTCAAGCACGACCCGGAAGTGCAGGTTCTGCTGGCGACGGACGCCGCCGGCGAAGGCATCAACCTCCAGCGCGCCCACCTCATGGTCAACTACGACTTACCGTGGAACCCCAACCGCATCGAGCAGCGTTTCGGCCGCATCCACCGTATCGGGCAAACGGAAGTCTGCCACCTCTGGAACCTCGTGGCCGAAGAAACCCGCGAGGGCGATGTCTATCGGACCCTTCTTGAGAAGCTGGAGCAGGCCAGACAGGCCCTCGGCGGGCAAGTGTTCGACGTACTGGGCAAGCTCCAGTTTGAGGGCAAAGCCTTGCGCGACCTGCTGATCGAAGCTATTCGCTACGGCGAGCGGCCCGAGGTCCGCGCCCGCCTCACCCAGGTTGTAGCGAGCGCCTTCGACAAGACCCAGTTGCAGGACCTGCTGGAGGAACGCGCCCTTGCGCACGACAGCATGGACGCCTCCCGTGTCTTCAAGGTGCGCGAGGAGATGGAACGCGCCGAGGCCCGGCGGCTGCAACCCCACTACATCGAATCCTTCTTCCTCGAAGCCTTCCGACGACTGGGCGGGTCCGTCAAACAGCGCGAGCCGCGTCGCTACGAAGTCACGCACGTCCCCGCGCCCGTGCGCAACCGGGATCGGCTGATTGGTGTCGGCGAACCTGTCCTGCCCCGCTACGAACGCATCGCCTTTGAGAAGAACCTCGTCGCCCCGCAAGGCCAGCCCCTGGCCGCATTCCTCTGCCCCGGCCATCCGCTGCTCTCCGCGACGATTGACCTGACGCTGGAGCGTCACCGCGACCTATTGCGGCGCGGCGCGATTCTGGTGGACGAGCGCGACGCCGGTATGCAACCCCGCGTCCTGTTCTACCTCGAGCACGCGATTCAGGACGCCAGCCTGACGCGGGCGGGCGAACGGAGGATTATCTCCAAGCGCATGCTCTACGTCGAACTCGACGCGGACGGTAACACTCGCCACCTGCACTACGCGCCCTACCTGGATTACCGGCCACTCGCCGAAAGCGAGCCGGGCATTGAAGCCATCCTTGCCCGCCCCGAATGCGGCTGGGTCAACCGTGAACTCGAACAGAAAGCCCAGGGTTACGCCGTGGCGCAGGTTGTCCCGGAGCATCTGGCGGAAGTCCGCTCTCGCCGTTTGGACTTGATCGCCAAGACCGAAGCGGCTGTGCATGACCGCTTGACCAAGGAGATCAGCTACTGGGATCACCGCGCCGAGCAACTCAAACTCCAGGAGCAGGCCGGCCGGACCAACGCCCGCTTGAACTCCGACGAAGCCCGCAAACGCGCCGATGCGCTGCAAGCCCGCCTTCAGAAACGGATGGAGGAACTCAAACTCGAGAAGCAGATCGCCCCGCTTCCGCCGGTCATCCTGGGCGGGTGCTTGATCGTCCCTGCCGGTCTGCTGGCCGCGATGAAGGGGGAAGATGCGGGCAAGATGCCCGCGATCCCAAGAGACACCCAGGCCAGCGCCGCCAAGGCCCGCGCCATCGTCATGCAGATTGAGCGCGACCTCGGTTTTGTCCCGACCGACCGCGAGACCGAGAAGCTCGGTTATGACATCGAAAGCCGCGTTCCCGGCACGGGCAAGCTCCGGTTCATCGAGGTCAAGGGCCGCGTCTCCGGCGCGCCGACCATCACGGTTACGAAGAACGAGATTCTCTATTCGTTGAACAAGCCCGACAACTTCATCCTCGCCATTGTCGAGTTCGACGGAGAGGCACAGAAAGTCCACTACGTCCGCCGCCCCTTCCAGCGGGAACCCGACTTCGGCGTCACCAGCGTGCACTACGATTTTTCGGAATTGCTCCAAAAGGCTGAAGCACCACGATAAAAGGTAATCTACCATGCTGACCACCGAACAACTGAGAGCGCTGATGGCCGACACAGAATCGGATCGTGTCGAGAGAACCACCTCCACGAAAAACACCGACAAGTTCGGGGAAGCCGTTTGTGCTTTCGCTAACGATTTCCCGAAGCATCGGCAGCCAGGCTACTTGCTGGTTGGCGTTGATGATGCAGGGAAGGCCGTCGGGCTGACGGTCACCGATGAACTGCTTCGCGATCTCGCCAACCTTCGCTCAAATGTGAACCTGGAGCCAATCCCGGCACTGACCGTTCAGAAGTACACGCTGCCGGAAGGCGAGATAGCGGTTGTAGAGGCGATCCCGTCCGACCTTCCGCCCGTCCGGTACAAGGGGCGCGTCTGGATTCGGGTGGGGCCGTCGCGACGTGGCGCCAACCAGCAGGAAGAGCGAATCCTGATCGAGAAGAGAACGGCTCTTCAGAAGACGTTCGACGCCCGTCCGTGCCAGGGATGCACATTGGACGACTTGGTTCTCGATCTATTTCTCGTCACGTACTTGCCGGCTGCCGTTGCTCGCGAGGTCATCGAGGAGAACCAGAGGGGAGTGAAGCAGCAGATGGCCTCTCTCCGGTTCTACGATCTGGCGTCCGATTGCCCCACAAACGCCGGAGCGCTTCTATTCGCCAAGGAGCCCCTGCGATGGATTCCCGGAGCGTATGTGCAGTTTGTGCGCTGGGCCGGTCGGTCCGTCGCCGACGAACCCATCAACGACAAGCGATTCACGGGCGACTTGATCACGGTCCTTCGAGATCTCCAAGGCTTCCTCTCGCTACCCACGCAGACACACCCGGCTCCCGCCGGCGACTCCGTGCTTCGAGAGCGCCTGGAGGCCGACTACCCCGCCGTCGCCATCCGCGAACTGCTCTGGAATGCCGTCATGCACCGGTCCTACGAATCGAACGCCCCCGTGCGGTTCTACTGGTACGACGACCGAATCGAAATCCAGAACCCGGGCGGGCTCTATGGCATGGCGTCGCCGGAAAACTTCCCGACCCAAACGGACTACCGCAACCCGGTCGTGGCGGAGGCCATGGCAACACTCGGTTACGTGAATGCCTACGGCAGAGGCGTCCTTCGCGCTCAGGAGGCTCTAAAACGGAATGGCAATCCGCCTGCCGAATTCACCTTTGAGCCATCCTATTTCTTAGCCACGATCCGGAGGAAACCATGAAAACGATTGCCTTCTTCAACAACAAGGGCGGCGTCGGCAAGACAACCCTGGTCTATCACCTCGCGTGGATGTACGCCGACCTCGGTGTTTCCGTTGTGGCCGCTGACCTCGACCCGCAGGCAAACCTCAGCGCCATGTTTCTCAGCGAGGAGCGACTGGAGGAACTATGGCCGGACGGCGATCACCCGAAGAGTATCCTCGGCACGGTCTCCCCAATTCTGCGCGGTTTGGGCGACATCACGGAACCGCACGTTGAAAAGATCAACCGCGACCTCGGTCTAGTTGTCAGCGACTTGGGGCTATCGCGCTTCGAGGCCAAGCTCTCCTCGTCTTGGCCCGATTGCATGAACCGCGACGAGGCAGGGTTCCGCACTGAATCCGCATTTCATCGCGTCATCCTCAAGGCGGCCGAGGCGCGAGATGCCAAGTTGGTCCTCATGGACGTCGGCCCCAATCTGGGCGCCATCAACCGGTCGGCGATCATTGCCGCCAATTTCGTCGTGTTCCCTCTCGCCCCCGACCTGTTCTCGCTTCAGGGCCTGAGAAACCTTGGGCCGACGCTCCGAGACTGGCGACGCGAATGGCGTGACCGCCTGGACCGGCGGCCCGCAGACCCGGGCCTTCTCCTCCCGTCCGCCGACATCACGCCCGCGGGCTACGTGGTGATGCAGCATGCCGTGCGCGCAGACCGGCCGGTGAAGGCCTACGACAAGTGGATTCGGCGAATACCCGGTGTTTACCACAAGGAAGTGCTCGACGACAACGGGACATTCCCGCAGTCAACGACCGAGGACCCGGAGTGTCTCGCCACCCTCAAACACTTCCGCAGTCTTATGCCGATGGCGCAAGACGCGCTAAAACCCATGTTCCACCTCAAGGCTGCCGATGGCGCGCTGGGCGGGCACATCTACGCAGTGCAGGAGTGCCACGACGACTTCAAGAAACTCGCCATCGCCATCGCAAACAAGGTCGGCGTCGCCATCTCATGACCACTCCCCGCAAGAAACTCATCGAGGTCGCCCTGCCGTTGGAGGCGATCAACCGCGAGGCGGCGCGGGAGAAGTCCATACGCCATGGGCATCCCTCCACGCTACACCTGTGGTGGGCGCGGCGGCCGCTGGCGGCGGCGCGGGCCGTCATCTTCGCCCAGATGGTGGACGATCCCGGCTCCGTGCCCGAGGAGTTCCGCACGCCCGAGGCGCAGGAAAAGGAACGCCAGCGGCTCTTCCGGCTGATCGAGGAACTGGTGCTCTGGGAAAACACCACCAACGAGGAGGTCTTGAACCGGGCGCGGGCCGAGATTCGACGCTCGTGGGCGCGATGGTGCAAGGAATCGGGCGAAGACCCCAAGAAACTCCCGCCCTTCCACGATCCCTTCGCGGGCGGCGGGGCGCTCCCGCTGGAGGCCCAACGGCTGGGGCTCGAAGCCCATGCCAGCGACCTCAACCCGGTCGCCGTGATGATCAACAAGGCGATGATCGAGATTCCGCCCAGGTTTGCCGGGATGCCGCCCGCCAATCCGGCGGCGAGGGCGAAATACCTGGGAACGCGGGCGTCTCGCCCGCACCTCGTCTTTGGCCTTTCTTCATGCAGGGATAGCTAGGAAGAGGGCGGAATCAA
>CAZMXS010000048.1:0-38561 GCA_964570325.1 uncultured Verrucomicrobiota bacterium | reverse complement strand
GTCTTGTCCAAGCCTTGCATCTCGCGCGCGAATTGGGGGGGGCGGTCCGCGGGAGGCCTGGGCTCAGGGACGGATCCTGCCGTGGCTGGACCTGGCGGTCATGCTGCGGCAATTCGGGCGTGATTTGGATTGGTCCCGGATGGAGCAAACAGCGCTCGAGTGGCGCGCCGAAATCGAATTATATAGCGCGATTAAAATGGCCGCTGTTTTTTTTGACATCGGCGAATTCGGCGGGAACCTTACGCCGCAGGAAGTGAAAACACGCCCAGTGACCGCAAACGGCGGATTGTTTGCGCGTATTGGCGTTCCGTATCTGTGTCCCCCGGCCCGGTATTTTGGCGCGCGGCGCGGGGTGCGGCGCGGGGTGCGGCGGGCCGCGCATATGGTGGGCGCCGCATTCCGGCTGGCCGTCGGAGCGGCTGATGCCGCGCTGACCTCCGCGGTGGTCGGATGGCGGCGGCGTCGGACGCGCGGGTTAGCCTGGCTGGCGATCGGATTATCCGCGCTGGCCGCGCAAGCGGACGATTATGGCAATACCTGGCGCACGGCCCAGCCGATTGCGGCTACCAATATCCCCGTAGCCGGCGTCATTGAAAATGATTACGACGAGGACTGGTTCTGCTTTGAGGGGCTGCCGGAGACGGATTACGTGATTCAACTGGCGACCAACACCATTTGGGATGGAACGTTGGAAATGCTGACGCCGTTCGCGGCCGCGAAATTGGCGGAGACCGGCACGGCCTATGGCGCGAGCCCGGCGAGCGGGCGTTGGACCAATGCCGGCGTACGGGCCGTGTTCTATCTGCGCGTAACGCCGTTCCTCGAATTTACAACGGGTTCCTATCAGCTTGTCGTATTCCCGACGAATGCCGTGGACAGCGATCACGACGGGTTGCTGGACAGTTGGGAGATGCGGAACTTCAATACGCTGACCAACAACGGCTTTGGAGATTGGGACGGGGACACTTTCAACAACGCGGATGAATACCACATGCGGACCGAGCCGACGAACGCCGCATCCGGCTTATTCATTAGCGGCTGGGGAGCGGATTCCGGGACCAACTGGCTGGCGTGGCCGGCGGGGCTATATGGCACATACCAGGTGGCCGCGCACACGAACATGCGCGGCGCAGCCCACTGGATTGTACTGACCGATGTTTACGCGGCCGCCACGGCGGTCATCACCAACCTGCCGCCCGAACCGCGCAACCGTCCGGTCCGGTGCTACCGGCTGCAGTTTGTTCCGTGAGCGACTCAAAGAGCTGCCCGGCCCGATGGTCGGGCGTAAACTCAAAACGCCAGGCCGGGATACGCTCCAGCACGCGGCTCCAGGTATCCAGCAAACGATCCGTGGCCGCCGCGGTGTGATACGGAGTCATGGAATGAGCGGTCAACCGCGCCAGCGCCTCGGCCGGTCCGAGCGGCGCGGCCCGGGGTATCGGCGCCTGTTCCAGGAAAAAGAGGCCGGCCAGCGGCAGCATTCGATTATGCAATTCCTTTTCCTCGCCCACCCAGGGGGCCGGAGCAATTTGAATTTGCTCGGCGTCCGCGCGGATTGCCATGCGGTCATCGGCCAGGATCAGCCCGCCACGTTCGCGGAGCAATCGCGCCATCGTTGTCTTGCCGGCGCCGGATGCGCCGCAACAGAGGTAGCCGCGATTCTGCCGCGCAATGCCGCACGCATGAACCAGGCCGGCGCCCAACTGGACCAGGCGGTTGGCGATGATGATGCGGTCCACCGGATAATCGAACACCGGATGCGCGGTCAGCGAATCGTAGGCCGGATCAAAGGTAATCGCGCCGTATGAAAGATCGGGGGAGAGGCAGGCGACCGCGCGTTCCCTGCCAAGGGCTGGAATCCGCCGGCGGATCAGCAAGCGACCGTCAGGCGCGCGCTGCATTTGCCAGGTATCCGAACTCCAGACGGGCGCAGGTTCCACCGGTAGCGCCGGTAGTTCCGCCACCACCTGCAAGTCCATGGCCGGCGAATGATCCGGCTGGTGTTCGCAGAGGAACGGCGTGTATTCCGGAGGAATCGCAAACTGCAGACCGGGTTGCCCGGCGCGCAAATTAAAAAAGAAACCGGCGATGGCGAAGCTGTAGAAGTCCTTCACAAAAAGCAATCAGGAAGGATTGGATACTTCAAACAAAGGAGTCACGCCTTCGGGTTGCTGATAGCAGGCCGGGTCGGTGTGCAGGTACTTGCAGACCGCCATGGCGACCAGTTGCTTGTCCTGCAAAACAACGCGGATCACCCGCGGGACGATGTATGGTTTTTGCCCGGTTTTATTGACTGAAATCATTTGTTCTATTATCGCCGATGGGTGGGAAAAATCAACTCATTTTCAGTTTCACAGACGAGACAGAAATAATCCACGTGGCGTCCGGCCTCACCGGTCAGTAACGCGGAAACGGCGGGACAGGTGGGGCAGGTTATCCGATAGCGGCAGACGCCGCACTGCGCGTCGGCCGGGGCTGGGCGGTGATGCAGTTCCGCCATCCGGGCTTTCCATTCCGCGACCGAGCCATGCAGCAAGTCGTATGGATCCGATCGCCACATCAGGCAGGGCAAGACGTGGCCACCGGGATCAAGCGCAAAAGAAAGGCGACCGGCGCCGCATCGGAATAAGCGCGGGTCCGCGGGCGCGGATTCCGTTGCCTGTGCTTTTGCGTGGAATTCCTCCGTGGTGGTGGGCGCGGGGCAGGCCAGTCTGGCGGCGTCGGCCGGCGGCAATCGTTCATCCAGAACCGCCGGCGAGTGGTTCAAGGCCGGCGAGAGAAAGACATCGTAGCGAAACGGCCGGCCCAATTCCTCGCTACACCAGCGCCGCACCGCGTCATATTCGGCGCGATTACTGCGCATTACCGGCATCTTCAGCGTGACCGGCAGTCCCGCCGTCAGCAGGCGCGCGAGGCCCCGGCGGAAGGCAGCGTGGGACCCGGGCACGCCAGTGATTTGCTCGTATGTGACTGGCGTGTGTCCATAAACACTGACTTCGATGCCTTGTGGCGGGTCATCCCGGAGCCATGCCAGCGCGTTATCGTCAATGAGCGTGGCGTTGGTGAAAATGTGCATCAGGAGTCCGCGCCGGCGGGCGTGGCGGCAGAGCCGGTCAAAATCCGCCCGTATGAACGGTTCGCCGCCGGTGAACAGCAAGGACAGGACGCCATGATCAGCCAGCCGATCAATCAGTCGCCGCGCGTCTGCCGTGGACAGTTCCGGCGCCGGCGCTTGCCGGCCGCATTGCAGATAGCAGTGCCGACAGGCCAGGTTGCAGCGGTGCGTGACCTCAAAGCTGGCATTGAGGGGCAGGTCATCGGGTTGTTCCCGCCGCAGCAAAAGCCGGCGAAATTCCTCGGGGCCGGATTCGCGCCAGGTCGGATGCAGACAGTCCGTCACGGCGCCGGTTTGTCCTGGATTTCTTTGAGCAGCTTGTGCGCGACCAATTGGTCGAGCACGTCCCGCGTATCCGCGCGTATCCGCTCGGGTGCGGCGTCGTATTTATCCGCCAGGTATTGGTTGATGGTGTCTTCCGAAGCGCCTGCCGCCGCCATTTGCCAGATGATGGAAGCCGTTTCGTTCAGGCTAAACAGGCTGTCCAACGCCTGCGGATTGTCGGCCAACGGCACCAGCACATGTTCGCCGCGGATTTGCCGCTCGACCGCCTCGGTGGCCCGTTGGAATCGCCGATTCACGCATCACTCCGACTGGATGGATTGAATAAAACGATCCGCCTCGGCGATGGACGTTTCCATTTCTTTCACCAACTGGTCCACGTTGCCCTGGACGACGCCCAGTTCATCGTCGAGCGCGGCGATCGCTTTCGCGTTCAGGTTGTGCTTCAGAAACAGCACCTGGTCGCGCATCGGCGCGAGCACCGGTTCGATCCGGGATTCCGCCTTTTTCATGGCGCTAATCAATTGATCGTAGCGCGCGCGGGTTTGATCGAGCTTGGTCTCGCTGGCCGCGCGCAGTTTCCGGTCGGAATACTGCTTCAGTTCGGCCTGCCATTCCTTGAAAAGCGCCTTGGCGACATCCTCGACAGCCTGAATTCGCTCGTGCACCTCGGCCGCTCGTTTCTCGCTCCGCTCGAGTTGGGCCTTGAGCCTGTTGTATTGCGCCTCCAGGTCGCCGCCCTTGAAATTGACCACGCTTTTGAACTGCTGGAGCGCGTCAACGAACTGCTGTTTGGCTTCCTTTTGGCTGGCCTGCGCCTCCTTGACGCGATCGACCAGAATATCTCTTTTATGCACACCGAATTGCTCCAGGGTGGAGAAATAGATGCTCTGGCAACCGGACGAGAACAAGACGAACAGGATGGCCAGCGAATAACCGACCGCTTTCATGAATGGTATTCCCCTCATTTTCATTATCATAGCGGCGGGCGCCGGCGATGTCGAGCGCGCCGGCGCAACCGGGTCTAATCATCACCATCATTGCCGGCCGGCGATCCGGCTGGCATGATTATCTTGTTAATTGGGATTAAATGACATGAAACGGCGCGTGCGATTTCAAATTCCCAGGGACTGGGCCGGCCAGTCTTTGATCGAATTTTTAGCGCGCCGCTTTCCGTATCACTCCAACCCGGATTGGGCGGAACGTATTACCGAAGGTTCCGTGCGGGTCAATGGCCGCGTTGTGCCGCCGGATATGCCCCTGCAGTTTCGCGATCGAGTGGATTACACCGCGCGCGATGTCGTGGAACCGCCAGTCAGTGCGGATGTGGCTGTCGTCTATGAAGACCGTGACCTGATGGTGATCAACAAGCCGGCCAATCTGCCGTGTCATCCTGGCGGGCGGTATTTTCAGCACACACTATGGGCTTGGTTGAAAGGCCGTCACGGAGTGGCCCATCCGGAGTTCATCAATCGGCTGGACCGTGAGACCTCGGGCCTGGTCGTTGTAGCGACGGGCGCGGCGGCGGCCCGAGAGTTGCGCGCCCAGTTCTGCGCGCAGCGCGTGACCAAGCGTTATTTAGCCATTGTGGAAGGCGGCTTCCCGGAGCGGGTAATAGCGCGGGGCCGATTGTTCACGGATGTGAGCGCCGGCGGTTTGAAGCGGCGCCGGTTTGTGCGCTCCGGACCTGACGATGGTCCGGATGCCGAATGCGCGGGTGAATGGGCCGATACCGAGTTCCATTTCGTGGAACGCGCCGGACCCCTCAGCGTAGTCGCGGCCTGGCCGCGCACCGGCCGGATGCATCAGATTCGCGCCACCTTGCATGGCCTTGGTTTTCCGGTGGCGGGCGATAAAATATACGGGGTAGACCCGGGTATATTTGTCCGGTTCTGCCGCAATGAGATGACTGCAGAAGACCGGCGGCGGCTGCGGCTGGAGCGGCAGGCTCTGCATGCGGCCGAACTGCAATTCCGCCACCCGCGCACCCGGCGCGAATTGGCGTTTCGGCTCGATCTGCCGGCCGATATGGCGCATTTGTTGAAAAAGGCCGCGCAACCTGACGGTGTGGATGCGGCATGAACGCATTGGAATAGCGAAACATGGGGTTCAATCAGGATCAGCAACCGGCTGAGCCGGCAAGGGCCAGACTATTGCGCTGGGCGCCGCTTTGGATTGTGCTGGCGGGCCTGCTGGCTTATGGCAACAGCCTGGGGGGCGCCTGGTTGCTGGATGACACGCCGGCCATCTGTCAAAACCCCGATATCCGGCGGCTTTGGCCGCCATGGGCGCCGCTCCAGCCGCAGAACCGTTTCATGGCTTTTTACACACGGCCGTTTCTCAATTACACCATGACACTTGACCATGGGTTGTGGGGATTGAATCCGCGCGGTTATCATGCGACCAATCTGGTGCTTCATCTTCTGGCCGGGCTGGCATTGTATGGGCTGATCCGCCGGACCTTGCGCCGCCTGTCGGAATGGAGGCCGGCGGCCGATGGGTTGGCGCTGCTGGCGACCTTGATGTGGGTCGTGCATCCATTGAACTCCGCTGCCCTGAATTATGTTTGTCAGCGCGGCGAGTTGCTGGTGGGGCTCTTTTTTCTGCTGATGCTTTACGCGCTGAATCGCGCCGCGGATGGGGGGCGTAAAGCCGCGGCTTGGTTGGCTTTGTCCGTACTGGCTTGCCTGCTGGGAATGGGAAGCAAAGAAGCCATGTTGGCCGCGCCGGTGTTAGCCCTGGCCTACGACCGGCTGTTCCTGTCCGCCACTTGGTCCGAGTTGTGGCGGCGGCGGGGCGGTTATTATGTGGCCTTGGGCTTGACCTGGCTGTGGCCGGCCAGTCGGATCCTGGTCTATTCGCCGCATTTGACTAAAGAGGCTTTCGGGCCGGGCGTGATGCGCGGCTACCTGCTGACTCAATGCTGGGCGGTGGCGCGCATGCTCAAACTTTGTGTCTGGCCTGCGCCATTGATATTTTATTATGGGACGGGATTGATTCGCAGCGTTGGCCAGGTTTGGATGGAAGCCGGGTTATTGTTGTTGCTGGCCGGCGCCACGGCCTGGGGGATGTGGCGACGCCGCCCGGCTGCCTTTTTGGGGTTATGCTTTTTCGGTTTGTTGGCGCCATCATCCACTTTGGTGCCGATTGTCGGCCAGCCGGTGGCGGAGCACCGCCTGTACGCCGCCTCCGCCGCCGTCCTGGTCTTGTTGGTGACGGGAGCTTACGCTTATTGGGATTTGCACAAGACGAATGAACGGACCCGCAAACAATGGGCTTTTTTAGGCGGAGGGCTGCTGATTGTAATGGTATTGGGCGCGGTTACCCATCAGCGCAACAACCTTTATCGCGATCCGATCCGCGTGTGGGAGGATACGCTGGTCAAGCAGCCGCGCAACGCCCGCGCTCACAACAATCTGGGAGTGCTGCTGGAAGAGAGCGGCCGGCCTGACGAGGCATTGGCCCACTATGAGCAGGCCCTGCAACTGGGTCGGGATTATGCCGAGGCGCACAACAACATTGGCGTGGTGCTGGCCAAGCGGGGGCAGTGCGCCGAGGCGGCGCGCCATTTCAACGAAGCCTTGCGGATCAAACCGGATTACGTTCAAGCCCGGCGAAATCTGGAACAGCTTCAAATGGAGCCGGCGCTGCCCGGCCCGACATCGTTTGCCGCGCCGCCCTGAAGCTGGTGGGCGAGGGGGGACTTGAACCCCCACTCCTTGCGGAACAGGATCCTAAGTCCTGCGCGTCTGCCAGTTCCGCCACTCGCCCGGCATGCTGTCGGCACGCTTGGTATTCGCAAACGCGAAATCAAATGGCAAGTGGATTGTCAGGCCATTCTTATTGCGGAACCGTTTACGTGGCGAGCGGATCCGCTGTGGCCGCGACTGTTTCCGGCGCGGGAGCGGCGGGTGGCGGGGGTGGGGCATCCGCCGGCGGTGGCTCGCTCAACTCCTCGTCCGTGAGCGGCGGCACGCCGGCGGCCTTGCGCCGTTTTAGGAATTCGCGGGCCAATTGGCGGTAGGCGGCGGCGCCGGTGCAGTTCTTATCATAGGCGATAATCGGTTTGCCAAAACTGGGGGCCTCGCTCAGTCGCACACTGCGCGGGATCAGTGTCTCGTAAAGTTTGTCGCCGAAGTGGGTGGTGACCTCATGCACGACCTGTTGCGAGAGATTGGTCCGCATATCGTACATCGTCATCACGATGCCCTCGATTGCCAGGCCCGGGTTGGCGCCACTGTCATTGAGCTGTTTGATCAGGCGCGCGATGACGGAGAGCCCCTCGAGCGCGAAATACTCGCATTGGATAGGAATCAGCATGGCATCGGCGCCCGTCAATGCGTTCATGGTGAGAATGCCCAGCGAAGGCGGGCAGTCTACGAAGATGAAGTCGTAGCGGCCCAGCGCGGCCAGCGGGGCGACCGCCTCCCGAAAACGGTGCAGGTAACGTTCGGAGCGGGCGATGTCTATTTCCGCGCCCGCCAGGTCCACTTCGGAGGGGATCAGGTCGAGGCGCTCCAGGCCGGACGGGATGATATGCTCCTCCGCGCGGCCCTCCCCGAGCAGGACGCGGTAGATGCTGCGGCCGGGGGTCTTGTCAATGCCCAGCGCGCTGGTGGCGTTAGCCTGCGGATCCATGTCAATCAACAGGATCCGCTTGCGTCGCTCGGCCAGGCACGCGGCCAGGTTGACGGCTGTCGTGGTCTTGCCGACGCCGCCTTTCTGGTTGGCCAAGGCTATGATGGGCGTTGCGTTCAAGGCTCAAAATTCGCGGTTCAAAACGGCAGGATTAAAAGGGTTCAAAGTTCAAAGTTCAAGGTTCAAAGTTGATGAACGGACTTTGGGCCTTTGAACCTTGCGCTTTCCTTTATCGGACCAGCATTACCGGGCAGAAAGCCTCGGCGATCAGCGACGTGGTTGTGCTGCCGAGAATCATCTCGCGGATCCGGCCGTGGCCGAACGCACCCATCACAATCAGGTCGAAGCCGTGCTCAGCGGCCATGTCCAGAATGGCCATGTTCGCCGGTCCCTTGGCGACCAGGTGCGCGGCTTCAAACTCGTGCGCGGCGGCCAGTTTTTGGCCCTCGCGGCTGACCTGGCCGGCCTTGTCCATGTCCTTGTCCTCGGCCACGGTCAGGATCGAGGCCGGAAGCGCCAGCGCCTGGGCCAGCTCGATGCCCTCCTGGAGCGCGCGGCTCGCGTGACCGGAGCCGTCGTAGGCGATCAAAATCTTCGACACCGGTTTGAACTGCTCCGGCGTCACCAGGCAGGGCTTGATCGAATTGCGGACCACGCGCTCAACGGTGGAACCCATCATGTCGCCGACAAACTCCGCGTGCTCGCCCTTCTGGCCGATGACCAGCAATTCAGCGCGGCTTTCCTCCTCGAGAATAACGCTGATCGGATGGCCCATTTTGACCCAGCCCTCCGCCTCGATTCCGGCTTTGACGCAGCGATCGTTGAACGCCGCGATTACAGCCTCGCCTTTTTCCTGCATCAATTCGCGGAACTGCTGGAGCTGGGCGCCGAATGGCTGCGCGCCCACCCACCCGGAGATGTCGGCCATCAGGGGGCCTTCGAGCATGCGGGAATCCAGCACATGCAACGCGGAAAGACGGCCCTTAAGACGCAGCGCGAGGTGAATGCCATACTCGCACGCCGCGTCGCCATAGCCCGAACCATCGGTGCAAACCAGTACGCTTTTGATCATTGTCGGCTCCCTTGTTGATTCACAACGACAGTATGAACGCGGCGGCCGCCGATGTCGAGCAGCAAGCGGGTATGGCGATCAATTGCGTGACGCCATTTCCTTGGAGCCCGGCAAGGGGGACAAGCCGTGCATTCGCGAATTGAGGATCAGAGTGAATGATGTGTCAGGTTGTTTGGCTGTAGGCATGTCCGGCCCGGACCTGCGCCTTTAGAGCGCGCTTCCGTTCGTCGCGCTTGCGTGAACGCGCAGTCCGTTGCTATCCTCCGCCGATGCCAGTTAAAAAAGAGATTATTCGAACCGGTTGGCGCGAAGCGGGCGGAATCATCCTCCAGGCGATCTGGATACTCCTGCTGCTGAGCCTTGTTTCCTATCATGCGGAAGACATCAGCCTGGTGCAGTCGCCGCCGAATAACCCCACCCTGAATTGGATCGGGCCGGTCGGCGCCTGGTCGGCCTATCTTTTGTTTATGGGCTTCGGCGTTGGCGGCTATTTATTGCCGCTGCTGTTCGGAATTCTGGGCCTGATGCTGATCTTCAAGCGCGAAGGGCGGGTTTGGACCAAGGCGATTTGGATGGCGCTGCTGCTGCTGGCCATAACCACGCTGGCCGAACTGGCGCCCGGGGCGTGGTCGCAGGCCGCCATGCGGCTCGATACCGGCACCCCGGGGGGGATTGTGGGGCAATTGCTGACGCAGGACATTTTGGTGCGCTGGCTGGGCGTCATGGGCGCCGCGATCACGGCCGGGGCGGTCCTTCTGGTGGCCCTGATACTCCTGTTCGATTTTCGCCCGGTTGTGGCCCTGCAGCAGTTCGGCGAGTATTGGCAATTCTGGTCCAAGCGGCTTGACGCCTGGCTGGCCGAGCGCCGTGACGCGCAAGCCCAGATCGAGCGCGAGCAACGCGAACTGGCCAAGCGCCGGCGCCGGTTGGAGGAGGTTATGCTGGCCGAGGCGCGCGCCAACGCTGACGGCAAAGCGCAAGCCGGCGCCGCTCCGACCCAGTCCGCCGGCGCCCGTCTGATGGACCTTTTCAAACGCCCGCCGGAATCTCCGGCGGCGGAACCGCCGGCGCCGGAACCGCTGCCGGTCCAGCCAACGCGCGCGAAACGCGACGGACGTCGTCCCGAAGAAGACAGCACGGACACTGGTTTGTTGCCGCCGCCGGAAACGGTCACGCCGGAACCCGAACCGCCTGTCCCGGCGCCCGATTCGCCCACGGGCGCGCCGACTGCTACCGCCCCGCAAACGCGTGAAAAAGCCCGGCCGCCGAAAACCGCCGAGAGCACGCCGCTGGTCGAGGCGGTGGATCGGCTGGCGCAACCCACGGAATATATACTGCCGCCATTGTCGTTGCTGGATGATCTGCCCCCCGAAGCGGAACGCGAATTGCCCACCGGCGATTTTCAGGCCGGTGCCCAGGTGCTCAAAGAGACGCTGCAAGAGTTCGGGATCGAGGTGGATATCACCGCCGCTTCACGCGGGCCGGTGGTTACGCGCTACGAACTGCTGCCCGCGCCGGGCGTGCGGGTCGAGCGGATTTCGCAGCTCAGCAACAATATCGCATTGGCGATGAAGGCCGAGAGCATTCGGGTCCAGGCGCCCATCCCCGGCAAAGGAGTGGTGGGCATCGAGGTGCCCAACCCGAAGACAACCAAGGTGCTTTTCCGCGAGATCATCGAGAGCGACGCCTGGAAAAACAGCCGCGCGGCGCTGCCGCTGGCGCTCGGCAAGGATGTTGGCGGCCGCCCCATCATCTCCGACCTGGCCGAGATGCCGCACCTGCTGATCGCGGGCGCGACCGGTTCAGGCAAAACGGTCTGCATGAATTCCGTCTTGGCCGGCCTGCTGATGTCGCGCACGCCGGATCAGATGCGGTTGATGCTGATTGACCCGAAGATTGTTGAGTTTTCCGGCTACAACCACCTGCCGCATCTGGTCGTTCCCGTGATCACCGACTCCAAGAAGGTGGGCATCGGCCTGCGCTGGGCAATCAACGAGATGGAGACACGCTATAAACTTTTCGGCCGCGTCGGCGTGCGCAACATCACGGCCTTTAACAGCCGGCCGATCGAACGGCAGGGCGAGCTGTTTGACGCGGGCACGGGTGGGGCGGGGGATGCGGCTGCCGGCGCGGCGCCGCCGGCGGCCGCGGCCGACATTCCGGCGCGCCTGCCCTATATTGTGATTGTCGTGGACGAGCTGGCGGACCTGATGCTGGTGGCGCAGCAGGAGATTGAAGGACACATCGCGCGTTTGGCGCAAATGTCGCGCGCGGTGGGCATTCACCTGGTGCTCGCCACTCAGCGGCCATCGGTCAATGTGATCACCGGCACGATCAAGGCCAACTTCCCGGCGCGCATCGCGTTTCAGGTAGCGCAGAAGACGGACAGCCGGACAATCCTCGATGCCAATGGCGCGGACAAGCTGCTGGGCAAGGGTGACATGCTGTTTCTGCCGCCGGGCACGAGCAAATTGATTCGCGCGCAGGGCACGCTGACGACCGACCATGAACTGCGCCGAATTGTGGATTTCATCAAAAAGCAGGGCACGCCCCAGTACGAGGTGGCGATCAAGGAGAAGATGGAGAGCAAGACCGCGGATCTGCCGGATATGGAAGAGAGCGACGACATGATCGAGGCCGCAATCGAAGTTATTCGCCAGACGCGCCGGGCCTCGACATCCTCGTTGCAGCGTCGGCTGCGAATCGGCTACACGCGCGCCGCGCGACTGATGGATCTGCTGGAGGAGAAGGGGGTTGTCGGCCCGCCGCGCGGCTCCGATCCGCGTGAGATTCTGATTGATCTGGATGGCGAAATCCCGCCGAATTCGGTAAATGACGAGGACGAGGCGTAATCTCATGGAAACCATCGGACAGATTTTCAGGGCCGCGCGCGAGAAGAAGCAGGTTACTCCTTCGCAGGCGGCCGCAGCCACCCGGATGAAAGTTCAGCATGTCGAGGCCCTTGAGCGCAACGATTTCAGCAAAATGGCGGCTCCGACTTATGCCCGCGGCTTCATCAAACTCTATGCCGAGTACCTGGGATTGGATCCTGCGCCCTTGCTCCAACAATATGCCGATTATTATGCGCCCGGCAAGCGGCCGCCGGCCGACATGGAAACAGTGCTGCGGGGCATGGTTAAGGCGCCGCCGAGGGCCCAGCCGCCGGCCTCCGCCGCGGTGTCCGCAGAACCCACCGCCGCGGATGCGACCGGAACGACCGGCGCGCCGCCGGCCACGGCCGCCACCTCCACCGGGCTCGGGGCGACGGCCGTGACGATGCCGCCGGCCGGCCCGGCCGAGCCGGAAACGCCGGCGCCGGAGAGTATCCCGCCCGAGGTGGCGGCGCATGACCTGACCCCGCACACCCCCCACACGCCGCCTTCCGCGGTTGAAGCTTTTACGCCGACACCCGTTGGCTCGACTATGACGGCGCCGGTCCAGGCGCCCCGGTCGGGAACGTGGATTCGCCGAATGATTCTCGTGGCCGGAGCCGTGGTGGCCTTTCTGGCCGTGCTGTTGACGCTGGATCGCCATGACAAACCGGTTGCCGTGAATCAAGTTGCGGTCCGGTCGGCGCCGCCGCGTCCGAAGGATTCCGTTTATTCCATTATTCAGGAGCCGGCCGATCCCTATTATGGCGTGACGAACGTTGTGGGCGCGGCTCATCCATGAAATTGCCGAACATATTGACCTTGAGCCGCCTTGGCCTGGCCGCTGTGATGATGGTGTGCCTGACGCTATCGTTTCCCTTCGCCAGGTCACTGGCGCTGCTGGTGTTCGCAGTGGCGGCGTTGACCGATTACTTCGATGGCTACCTGGCGCGGCGGGTGTATGGCGAGACTTCATTCGGGCGCCTGATGGATCCATTGGCGGACAAAGTGCTGGTGTGCGCGGCGTTCGTCAGCTTTGTGGCCATCCGGTTGCCCTTTAACCCGAGCCAGCCGCTGGTGCCCGCGTGGATCGTCGTAATCATCATCTCGCGCGAGTTTCTGGTGACGGGGCTGCGCCTGGTGGCCGTCAACAAGGGCCGGATCATCTCCGCCGGCAAGTGGGGCAAGCACAAGACCATCTGGCAGATCGTGGCCATTGTCGTGCTGCTGCTCGGCCAGGCAGTGCGTGAGGATATCCTGCGCGGCGCCAGCCAGCAGTTCCTGACCAACTACGATTTTGCGTTCAGCTATATTGCCCTCGGCGTCTCCATCGCTGTCGCGCTGATCACGGTTGCTTCCGGCGCGCTTTATTTCATCCAGCACCATGAACTGGTAATGGGGCATGCGTGAGCAGGCCGGAAGGCTGGAACCTGAAATCGGCAGATTGAGCGCGAGATCGTGATGCTCCGGTCCGTACTGATTGGAATGGTATTGGTCGGTGTGCCGGCCGCTGTCGCAGAATCAACCCAATCGCCCATGCGTCCAGTGCCCTCGCTCCATGAGGCCGTGGTCAGCCCGTTCACCAATGCCCAACTCACGCTGGAACAACGTCTGGTGACATTGCATGATCGGGTATTTGAGTACATGAACGGAAACGTTATTCGGGCTGACCAGTATTTCGCCAGCGATGATTTCATATCCCTCCAGGGAGATTCTGTATTCGAACTGGGCCTTTCGGTGCAGTTCAATGACAATGCGCAGGAGTTCAAATTTACGCCGTCTTTTGCCGCGCGCCTGGCGCTGCCGAATACGGAGAAGCGCCTGCATATCGTGATTGATAATCTGAATCCCGAAGCTTTACCGGGGTCGGACGCGACGGAGCGCGAGGGCGATTTTGGGGTGGGCCTGCGCGGATATCTGGTCAATACCCCTGTCTCCTCGTTGCATTTGGGCGGTGGGGTGAAGTTTCGCGGTGGAGCTCCGGTGGGCTATGGACGCAGCGCTTTGGAGAAAACCATTCCGCTTGGGGCGTGGTTAGCCGACTTGGAGCAGCAGGCGTTCTGGTTCAGCGATGACGGTTTCGGGGAAATGAGCCAGGCAATATTCCGGCGGGAGTTCACCCCGAATGTCCCCTTTCGCTTAGTGACCGCGGGTAAGTGGACGGAAACCACCTGGGGTTTTGAAATGTCGCAAACTTTTCAATTGGGATATGTTTTCAAACGAGAGACCGAACTGACGCCTGAAGAGGGGTTTGCCTTTCGGACTATATTCTTCGCCCACAAGAACGGGACTATGCTGATGGACAAGTACCGTTTGAACACTACCTATCGGCGGCGCATTTACAACAAGTGGCTTTATCTCGAGATTACGCCGCAATTTGACTTCCCGCGCAACGAGGACTGGCAGGCCATGTTCTCGATCGAATTCGCCTTCGATATCCTGTTCTTTCGAGAGTAAGTGGCGCTCACGAGTAAGGCGGGAGCCGCGCCGCTGACCGCCATCATGGGACGCGCACGCGAATCCGGTAGTAGCCGCGCTGAACTGAATTCATCGCGCCGGTATAGGACATTGCGCCGCCGGTGCCCGGCCGATCAATCCAGCCCTGGATTTCGGACCACGCGCCGGTGAGCGCGCCACGCGTAATCACGCTGTAGTAACGGTCGGTGGCCGAGGTCCACTGGATGACAAATTCATTGGTGCGCGGAGCGGGAACGCCGTCAAAATTGAAGGCGGATGCGGCGCTGTTCGGCGCGGTGCCGAAGAGGTATTCCTGTAGGTTGCTGTAGCCGTCGTTGTCGTCGTCTGCCGCGCTGTCGGCGGGATTGAGCGGACTCAAGCCGTGATCCGGCTCCCAGCCGTCGGCGATCCCGTCCCCATCATAATCGCCGCCGGGATTGAGCACCAGGATGCTGCCAGCCGCCGCGGCCCCGATATTGCCGAACCCGTCGCCGGCCCAGACATAGACTGTGTTGCTGATCCCGGGGATGGCTCCAGCCGCTGTGCCTGCGGTGGCCAGCGTCCAACTGCCGGAAGATGTGCCGCTATTGTCCTGCAAGGCGAAGTAGTAGTCCACCACGCCCGCGCCTGCGTCAGAGAAGCCGGTCCAGACTGCCGCCAGGTCGGCATCAAAGGTGTAAGCCGCCCCGCCCGCCACCGTAACGCTGGCGAGTCCGGGCGAGGGCGGTTGGTTGTCCAGCGCGAAGACGGCGCCGGTGGCGTATGGCGCGCTGACGTCGCCGTCATCCGCGATAATCCGCAGGCGGACATTGGTGGTCCAGACGCCGTTCAAATCGCTGCCGTTGGCCGCATGGCGGCTGACCCATGCGCCAGTCAGCGTATTGGTGGCGGCCAGCCCGGTGAAGGTGTTGGTGGTCTGGATTCGATAGGCATTGATTTCCGCTTGAGTCGGCGCCAGGGCGGCGGACCAGGTTCCGGCAATGGCGGACAGATAAATGTTGAACCAGGCGCCGCCGCCATTGGTGCTGGCTTGGAGCTGGATGCGGCACGCGTCGCCATTGGCATCGGCCACCCGGCCGGTGAAGGTCACCGTGCCTGAACCATCATCCGCCGTTTGCCAGGCCGCGATCAGCTCGGCGGCCGGCGCGCGATTGGCGTAAACATCCGTGCGATCCCACGCGACCCAGCCGCGGTTGGTGCCGTCCGCCTGCGCGCCGACATACCAGTAGGCGCTGTTGAGTCGGTTGCCCAGATAATGGTTGCCGCGCGGGCCGCCCCAGTAGGTGGTGTAAGAGACCGGCAGGCCGTTGGTGTCGCTGAAGCGGACTTCGTATTGTCCCTGGCCGAGCGCGATGCTGACGCGCAACCGATTGGCGCCATTGAGATACCGCGACACGCCGTACATCGTGCAGTTGAACCGGTCCGTGCCGTTGGCCGCGGGCGCGTTCGATTTGGTCAGGAATTGCCACCAGATCTGGTCGTTATCCCGATCGTAATAACCATAGAGGCTGATTGAGGAGTTCACCCACCAGGGGTTGTCGGCCTCGGAACAGATGCCCAGCAGCGCAACCAGGTCATTTCCGCTCTTGACCGTATCCACGCTCATGGTCGCCAACGTGGCGCTGAAGACCTGCCACCCATTCGTGTTGCTCCACGTCGCCGGCGTGGTATAGCCCGTGCTTTGGCTGAAGTTGGCGCCGGGCTTGACGCGGAAGAAGCCGTTGGTCTCCTCGACATAAGCATCGGGTCCGCCGCCCCACGAGATGGTCCAGATGTTGCTCATGGTCGTGTCGTTGAACTCGTCGCACACCTGCCGGGTTGCCGGTATTGGGGCGTTGCCATCCGGGGGCGGCGCGGGCATCTGGGTCAGCCCGAGATCGTCGAAGTAGAGACTGCCGGCCTGGTCGTCACAACTGAACAGCGCGCAGACGATCCGGCCGGAGGTCGTACCGGCCGGCGGTACCGTGGCCAGACCGGCAGGGGTCCAGACGCCATAGGTGTTGGACGAAGTGAAAGGCTGCGATGAGTCAATGCCCAATAGGCCGCCCACACCATACCATTCGAGTTGCAGGGCGCCCCAGGCGTTGGAGCCGGTAAAGGGTTCGCTGCCAAGCGACAGAATATAGCCGTCGAGTCGGTACTCATTGCTGGCCGTGGCGTTGAAGAACTGGAACAGCTTCTGGTCGCCAGCTCCTGGACCTTTCCAGAGTTTGAGGGCGTTGGTTCCGTGATGCACCGGCGTGGATTTGATATAACCGCTGAGCGTGGAGCCTTCCACCTGCCAATGCGGCACATTGGTTAAATAACCGCGTGGGCCATCCTCGAAGCTCAAGTTCAAACCAAGGACCGGCACCGGGTCGTTGGAGATGGCCAGTCGCAAATCCACGTACTTGTTGCCGTAATACTGGTAGTTCTTGCCGCTAACCGTGGTCCACGTGAACGGGTCGCCGGATTTGTGGCCCGCGTAGGCTCCTTGGACGCCGGAGCCGTAAGTGAACGTGGCGGCCGCCGGCGGCGTGTCGTCGCGCGTCGCGCTGTTGACGATGAAGTCCACCAGCAGGTTGCTGCCGCCGGGATAATGGAAGTTGGTCATCAGCTTGAAAGCATACCAGCCGCTGGTGCCGGAGGGGATCGTGGTATTGGTCTGGTAGACCGTCTTCCAGCCGGTGTTGATGAAGGCCGAAGAGAGGTTGGTGAGCGCGGTTAATTGCATGCGAATGGTGTAACCCTGAAGCTCGATGTCCGGCGGGGCCAGCACCTTGATCTGGAGCTGGGTGATTGTGCCCGCGGCCGCGATCTGATTCGCGCGGTACAGCACCTGCGCGCGCGCCTTCTGGTATTGTGCGCTAATCGGCTGGCGCCAGGTGTTGGCGTTGTTGCCGTCGCCGAGTTGCACCAGCGTGCCGCTGCCGCCATTGCCGTCGGGCGTGATGGCGGTTGAATCGAGTTCGGCCGCGATCCAGTGCCCGGCCTGGCTCCAATATACCCCGCCGCGGCCATCGTCATGGTTGCGGGCGCCAACCAGGAAGCGCGCGTCTGTCAACGCATTGCCCAATTGATGCGGGCCGCTGTCCGCGCCGGCGAGCACCGTGACGGCAACCGGATTGCCCGAGTGGAGCACGCTGACCTGGTAATTGGAATAGACCAGGGTGACGCGCAATTCAAGACCCGTGCCGCCGAAGAAACTGGAAACTCCCTCCACCGCGGCGATGAAATTCGTCCGCCCCCAATGGTTGGGTTGGTTGGTCTTGGTTTGGAATTGGAGGGTCAGCGTGTCAGCGGAGGCGTCATAGCCGGCCAGCAGGATCGCTGCGTTGGAAGCCGCGTATGGATCGGATGCCGTCGTCGGTCCGGACACGAGCGCATGCCAGGCCCAGATGTCGGCGCCGCCCGCACTGCGCGCCTGCGTGACACTCGCGCTGGACAGTTGGGCGGAGAAACAATAGCTGAACCCGTCCGGCGCGAACGTGAGCGGATTAGTGGCGGCGCAGGCGGCGGATGCGTTGTCGGCGGCGGCCGGTGTCAGGCGCAGCTGGCCATCGCCGTTCACGGCGATCTGCCCGCCGTTGGAATAAGCCGTCCAGCCCGCGCCCAGCGGCGCATCCTCAAAATCGTCGCTGAAGACGGCGCCGGTGGCGGCGTAATACGTGAAGCCGGCGATGACCAGTTCCTGGCTGACCGTCGGCGCCGCGCCGTTGATCAGCCAGATATTCATCCGAACCTGCTCATTGGTGTCGCCGGGGACATCCGTGCCCTCGTAGGTCCAGGCCGCGAAGACGGCCGCGGTGCCGGCTGGCGCGGCATCGTGGCCGAACCAGCCGCGGTAGGCCACCGTGCGCGGGCTCCAGACGATTTCGTGAGTCAGCCGCGTGTTGGTTGAGGCGTAGGCCAGCGCGGTGCGGTGGCCGGCTTGGTAGTAGGGCTGCACGGCGTACGCGAGGTTGGTGGGCGGATCGTCAATGTCGGCGCCGAAGCTGATGTCCAATTCATGGCCGAGATCGAACAGAGTGCCGAGCGTGGCGGCGATGTTGGTGTGCCACTGATCGGGACGACCGACCGTCTGCCAGCGGTAGGTGCCGAAGCCTGGCGAGTCGGCGGATACCACCTGGGCGCAATACCAGTTGCTGAACTGATTGCGCGCCTGCAGGCGCAGCCAGCCGTTGGAGTCCACCCGCACGCCGTCGGCCGACCAGCGGTTGTTGCCCGGGTTGCCTTCCGCGTCGCGTACGAACCAGGTGCGGCCCTGCCATTCAATCGCGAGGGGGCGGAAGACCGGCCCGGCCGCCTGCTTTTCCAGCAGCTTGGATTTGCTGCCGGTGGTGATCCAAACATCCACGGTTGCGCCCGCGCGGTTGGCCCAGGCAAAAGTGACCAAACTGGTGGCGGGGAGGGGGTAATTGAAAGACTGGTTTTGCCAGCGGAACACATAGTCCCGCGCCGCGGTGGGGTTGTAGGCGGCCACCACCATCGAGGAGTCCGAGTTGATGAACGCCACCGTGAACGGGCCGTCGGCGGAGGATTCGGACGACTCGACGCGGCGCGCGCCCGGGCGGACGAACTGGCTGAGATGGGCGAGGGCGTAGTAGTCGTGGTTGCGCGTGATGGCGCCGCTGTTGGTGTTGATCGTCACGATGCCGCTGCAGCCGTTGCAACCGCCGCCCGCCTTGGGCCCGCCGCTCTGGCTCAACGCGAGGTTCCATTTAATTACCGTCTTTGCCCAATTCCGGGTCGCGCCGATTAGAAGGTATGAGGCATCCCACATCAGATTGGCGCCGAAATTGGTAGACCACGTGCCGGAAGTCATTTCCGTGAAGTAGATGTCCTTGTCGGGGTGCGCGTCATGGACGATGCTTTGGGCCGCGACGTCACCGGCATAACCGTGGAAGGCCGTGCCCGCGAGATATTGGCGGGCCGTCGTGTTATTCAGCACCGTGATTGGGTAATTGAACTGGTCCCAGTTGTGGTCGTAGCAGAGAATCCGGGTGCTGACGCCATTGCTCTGGAAAAGCTGGCCGACGCGGATGGCGACCGCCACTTGCTGGTTCGTGCCCATATAGGTCCCGGGGTAGCCCCACGGTTCGTAGAGCGGCTCGTTCTGCAGCGTGATGGCGGCGATTGGCAGACCGGTGGCGGCATAGGCTTGAACAAACTTCAGCAAATAGGCGGCGTAGGCGGAATGCGCGTCGGTCTTGAGTGATCCGGAATACAGATTGGTTGTGGTTTTCATCCAGGCCGGCGCGGACCACGCGGTGCCCATCAGCGCGATATTCGTATTGATCGCGCGGATTTCGCGCAGGATGGGGAGGATGCAATTGGTGTCGTGGGAGATTGAAAAGTTCGTCAGGCCGTAATCGGTCTGGCCGGCGGGTCGGTCGTCGTAGGTGTAATCCTGCAGGCGGAAATCCGAAGCGCCGATCGGCTGCCGCAGATAGGAAAGGCCAATGCCGCCATTGTTCGTGGCGAACAGCTCATGGAGCAAATTGCTGCGCTGTGCGGTTGTTAGCGCGTTCTGGAACAGCCAGGCGGCGGACTCCGTCAATGCGCCGCCAAAACCTTCCATCACTTGATACTGATTGGTTTCGCAGATCGTGACCACCACCTCGGTGGCGGCGGCGGAACCGGCAACCAAAAGGCTTGCGCCCGCAATTGCCAGCAATCGGCTCGGCGTGACCAAATTTTTCATGTTAGTGGACCGGTCCCACATCGCTGCATTAAACATACGGGGCGCGGTATTGGCTGTTAATAGCAATTAATGAACAATTCCGTATATCCGGGTATCTTTATGTAGGAGCAGGTTCCCAATGATCAGACGCAACTGGTCTATCCGGTGGGGGTGGAGTCTCGCGTGCGCGGCGGGCTTTGTCCTAGCGGCGCGGACACCAGCGGCGCTGTTGACCGGGATGGCCGCCATGCCGGACGAGGAACGCGGCATTGTGCGCCTATTGTGGCCGGAGGCGCAGCCCACTGCTGGAGATCGCGCCGCTGCCGAAGACTTCATCCGCGCCCACGCGCAGGCGCTGGGGTTGCCGGATGATCTGGGCAATCTCGAACTGGTGTCCGCGCGCGATAGTCTCGCGGCCCGGCATTACCGCTTTCGCCAGATGCTGCATGGCCTGCCGATTGAACGCGCCGAGGTGGTGGTTTCCTTGCGGCACACCGATGGCGCGGTTTATCAGGTGATGAATGACACCTATCCCGTCCGCGAAACTCCGCCGATGCCCTCGGCGGCGTTATCGGCTGTGGCGGCGTTGGACCGGGCTTGGAATCATCTGCGGGTGCACGGCGCCCTGCAGGCCGAGCCGCGAGTCGACTTGCTCTATGTCCCGGAGCGCGGGCGGTTCCGGCTCGTGTATCGGACCTTGATTGCGGTGGACGCGCCCGCCGGGCACTGGGAATGCAAACTCGACGCGGCCACCGGCGAAATCCTGACCGTGCGCGACACGATCTTGTCGCGCCGGAAGCAGGCGCGTCTGGCTCCCGACTTTGCCGCTTACACCGGGCCCGTCTGGCCGCGCGCGGAAACCATCCGCGCCTGGCGCGATCAGGAGGCCGACCGGCGGGCCGCGCCGGCGGCGGTGGCGGCTGTAACCAATGGCCGCGCGCGCGTTTTCGACCCCGACCCGCGGACCGCCTTAAACAATACCGCGTTGGTGGACAGCAGCCCCGCGTCGGCTTTTTCAAATGCCTATGTGACGCGAGTTCTGCGCGATATTACCTATAACGCCGGCGTCTACTCGCTCACCGGCCCCTGGGTTCAGATCAAGGATTTCGAGGCGCCCAACACCGCGCCCAGCACCAGCGCGAGCGGGCAATGGACGCAATCCCGTGGCAACAACGCATTCAATGACGTTATGTGTTATTTCCACATTGACCAGAATCAGCGTTATCTGCAGGCGCTGGGCTACACCAATACCCGTGCAATTGCGGATTTCTCCATTCAGACCGATTCCGACGGCAACAACGGCGATGACAATTCCTATTACAGCCCGGCCCTGAAACGGCTTTCGTTCGGTCATGGCGGCGTGGATGATGATGAGGATGCCGATGTGATCCTCCATGAATACGGACATGCGATCAACGACGATATTCTGCCCGCCTGGGGCGGCGGCGATACCGGCGCCATCGGCGAGGGGTTTGGCGATTACTGGGGCGCATCCTACAGCTACGCAACGGCGAACGGCACCAACTTTCATCCGGAATGGGCTTTCACGTGGGATGGCCATAGCGCGGATACCTGGGCGGGCCGCTTTCTGAACAAGACCAATTACACCTATGACCATAGCCATTATTACACGGACCACGAGACGATCGGCGGCGAGGCCAATTACTCGGACCAGCTCTGGGGCACGCCGATTTTCCAGGCTTTCCTTGAACTGCGTCGGCTGGGGGTGCCGCGCGAGGAGATTGATCGGGTCATTATCGAATCGTATTTCGGCATCTCCAGCAGCCCCAAGATGCGCGACATGGCGGCCGCAACGGTCGCCGCCGCGCAGTTGTTGTATCCGGCCGGACCCCATGCCGGAGTTTTCCAACAGAAGTTTGTGAACCAGTTGATCCTGACCAACGCCCCGGTCAATGTGCCCGTGCCGGTACTGCTGCGGCCGGCGGCGGGCGAGATCCTGCGCACGGGCCAGACCATCCGGGTGCTGTGGGATCGCAATGGGGCCGCGCCCAGCGTCAAGGCCCGGATCGAATACAAAGCAACGAGCGGCGCGGTTTTCAACGACACGATGGAAACCGGCACCAATGGTTGGGCGGTCAGCCATGCGGGCAGCGTCCTGGATTGGGCGCAGGTGACGAACAGCTATTACAGTCCGACACGCGCCTGGTTTGCGCCGGACTCGTCCATTGTGGGCGACCAGTATCTTATCACCCCTTGGATCACGCTGGCCGGCGACAACTTCCTGGCTTTCTGGCAGCGATACGGATTGGAGTCCGGCTACGACGGCGGGGTGGTGGAGATTTCAACCAATGGCGCCACCTGGACGGATATTGGGAGCCAGGCTATCACTAATGGCTACGATGCGATTATCTCCACGGGCTATAGCAGCTCCATCGGCGGACGATCCGCCTTCACTGGGTCCCGGCTGACTTTTCGTGAAACGCGAATACCGCTGACGAATTACACAGGCCGGGCCGTCAAGGTGCGTTTCCGCCTGGCGTCCGACAGCAGCATTGGGGGCAGCGGCTGGTGGGTGGACGATGTCAGCGTGGGCGCGGCGGACGCTTGGATGCTGGTTTACCAGGCGACGACCAATGTCAACTGGTGTTGGTGGACAGCCCCTGCATTTCCCGGAACCAGCGGTGTCATGCGCGCGCGGCAGGCCGCGACGAATCCGGCCGATTCCGCATGGGCGCAAACGGCGCCGGTAATGGTTTCAGCGGATGCCGATGGCGATGGCCTTCCCGATCTGTGGGAACTCCGCTACTTCACGAACCTGACCTATGCAAGCGGCACCACGGATCGCGATGGAGATGGGTGCAGTGAAATAAACGAATTTATGGCCGGCACCGTGCCGACGGCGGCGGACTCGGTGTTCCAAATCAGCACCTTCAATCCGGGCGCGAGCAAAACCCAGCGTGTGATCCGTTGGGCTAGCGTAAGCAACCGGCTTTACACCCTGGGGCGCGCGACCAATCTCTGGGGCGCGTTTACCACGATCGCCGTCAACATAACTTCAACGCCGCCATTGAATGTCTTTACCGACAGCCCACCGGCGGCGCATCAGATTCTATACCGGATTGCAACGGAGTGAACGGCGCCGGCGGCCGTCAGCTTGCCACGATGCATTAACGCTCATCCAATTCTTCCAGAATCAGCCTGGCCACCTTCCGCCCGCTGAGGAACATCCCCCCGAAAACCGGGCCCATCCGGAAACCGCCGGAGACATTGTTGGCCGCCATGCCGGAAACGTACAAGCCCGGGCAGAGGCATTTGGTGTTCTCGACCGTTGCCATTTCGCCTTGTTCAACCCACATCGGTTTCTCGCCCATGATGCCGCCAGTCGGCGTTGCCAGCCGGATCCCCGCCTTGCGGGCGGCCAGCGCGGAGATTTCGCTGGGATGGCCGGTGCCATCCAGCACCGCGCGCGCGGTGACGATCAGCGGATCCACATGCATTTCCAGTTTGTCCACCGGCGACCAGTTGATCACGACGCCGCCGACCCGGCCCGCGCGAAAGACCAAATCCTGCACGGAGACGGTGTTGAAAATGACAGCGCCCGCCTGCACCGCGCCGAAAACCAGACCGCTTGCGACCTCGACGGAATCAGCAGTGAAACAACCGCCGCCGCTGTCCCGAAAGTGAATGCCGAAGTCCGCCAGTACGGGCAGGGCGTTGGCCTCAACCACGATTTCATTGAATAGCATTCCGCCGCCCCACGTGCCGCCGCCGGGCGCCAATCTGCGGTCGAAAACGCTCACCTTTTTCCCGGCCCGCGCCAAGTCGCGGGCCGCCACCAGGCCGGATGGCCCGGCGCCCACTATGGCCACATCCACAGCCAGATGATCGTTCAATTTCTCGAAATATCGCCCGACGATCGCCCGCGTAATCTTTTCTTCCATGCCAGCCTCCAGCGGTTAAATGAAACGGGGAGTCCGGTTGAAGGACTCCCCGCGAACGCCCAGAAGGCTGTCGCCAAGATTCCCTCGCGCCGGCATTACCCGGATCAGGTTCAATGGGTTTGATCTCAGCCGGACCATTCAGCCCGGCACCCCAACTCAGCCGATTCACACAAAGAACAAACGACGATGGCTTATATGATGCGGATGGTCGGGCCGCAACCATTTTTTCCCTGCCCGCGGACCCGTTGGGCGCCAGACCATGCCGGCGGGATACCCAGTAGTCCATTATGGGCCGTTATTCCGGCGGAGCGTCGTTGTCTCGCATGCTCGTGCCTGCCGCATTTCCGGTTTCAAATTAATCCGCGATCGTGTACTTATTCATCATTCACAAAGGAGTGGCCATGCTGAAACATGCGATCTTGGCGCTGGGGCTGGCATTTTTGGTAGGCGGGACGCTGACGCGGGGCGAGGTGGCCGCGCCGCCGGCGGTGCTGACCAACTCAATGGCGACCATGGCGGCCAAAGCGGAGGCGGCGCTTACCGCGCTGCGGATCCATACCCTCTTTGACCAGTGCCGGCAGTTCGAGGACTTCGGTGTGACTTACCAGCCGGCCGTGGTCGCGCCCGCCAATTTGGCGTCCCGCATGGGCCCGGAGCAGTTGAGGATGTATGCGGGGGTGAAACTTTTCGATGCCATCTATGCGGCCACGTTCCTGCAGCGCCAGGCGGTCGCGGCCGACGTCAAGGCCATTGAGGAGATCCAGGAACGGCTCGACCTGCGCTCCTGCGCGGACCTCAACAATCGCTATCTTGAGACGCTGAAGCAGGCCGCTGCCGAGCCCGAGGCGGTGGATGTGCGGCGGTTGATCCAGCAACTGTCCGAGGATTACGCCGGCGAAGCGCCCGCTCTGCTGGCGCATCCGGAGAGCGCCGCATATTTGCGCGACGCGCTGTATGGCTTCATCATCGAGAGCACCTACGTCTTTAATGAGTTGGAGCGTAATGATCCCACCGGCGCCATCCGGGAAGGCTACGAGATGGTGGACAACACGGACACGTTCCGGCTGGTCCTGGATGTGTTCGAGGCGTTCGAGCGCCTGGAAGAACCCATCCGCGTTGGCGGGGAGGCGCGCTCGAAGCTGGCGGTCATCCGGAAAATGTACGAATTGGATGTGGCCGAGGACAGCGGGCAGATGACGGATGCGGAAGCCGGCGCGGGTTGGGCGGAGGCTGATGCTCCAGTCGCCGCGATCCGGGCCGCTATCCTGTCGCCACAGGTTCAGTAATCTAGGCAAATCGAAGGAGGAAATCACATGCGCAGAATTGTGCGGCTGGGAATAGCGGCGCTGCTGGGTGGGTCGCTTGTGGCGCGTGGCGGGGAGCAGGCGGCGTCGCGGGCGGTGGCCAAGTCCATGGCGCAGGTGGCCGAGGAGATTGAGGGCCTGCTCAGCCAGGACCGGATCCACTCGCAATTCGACCTGTTCCGCAAACTGAAGGACTATGGCGTTACCTACCAGCCCGCGCTGCTTGCGCCAAACGACCGGGTGGGCCGGCTGGACGACGTGGGGCTGCGGCAGTATGCGGGCGTGAAGCTGTTCGACGCCGTCTACGCGGCCGCCTTCAGGCAACGCCAGGATTTGAAGGACTGCGCGCAAGTCATGGACATGATCGAGAACAAGCTGGACGTACGCTCTTGTGCCGATATCGGCAACGAGTTCTTTGTGACGCTGAACCAGGCCGCCATGGAGCCCGAGGCGGTGGACGTGCGCGACTTGCTGGAGCAGTTATCCAAGGACTATGTGGCCAATGTGCCCGCCCTGTTGGCGCACCCGGAGAGCGCGGAATATCTGATTGAGGGGCTGTTCGGTTTCACCGTCGAAATGTACTATCTGCTGGCCTATTTTTATCAGCACGACACCGACGATAAACTGCGCGCCGGCATTGATCAATATGACGGGATGGAATGGCTGGATGCCATGCGCCAGGTCTTCGAGGCGTTTGATCAACTGGATGAGGGGACTCGTAAACGGGCCGAAACCACCGCGCGTCTGGCCGTGATCCGGCAAATGATCACCGCCATCAAGGGCCGCATGTCCGGGACCATCACCGGACCGGCGCTGGCGGATTCGTGGCGCAAGACCGCGGAGCAGATCGGCGGGATCCGGAAGTCCATCCTCTTCGGCGGGCATCCGTGAGCGGCGGGTCGGCTGCGAACCGTCCATGAAAGGAGCGTCAGTGGTGAAGTTTAATTCGTTGACTGTTTGCTTGGCGATGCTGGTGAGTGTGGCGGCGCGGGCGCAAGACTCGGCGCCGGCGGCGGTGGCCAGGTCGCTACGGGATATTGCCGCGCAGGTCGAGACCTTGCTGACCGAGGAGCGAGTTCGCTCGATATTTGATGAATACCGGCGGCTGGCTGAGTACGGTGTGACCTACCAGCCTATGCTGACGGCGCCGAACAACCTGGCGGGCAGCATGGACCGGGAACAACTGCAATTGTATGCCGGAGTGAAACTGTTCGATGCCATCTATGCCGTGACGTTCATGCAGCGTCGCGCCGCGGCGGAGTGCGTGCAGGCGATCGAGGATATTCAAGACAAGCTTGCGCTACGTTCCTATGCCGACTTGAACAACCGCTACCTGGAAACGCTGAAAAAGGCGGCAGCGGACCCCGCGGCGGTTGACGCCCAGGAGTTGATCCGGCAGCTTTCAAAGGATTACGTTGCCGAGGTGCCGGCCCTGCTGTCCAGCCCGGAGACCGCGAACTACCTGATTGACGGGTTGTACGGGTTTCTGATCGAAGCCGCCTACGTGGGCGGCGTCCTGCTGCGAAACGACCCTACCGGGCGCATCCTGGAAGGACGGGAAAAGATCAGTAACACCGACGCGCACCGGCTGGTGCTCGAAATGTTCGAGGCGTTCAACCGCTTGGACGAACGCATTCGGATCAGCGGCGAGACCGAGGAGAAGCTGGCGGTGATCCGGCAAATGTTCGAGACCGACCGGGCTGAGGAGGAGGGACGGCTCAGCCCCGAGGAGGACGCGGCCGCCTGGCGAAAAATCGCCGCCAAGGTGCTGATGATCCGGTCGTACATTATCACGCCCGGCGCCAAGTAGGCGGGTGGCTGCGTGATCGCCGAGCCCATTCTCAACGCGTTGCTGCATCTGTTCGCGATGCTCGCGGCGCGGCTGGACGGGCCCGGGCGCGAAGCCGCCCGCGCGAAAGTGCTGGCTTATCTGAACCACCACGTCCGCCTGGCCGACACCGCGACCTATGTTGGCCTCTACAAGGATTTCATCGAACTTCATGAGGGCGAGGACGAGGCGGCCACACTGGAAAGCGCGGGCCAGGTGGCCGTGCGGCTGAAGGCGCTGTTGCATGGATTCGAGAAATATGCGGCCGTCATTCGTTTCCTGGAACTGGCCGCCATCGCGCCGGACAACGAAATGCCCCGGCGAATAGCCGCCCGGCTGAGCCGCGAACTGGGCCTTGATGCCGACACCATCGAGCGCATCCGGTTGTTCCTCGCGGACCCCGGCTCCGGCCGAATTCTCGGCGGGGAGGAGGGCCATTTTCATGGTCGGCTGGCGGCGCTCCCGTTGCCGGAGGACGAGTTGTTCCTGGTTGCTCCCGTTGACAACACCCCTGTCTGGCTGGAGGGGCATCCGCTCGAGCAGGGCGCCTGCCATCCCCTCCGGCCCGGGCAGGTGATCCGCGACCAGTGGGGGAACGAATTGTATTTTGCCAGCTTCGCCGCCGCTTTCGCGGCGACGGCGAGCCATGCATCGCGCATTGATTTTCGCGGGAGCAACTTGGATTTCCGATTTCCAGGCGGCGCGAGCGGACTGCACGACTTCACGTTCGCGGAGCGCGGCGGACGACTGGTGGGCATCATGGGGGGCAGCGGCGCCGGCAAATCCACGCTGCTGGGGATCCTGAATGGCACATTGCGCCCGAACGCGGGGCGGTTGACGCTTAACGGACGCGATATCTACGCGGAGCCCGAGGCCGGTGAGGGCGTCATCGGGTTTGTGCCGCAGGATGACTTGCTGTTCGAAGATTTGACGGTGTTCGAAAATCTGTATTACGCCGCGCGGCTTTGCCTGGCGCACCTGGACGAGGTGGAAAGGGTTCGGCGCGTGCGCAAGCTGCTGGCTGAACTCGGTCAGGCGGAGACGGCCGATTTGAAGGTCGGCTCGCCGCTCCAGAAAACGATCAGCGGCGGGCAGCGCAAGCGCCTCAACATTGCCCTCGAGCTCATCCGCGAACCCGACGTGCTGTTCGTGGACGAGCCGACGTCCGGGTTGTCCTCGGCCGATTCCGAAATCGTTATGAGCCTGCTCAGGGAGCAGGCCGCTCGTGACAAGCTTGTTTTCGTGGTCATCCACCAGCCTTCTTCGAAGATTTACCGGATGTTCGACGCGCTTTGGATTCTGGACCAGGGCGGCTGGCCGATTTTCAACGGCACGCCGCTGGAGGCGGTCGCTTACTTCCGGTCGCGCGGCGGCATCGCGGGCGCGGCGGAAGCGATTTGCGCCAACTGCGGCGGCGTCAACCCCGAGCAGATTTTCGAGATCATCGAGTCCAAAACGCTGGACAAGGGGGGGAGGTACACCTGCGAGCGGCGAATCGCGCCGGAGAAGTGGCATGCGTTATACCGGGAATACGCGGCGGAAAAAACGCGCGCGGACTCCGCCGCGGATCGGCCGCCGGCGAACGCGCCTCCGCTGACCGGGAACTTGAGCCGGCCCGGGCGCCTCGGCCAGCTCTGGGTTTTTCTTGCGCGCGATGTCCGGGCGCGCCTGGCCAACTGGCAATACCTGTTGATCACGCTGCTGGAGCCGCCGCTATTGGGCCTGCTGATCGGGCTCGTGGCGCGCGGCGCCTTTGGCGGGACTTATTCGTTTCATCAGAACAACAATCTGCACGTCTTCTTTTTCATGAGCGTCATGGTGGCGCTATTCCTCGGGTTGAGCGTCAGCGCGGAGGAGATTTGCCGCGATCGGAGAATCCTGCAGCGCGAGCGGTTCCTCCACTTGAGCTGGTGGAGCTACATCACTTCCAAAACGCTGTACCTCGGCGCCGTCGCCGCGGTTCAGATGCTGCTGTATACGGCGGTGGCCAACCGCCTGGTCGAAGTGCCGGACATGTTCCTGAAAAGCTGGGCGATGCTGTTCATGTGCGCGCTGTGTTCGAGCGTGCTGGGGCTGAATATCTCGGCCGCCTTCCGCTCTGCCGTCACGATCTACATCCTGATCCCGTTGTTGCTCATTCCGCAAATGCTGTTGTGCGGCGTGGTGATCAAGTACGACGACCTGATCGCGTCCAATACGCTTCGCCGCGAAGTGCCGCGCTACGCCAACCTGCTGCCGCCGCGCTGGGGTTATGAAGCGCTGATCGTGGAGCAGTATGTCCGCAATGACTATATGCGCCACGTTCTGGAACCCGACGCCATTCTGCGCCAGGCGGAGTATGATCTGGATTACTACCTCCCGGAACTGCTCGCCCGCGTGAAATCCATCCCGCTGCTGCGCGAGCCGGGGAAGGCGGACGAACTGGCCGCGCAGCTCCGTGTGCTACGCGGAGAGTTCGAGCGGCTGGAGCGGCGGACCCAACGGCCTTCCGGGCTTCGGCCGGCTGATTTCGCGCCGGCCGCGTTCAGCACGAATGCCGCGCGGCTGGCCGAAAATTACCTGGCGGACATCCGCCGGCTGTGCTTCGAGCGGCGTCGCGCGGCGGCCATTGCAAAGCGCGCGATCGAGGATGACCTGGAGCGAAAATTAGGCCGCGCAGGGGTGGAGCAACTTAAGCAGCGGAACACCAATGTCTCGATCCAACGGCAGGTGCTCAACCTGCATGATCTCGACCCCGTGGGCGATGCGCCAGACGGTCTCTTCCAGCGGACACTGCCCATCTATCTGGAGCCGGAGTCGGCATGGGGCGAGGCCCATTTTCTCGCGCGCCATAAGCATTTGGGAACCTGGGTGCTCGACACGTATCTCTTCAATATGCTCGCGCTGTGGGTTTTGACCCTGCTGCTCTACCTGGCTCTTTACTTCCGTCTGCTCCCGCGCCTGGTGAGCCGCAGCCGCTGACCGGCGCCAGCTCATTGCTGCCTCCATGTTTTATTGAGCGCGGCCTGATACGGGTCGGATGGGCTTTTTTTTATTCAGGATTGCGCCGTGATCTTCCGACGCCTGGGCGTCTGCTTCAGGGCGGGATGGGGGGTGGCGACGGTCTTTCGGCGGACGGGTTTGCCGGGCGCTTGATTGATGGGGCGGACGGGGTGGCCTTCCATATAGCCGCGGTAGCCGACGGGCTCAAGCTGGAAGCGCGGGCCCGCGTTGTCATCCCATTCATAACCGTAAAGCTCGGGCTGATAGGTTTGCATGACGTCCCAGAGCGAACTGATCGCCTGCTCGAAGTTCCGGTCGTCGAAGGGAGGACCCTGGAAGACCAGCATGGCGCAGGGCGGCAACTCGATCAGTTCGAAGCCTTCCGGAATCGGACCGGCATAGTCAGCCGGCACTTCCACCCCTTGGGCGTAGAGGGATGTGCCGGGGCGGCGGAACCGCTTGGGCAACCAAAGGCCCATGGGTTCATGGATCGCGTGTTTGATCTGGCCGAGCTGTTCATAAACCTGGCAACCGACTTCCGCGCAATACTCAAAGTAATTCGTGGCGCGCCGGCCACGCTTGAGGATCAGCTTGCGCGCCGGCCGGGCAACGATCTGGACGAAGACGACCTGGGACTTGGGTTGGGCTTGCATGGGCGTGTTTCCTTTTGGTTGGGGTGGATAGTAGCTGCGCATTCGATCGGGCATGAACAGGACAACCGGCGGTTGAGTCCGGCGAAACTGCCGCGGTGGAATTCCAAATTGGCGGGTGAACGCGCGGGTGAAGCCTTCGTGCGAATCGAAGACGAAGTCGAACGCGACGTCAATTACCTTGTTGGGCTCGGCACAAAGCCGGTTCGCGGCAGCGGACAGGCGAAGTTGGCGGATATACTCAAAGGGCGAGCGTCCGGTGTATTCTTTGAAAAGCCGGGCGGCGTACCACGGCGAATAGCAGCCGGCGCGCGCAAGGCCGGTGAGGGTAATGGGTTCGGCCAGGTGCGCTTCAATGAAGCGCTGCATCCGTTTCACCGCTTTGATCTGTTCCGAGTCCATCGGCATCGGCCTTGTTTTCGCGGACTATCTAGCCACAACCGGTATCCCGTTTCTTGACTGGGATTGCGAAAATAACAGAAAAACGAGCCCGGGAAAACCACCCTGCCGCCAACACGTGGTTCCTCATGGAGTTCGGGCGTCTCGCTCGGATAAGTGGGGAATGGGGTGTTGCTCAACACGGGCAGATCCCCGCGCTTCGACCTACCCAGTTCATCAAGGCCGCAGTGGAATTGCCTTGTGCCCCGGTTGATTTCACTGTGCGGAAAGACCGAGGCTTGCTATAGATTTTCCCGCAGGCCAGTCCACTAAAATGGAGGACACCATGAATAATCCAGTCGTCAGACAGACCGCTGGGATCGCGATTGCCAGCCTGGTCCTCGGCATTCTGGGCCTGGTCTGTTTCGGGCCGCTGTGCGCGGTTCCCGCGGTGATCTGTGGTCACGTCGGAATGTCGCGCATCAAGCGCTCCGCGGGCGCGCTGGCCGGGGAAGGGCTGGCGCTGGCCGGGTTGATTATGGGTTACGTCAGCCTGGCGCTGATGCTGATTATGATCCCGATCTATGCGGCGATCGCGATCCCTTCTTTCATGCGGGCCCGCCAGACGTCGCAGGTCAACTCTTGCATGAACAACATGCGGCTGATCAGCGGCGCCATCCAGCAGTGGGCCTTGGAAAACGATAAAACCGCCGAGGATGTGGTCACGGAAACCGATATCCAGGTTTACCTGAAGGATGACCGCGTCCCTGAATGCCCGCTGGGTGGCGCCTACATCCTGCGCACGGTGGCGGATGAACCGGTTTGTCCGAACTTTGACCCGGTAAATCATCCGGCCCAGTTGTAGCGGCCGCTAGAAGAAACTGCCCGTGTTGTAGTCGTAGAATACGATCCAGTACCACGTGCTCCACGCGTCCGGCTCAAACAGGTAAAGGCCGTTCGATGCAAACGCCGGCCGCGTGTCGTCCCATATCCCAGTGGTCATGTTGACAATCGTTGGCTTGACCGTGTGCCCGCTTGAGGCGGTGATCGCGATCCAGTCGTCGGGCAGGCCCACGCGCGCGGAGGGGGGCAGCGACGCAATATGGCCGACAAACCGGCCATGCACCGGCGTGCTGAACCGGCCGATCCACTCGCCCAGCGCGTAAGCTGAAGCTGCGTAGTCCCAGATGCCGACCCAGTAGTACCGTCCGACCTGAACATTGGGCACCGTGATCTGGGTCGGGTTCGCCAGAACGCTGGAGATGATCCATGAACCGGCGGTGTTGTCCCAGACATAGAGGTGCGCATTGCGGTCGGACATCGTTACCGGGTAAACCACCGACGCGCTTTGCTGCACATACTCATAGGCGCCCAGGTCCACCGCCGCGCCCGCGATGCGCGGGTTGCCATCAAGGTCGGTTGCGCCGCCGGCATAGGCATTCTGGCCGGCGTCAATACATGGCGAGCCGGCCGCCAGCCGGTAGTTGCCGACCGTGCGGTCAATGAACCCGGGATAGCCGGCGATACATAACGTGCCCGCCGGGAGCGGCGCCGCGCAGCAGTTGAACCAGAGGGCGGTGGTGGAGGACGCGCTGATGTAATAATTTGAACGCGTGGCGTTGCTGGAAGTGTTGTTGTAGATGATCGTGTTGCGGATGGTGATCGGCCCGCCGGCAGCGGCCAGGCCGCCGACGCCGCTGTCCGCGCGGTTGTCCGCGATTGTGCAGTTGTCAATGACGGTGCCCTGATGCGCGTAGACGCCGCCGCCGGAATCGTATTCGCCGGTGACCGAATTGCCGAATACGAGACAGTTGCGCAGAATGCCGTTGGACGCGAAGTAGACGCCGGCGCCCCAGTGCGCGATACAGTCGCGGACGATGCAGTTCTCGATGGTCCCGCCCAGGAAGACAATCGCGCCGGCGCCGCTGTAGGGGTCGAACCCGTTGCGCAGCGTGAAGCCCATGAGTTTGGCGTCCGGGTCGTAAAGCATGACGCACCGCGCGCGGTTCTGCCCGTCAATGATGGCGTTGGCCGGGCCATTGGCGGATCGCACTTCGACCGGGTAATTCAAGTTGACGGGGTTGCCCGGACGGTAAATCCCGTCGGCAACAAACACGATACTGCTGCTGTTCGCGTAATAGATCGCCTGTTCGATGCTGGTGGCGGCGGTGGCCCAATCCGCGAAAGGCGGGACGGGATTGGCGCTGGCGGCGTTCACATAATACAGCGAAGGCACACCATTGCCGGTCAGGTCGGAATCGAACTTAACAATAAAGATGTCATTCGTGCCGGGTCCGACCCCGCCGGGCGCGAAGCCGGGGAAGTCCGGCGAGGCGGTTTCGCCGGCGACGTAAACCGCGCCGCTAGTATTTACGGCGAGGGCCAAAGCCGTATCATAGTCTTTGCCGCCGAGCAGTGTGCAGGCGGTCAGCGCGGTCATATTGCTGTTGATTCGGGCGATGAACGCGTCTTTACCGCTGCTGAACACCCGGTTATCGAAGGCGTTTGCGGGAGTGGGGATTGAATTGGCCGCGGTAGCCGTACCGCAGCAAAGGAGGCTGCCGTTAGGCTCCGCGATGACGTCGTTGATCTGATAGCCGCCAGGCCGGGCCGTCGCGCGCAACGAACTGAGTGAAGGCGTCAACTTGACAAGAAACGCGCAGCCGGTCGGATTGTTGAGACAGCCGGCGACTGCCGGGAAATTGCTGGAAGCAGTGTAGCCGCCGACCACGATGTTGCCTTGCTTGTCGAAGCACATGGTCATGACGTCATCCTCGTTGGTGCCGCCGAGGTAGGTGCCGGCCAGGATCGCGGAAAAATTGCTGTTGAACTTGGCGACGACCCCGTCCTCCAGCCCGCCATTGGGAGTCAAATCGTAACCGCCCGGAGGGAAACTGATTGCGCTGGGGCCGCCCAGCCATCCGGTCAGCGTGACGTAAGTATTGCCGGCGCTGTCAACCAGCACGTCGGTGCAGTATTCGTACGAACTCTTCCCGAAGAATGTCGAGGCCTCGAGTGTGGTCAGATCGGCATTGAAGCGCGAGAGAAAACCGTCCACGTAGTTGTCGAAGTTCGGCTGATACGCTCCGGGAGTGGTTGGGTAATTCGATTTTAGGGACCAGTTGGGGGCGTCGGCGCCGGCCATGCCGACGACGGTCGGCCGGCCGGATGAGTCTATGGCCATGGCATAAGGATATTCACTGTATTTACCCCCGATAAAGGTCGAGGCGAGCAGTTGGGAGAGCGTGTTGTCCAGCTTGGAAACGAACACGTCATGGCGGCCGTTAATGGATCGGTCATACGCGCCGGGCGTTGTGGGGAAATCGCTCGAGTGGGTGTAGCCGGCGATGAAAACCTGACCGGCGGCATCGAGGGCCAGCGCGGAGCCATAGTCATTGCTTTTGCCGCCGAGGAAAGTGAACGCCAGCAGGTTCAGGTTGGCATCCATTTTGGCGACGAACGCGTCATGGGCGGCGTCCGCGGTGGTGTCGTACCCGCTGGCGGACGGCTGGTAGGCGCTGAGCGTGCCGGCAACGAAAACATTGCCGGCCGCGTCAATGGCCAGTTCGCCGCAGGTGTCGTTGCTTGAATTGCCAAAACGGGTCGCGGCCAGCATAGGATCAATGATCAGCGCGCGCGCGCAGTCATAAGCGCCCACCGCGAAACCGTATTGATGGCCGTCGGTCCGGTAGGACACGGTCACCGGCTCGCGCCGCCCGTCATGCTCCTGCCAGGCGATCGGCGCGGAGAAGCGGATCGCGCCGCGACCGGTCTCCACCACGAGTTCGCCGTTATCGGCGACGCCGAGCGCAATGGCGTCCGGCACGGTCATGCGGATGGCCCCGGGCGCGGCGCCCGGCGCGATCGTGAACCGTTTCTCGATGTTGTGCGGATGGGCGCGCAGGGACATGGTCACGCCGGGCCAGATTTCACCGAGTCCGACCTGCTCAAAGGCGGGTAGATTGCAGCGCCAGCGTTCGGGCGCGCCAACAAAAGAATGAACTTGGGCTGTGGCTGGATCCAGACCTTCGGGGCGCGTGCGAGATACTCCGGCGGCGAATTCCCGCAGGCCACCGCCGGGCAGATCGTAACGAATACTGCCGTCCCGCATGACGAGGGCCGGCCCGGCGAACGTACGCGCGCAAAAGGCGATGTTCGAGTCGGCGATTTGGCCCGCGTTAACCACAAACGGGATATTCAAACGGGAAGGGAGCCCGGCCCCGATTTGAGCCTGGGCAGTTACCCCCCAAAAAAGCGCAAGCGCGATAGCGGTCCCCGATAACGTGTACGACTTTTTCATGCGCACACCTCCCATATCCTCCGACGGGGGACGACGGATTTTAATAAATAGAATACCCCTGTTTGATTGGCCTGTAAATTAGGCCGGCATGCGATGGCGGACCCCGCGCCGGTTGCTATCCCGTTGCCCCCATCCGCCGTTGTGGAGGATTCGGTTGATGCCGGCGCTTGAAGGTGTTCGCCCCCTGACATTTTGTGGTTTGTCATTCCTCGACAAACACCTATGCCGGAGCCGACGAACCTCATTTCACTGAGCAGCGCCTGACGCTTCCCGTTTGTATCCCATCCGCATCGCCTTGATCGCACCCGGCCCTGCCGTGTATTTTGGAGCCGGCCTTGAACGGAGCATCGGGCGCCGCCGGTATGCCGCCTGAACGCCGTTTCAGGGGCCAGTACCGCAGGCCGTCCGGCGGGATACCAGTTTCATTGCGGTTTTATCTTGCCGGCCCGCAGGGCGGATTAAGCGGCGGATCAAAATGAAGTATTCAGCGGCAAGGCAACAATGGATGGCCTGGGTCAGCCAAACGCTTCAAGGCCCAAGGGCCGGGCCGGAAGAGGAGCTTTCACGTTCTCCCTTGGATTGCTACTACTCCGGCATTCTGGCGCCGGTGGGGCAAGACATCGCTCCCGCTCAAGCTGAGACGCTTCAGGATTTGCCGGGTGGACTTGAGGATGCTGATGCAACCCTGGAACCGGAAGGCGAAGCAGACGAAACTTCAGCCGGCGGCCGCGCTGACTATCTTCCCAGCTCCTCCGTTGGCATATCTTTTCTCGCCACACCGGATATCGAACTGGAAGTGATCGTTCGTGCCGGCCGGTACGAGTATGATCGCGGATCGCGCACGGAAGGCCAGGATCAATCGGCGCGGTGGCGGCGCCGGCAACTGGGTACGGCGCCTGGCGAACTCCGCTTCAGGCCGCCGGAATCCCCGCGCACGGATTTCCGCCGGACGTTGGCGGGCAAGGCCGAAGTTAATGTCCGTTGGCGGCAATACAACGGCAACTGGCTGGTGACAGTCGCGCTGGTAAACCGCAGCGAGATGGGTGGGGGCCCGCACTTCGCCGAGGAGTTGGCCAAGGCCTGTTTCTTCCAAACCGAGTTGGTTTGCGCGCCGATCAAGGGACGCTTGCTGCCGTATCCCCGGTTGGCGTGCGCCCGCCTCTCCGAAGAAGAGGAGGAATTGGAGCTGCAGTACCGCGACAAGCAGATATTGGCCATTGGCCACGGGGTGGCGGTCAACTGGGAAGCCGCGAAGGACGGGGACGTGCGGGAGATTCGCGCCAGCTTTCTGCCCGCGGTGGAAGTGCCGCTGGTGACCACCCAGAACACTGATCTGCCCGAGCAATCTCTGGATATTGAGTTCCTGGCCAAATGCGATAAGCAACCGGACGCGGTCATCGGCCAGCTCCAATTGTTTGTAGATCGGTATGCCGAATGGGTCGGCAAGCAGGAGCAGCGCTACCTCGCCGCGGCTAAAGATTCTGAAAAGGTCGTGGCGCGGATTGCCGCGCGTCAAAAACAAGCCGTCGAGAGGATGCGCCGTGGTTGTCGGCTCCTGCAAGACAATGACCGGGTCCGGCGCGCGTTTTCCATGGCGCAGGAAGCCATGCGTCAACAGATGACTCGCGTCCGCCAGCTTCAAACCAAACCGGGCGCGAGGGCCGCCACCCCGTTTCGCTGGCGTCCATTCCAACTGGCGTTTATCCTGCTCGCGCTTGAATCCGTGCTTGATCCGGAAAGCTCCGCCCGGGACTGTGTGGACCTGCTCTGGTTCCCAACCGGCGGCGGTAAAACAGAGGCCTACCTGGCCTTGATTGCCATGCTGGTGCTTTATCGCCGGCTCCGTTGGACCGGCTCAAGCGGCGGCACGGCGGTCATCATGCGTTACACCCTGCGGTTACTGACCGCGCAGCAGTTCCAGCGCGCCACCGCTTTGATTTGCGCCCTGGAGCAGATGCGCCGGCAAGCGCCGAAGGAGCTTGGCCATGAGCCGATCACCGGCGGTCTTTGGGTTGGCGGCGCCAGCACCCCAAACTCAAATCAAGAAGCACTCCAAATCCTGGCCGAGATGCAGAACGGGCATCGCGGGTCACGAGGCCTGTTCCTGGACCAATGCCCGTGGTGCGGGACTGCGCTTGTTTCTCACGGTGTTGAAGTGGCGGAGCCCGGCGCCCCGGGCATTCGGGCGGTGAGCGGCGGCATCGAATTCTTCTGTCCCAAGCCCGACTGTCCTTTTCACCCCCAATTGCCTTTGCATGTCGTGGATGAGCATTTGTACAACCACCCCCCGACATTGTTGCTGGCGACCGTGGACAAGTTCGCGCGCCTCACATGGGAAGAGCGCGCTTCCGCCTTCCTCGGACAGAACGGCAACCGTCCGCCCGAACTCATCATCCAGGACGAATTGCACTTGATCGCCGGGCCCTTGGGGTCATTTGCCGGCCTCTATGAGGCCGCTTTGGATGCCATCCTCGCCTTCAAAGACATCAAGCCCAAGTACATCGCCTCCACGGCCACTATCCGGCATGCCAGACAGCAAGTGCAGTCCCTGTATGGCCGGGAGATGATGATCTTTCCGCCCCCCGGCCATTCTTGCGACGACTCTTTCTTTGCCCGCACCGACCGGCAGCGCGCCGGCCGCCTCTATGTGGGGCTTTGTGGCGATAATCCCTTGCGTGACTGGCGCGAAACACTGGCCGGCGCGGCGGCCGCCGCGCTGTTTGCGCCCGGCGCCATGGAATGGACGGATGATCTCCGCGACGCTTGGTGGACGTTGGTCATTTACCACGGCAGTCTCCGCGGGGTCGGGCTTAGTCATCTGCTTGCCCAATTCAGGATCCCGGAAGAACTCAACCAGTTGCAGATCGAGGATGCGTCACAAAAGCACAACGGTGTAGCGAACGTCAAGCCGATGCCGGGGTGGGCGCCCACCGATCGCGCGTTGTTCGAGGGACAGGTGTTGGAACTGACCAGCCGCGTGGATGCCGCCGGCGTTCAGAACGTGTTGAGACGTCTTCAAAAGCCATGTTCTGACCCGGAGGCGATCTCGTTGGTGCTTTGCACCAATCTCGTCTTTGGCCTTTTCTAGATAACGAATAAAGAAAGTGAAGATTCTGTTCTT
>CAZMXS010000047.1:0-39342 GCA_964570325.1 uncultured Verrucomicrobiota bacterium | reverse complement strand
CGTACTATTTGCGATGGGTTCGGCGGTTTTTGGGCAGTCGAACGATCCGGCATGGCTTGGCACCGGCGGACCGGATCCGGTGGTTTCTTTTCTGGTGGGTGCTGAACCGAAGTGTGGCGGCAGCGACTCAGAATCAGGCGTACAATGCGCTGCTTTTTTCTGGATAAAGACGTGTTGGGTTTGAAGCCGGAAGAAATCCGGGCGGTTTGGGCAAGGCGCGGCCTGGAGGTAGTCGTGGTCCTCTCGGTAGCAGGCGGATCCCGCGCGTTACAAGTTCGAGGAGAATGAGTGCGAGTGGGAGCAGTTGGGGTGGCCTATTGAGGTTACGGCCCGGCTCGATCCTGTTTTACACGAATAATTCCGTCTGTCGGGAATCCCCAAGCGCGCGCTTGGTCGAGCAAGGCATCCGTGACATCGTCAGGTAATTGCGGTTCGCGGGCCAGAATCCAGAGGTAATCGCGCGAGGGACCGGCCACCATGGCATGTGCGTAGTTTTTTCGGTCCAGCACAATCACATGGTATCCGCCATAGAAAGGCCAGAAGAAACAGACGGCGAGGCTGGCAGTCGTCCGGTCGCCGATGAAGTGCGCGACACCCCGCGCCTGTCGCCACGTGTTTCGTACGGGGTCATAGCCGCGGTTCAGCACCGCAATGCGGCCATCGGGTCGCGCGGTGTACTCTGCAAACACGTTGTCCAGTCCGCGCTCAAAGCGGTGGTCCAGGCGCGCAATCTCGTACCACCGGCCAAGATACCGGTCCAGTTCGAAACCGGTCACCGGCGTCAGCCCTCGCGGGATGGAGATGGAGGTACAGCCAGGCATGAACATGATTAGCGCAGTCAGAAGCAAGCAACCAGGACCGCGCGTTAGCGAGAAAGGATTGGACATGGCCAAGCTTTAGTTTTCCGCAAGTTTCTTCAACGCGCGTCCGACCATGAGCATCATCAGCCCGGTGAACAGGGTGTCAATCCCCACCAGCGTGCCGATCGCCCAGACACCGGACAGCGGCCAATTAGCCCAGATCAGGATGCCGAGCAGAACCGAAATCGCGCCGCCGCCCAGCAACCACCCGCGCCCACCCGGATGCTGGAAAGCCGCCACAATCTTGACGACGCCGCCGGCCAAAAAATAGGCGGCCAGCAGCAGGGTCAGGATGCCCAGCCCGAACAGCGGGTGCGCGAGCATGGCAAACGCGCCCAGGACGGTGACGCCCCCCACCACCAGCCAGGAGAGGCGCACAGCGGTCGAACGTTCATGAAAGGCGCGCATGCATTCAAAGATGCCGCCCGCCCCAAGCAGGCAGCCCACGACAATTACACTGGCCATGCCGGCGTAAAACGGCGCACAGACCATCACAACTCCCAACAAGACAAGCAGAATTCCGACCAATGTGATCATCGCTCCTCCTTATTCGAGATTTACCCGGTACTGCTCTGATCGAATCGCGCCCCCCGGCTCATCTGTTTACGTGTTCAGCGGCGGCGTGGCAAGCCCATGTTGGCCGCGACGGCACTGTGCGCCAACATTCCGCCGCCACCCAGATAGACACCCCGCCCGACTTCGTCGCCACATTTCCGCCGATTGTGCAATGGCGAACCATGTCGGCTCGATAGGCATCCCCCCCGCCCCAACTCGCGCGGTTGGACTCCCACCCTGAAGCGTCGGCGCTACCGCCGCCTGCGGCGGATTGGCCGCGAATTTCATCCGGCGTTCTGGAGTGCGCCGGTCGGTCAGTGAAAGGCGGACGCGGCAGTGTTCTTGCTCCAGCTCCACGAGGCGCGAGTCGAATCAGGGTCCACTCAACAGGCCGATAAGATTTTTTTCGTAACCGGCCGGGACATTAAACGCCGCCGACGGTATCGTGGCGGGTTCCGGTTTGCCGAGCACGATCTCGTAGGTGAACCGGCCCTGGATATAGTGGCGGATACAGACTGGATAGCCATTGATGCGATTGATTGCCTCGGTTGGGAGGTGGACCACGCCGCGGAGGAGCGGCAGGGATCCCATGCCGTTCATCAGCTCGTCATAGAAAGACAACAATTGGTTGACCACCCGGTGCGCGGCCACGTTCATGCCCGTGGCGTCCCATGGCGCGGCCCAAATCTCCTGAATCTGTTCATCGCCATTCCACACGGTATATTGGCGACATTTCAAACCGCTCAACACGCGAATTTCGTCCGTGGGCCTGATTTCGAGGCGTCGCGGCACCGGCGCCGGCCGGTTCAGCACCCATGCCGCCTGCTCGCCCAGCATCCGCATGAACTGGCCGATCGCCTGGCTGCCTTGCGTCAGGCTGGCCTCATCAAACGCCATGTAACGGCGCTGGGCATGACTGACATAGTAGAGCACTTTGGCTTGCGCCTGGTAGCGGATGTCGCTCCGTTCGCCGCTCAACGCGGAAACATCGGCCTGTAACGCCTGATCGTCCACCAGGATGAGCACGCGCTGGGCAACCGGCTGGGGCGTGAAACCGCGCAACGCGGCGGCCACCTGCCAGCCGGCCGGCGCGGCCGCCGGCCAGACCACGGCCACGGCCAGGCACAGCCGGCGCCAAATATCCAGCACCGCGCGTTGATGGCGACTGACTTTCATGATGCCGGCGCTGTTCCGGAGCCATCCTCGCCTTTGACGAATCGCCGGAATTTTTCCGGCAAGCGCGCGATCTTGTTCCTGGTGTAATCATAACCCGCCATAGCGGTCTTGGCGCGCGCGATTTCCCGACCGTCGCCGCGATGGCTGACCCGATACAAAAAATCAAAGCCGGCCCGCCCCATGTCCCCTACCCCCACTTCGATTCGCAACGGGTCGCGGTGAAATGCCGGCGATTTGAACAGCAGCACCGCGTCCGCCATGATCAAACCCACGCCGCCGATATCCGCTTCGCTCATGCCGCCCTCGGCCAGAAAGCGCAGCCGCGCCTCGTGCAACAGCCGCAGCAAGGCGTCGTTGCCAAGATGCCCGCCGTAGTTAATGTCGCCGATGCGCACTTCCAACTCGGTGGCATAGGGCAACGGCTCCGGAAGATCGAGGGTTGTCGTCGGCATCGCTTATTCCTCCATGCGCCGGATAACAGGCGCCAATTCGTCCTGCCGGTCAAATAGCGCGAACAAACCGCCGGTGTGCCAGAAGAGCACGCGGCGCCCCTGAAATCGGCCGGGATTGGCCCGCATCTCCGAAATCATCCCGTAAAAAGCTTTCCCTGTATAAACCGGATCGAGAATGACGCCGGTCCGGCGGGCGGTGTGAACCAGCCGTTCGAGTTCCTGAGGCTGGCTGACACCATATCCGGCGCCCACATAACCCGGCACCAGGTCCACTGTCTCATCCACTGCAGACCCCAGGCCAAGGTCCAGCCAATGCCGCCGGATTAATTCACGAAAATACTCGACATCCCGGCTGACGATCACGGCGTGTACGCGGACCGGCCAACCTGCCGCCCGCACCCCCGCGGCCAGCCCGGCCGCGGTCCCGCCGCTGCCGCAGGCGCAAACGAGGTCGTCCCAGTCCCAGCCGTGCGCACGTTGCTCCGCGAGCAATTCCTGGATGGCTTCGATATAACCCCAGCAACCGGCAAGACTCGATCCGCCTTCGGGGATGACGAACGGGCGCCGGCCTGCAGCCTGCAGTTCGCGCGCCACCGTCGCCATATGTGCCGAACGCTCGGGATATTCTTCCCAAGTGATGCGATGAATCCGCGCGCCGACCAGGCGGTCAAGCAACAGGTTCCCGCCCAAGCCCGGATCCGCCACGGGGGCGGAGTTGGCGGCCAAAACCAGATGGCAGTCCAGCCCCAGCGCGCGGGCTGCCGCGGCGGTGGCCCGCGCATGGTTGGATTGGATGCCGCCGCAGGTGATCACGGTATCGGCGGATTGTTCCAGCGCCTCGGCCAGCAGGAATTCCAGTTTACGGATCTTGTTGCCGGAGGTGACCAGTCCCGTTAGATCATCGCGCTTGATCCAGATGTCCCAATCCGGATCCGCGTCGGGCGGCCGCCATCGCTCCGTTGGTGTCGGCAGCCGGGCCAGACGCAGACGGCCGCGGGGAATGACGGCAAGCCCGCGCGCCCATTCAGGCGCGAGGTACGGTTCCGTTCGTGCTGGCGGCCACATATTTTGCGAGGAGATCATCTGCCCCGACCATCAGCTTATTGCCGGCACGGTGCCACAACCCAGCCGTCAAGTAAAGCAAGGGCCGCCGCCGGATGAGCGCCGATCCGATTTTGTTTGAAATTGCCCCATACGCCGCGGTTGCACGAATTTTGACAGGCGCGGTGAAAGTTGGGCGAAAAAGTTCAACTTGCTTGCGTTGTCGGCGCGCTCATTGTTCCGCAAACTCGACGTCCAGAATCGCGATACCCTCAACGTTGGGACCGGCAACCGCGCAGCGGATGCACGATGGCTCGGGCGGCACACGGCAAGTCGGCATCGCGAAGTGAAGCATGTTCGCGGATGGCAGGTTCGTTTGAAACACAACCCCGGCCGGCAAGGTCAGGGTCAGCGGGTAATTCCCCGGAGGGGCCAGGATTCCCAAACTGATCCGAAAGGCGCCATTGATGGCGCGATCCCGCAGATTGATTACGCGCAATTCCGCCTCGGCGCCGCCGATGACGCGCGCATACACCTCCGGCGCGATGGGGGCGCAAGCGAACCCGGGATATTCCAGAAAAACGGCGCGACCGGCCGCGCGGGCAATGTCCAGGGCGTCCGCCGGCGTATTGTAGAGGATGTCGCGCGCCTCGACGTTCACGTTGGTGGTGTCCACGTCGGTCACAATCCCGTAGCGCCGCAGTCGGGCCATGGCCGGATCGCGCAATTCCACACGGCGTCGGTAGAAGCGATCGGCTTCGGCCCAAGCCGTTTCCGGGTGCCGCAGATAATACGAGACGGGAAATCGCGCCATCAAATCGCGCTGGATCGCCTTCAAAGCGGCGTCGTAATCCGGCCCGTTCCAGGCAATCCAGATCGCCGGCGTCAATTCGGGCGTTGGGTAATATCCGGGAATGTAACGCAAGTCCCAGCCGCCGCAATCGTGAAAGTAGGGCGCGCCGGGTTCGCCGTTGGCGTTCAACCATGCCGCCGCCGTGGCGTGGGGATAGCCTTTTTCGCGGACCTGGTACAACTGCGGGAGAAACAATCCCAGATGCGCGGCCAGCACCGCCGACACCAAGCCCGCCATGATTGCTCGCGCCGCGCCGGCGCGATGAAAAAGCGCGGCCAGCCCGCGCGCCAACGCCCATAATCCCGCCGCAAACACGGGATAAACCAGCGGGGTCAGCACCGCAAAGTAGCGCGAGGAGAGATACTGGGATTTTTTGGTCAAGACGGTCAGGAACAGCGCGATCAGCAAGAGCAGCAGCACGGCCATGCGCGCGGGCGCCGGGTGTTCGCGTTGCCGCCAGAGCGCGCCCAGGCCGGCCAGCAAGACCACCCATGCCAGCGCCGCCGGAATCAAACGGTCCCCCAGGAAAAACTTGCTGCAGACGTCATGGAGAATGCGCGCCACGGCCACGGACGACTCGCCGGCGATATGCGGATTGTCGGTCGTGAGAATCCGCCACCAATACGGGGCCACCGGCAACAGCGCCAGCAGGCACACGCCCAGCGTCCCCCAAGCCCGGATTGACCGATCGCGGTCGCGAGCGACCCGCCAATTCCAGAGCCCCCAACCTCCGGCCAGCAAGGCCATCGCGGCGATCCCGGCCGTGCAGCCAAAATGAGTCAGCCCCAGCGCGGCCAGCCACGCAAACAGCGCCAAGAACGCGGCCGTGGCGCAGGAAGGATCAAAGAGGCATTTCCAGAAATAAAGGAAGCCGCCGGCCGCGCATAAAATTACAAATGGATAGCAATAGACTTCACGGGAATAAAAAACCGGGAAATAGCACGCGGTCATCATGGCCGTCGCGGCGGCGTTGACGATACCGGGCAGAATCCGGCGGCCCAACCGGTAGCTGAGCGCGACGGCCAGCGCGCCGGCCAGCGCGCCCGGCAGGCGCAGCAGGAATATATTGCGCGCCGGATCGGCAATGAACAGACTCGCCAGTTGCTGATGGATGTTCAGCAGCACCCCGGGCAACGGAAGTTGCGCCATGCCGACCACGATGTTCCAGTAATGGAGAAAAACCTGCCAGGGTGTTAACGCATGCTGGGCCAGGATATTGACGAAGTTGATTTCGTCGCCCCACAATTGAGTGCGCCCAAGAAACAACAGGCGCAGGATCAGCGCAGCCAGAAAGATGAGAATAAACGCGACGGCCGCGCGCCAGCCGCCGGCCGGACGCCTCGGCTTATCGTTGTTCGTTGCCGGTGGGGCGCTATTCACACCGCGCATCATGCGCGATGCGGCCGCGCAGGGCAAGCCGGCGGAAAAACCAATCCGGGCTGGAACCGCGCCTGCGCGCCGCGCACGAGGACCGGTTTGCGCCACCAGTGGAACGGTAGAGCGCGGCATTCCGGCTGAACCGTGCCATTGAAGAAAAAACCGCTCGAAACCGCAGACCGGCTTGGGGTAATCTGCCCGCGTTTCTTTTGACACCATAACGAGGAAGCAAACATGGCCATGTATCGGGACAATCCCCTGCGCAAAATTCCCTGGGACACGTTTGCCAAGCTGGGGCCCGAGGAGAAAGGCGCCTACTTCCTGCGCAACGGCCGGCCCTACCATGCGCTGATCGCGCAGCAGTTCAACCGCCCGATGCTCGACGGCCTTTGCGAACTGGCCTCGCGCATCCGGCGCATCGCCAAGACGCGTGGCGGCACGCTGTTTTTACAGGATCTGCTCTCCGAGCGGCGCGGGATGCTGTACTTTGCCCAGCCGTCCACACGCACTTTCCTGTCCTTCTACGCGGCCTGCCAAATTGTCGGCCTGCAGCCGGCTGAGGTGCGCGATACGACAACCTCCAGCGAACTGAAGGGCGAATCGCCCGAAGATTCCGTCCGCACCTTCAGTTCGTATTTCGACCTGATTATCATGCGCCACCCCGTCGGCGGATTCGCTGAAAAGATCGCCTGGATGCTCTCCAATACCGATCGGCCTGTGCCGGTCATCAACGCCGGCTCCGGCAAAGACCAGCATCCGACCCAGGCGCTGCTGGACATCTATACATTGCAGCGCAGCTTTGAGCGGCGCGATGGCATCGCCGGGAAAAAAATCGCATTCGTCGGCGACCTCGCCCGCGGTCGCACCGTGCGCTCGCTGGCGCTGCTGCTGTCGCTATACCCCGGCGTGAAGCAGTATTTTGTTGCGCCCGAGCAACTCCAGATCGGCGGCGATATCCTGGCCGCGCTGGACAAAACCGGGATGGAATATGAGGTTACCCATGACTTTGAGCGGATCATCCCGGAAGTAGATGCCATCTACATGACCCGCATCCAAGACGAATGGGACATCGCCCAGGAAAGCCGTCAGATTGAAACGGAGCGCTACCACTTCACGGCGCGGCATCTGGAAGCGTTACGGCCGGACGCCGTAATCATGCACCCCCTGCCCCGCCGCCGCGAGATTGCGCCGGAGGTGGACCACGACCCGCGCGCCGTGTACTGGCGACAGGTGCGCAATGGCATGTGGATCCGCGCGGCATTGATCCTGACAATCTTTGACCGCGAGCGCGAAGTGGACCGCTACTACCAGGATTTGACCAGTTGAAATGGCGTAGATCATTGAGCTTTACCATGCGCCGGACGATCCCCGCCAGCAACCGTTGGGCATTGGCGGGCGGCCGGGCGCGGGTTATGTTTGAAATGAAAGGATCATAAAATGCTGCATCTCATTACCCTTAAAGACTGGCCGGCGGCGCGCATTCGCCAGGCGCTCGATCTGGCACGAGACATTAAGCACAACCCTGCCCGTTACGCGGAGTCCATGCACCGCAAGACGCTGCTGATGATCTTCGAGAAGCCCAGCCTGCGCACCCGGGTATCATTTGAAACCGGCGTCACCCAGATGGGCGGCCACGCGATCTATTACGATACGAGCAACTCGCCGATCGGCGCCGGCAAGGAAAGCGTGCACGACACGATCAAGACCGTCAGCCGCTATGTGGACATCATCATGGCACGGCTTTTCGAGCACGCCCGCATCGAGGAGATGGCGCGCTATGCCGGCGTGCCGGTTATCAATGGGCTGACCAACTTCTCGCATCCCTGTCAAATCCTGGCCGACTTGATGACCATTACCGAGCACAAGGGCGCTTTCAAGGGGTTGAAACTGGCCTATCTCGGCGACAGCAACAACAACGTCACGCATTCCTTGCTCTATGGCTGTCCCAAGATGGGGCTCAATCTCAGCATCGGTTGTCCGCGCGGGTCGGAATACAGCCCGGACCGGCAGGTGCTCAAAGCCGCCCTGCAGCTTGCGCGGGAGAACCGTTGCGCGGTCAAAGTGACACACGACGCGGTCGAAGCGGTGCGGAACGCGGATATCGTCTACACGGACTCATGGATGAGTTACCACATTCCGCCGCACAAGTTGAACGACCGGATCAAGGTGTTTACTCCGTATCAGGTTAACGGCAAATTGATGAAACATGCAAAAAAGGATTCGATTTTCATGAACTGCCTGCCCGCCCTGCGCGGCTACGAGCAGGCGGCGGAGGTCATTGATGGTCCGCGTTCGGTTGTTTTCGATCAGGCTGAGAACCGCCTGCACATTCAGAAGGCGGTCATGCTGATTCTGCTGAAGCTCAAAAAATGAGCAGGCGCTGAAATGATTCGTTCTGCATTTACTCCTCAACCTGTCTTCAGGGGGCGGCCCAGGATTCGGAATGACCGTTTACGGCTTACCGATTACTGATTACGGGTCACTGACAACTGCCCTCAATATGGATTGGTCATCCACAGCGCCCGCAGATCGCGTCCTGGTGATCAAACTCAGTTCGCTCGGCGATCTGTTCCATGCGTTGCCGGTTGTCCATGTCATTCGGGAAAGTCTGAACGTAACCGTGGATTGGGTCACGCAACCCGAATACGAAGACCTGGTGCGTTGTTTTAACGATGTGGACGACGTGATCGTTTTCCCGCGCCGTGATTTTTTTCGCCAGGGCCTGGCGTTTTTCCATGCCCTGCGCCGGCGACGGTATCAACTGGCGCTTGATTTGCAGGGTCTCTTGAAAAGCGCGCTGGTCCTGTGTCTGGCGCGCGGCGCACGCAAGATTGGACCTTCCTTTGCCCGCGAGGGGACACGCGCGCTGTATCCGGAGTTGGCTGGCCCGCGCAACAAGGACCGCCACGCGGTGGTAGAATTGTTTGACCTGCTTGACTATCTGGGGTTGCCCCGGCCCACTCGCCCGGTTTTTCCGGTCAGTTTCGCGCGTTTTCCGTTGAATATTCCCGCACCCCGAATCGCGCTGATCCCTTGCTCCCGCTGGGCCACCAAGAATCTGCCACCGGAACGCTTCGCCGCCGCCGCCGCCGCTATCAGCCGGCCGACCGGCGCCACGTTTTTTATCGTCGGCGCGCCGGCTGACCGGCCGGCCGCCGACATAATCGCGCGCACGCTTGGCGAAAAGGCTCGCAACTATTGCGGACAAACCTCGCTGCTTGAACTGGGGAGTCTGCTGCAGGAGATGGACTTGGTCATCACCGTGGACTCCGGCCCGATGCACATGGCGGCCGCGCTGGGCAAGCCCGTGCTGGCGGTTTTCGGGCCGACCAATCCGGCGCGCACCGGTCCATATGGGCCGGCGCAGCGCGTGATCCAACTTCGGCAGCCGGAGTGTATCCCCTGCCATGCGCGGGAATGTCGCCGGCATGACCATGCCTGTATGGCCGGCATTGACGCCGACACCATCGCCATGACTGCGCTGGAAATGCTCAACCACAATCGTTAAACTCGAATTTGAGTTAACCGCTCGCTGGGAGGTGCCGCATGGAATGGTTGTTGATTGTGCTGTTGATCGGCGCCGTTTTCTTTTCGCCATTGATTCTGGCGATTGTGGCCCTTTCCAAGGTCAACCGGCTCAGCTACGAACTGGCGCAATTGCGGAAACTGATTGAACGGCAGCGCTTGAGCGAGCCGTTATCGCGGCGGCCGGAGCCTGCAACCGTATCCGCTCCACCGGCGGCCGTGCCGGCGGCGGCCGCCCCAATAGTCAAGGCGCCAACGGTGGCGGCGCCGCGCGAATCCATTGTTCCAGCGGTCCCCAAAGTCGCTGACGCGGTTATCCCCAAAATCAAGACGCCGACGGCGCAAACGCCGGTGGACACCCCGCCCAGTCTGGAGATCACCCTCGGCGGCAAGGCGGCGAGTTTCATTGGGATCGCTACCCTGGTGATGGGCGTCGTGTTTTTTGTGGGCTACGCGATCCAGCGCCAATGGATTGGACCCGGCCTGCGGATCCTCATGGGCCTGGCGACCGGCGGCCTGCTGGTGGTGCTGGGCTATCTGGCCGACACGCGCGGCCGGAATCTCCGCATCCTGGCGCGGGCCTTGACCGGCGGCGGCGCCGCGCTGTTTTACTTCAGTGTCTTCGCGGCGTATGGCATTTATCAGTTGATCGGGGCGGTTCTCGCCGGAGCGGGCCTGGTGTTCTGCGCCGGCGCGCTGCTGGCGCTGGCCGCGCTTTACTCCAGCGAGGTCGTGGCCGTGCTCGGTGTGTTGGGCGCTTTCATTACGCCGCTGTTAATCGGCGGCGACTTCGGCTCCGGTAGTTTTCCGCTGTTTTTCATCGCGATTGTCAATGTCCCGGTCATCCTGCTTGGCCTGCGCCGGGGCTGGCAATGGCTTTACAACCTCAGTTTCATGTTCACCGTGTTGTTTTCCGTCGGGTGGCTGGACCGGGCCGTGCCGGGTCCCGTCGGATCCGGCAATTGGGTGACCGGACTGGCGTTCATCATGGTCTTCTTTGCGGAGTTTGTGGCGCTGGGGTTGATCAAACTGCGCGCCGAGCCTGCCGCCGCCGGGCGCTGGCTGGACTGTCTACGGCTTCTCCTCGCCGCGCTGGGACTGCTGGCCGCGCTGAAATGGATCCTGGCCGAATCCGGCCATGAACGCTGGGTTGGCTTCGCCTTCATCGCGGCCGCGCTGCTGCACGTCGGTCTGGCCCGCGCCGGCTGGATTTGGTATCCGCGATACAAGGGAGAAATCCTGACATTTCTCGTGAGCGGGTTGACTTTCGCCAGTCTGGCATTACCTGAACAACTCGACGGCGTCTGGGTCTCTGCCGGCTGGTCGTTGGAAGGACTATTGCTGGCCTGGTTCGCCTTGCGCATCCGGTCCCGGCTGCTGCAATTTGGCGCGATCGCCCTGGGACTGCTGGGACTGTTCAAACCGGTCATCTTCGATATTGCACATTCCGCCGCGCCCCCCGCGCTGTTCCTCAACGGCCGCTTCATCGCCGGTTTCCTTGGCGCGGTGGCGCTGGGCGCGCAAGGCTGGCTGCAAAAGCAGACGCCACCGGCAGACTGGGCGGAATCCCAGTCGCTCAAGGCGGAATTGCTGTTGTGCGCGGGCATCATCGGGGGGCTGATCGTGCTTTTCACGGACGCCTTTTCCGCGCTCCCGTATGGCAACCCCTGGACCTGGCTGCTCACATCGGCCATTCTGCTGGTGGTTGGCGTGATGGTCAGCTTCGTGGCGGCAAGCGGAACATTGCCGCGCGCGCTTGCGGTGATCCTGCTGTTCCTGGTTCCAATCAAGCTCGTGCTGTTCGATCTGACCCAGAGCTGGCCGGCCTACAACCGCGCTTGTGCGCCGTTTGCCAATTTCTTCTTCTGGCTGGACCTAATGCTCCCGGTCGCCGCCGGCGCGTGGATCGCGCGGCTCAATGCGCGCGCCGCCGCCCGCGCCGAAACCGCTCGGTTCACTTTTGCGCGCCTGATCATCTCGGTTTGCATCCTGGCCCTGATTATCGTGGTATCCGTGGAGCTGAACCGGATTCCCGGCGAATGGCCCAACACGCTAATCACGATCTGGTGGTCCGGCGCCGCCCTCGCGCTGGCCGTCACCGGCCTGTTGCGCCGGGCGGCCTACCTGCGCTACCTGGCCCTGCTGATATTTGCCGTCACCGTGGCCAAGGTGTTCTTGGTTGATCTGGCCGGCTTGCGCGGACTGCAACGCGTGGCGGCGCTGATCGGCGCGGGCCTGTTGCTGCTGGTGTTGTCGTTCGCCTACCAGAAAGTGGCCCCGTTGTGGCTCGGTTCAGAAAAGCGGGAGCCGCCGCCATGATTTTTCGCCCGGTTGCCCGCGTGATCAGCGTGGCGCTGCTGGGCGCGCCCTTCGCTGTTTCGGCTGAGCACCCTGTGGAGCCGTTTGCCTGGAAACAGGCGCTGTCCGGCGCGATTGTCAGCGGCGCATGCTACCGGGCGACGGTGCCGACGGCGGTTTTTGACGGATGCCGACGTTTCCCCGATGATTTACGGATCGTGGACCGCGAGGCGCGCGAATGGCCGTTTTTTGTTTGGCAACCGCGCCCCCGCGTGGAATTGCGCCGTCTACCCGCGCGGCGGCTGAACCTTTCCATGGTAGAGTTGCCGGATCGTTATTACCGGCAGGATTTCCAGATCCTGGCGGATCCGGGCCGCGCCGGCCGCCCGCGGCACAATCAGGTCATCATCCGCACTTCCGGTCAGGATTTCATCCGGCGGGTCGAGGTTCTTGGCAGCGAAGACCAGGTTCGCTGGGGTTTGCTGGGCGAAGGCTATCTGATTGATCATGCGCGCGCCGCGACAGCGCAGAACCGTGTTATCCGTTATCCCGATTCGGATTTCCCTTTTATCCAGGTGCGCATCTATCCCAATGTGCGCGACCCGGCCGAAAAACTGGAGATTATCGAGATTACACCGGTTCAGGCCATTGATTCGGGCGGCGCTTGGGAACAGGTCGAAGCTACGTCACTGCCGGCGTCTTCCGCCGGGATGCGCAGCGAGTTGTTTTTCGACACCGGGGCGGTCAATCGGCCGGTCGAACGGATCCGTTTTGAAGTCCGCGAAGCGGAATACGCCCGTTGTTTAAGTGTTTATGGCCGAAATACGGCGGATGGAGCGTGGCGCTGGGTGGCCGATGCCGAAATCCACCGGCTGGGCGCGGATGTGAACGAGACCGTGCCGCTGCGAGGGTTTTCATTCCGCTTTATCCGGCTGGTCATTCATGATGATGAAGCGCAACCGTTGGATGTGCAAACGGTCACGTTCGGCGCTGTGCCCCGCTATCTGGTGCTGGAGGCGCGGGGCGACGCGCCCGCAGCGCTATATTACGGAGCTGCGAAAATCGGGCCGGGCCAATATGACTTGGAGCGAGAGGTTACGGATGAAACGGCTGCCTCGCTCCCGGTCCTGCAATTAGGACCGCGCGAACCCAACGAGCCGCCGGTGCTGCCCGGATGGCTGGCGCGCGGCCGCGGACCGGCGCTTGTGGTTATCGGCGGTGTGAGTCTGGCGGTGCTCTGGGTCATCTTGAGCATGATGAAACGGATGACCTGACCGGCGGACCATGATTTGCGGGCGGGGGGGCGCGAAAGGAAGACCATCACCTCATCCGCCTCGGCAGATGAGATTTCAGGATGACAGCTCATGGCTTACTGATTATGGCCCTCCTGCATTCCGTGCTTCCCCGCGACGGCGGCCGCCAGTTGTTCCAATGATTGGAAATCGGCTGTGCGCGGAGCGCCACGGCAAATCACCGGCGGAAGATACTCTACCGCAAGTTCATCAAAGAACCGCGGCAGGCCGTCCAGCGCCTTCGGTCCCCAGCCGTAGGAACCAAAAAAACCAATATGCTTGAGCTTGGGTTTTAGCAGATTGACGAGGTGCGCGGCCTGCACCGCCAGCGGATGCGGGCCATTCAGTGTGGCGGGCGTCCCGAGCAACAGCGTGGCCGCATCCACCAGCGCGGTGGCCAGGCGGCCCAAATCCGTCACGGTCAGGTCGAACCGCTCCACGGCGACTCCACCCGCCATGAGGGCGGCGGTCAGCCGGTCGGCCATTTGGCGCGTGCTGCCATGCATGGAAACATAAGCTATCACCGCCCGGTTCTTTGGCGAGCCGGTGGTCCATTCGCGCCACGCGTCCATGATGAAAGCCGGCTCGTCATAGACGGGGCCGTGGCTGGGGGCGATTAGCGCTGGATTCAGTGGCGCCACTTTTTCGATATTTTTTGCGGCCTGCTTCGCATACGGCATCATGATCTCGGCGTAATACAATTTTGCGGCGTCATATACCACAGGGTCGCGCCCAGCATAGAGCTGTGAAGTTGCCAGGTGCGATCCGAAGAAATCGCAGGAAAACAAAACCCGCTCCTCTTCCAGGAAAGTGCAGATCGTATCCGGCCAGTGAACCCATGGCGTCCAGATAAAACGCAGGGTTCTTCCGCCCAACGGCAGCGTCTCGCCTTCTTTGACGGCGGTGATTCGTTCCGGCGGCAAATGGAGCAAATCTATCAACGCGTTTCGACCTGGCGGCCCGGCCAGCACTTGAGCTTGCGGGTAACGGGCTAAAATTTGCGGCAAGGCGCCGGAATGGTCCTGCTCGGCATGCTGGCAAACAATATAGTCACGCGCGGGAATCGCGGCCAGTTCATCGAGAAGCCGGTCCGCCATGGATTCATCCACCGTATCCAACAAGACCGTCTTCTCCGTCCCGCGCACCAGGTAAGCATTATAGCTGGTGCCTTGAGGCAGCGGGATCAGCGCGTCGAACATCCGCCGGTCCCAGTCAATCGCGCCGCACCAGAAGACGTTGTCGCATAGAGGCTTCATCCGATTGCTCCTTAACAATATGGGGAACTTTACAACCGGTTGCGCCGCCCCGCAAGTTGGGAGCCTGGGGCCGAGGCTGCATAGCGCGGGGCTCCCGTCCCGCGCCGCGGGCCCGACTCCTTTCCTGGAACCGATTGCGTTGTTATGAGCGAACCGACCCGATTCAAACCGGTGCCGCGCGTCGCCCGCGTGCCGTTTCGCGCTGGACACTCACTGGGGCGCTGACTACCGTGATGTAAATCAACAACGGGAACATGATGAAAGCATCCGCCAAAAAGCCAGGCGCCGGCAATCGGACGCGCAAGGGCCTGGCTCCGCCCACGGTTCCGGCCACCGGCGCCTATCTTGGCGCCATCCTGGATGCGCGCCAGACCAGCATCGAGGAGTTCAACCGCAATACCCGGACCCGCCATTCGTTTTTTATGACCTTTCTGGCCTTTCCAGAGGTGATGGACAAGGGGGCGTTGGAATACCCCAAGCTCGATCAGGCCATCGAAGAATGCCGCGCGGCGGATGCCATGCCGATCCTGACCATTGAAACGATGGATGGGCTGGATTCCTACAAGACGGGCGATGTCGAGGCATTCGCGGACATGCTCCACGGCTTCAAAACACCGCTGATCCTGCGCTGGAACCATGAAATGAACGGCAGTTGGTATCCCTGGGGGCAGAAGCCGGCTCAATATATCAGCAAGTTCCGCGAATTTGCGACGATCATGCATCAGCGCGCACCGGGCGTGGCGATGGCTTGGACACCCAACCAAGCTTGGGGGTACCCCTGGCCCGGCTGTATGCACCATGATCCCAAAGTGACCCAGGGACCTCATGGCAGCGACCCGTATGCGCCGTATTATCCGGGAGATGAGTTCGTGGACTGGGTCGGCATCAGCTTCTATCATTGGGGCGAAACTCGCGGCGCCAATCAAGTGCCGCCGGCCGGGAAATGGGGCATGGCCAACGGCATCGGAAACGGCGTGCCTAACTTTCACGACATCTTCGCCGTCGGGCACAACAAGCCCATGCTGGTAGCCGAAACCTCGGCGCTTTTCGACACCAATAACGCCAAGGGCGGAAACGCGACGGAGCTGGACATCAAACGGGCTTGGATCCAACAGGTCTATAATCTGACCGATGCCCAGCAACCGCTGCTTAACAAACACCTATCCAGGATCAAATTGATCTGCTGGTTCAACATCCTGAAGCACGAAGCCGAAGTCAAGGGTAACGTGGATTGGAGGATCAGCGCAAACGCTTCTGTTGCAGATTATTACGCGAAGTCAGTCGCGGCCGACTATTTCATCAAGGCCGGTTGAAAAAAAGCGGCTCTGCAAGCGGGTCGGCACTTTCAAGGCCTTGTTTCAAACTACACGCTTTTTCTCGGTATATTTGATCCCAAGGCCGTACCGGCTTGTAGAGCCACAAATATACATACCCGGTAACAACAAAATGTATAGAGTAAATCTCACCATTTTATTCGCCCTTCTACCGTGACCATCACGACCGATTCTTCCAGATATTCATAGCCCATCCAAAGGCTGTCGCCAAAAAAACCGGCTCGCATGCCCCGGATCTCATACGTGTCGCCCGGACTGGCGCGCCATAATTTCAGCCGAACAGACGGCATGCGTTCAAATACGTTCTCGCGTCCGAGTGGTTTCAACATCAGTCCGAGATAGTAGGTGCTGATCGGAATTTCCCCGAACAAATCGGCGGACTTGTTTTCCTTGTGTTCAGCCGCCAGAGCGGTTGTTTCCTCCCACCATTCGGCGCCGGCTGTCAGCGGCACCAGGCCGCACAACAATACGACCCATAAACTTAACCGGCGCGCTGTCATCATGCATGCTGCCATTGGCCGCCATCCTGCCAAATCCGGCTGCGCTTGGCGAGCCTGGGCCGGTTGGCCGAACACACCACGGCGAACCCAAAGGGGGCGGCGTGGTGTGCGGCATGGGACAGGCGACCCGCGCCATGCATGCGTCGCCATCCTGCTAGCTTGATTCTTTTCCTGTGAAGCGGTATCAGTACCCCTAAATCAGGAGGCCTTTTCAATGAACGTGGTCAGCGTCATCATGGGTGGTGGTCAAGGCAAGCGCTTGCAACCTCTCACGCGGGACCGTTCCAAGCCGGCCGTCCCGATCGGCGGCAAGTACCGGCTGGTGGACATTCCCATCAGCAACTGTATCAACAGCGGCATTCGCAAAATCTATCTCCTGACTCAATTCAACAGCGTTTCCCTGCACCAGCATATCCAATCCACCTACCGCTTTGATCAATTCAACAGCGGGTTTGTGCGCATCCTGGCCGCGCAGCAGACCCCCTCGTCGGACCTCTGGTTTCAAGGCACCGCCGACGCCGTGCGCCAAGGGTTCCGCTATCTGATGGACGAGGAGCCGGACCTGATCGTTATTCTTTCCGGCGATCAACTCTACCGCATGAACTTCGCCGACGTCATCCACCAGCACATCGAAAAAGGCGCTGATGTCACGATCTGCACCAAGCCCGTTGTGCGCAAAGAGGCCGGCGCGCTCGGCATCATGCAGGTGGACCAGGATAAGCGGATCACGAACTTCATTGAAAAGCCCGGGACCGGCTCCGAACTCGATCCCCTGCGCGCGCCCATGTACAAGGAAGAACGCTATCTTGCGAGCATGGGCATCTATATTTTCAATACGAAGGTGCTTGCCAAGCTGCTGGATAACGACTACAGCGATTTCGGCAAGAATATCATCCCCGCCTCGATTAGCAGTTACAAGGTGTTCAGCTTCATTTTTGAGGGCTACTGGAAGGATATTGGCACCGTCCCCGCTTTCTGGGAAGCCAACCTCGAGTTGACCGACCGCGTCCCGGAGTTCAACTTCTACGACCCGCGCGCGCCGGTCTACACCCACATGCGCTACCTGCCGCCGTCGAAGATCAACTGCTGCGACCTCAACCGCAGCCTGCTCTGTGAAGGTTGCATCATCTCCGGCCACCGGATTCTGCACTCGATCATCGGCGTCCGCGCCGTGGTCGGCGACGGCAGCGTAATCGAGCATACGGTCATGATGGGTGCGGACTTCTTCGACAAGGGCGACCGTCCGCCTTCAGTGCCGCACCTCGGCGTCGGCCGCGACTGTTTCATCCGCAACGCGATCATTGACAAAAACGCCCGCATTGGCGATGGCGCCTACATCACTCCCGAGGGCAAAGACAACATCACAACCGATCTATATACCATTCAGGATGGCGTGATCGTGATTCCCAAGAACACCATTATCCCGGCTGGTACACGAATCTAATCGCCGATTGTTGAGCGCTTTCAATTGATTACTGACCGCTGATCTTTATTCCGCTTGCCACCCGCCATGCCGCTCACCATCTCACTCGCGCAGATGCGCGTGGCTCGCGCCCAGCCGGATGCGAATCTGGAAAAGGGCGCGGCCCTGGTGGCCGAAGCCGCGCGCCGCGGCAGCGAACTGATCTGCTTCCCCGAAATGTGGACGGCCGGGTTCGACTGGGCGGCGAATGAGCGCATGCGGGCTGAACATGCGCGCTCGCCCGCCCGCATCGCCGCGCTCGCCCGCGAGCACCGGATTTGGATCAATGGTTCGTTGCCGTTGCCCGATGCAAGCGGACGAATGGCCAACACGTCCATTCTGTTCAACCCACGGGGTGAGCAGGCGGCGATCTATCGCAAGACCCATTTGTTCAGCTTCATGCACGAGGATCGGCACATGGCCCCCGGCCAGGCGCTCACTGTGGCCGATACACCATGGGGCCCGACCGGTCTTTCGATCTGCTACGACATCCGGTTCCCCGAGCTGTTTCGGAGTTATGCCTTGAAGGGCGCCCGCCTGACTCTTTCGCCGATGGCCTTCCCCTACCCCCGCCTGTCGCATTGGCAGGTGCTGGTGCGCGCCCGCGCCATTGAAAACCAGATGTTCATGATCGGCGTCAATCAGGTCGGCCGGGAAGACTTTGGGCCGGACGGCGAGGTGACATACTTTGGCCATTCCTGCATTATTGACCCTTGGGGCGAGACGGTCATCGAGGCGGGCGACAGCGATGACATTCTATTGACGGCTGCGATTGACCTGGCGCGCGTGGACGACATTCGCAATCGGATGACGGTCCTCAAGGATCGCCGCCCCGAATTGTACGAACTGCGTTGACGCGTCGCCGCGCGCCCAACCGCTGCGGCTAACCGCCAACCAACGGACGCAGCAGACGCTCGAATTCGACGATGCGCATCTGGGTAACGCCCTGCGTGTGCGCCTGGCGCGCCAGCTCAAAGTCGTCGGTGATCACGAACACCGGCAGATCGGATCCGCCGCGGCGCGTTTCGGTGATCCAGTCGAGAATCGCGCGGTCGGCCCGGTGGTCGCCGACGCCGCCGGAATACAGCACGCGCACCCCGGCGCAGGGGGCCAGTTCCTTGCGGTCGGAGCCGTCGTAGAAAACAATGGCGCGGCATTCGGTCGTGCCCGCAAACAGCCGGCCCACAAGCCGGGGCAGTTCCTCGCGCGCGCGCAGCCCCGGTTCACCTTTCTCGTTGTTGAATGCCGCCAGCAACGAACTGCAATGCAGGAAATTGTGCCCGTCAATCAGCCAGGCCGAGGGGCTGTTGTTGGCGCGCGCCCATTTGAAAAAGGCGAGCGGATCCTTGACCGTGGGCCGCAGCACCTGCACCTGCGGACCGGCGTCATAGACCCGCTGCATGCGCTCGTGCAATTGCGCATCGAGGATCTGGATGTCATCGCCGCGCAACACAGACAGTCGGTTGGCCGTTTCGATGAACTCGCGAATCTGCCCCAACTGTTCGCCGCCCGCCTGGCCGATGAGCGCGCGCAAGCCGCGCAGGATTTCCGAATCACGCGGACGATTCAGCAAGCCTTGGATTTGCGCGATTTCCCGCTGTAAATCCTTTTCCAGCGGCTGGAGTTCGCCCAGCGGATTCAAGGCGTCGGCCGCCGCGGCCTGAATGCGCGCCAACGCCCGTTCCAAGCGATCGAGCCGGTTCTGCAACTCCGTCCGGGTATGATACTGGCGGTCATGCGCGGCCTGCCGCTGCAAAGCGGCCTCCGCCCGCTGCAGCAGGTCGCGTTCCCGTTCGATTCGCGCGGGATTCTCCGCCTCGCGCGCCAACGCCTCGGCGTTGGCCAGCCAGCGGTTGCGCGTCTCCGCCAACGCGGCCTCGACGCCCCGCCGGACGCTCTCGTCGCGTTCCCGTTTCAGCCGCTCGATTTCGGCTTGGGCGCGGTTGAGCGCGGCGTCCTTTTCGTCCGCTTGCTTGCCGGCGGTGAATTCGCTTTCCTTGATTCGCCGCGTCGCGCGCTCAAGCCGCTCCTTGAACTCCGCCAGTTCTTTTTCCAGCTCCCGAATCCGCGCCTCGAACCGTTCTTTCTGTTTCTGGCGCAGTTCCTGTTCCTTGACCAGAGCCTGGCGTTCGACGGCGTTGCCCGGCGCCGGCCCCATCCCCCAGACCTCCTCACCGCATTTTTCCGCCAGCAGCGCTTCGGGCAAGGGCCAGGTCATCATCTGGCCGAACAGACCGCTAAAAGCTTCCCGCAACGCGTTGCCCGCTTCCGCCGCGGATGACACATTAGTCCAATCCCAATGCGGTTGTTGAATCCGCTGCGCCGCCATGCGCCGAACTTCCAGCCGACTATCCACCAGCAGGTTGGCAAGAAAACGCGCCGGGCCGTAGATCTCCATGAATTCGTTGAGATAATCCCGCAACACATCAAACGAAAGCATCGAGATCAGATTTAATCCTAAATCAAAGTCAATCATTGTGACGGGCATGCCGCAACCCAGATCGTAGTCCGCTGCCACCGCCTGCTTAAGGCTCTGCCGGAAAACGGCGATATTGGCGGCCGTCGCCTTGTAGCCCCGGCGTAATTCGGGCTTGTCCGCCACCCAATTGAGAATGACATCGTCGGGCACCTTGTCGTAGATATCCCGCAATGCCTCAACAATCGGCTGCGGCAATCGGACACATTCGGTTTGTTCAGCAGCCATCGCGTATTCCTGTTTAATCCGCAAAAAATTGAGGAATGACCGGCATATTCAGGAGCATTGCCTGGGCCGGGCCGAACCGCGCGCGGTACTGCTCCACGATCCGCTGGAACGTCTTTTCCATAGCCGAATCGGCCGGATGCACAACCAGCAGGAGATAGGTGGACTGTTTTTCGATCCGGCCGCTCTCGTGCTGCATCTGCCCGTAAGCATCCAAAACGGTCAGGCCCTTGGGAAACGCCGGCGTTACAACTTCATCCATGAACGCCGCCCATTGCGCGGCCGAAACCTCGTGGCCATCGGCCAGGTTGCGGCCCAGATATAACTCGGTCTTGATCCAAGCCGCAGGTGTTGCCGCCGCCTGGTTCTCGGCGAACACGCGCGAATTATTTGCAGCGGGCGCCAGCGCCAGCAAGACGGCCAATATCAGGTTTTTTGTCATCATGTGCTCCAGCTTTAACCATTTGTTTTATACAACCTGGCGCTTTTACTGGCCAGATGGATAAATGGATATGGCCCGAAAAAATATGCGTTAGAAAACCGCCCGCCGTTCTTGTTCGAGCAATTCCCTATCTCGTTTGTCCAACACCGTGTATATTGTTGGCGGGAACCAGGGTAATGAAAACTTCGATGCGTCTGATGCTGGCGTTGGCGGGGTTGTTATGCCTGCCGGCTTTCCCATCCGTCCGGGCGAATTCCGTTGTTGTCCGGGTGCCCGAACGGGCCGGTGTTAATCGCGACAATGAGTTTTGCTCATGGGGGCTGCCGTTGCCCATCGCGTGGCAAGTGACCAATGCCGCGCAACTACGCCTGCTCAATGCACAGGGCGCGCCTATCGCCGCACAGTTTGAAGTGCTGGCCCGCTGGGGTGGCGCCCCGACCAACGCCGCCCAGCCCGCCAAATGGATATTGGTTTCCACGATTGATTCCCTGGCCGCCAACACGGAAGGCGTGTACGCGCTGGAAAACACGGGGCCCGGGCCCGGGCCCGCCATTCCGATCGTGATTACCACGCCGGGTCCCAATCGCCTCCGGGTGGACACCGGCGCCGCGCAATTCGATCTAAATACCGCCGCCTTTAATCTGCTCGAACAAGTCACCGTTGGCGGCCAGCCGGTGCTCGATACGCTGACGAGCGCCGACGCCATCCGGTATCAAGATATGGATGGAACCAGTATTGTGCCGGGCGGCGCGCCGAACCTTACGCCGCGCACCGTTACGGCGGTCGTGGAAAAGAGCGGCCCGCTCCACGCCGTGATTCGCATCACCGGCAGCATCCTTGATGCTTCGGCTCGGCCCGCTTTGGATTACACGGCCCGCCTGCACTTCTACGCGGGTCGCGCGGAAGCGCGCCTGGATTTCACGGTGGAGAACAATCATCCGATCATCCCGGATATCATGGGCCAACCCCAGAACGCGCACAGCCAGGGCGCAATCAACAGCGTCTATGTCGGCGACCTGGCATTGTGTCTGCGCCCGCGCAATAATGGCGCGCCAGTGCGCGTCCTGACGGAGCGCAGCGTGGATGTCAGTTCTCCGGCCGCGAGTGTCCGGCTTTACCAGGAATCCAGCGGCACCAATAATTGGGACGCCTATGTTGGCTCCGTCGGCTGGCCCGGTGAACAGGCGCCCGCCGCGCCGCGCCTGCAATCCTACTGCGCCTACCGCGGCTATCGGATCACGGGCGCCGGCAGCACCTTGTCCGGCGACCAGGCGCTGGGCTGGATGACCGCGACTCGCGCCGGGACGGCGGGGCCGGCCATTACCGTGGCGGTTCGCGACTTCTGGCAGAATTTTCCCAAGGCGCTGGAGACCATGCCGGACGGCACGCTGGCCGTTCACTTGTTCCCCAACGGCCGTCAATTCCGGCACAACTTTCGTGTGGGTGAGGAAAAAACGCACACGCTGCTGCTGCGTTTCGGGTTGGGGGCTCCGGCGGCCGCCGAAGCCGAGCGCCTCGCGCGCGCATTCAACCGTCCGCTCTTCGGCCAGGCCCAGGCGTCCTGGTACATCAATAGCGGCGCCTTGGGCGAGGCGCCCAAGGCCGAACTTTCCGTCTGGCCGCTTTATGAACGCTATGTCCGCACCGCCTTCGAGCCGAATCCGGATTTCAATCCCGCCGTGGATGATCCCAACCTGGGCAACCGCACCCTGCGGGAAATGATCGAGTGGTACAACCTTTACGGCTGGCAGGATTACGGCGATGTGCCGCTGGACTTTGAAGCGTTCGGGCCCCGGCAGGCGGGACAGATGAATTTGAAATACTGGTTTGCCATGGGCTTGCTCGTCCAGTTCTGCCGTTCGGCCGAGCCGCGCTGGCTGGACCTGATCCGGCCGGCTCTCTGGCATCTGGCGGACGTGGATATCTTGCACATTCCCGACAGTGGACCCGCGCACTGGGCGCACGGCGCCTATTTCGGGCACAGTCAGCATGACGAGCGCGGCAATACGAATCCCAATCGCAATTACAACTCCCCCTCGGTGGATCTTTTCTTCGCCATCCCCGATCTTTTTTTGGGCTATTGCCTGACCGGCGAGCGGCGCTTCCGCGACGCCGCGATGGAAGGGCTGGAGGGAATTTCCGCGGAGGCGGAGTTCGCCGATTTCACCACGCCGTATCTCTGGCGCGAGCGGGCGATGATGATGATGGCTTACCTGGAGGCCTACCGGCAGACCGGCAGCGCGCGCTGGCTGAACAATCTGCGCACGGTAGTGGCGGCGACGGCCAACCTGGCGGATAAACCGTGGCTCACTAATCCCAACGCCTGGGGCGCCGCGCACCCCGGCGATGCGCAGCGCATGTTCATGTTCAGCATGGTCGCGTGGGCGCTGGGCCGGTATTTGGATTTCACCCAGGAATATGCCCTGACCGATGACCTCGGCGCGGCGGCCGCGCTGGCGGCCTTCGGCAACTTCGCGATTCAATACGCGACCCAGGAATACGCGCCCGGCCGCGCCGCGCATCCCTATGATTATGTTTTCGACCACAGCGCGCCCGCCGACCTCGACATTAACAACTGGGCCTTGCTGATGGCTGATGTCCTCGCCTATGCCTATAAATATACCGGCACGCGCGCTTATCTCGACGCGGCGGCCAAATACTACGCCACCGGCACGATTGACCCCGTCTGGCCGGGCGATCCCCCCGTCTATGTTTCGACCAAGGATCTGGTCAACTCCCTTAATTGGGGACTCGTTTATATGAAGCAAAGCGGCGCAACCCCGGTTACGTATCGGCTCAACCAGAATCTCGCCGTCTTTCATCCACCCACCGGCAACTGGTATATCCGCCTTGCGGCCGACGGCGCGCTTTTTGGCGGTGCGCCGATCAACTTCGGGTGGAACGGCACGATCCCGCTGGCGGTGGATTTTGACGGTAATGAGCAAGCCGACTTCGCGGTGTTCTGGCCTGACGCGGGCAACTGGTATATCTTCAACAACGCCGGCTTGACGGCCATTAACTGGGGCTTTCCCGGCTGCCTTCCCGTGCCGGGCGATTATGATGGCGACCGCCGCACCGACTTCGCCGTTTATTATCCGCCCACGGGAAACTGGTTCATTCTGTTCACTAATGGAACAACCCGGTCCGAAAGCTGGGGCTGGGGCGATACCATTCCGGTCCCGGCGGATTACGACGGTGACGGCCGCACCGACCCGGCCGTATATCTGCCCGGAATCGGAAACTGGTATGTGCTAAACAGCGCCGGCGGACGGAAAATTCAGAACTGGGGATTCGCCGGTTGTGTGCCGGCGCCGGCCGACTACGACGGCGACCGGCGCGCCGACCTGGCCGTCTATCACCCGCCGTCCGGCTACTGGTTCATCCTGCCCTCCAATGGCGTGCAGCGGATTCAAAGCTGGGGTTTTGCCGGTTGCGTGCCGGCGCCGGCGGATTATGACCGCGACGGCAAGGCCGAGGTGGCGGTCGTGAACACCGCCCGCGGCGACTGGTATTTCCTTTACGACAACGGCCAGACCGAATCCCTCAACTGGGGCTGGAACGCGACCCGCCCGGTTAACAACATCTATGTGATCAACCGCTTGTGGGGTTTGCTGCCGTGAGGTAGCGGCAGCTTCCGCATCTCAATCGCCATTAAAATCCAAGCGCCAGAGCCGCCGTCCATCCGTGAAAAGCAGGTAATGCCCGTTTGCGGTCAACGCCCCGGCGGGTTTGTCCATCCCGTGCGGCCATGCGGCAATGGGCCGCCAATCGCCTTCCTCGATTCGCGCGCGCCAAGCTTGGTTTTCATCAAACGCGACCATATGCGTTTTGCCGACAGCAAAGGAATAGTGCCGATCGGATTCCGGCAATGCCATTTCCATAATCTCTCCGGCGCAATCAATCTGAATGGATTCCCGACCGAAGATATAAATCCGTCCCTCCCGACAAACAATTTTGCGCCCGTCTTTTTTCGGAAACTGGGCCAGTTGTTCGACTGCGTTTTGCTCAACGTTCAGGGCGAACAACGCCCCATCATGGCATAAAATCAGCAAACGCCGGTCGGGGCCGGCAACGATGTCCTCAATCCGCCGCGCGCCGATTGCCGCTACGCGCCAGGGCGGTTCGTTCGGCATCTTTTGAACAAATAGCCCGCCTTTGCCACCCCAGACTACTTGGTCGCCGCTCGCGGCGACACCGGATAATTTGTCATACTCCAAGCCGTTGCCATTCCATGGAACCGTCTGCCAACTCGTCCCGCCATTACGGCTGACGAATATACCGTCACGCGTGGCCAGCCAATATTCGCCCGACTGACCGCAAAAAAGACGGCGAACGTGATGCACATCGAATGCGCCTTCCACCGTGCGCCAGTTTTGCCCGCCATCGGAGGTCACAAAAGCACCATGGGTCGCCCCCACCAGGAAACGATCCTCGTCCAGATGCCAGATATGTTTGATCCGCGCCGCATAGCGCGGGCCGGCGATGCGTTCGGTCAGACACTGCAGCGAGCCGGTATCCAGATCAACGGCATGCACCCCCTGCTCCCCAGCCACCAGCAAACAGCCATTCATCCGTGCCAGCCAGTGGCCGCGTGAAAAGCGATCATGTTGCAATCGAAAATACTCGCGCCCGTCTTGATCGCGCAGCCTGATGGTGGATTCTTGCACCCAGCCATCTCCGCCATCCTCAAAAAAAGCCGCGGCCAATACCGGCTTGGATTGTAAAGTCGGCTGGCGCTGATCGCCGGTCCATTTGCAGCATATCCGGCGGCCGTCCGACGCCCTGATTCGATCGCCCGGTGTTCCCTGCCAAACCGGCAACCATTGCCTGCCGTCGCCGGCCAACGCCAGCAGGCACGGGCGCTTTTCGCGGCCACTCTTGTGGAGCGCGGCAATAACCCATCCACCACAACCGTGAATCCAATCGGCCGATCCGGCCAGATCGGCCGGCAGGCTGGCGCGCCAGGCGGTTCCCTCAAGGCAATAGATATTCTGCTTGCCCCCGATCCAAACCGTTTCGTGTCCGAATATGCAAGTCGGTTCGTCATCTGGTGGCGTCCATTCTTCGATTCGCCGTCCGGCTTGATTACAACGCGCAATATGATGCTTGCCTCTGACTTTGAAGACTACCAGCAGATGGTCCGCCCCATCAGGTCCCAAAGCGACTATCTCGCAATCCGTCCAGTCGCCCAGGAATTGAGCCTGCCGCGGTGTAATTCGATACAATCCCAATCGGCTTCCCGCCCAAATGACATCCCGCTGTTGCGCGAACGCCTTTACCTCCGGCCGATGGGCATGCGGCAAACCAGGCAACGGGATCACGGTTCCTCTAATCGAGCGTTCATTCATTGATGGATCCGGGTTGAGACAAGAACTATCGGCGCAATCGGAAAATGCCGCATTGGCCACTAATCGGCAGAATAGCATTCGTTGCGCCGGGGCCCGCCACAGCCGTCCATTCGGCTCCCACAGCCGGACAGTACTCCAGCCAATAGTCGTTCGCCACCAACGGCCATTTCACATCAACCTGTCCATTCTGCGCCTGAATCTGCAACTGCGGCGGGGCCGCGTCGAATTCATAAGCGGAGATACCCCCCAACCAGCCGCCGCATCCTTGCTCGGTCGCGCAATACAACCGTTGTCCGTAAAGCGTCAATTGATCAGACTTGTTGCCGAACGAAACGTCGTTGGTTGCTACCATCACGACTTGAGTGCCGTTCACAATCATATAAAAGGCGCCGCACGAATCGGCCGCGCCCTCGCCACAGTTGAAGTAGATTCGATCTTCGACCGCTATCAGGCTTTTGGGTTTGACCCCCGTCGTCGTGCCGTTGCAGACAAACAGGCGGGTCAGGGTATTGCTGACCGGGTCATAAAAACCCACGGCGCCGCTGCCCTTGCCGGCGTTGAGCGTCAAATCGCCGCCTTCATCGGTGGCATAGTATAGGCGGTCGCCAAAGGGGAGCATGGACTTGACGCGCGCGCCATGGTTGCTGGCGTTCAAATCAATCAATTTGGTAACCACCCCGCCGGCCAGGTCAATGGCGCCAATCGAGCCGGCCCCTTTGCCGCTTTGCTGTGTCAGGTCGCCTCCTTCGCGCCCTCCGTAATACAACCGGCCGTTGAGAAAAACCGGCTGGGCCTCGGCTTTGATCCCCAGGTTTGTCGTCAAGCTCGCGGCGATGACCAGCCCGCCGGTCTGCGAATAACGCATCAGCGCGCCACTGCCATAAGCGCCGCCCTGCTCGGTGAAGAAAAAGAACCCATTTGTGCCGAGGATAAAAGGCGCGCTCTTCGCGGACACCAACGCGGTGAAATCGCACAGCCTTTCGAGGGTATTGCTTAACCGGCTGAAGCGGCCGACATAACCGTAATTACTTGCGCCCCCTTTCTCGGTCACAAACCATAGATCATTCCCCATCCGCGCCAACCCCTTGGCCTTGGTCTCGACTTGGAACTCGCTCAAAACTGTCAGGCTGCGGTTGGTCGGGTTGAACTTGCCCACATAACCATAGGCATACGCGCCGCCTTTTTCGCTCACAAAGAAAAGTTCGCCGCCAATCTGGACAAAAGGCCCTTTGATCTTGGTTTCCTCGCTGAAACTGAAGCAATTGGTGATCCCCGCCGCGCCCGCCGATCTGACGCTGAGCTGGATGACCAGTATCAGGTTCGCCAGCGCGATGATTATCTGCCGGCGGACCTGCGCTGGGATTGGGTAATCGGGCATCTTGGTTATTCCTTGTTTTGTTCGGCTTTCTCTTCTTCCTTGGTGCGCACGCTGACCGCGCGGCCGCTGGGCAGAATGATATTGCAGTAACCGTGGTGCCAGTCTTTGGGACCATGCTCACCTTTTGCGATCTTTTCCATAACCGTGAGTTTTTCGGCGGCTTCCCACGGCTTGAATGGGTCGCTGACCACCAGGTCGGAACCCCGGGTGGCAAAGTAGGCTTTGGCCGTCCCCCACTCCTTGGCCAACACGCCCTTGACTTCATAGCTCTCCCCGCGTCGTTTCCAGAGCGGAGTGGAATTTCGCGCGTCACCGGTATCGGCCGGACATCGGAAGACCGTCGGCGAGCGCACATAGGGCGCCAATTCGGTTTGAATGCCGCGCTCAATGGTATTCAGCACACGGCCCTCCGCGGCATCCGAGGCGGAAAGCGTTGTTTTCTTGATCTCATATTTGGGGGGCAGTTGTCCCTCGTGATCGGCTGCATACGCAACATACCCGCAATAAATCTGGCGCAGATTCATCAGACATGCCGCGCGCCGGGCCTTATGCCGTGCCCGGTTGAGATAGGGTAGCGTCAAGCCCATGACCATGCCGATAACGGCCAGAATCGCTAACATTTCCACCAAGGTGAAGGCGCGGTTCCGCCGGCTGCTCGATGTGCGCACGGTGCTCATGCTTTGGATGCTCCCACGGGTAAATGTGGATACAACGCCCGCATCAAGGCCGGCCAGTTGCCGCGCAATGTGACATAAGACTTGCCCAATTCCGCCATGGGTTTGTAAATCAACGACAAGCTGACCAACAAAGCCGCCATGTCCCCTGCTGCTATATGGCGCGGAATCAATGGCCAATTCCAGGCATGACAGGCCATAATCAGGGCGAGCAATACCGGCCAGGCGGACAATCCCAGCAACGCTTCCATCCCGCCCGTCCAGCACTCCAGATTGACCAAGCGCCGTAGCAGATTCTGCTGGCGCCGAACCAATCCTTGGGAAACGCCGTCGGGCGTCTGCGCGGTGAGCCGGCAGTTTTCCTCCAACACTCCCCGCTTCGCGTTTTGGATCACCGGCGCCAGTAATACGAGTCCGAGGATGGAGGGCAGAAGACTCAATCCCATGGCCGGCAGCCAGGCGGGTGCCAGCGAAAGCTGCCAACAGGCGACGGATATTAACCGGAATAAATCGCGCCAGAGATTGGAATAAAGCGGCGAAAGCGATTTTTTGGCCTCCAGGCAATCATAAACCATGCGGGTGACATCTTCGCTGACGCACGCCACCGGCCGGCGGCGGAGCATGACCTGTTGCAAGGCAAAGACGACGGTTGCTTCATAGACCTTGCGCGCGACGTGTTCACAGAGCCGCAACAACGCCAGCCCAAGGGCAATCAACAGATAGATCGGCGCCCGCGATATCACGATCTGGTTCAGCACACCCTGGACGCGCTGGATTTCACCGGCGGCATCCTTGGCCACCCACGCCAGACTGGGTTCCAGCGCGCCAAACAAGATCAAGCTAATCAAATGCGCGCTGAACCAGAACGGACTACTCCAAATCACCGCCCAAATATCACCAAGCAACCGGCCATACGACAAGCATCCCGCCTCCGCATGCTCCGACAATGGAACCACAGCAACCGACCCGTAATCTTCCACGCTCCGCTCCTTCGGCGAAAATCATTCTGTTGCTCTCCGCCTGTTTATGCCTGTTTATGTCATTTAAGCGTTTGCCGAACAAAAAAGGTTCACCGGCTGTTCATGTGTCAGGATTGTTGGCTCACATGTTGCACTTTGGACCGCAGCCGCTATCATCTCCGTTGTCGCGCCGCGGGTCGGCATGACGTCCCGCGCGCATCAACAAATGGAGTGCCCCATGAAAATCGTGCATCTCGCCGACGTTCCGCGCCAGCCGGTGACCATGGAAGGCACCGCCAAGGCCTGGCGGCAACTGGCGCTGGGTAAAGCGGATGGTGTGCCGACCTTTTCCTTCCGTGTCTTTACCCTGGAGCCGGATGGTCATACGCCCTATCACACGCACGATACGGAGCACATGAATTATGTGATCGAAGGCAGCGGCTGCCTGGTGGACGAGCACGGCGTCATGCATCCGCTGAATGCCGGCGATTTCGCTTTTGTGCCGCCGCGCCAGAAACACCAGTATCGCAACCGCGGCCCGGGCGTGTTCAAGATGATTTGCGCCGTGCCCAAGGAATACGAGTGATGTTGACAGCTTGACCCGCCCCCAAAACTTTGTGGACATCGGTTAATGGACTTGCCCCATCCGCGCGACGAAGCCGAAATCGAGAATCTGCTGGAAAAATCCGTCGCGCGCGAATTCCGGGTGCATGGCGCCGAATGGGCGCGACAGAATCAGGGTTATTTCAGTGATCCCGCAATTGCCGGGCCCTTTTTGGAGATGGTTGAAGCCGCTGCTCAACACCATCAGCCGGATGTTATCGTGGATCTCGGCGGCGGCACCGGCTTCATTTTGCAGAACCTGATCCGGCGCGGACGTTTGGCGCCCACGGTGCGGTTGGTCAATCTGGATCTGTCCGCCGCGCAACTGGCGCAAATCCATGAACCGCGGATTCGCGCCCTGAAAGGTTCATTCCTGGAGCTTGCCCGCTCCGCTGTCGCCGGCGAGGCCGAGCGACTTATGCTGATTACGCGCTCCACGCTGCATTATGCCGGACTGGCCGGTCAGCGTCCCGTGCTGGCGCACATCCGCGCCCAGTTGCGCCCGGGCGAGTGTTTCATCCAGCAGACCGCCTGCGAGAGCGATCCGGAGGCCGCGTTGCGGGTGGATGAAATGCTGGAGCGAATGCATTCTGACAAATGGCTCCCGCCTTTGAAGGTTCTGCTGTCGCTGATGGAACAAACGGGATTTCGCATCAACCGCATGGCAGATGCCCCGCCTATCGTGATGAGCGAACGGATGCTCGGCGAACGCTATCAAATCGCTCCCGAAGAGATGGCCCGCATCCGCGAGGCGCTGCAAGCCCGCTATGCCGACCTGCCGGGCCTGCAGCTTGGACCGGACGGATTCCTTCTGCGGATGCCTTACAAGATCATGGAATGCGTGGCGGTATGAGCGCAGCCCGGACAGTTACGCAGCGAGATCACGCCTATCGGCCAACAAGGGATCACGAATGACTGTGCCGGGAACGATTTATCTTGGGGTGGGACTGTATTTGTCCTACCCCAAGCATAATACTGCGATTTCAAAAAAAGACGAATTGTCATTACGGCGTTTTTTTTAACTAAATACGTTTGAATGCGAGTGGTGTCACAGATTCGTTGAATGCGGTGAATTCGCGCAATTAGGAGCTGGGTATTGATGGAACCTTCCTACCCAGGAGAAATCGCGGACAAACGCTATCACGCACATTCATTGCCGGGGAAACCCGTCTTGGAATGGCAGTTGCTTCAGGAGCATCTCCAAGAGACAGCAAAACTCGCCGCTGGGTTCGCGCAAGAGTTTGGCGCGGCAGAGTGGGCTTATCTAGCGGGGTTGTGGCATGATGTGGGGAAGTTCTCGGAGGAGTTCCAAGCCTATCTGAAAAGCCAGGGCGAAGCGTGCGCCGAAAGCCAGCCAGGCCGCGTGGATCATTCCAGCGCCGGCGCGCAATATGCCGTTGAGAATATCCCCATAATCGGCCATCTGTTGAGCTACGCTATTGCCGGCCACCATGCCGGCCTTCTGGATGGACGCTCCGAAGATGCTTGCCAGGAGAAGCGGCTGAAGAAGACGCCGCCGGATTGGAAGCACGGGTTAGGCGAGTTACCACAGCGCGATATGCCGCAACAACTGCCCTACTTTTTGCGCAGGGCGCTGGGCGAACATGATGCATTCGCCGTGGCGTTCTTCGCTCGCATGCTCTTCTCCTGTCTGGTGGATGCCGATTTTCTGGATACCGAGCGCGCCATGAACCCGGAGCAGGCCGCGGAGCGGCCGAGTTTTCCAATCATTGGAAAACTGGCGCCCGGTTTTTTCCAATCATTGGAAAAATTGGAGAAAGAGGAATCGGGGCATGGGATCAACGACCGCCGACATCAGATTCGGCTGGATTGTGAGCAGAAGGCCGACTCGACGCCGGGATTTTTCTCGCTGACCGTTCCGACCGGCGGGGGCAAGACGCTCTCGTCCATGGCCTTTGCCCTGCGTCATGCGCTTCGACATGACCTGCGGCGCGTCATCTACGTCGCGCCGTTCACAACCATCATCGAGCAAAACGCCGATGTCTTCCAGAAACACTTGGGCAAGGATGTTGTGCTGGAGCACCAGTGCAACCTGGATCCCGAAAAGGAAACCAAGGCGGCGCGGCTGGCCTCGGAGAACTGGGATGCTCCCATCATTGTCACGACTTCGGTTCAATTCTATGAGTCACTCTTCGCCGCCAAGCCGTCGCGATGTCGAAAGCTCCATCGAATCGCGCGGAGTGTAATTATCCTCGACGAAGCACAGACGATACCGGTGGACTACCTGAAGCCGTGCCTCCGCGCCCTTCAGCTCCTGGTTCGCGATTACGGTTGCTCGGTCGTGCTTTGCACCGCCACCCAGCCGGAAATCCGAAAACGGCCCGACTTCGATATCGGCTTGGAAAACGTGCGGGAAATCGTGCTTGAGCCCCCGAAACTGTACGCCGCCCTCAAGCGCGTGGAAGTGGAGCGAATCGGTCTTCAGACCGACGTGCAACTGCGCGACCGGATGCTGGACGAGAAACAGGCTCTTTGTATCGTCAACACGACGAAGCATGCGCGATTACTCTTCGACGCGATCAAGCCGGACGAGGGGCATTTTCATCTCAGTGCGCGAATGTGTCCCGAGCATCGCCGCCAGGTTCTGAAGGACATTCGGCAATCTCTGAAAGCCGGTGAGACGTGTCGGGTGGTGAGCACGCAGGTGGTCGAGGCCGGAGTGGACCTGGACTTTCCCGTGGTGTTCCGTGCGATGGCAGGTCTTGACTCCATCGCGCAGGCCGCGGGACGGTGCAACCGCAACAATCGGCTGGGCCGACTCGGCAAGGTTTTCGTCTTCACGAGCGAGCACAAGGCCGCGAATCGGTACTTTGCCGATACGGCAAACTGTGCCGCCCAAGTCATGGAACTGCATCCCGATCCGCTTGATCTTGAAGCAAACGAACACTTCTTCAAACTCTACTACTGGGATCAAAAACCAAAATGGGACGCGCACCATATCTTGGATCAGTTCCACCTCGAACAGAATAGCGATTTCCCGTTCAACTTCGGCTATGCCACGACGGCGGCGGAGTTCCATCTTATTGACGATGCCGCTTATTGCACAGTGTTGGTTCCGTGGGGTGAAGAAGGGCGCGCTCTCTGCGAGCGACTGCGCGCGATGCCGGCGCCCGACCGCGAGACCCTCCGGCAGACGCAACGCTATGCTGTGCAGATTCACCGTTCGGCATGGAACCAAGCTGTGGACCGAAGCGATATCAAACTTGTTTATGACAACTTGGGAATCTTGCAGAGTCCTGAAACCCATTACAACGAAGATACCGGACTGAATCTGGAGGCCGAAGGGCCTGGCGCATATTTTGGATAAGAGAGGAGGAACTATGGCCTACGGTGTGAAACTCAAGGTGTGGGGCGACTATGCGTGTTTCACGCGCCCCGAGATGAAAGTCGAGCGCGTTACCTACGACGTCATCACCCCCAGCGCCGCGCGCGGCATCCTGGAGGCTATCTACTGGAAGCCCGAAATGCGGTGGGTTGTGACTCGATTGCACGTCTTGAATCTCATCCGGTTCACGCATGTCCGTCGCAACGAGCTGGACTGCAAGATTCCAGCGGGCACCGTCAAGAAAGCCATGAGCGGGGGAGAAGTCGAGCTGGGAATCGCCGTTGAGGAGCACCGGCAACAACGGGCGGCAATGGTACTGAAGGACGTATGCTACGGCATCGAAGCCCATCTTGAAGTGCTCAAGCACGAGGGGCCGGAAGACAAGCCCGAGGCCAAGCATCTCGATCAGTTCAACCGCCGGGCGCGGAACGGCGAGTTCTTCCATCACCCGTATCTCGGTTGCCGCGAGTTTCCCGCCCACTTCGAGCTGGTCGAGTCATTTCCGCCCTGTCACGAATCCCTCCGCGGCGAACGCGACTTGGGCTACATGCTGCACGACATTGTTTTCGTGCCGGATAAAAAGGGTCCGATCATCGAGTCGAACCAGGGCAAGCGCCTTCGGGCCGAGCCGCGCTTCACACGCTTCGTCATGAAGGACGGCATCATCGAAGTGCCCCCGCTGGAAGCGGAGGTGACGCCATGATCCTGCAAGCGCTGTATGAGCTGTATGACAGGCTGGGAAAGGACCCGGATTACGAAATCTGCCCGCCGGGTTTCAGCTTGCAGAAGATCGCGTTTCATGTGGTCCTGAAGCCGTCCGGCGAGCTACATGCTATCGAAGATGCGCGCATCAAAGATGTTAAGGGCAAGCCTAGGCCCCGGCAAATCAGAGTCCTGGGCCAGCCCAAGCCATCCGGGTCGGGACTGAACCCGGGAACGCTCTGGGACACCTCGCAGTATCTGCTCGGCTACGAACCGGAAGACGACAAGCCAGAGCGCACGGCCGCGGCCTTCGCGGCCTTTCGGGACAAGCACTTGGGCTTGGAGAAGGGGATAGCAACACGTTCGTTTTCAGCGGTTTGCCGCTTCCTTGAGCGTTGGACCCCTGCCGATGCGACCAAATGGCCGGTGCTGGATGAAGTCGGACCGGGCTATGGGGTGTTCCAGATCATTGGCGAGACGGGGTTCGTCCATCAGGATCCTGCCGTGGAGTCCTGGTGGCTCAAACAACAAGAGGAATCCGAAGACACGCGCCAAGGACAATGCCTTGTCACTGGCAAGGTGGGCGCTGTTGCGCGCCTTCAGTACAAGATCAAAAAAGTCGGTTCACAAGGCGAGTCGCAATTGGTTTCTTTCAACGACGCGTCCTATGAATCGTACGGCAAGGAACAGAGCTTCAATGCGCCCATCTCGGAAGAGGCGGCCTTCCGGTATGCCACGGCTCTGAATGCGCTGACCGATGGACCCAAGAGCCACAAGCACCGGTTCTCCTTGGGCGAGGCCACTGTGGTTTTTTGGACTAAGGAGCCGACCAACACCGAGGATATCTTCGCTGAGTTTGCGGCAGGACGCATGGATCAGGCGCCCGCCGAGGTCCAGGACGAAAGTGTTCGCCACAAGATCGAACTCTTTCTCAAGGCTCTCCGCAAGGGGCGTGAGGCATACACCGAGTTGGACGACAAGGCCGATCAGACACCCTTCTATCTGCTCGGCTTGACCGGCCAGGCTCGGGGGCGAATCGGCGTGCGGTTCTTCTACACGGATCGGCTGAGCACGTTGTTGAGCAATTTGCGGCGACACTATGCCGACATGAGCATCGTTCGGCGATTTGGGGAAGGAACGAAACACCCCGATCCCGAGTTCCCGGCGCTCTGGCAGATACTCGACGAGACGGCTCCACGGAGAAGCGGGAAGGTTGACAGGGATGCGATTCCGCCGGTTCTGGAGGGTCCGCTTCTGCGCGCCGTCATCACAGGCGCGGAGTACCCCACCGGGCTTTTTTCCGCTGTCATGCGGCGGATTCATACGGATCGCGAAGTGAACTATGTCCGTGCCTGCATCATCGCGGGCTACTTACGGAGAAACCTGAAACAGGAGGTGAGTATGTGTCTGGATACAGAGCGAAAAGACCCGGCCTATCGGTTGGGTCGGTTGTTTGCGGTGTTGGAGAAGGTCCAGGGCGATGCTTTGGGCAATGTGAATGCATCGGTGCGTGATCGTTTCTACAGCGCGGCGTCCGCGACACCTGGCGTCGTGTTCCCGCGGCTGTTGCGAACATACCAACATCATCTGGCAAAACTGCCGGATGGACTCAAGATCGTTCGAGAGCGGCTGGCGCAGGAGATTTTGGGCCCGGTCAAGAGCTTTCCCGCGCACATGAGCCTACCCGAGCAGGGCTTGTTCGCGCTGGGCTACTACCATCAGGCAAAGGATTTGTGGACGTCCAAGGAAGACAAAGCCAAGCAAAAAGGAGACTGAAGATGAACCGCTATGACTTCGTGTACCTGTTCGACGTGAAAGACGCCAACCCCAACGGCGATCCCGATGCCGGAAACCTCCCCCGCGTGGACCCGGAAACGGGGGAGGGACTGATCACCGATGTGTGCCTCAAACGCAAAGTCCGCAACTTCGTGGCGACCAAGAACGGCAACAAACCACCCCACGAGATATACTTCACCGACGGAGCCGTGTTGAACGACACCCACAAGCGCGCCTATGAGCACGTGGGACTCAAACCAGAACCCAAGAAGCTTCCGAAGGATGTTGCAAGAGCCCGCGAGATAACCGGCTTCATGTGCCGGAACTTCTACGACATTCGCACATTTGGCGCTGTTATGTCTACCGAAGTGAACTGCGGTCAGGTTCGCGGTCCTGTGCAAATTTCGTTTGCCCGCTCGCTCGACCCAATCGTTTCGTCCGAGCATGCGATCACGCGTAGCTCCGTGACGAATGAGGCTGACAAGGAGAAAGAAAGAACCATGGGCCGCAAGTTCACGGTGCCCTATGGGCTGTATCGCGCCTATGGGTTCGTGAATCCGTTCCTGGCCGACCAGACCGGCTTCAGCGAGGATGATCTGAAGCTGTTGTGGGAAGCGCTCATCAACGCGTTCCAGTTCGATCAGTCCGCCGCACGGCCCGCGGGCAGTATGTCTCCTCGGGGGGTCAAGGTGTTCAAGCACGATAAGCCGCTCGGCAATGCGCCTTCGCACAAGCTCTTTGAGCGCGTGCAGATCACGCGCAAGGATTCGTCGAAGGCGCCCCGCGATTTTTCGGACTACGTGGTCAAGGTGGACTGGGCGACCCCGCCGGCGGGTGTCGAGCTGATTGAGATGCTTTAAGGAGCATCAGGCCTTGGAACATACGAATCTGCCCGCGTCGCGGGTGGAGGGAATGATCTGCCTCATCCGTGGCCGGCGGGTTATGTTGGACAGCCATCTGGCTGCAATGTTGGCAGAGATGCCGAAGAAGCCGATCAGGTTTGGAGTTAAGGAAAAGCGCGCGACCTATGGGCCCAATCGGTGAACCGATATATGAGGAGGATGACCTTCTTCCCCTCTCCGCACTCCAGCATTTGCTGTTCTGCGAGCGGCAGTGCGCGCTGATCCATCTGGAAGGAGTATGGGATGATAACCGCTTGACGGTCGAGGGCCGAATCATGCATGAGCGGGTCCACGAGGCCGACGACGAAAATCGGAGCGACGTCCGGATTGCGCGCGGCGTGCGCCTGCGTTCGTTGCGTCTGGGGCTGACCGGTCAGGCCGATGTGGTCGAGTTTCGACTGGCTGGAGATCGGTGGGCGCCGTTTCCGGTTGAGTACAAACGGGGAAGGCCCAAGCCGAACGCTTGCGATGAGGTACAGCTTTGCGCCCAAGCCTTGTGCCTCGAAGAAATGCTGAAGGTCGCGATTCCGGGAGGCGCCATCTTCTATGGCCAGCCGCGCCGCCGGCATCCGGTCCAATTCCATCCCGCCTTGCGGTTGCAGACGCAAGCCGCCGCCCGCCGGCTGCATGAATTGTTGAAGACGGGTATCACCCCGCCGGCGGTTTACGAAAAGAAATGTGAGAACTGTTCACTCTTGCATATCTGTGCGCCCAAGACCGTCGGCCGCAGGAAATCGTCCGCAAAATACATAGCCGCAATGCTGAAAAATGAAACGCTTGCTTAATACGCTGTATGTGACCACGCAGGGCGCCTATCTCTGCCACGAAGGCGAATCCGTTTTGGTCATGGTGGAAAAGGAAGTGAAACTGCGGGTGCCAATCCACATGTTGTGCGGGATCGTCTGCTTCGGCGTGGTCGCGTGCAGTCCGCCGCTGATGGGTTTGTGCGCGGAACATAAGGTAACGATTTCCTATCTGACCGAGCACGGCCGTTTTCTGGCGCGTGTGGAGGGCCCGGTTTCCGGCAACGTGCTGTTGCGCAAGGAGCAGTACCGGCGTTCCGGCGATCCCGGCGCGGCGCTGGAGATCGCGCGAACCGTTGTGCTGGCCAAAACGGCTAATTGCCGGTCGGTACTTCAGCGGGCGGTGCGGGATCATGCCGGAAAAACGAATACGGCTGCGCTGGAAACCGCGGTTCTGCGCCTTTCACGCCTGCTCGATGAAATCGGACGGGTCACGGAGATGGAAGTTCTGCGGGGCAGAGAAGGCGATGCGGCGCGGACCTACTTCGAGGTGTTCGACCACCTGATCGTGGCTCAAAAAAACGATTTTTTCTTTCGGGAACGAAGTCGCAGGCCACCGCTGGATAATATCAATGCGCTGCTCTCCTTTCTTTACACGCTGGTCGCGCACGATATGCGATCCGCCTTGGAAACGGTGGGGCTGGATCCACAGGTTGGCTACCTGCATGCGGACCGGCCGGGCCGCCCCAGTCTGGCACTGGACATGATAGAGGAATTCCGCCCGTTCCTGGCTGACCGGATGGCGTTGTCGCTGGTTAACCTTAAGCAGGTGCAGGGACACGATTTTCAGAGAACGGAATCGGGCGCGGTGCTGATGACCGACGATGCGCGGAAACAGTTGCTGGTCGCATATCAGAAGCGGAAGCAGGAGGAGATTCATCACCCATTCCTGGAGGAAACGATCGCGGTTGGGTTGCTGTTTCATGCGCAGGCGCTTTTGATGGCGCGCTTTCTACGTGGTGATATTGACGGCTATCCGCCCTTTATTTGGAAATAGATCCTGGGATGACGCGCTTTTTTGTTGCTCACAAATCGCATATTGGAAATACCTTATGATGGTATTGGTAAGTTATGACGTTTGCACCGTGGACAAACGCGGACAGGCGCGTTTGCGTCGTGTCGCCAAAGCCTGCCTCAATGTCGGCCAGCGTGTTCAGAATTCGGTGTTTGAATGCAATGTTGATCCAGCTCAATGGACCGCGCTTAAAAACCGGCTGCTGGATTTATTCGATGAAGAACTGGATAGCCTGCGGTTCTATTTTCTCGGCTCAAACTGGGAAAGAAAAGTGGAACACTACGGAGCCAAGAAAACCGTCAATTTGGAAGGCCCACTGGTGATGTGATAAACGCTCCGCGAACCTTAAGCAACCTGCATGTTGCCGTGCGCTTCGCGGTTATTGCAAAGACTTGCTATTCTATATGTTGTATTAACAACTGCGAATAGTGCATGATCTTTGACAACTGAATACAAGATGTGCGCAGAAGAAGGCAAATTGCGCCTTTTTGAAACGTTGGTTATATTGAAAGCGTCGCCCCCCGCGCGGGGGCGTGGATTGAAACATCTGCCGGACGCCGTTGCGCCCGACAGAGGCGTCGCCCCCCGCGCGGGGGCGTGGATTGAAACGCCACAAAGTACCCGTACCGCTCCAGCTGGTACGTCGCCCCCCGCGCGGGGGCGTGGATTGAAACACTGGTGCTGGTGTTCTTTGACAACATGGAGTAAGGCG
>CAZMXS010000046.1:0-39350 GCA_964570325.1 uncultured Verrucomicrobiota bacterium | reverse complement strand
CGCCCCGCCCTGCCCGTGAAATCCGTGGTCTACGCCCTGCCGCCGGACACGGACATTCACACGCTCGACCTCGTCATTAAAAGCGCGGATTACGCCGATCAAGCCGCCGGCGCGCCCGTCCGGCCCGCCCCGCCCTGGCGCGTCGCTTCCGACCCCGCCGTGGCGTTCTACGGGGACGCCGCGGAAGTCATGGACGGCCGGGATCGCGCGGTGTATGCGCGCGACGCCTTTTATCCCGCCGCGCCGGTTGCAATCGAAAACGTGATGCGGATGCGCAAGTGGCTGCTCGTCCGCGTCCGCGTCCAGCCGATCCTCTACAACCCGGTCCAAGGCACGCTGCGCGCCTGCCGGCGCGTCGCGTTCGGACTGACCGGCGCGCGCACCGGCATCCGGGCGGCCGACGCCGACGGCGACGACACCGTGATGGACGCCGCCGCGCTGGCGCTGGTCGCCAATCCGGCCGCCGCCCAATCCTGGTACGCCGCGAACGGCACGCGCGCCGTCCCGACCAACCGCGTTTATGTCATCATGACCACGGACGCCATTCTCAACGAATCCACCAATCTCTATGGCTTGATCTCACACAAGCGCAACCTCGGCTACACCGTGCATGTCGTCACAGAAACCAAGGTGAACGGCAACGCGGCCTCCAACGGCTGGAATGAGGTCACCGGCCAGTCGCCCAACGAAAAGGCCGACCGCATCCGCAAGTGGCTGCAAAACACGTACACCGGCCTGAAAATTCAATATGTCTTGTTAATCGGCAATCCCGATCCGGTCAGCGGCGATCTGCCGATGAAGCGCTGCGACCCGGTCGCGGGCGGCGGCACGTACATTTACCCGGCCGATGGCTACTTCTCCGACCTGACCGGAAACTGGGATCTCGATGGCGACACCCGCTATGGCGAAGAGTCCGAGGACGGCGGCGTCGGCGGCGTGGACTTCGCCCCCGAGGTCTGGGTCGGCCGCATCCCGGTTTACACCAACGTCACCGGGTGGCGGACAACCCTGAAGAACATCGTCTGGAAATCCATCAAGTACGAACTCGAATCCAGTATCGGCTGGCGCAAGTCGGCGTTGCTGCCGGAGAGTTGGTCGGACTACATCACCGACGGCGCGTACCTCGGCGAGTGCGCGCGCACCAATTACCTGGTCGGCGCCGGATACTCGGCCTGGACGCTCTATCAGCAAGGCTCGATTGACACGAATTACAACTCGCCATTCCCGTCCAGCGAGGAACTGCTGGGCAACGCCACCGTCAACCGCTGGATGACGAACAGCTACGGCCTGACCCTCTGGTGGGGCCACGGCTGGCCGCAGGGCGCCGTCGTCCAGGGCGGCGGCACGCTCTTCCAAAGCGCTCACTGCCCGTTCCTCCGGAACAACACGCCGGCGGCCGTTTTCATGGTGTCGTGCTCGTGCGCGAGCCCCTACTACAACGACAATGTCTCCTATGAAATGCTCAAGAACGGCGGCATCGCCTCCGTCGCCGCCACGGAGGTTTCCTGGTACTATTACTGCAAGTGGTCGCCAAGCGACGCCAAGGGCATGAATGCCTCGATGGGTTACGATTTCATGCGCAAGCTCGCGGCCGACGGCAAGACTTTCGGCCAGGCCCTGGCCGAAGTGAAGTACGAGGTCAGCGGCTGGTGGAACAACCTGTTCACCTTCAATCTTTACGGCGATCCGAGCCTGGCCATGACCTCCCAAGGCGCCGACACGGACAGCGACCGAATGCCCGACCTCTGGGAAACGGCGAACAATTTCAACCCCACCAACAGCGCCGATGCGGCCGGCGACGCCGACGCCGACGGCTACACGAACCGGGAAGAGTACGAGAACGGCACCAACCCGCGCAGCCTTGACGCGCCGGCCGCCGCCTACGCCAGCATGACCGTCGCGGGCACTTTCACCGGCTGGAACCCGGCCGCCAACAATATGCGCCTCGTGTCGGATTACCTCTGGCAAAGCGATCTCACGCTCACCAACGTCGCCGCCGGCGCCCAGTTCAAGTTCACGGCCAACGGCAACTGGACCGCCAACTGGGGCGACAACGGCCAGACGGTCTTCACGCTGCCGATGTGTGGCGGCGGCGAGGCGGATGGCGCCAACATCGCGTGCAGCAACGCGCTCAACGGCCGTTACCGTTTCACCTTCAACGAGCAAAGCGCCGTTTACCGGCTCGAAGCCGCGCCGCCGACGGATTCCGACAACGACGGCATCCCGGATGACTGGGAGAACGCGCACGGCCTCAACGCCTACAGCGCCGCCGACGCCGGGGCCGATCCCGACCACGACGGCTATACCAATCTGCAGGAGTATCAGAACAACACCGACCCGCAGGTCTGGAACGCGCCGCTTTCCAACTTGAACTGCTTAAGCGTCGCCGGAACCTTCAACACATGGAATCCGGCGGCCTCCAACATGTGCCTGATCTCCAATTACGTCTGGCGCTTTGACACCACCTTCGCCCAGCCGACCAATGTGGAGTTCAAGTTCGCGGCGAACGGCGGCTGGACCATCAACTGGGGCGACAACGATCAAGCGCAATTCACCGTCCCCATCTCCGGTGTCGGCGAGAGCTACGGCGCCAATATCCTCAGCGGCACGCTTAACGGATCCTACCGTTTCACATTCCACGAGCAAACGCTCGAATACCGGCTGGAGTCCATCGCCACGCCTGACACCGACGCCGACGGGATGTCCGACGAATGGGAAATCGCCCACGGCCTCAACTTCCGCTCCGCCCAGGACGCCTGGGCTGACGGCGATGCCGATGGGCTGTTCAACCGCGACGAACTCGCGCTGGGCGGCGACCCCGCGCTCAAGGATACGGACGGCGACGGCATGGATGACCTGGCCGAAGCCATCGCGGGGACCGCCTTAAACGACGCCAGATCCTGGTTCGGGGGCAACGCCCTGGCGGCCACTCCGACCAACTTCACGCTCTCCTGGCCGGGCGCAACCGGCCGGACCTACGCCATATTCAGTTGCACCGGGCAGTTGGCCAACGTGAATTGGACGCCAGTGCCCAACGGTACCAACTTGCCCGGCCAGGCCGGCGCCATGTCCTTTTCGATCCCCACCCCTGCCGATGCCCAATTCCGCTTTTTCAAAATCCGCGTCCAACGATAAGGCCCGCTGCCCATGCGCGAGCGGCGACCCGCGCCACCGAGCTTGAGCCGCGCCAATCGGTCATACCGAAAAACCCGCACACGGCCAATGGGTACGCCTTGCCCTGCCAAGGGAATGACAGGACGAGGCGTCCCGCCGATCCGACAGAAAAAAGCCTTCGCTGAAGCCCATCGCAGGCGCACGGATGAATCCGTCAATTGAGGTTCAGCAGTCCGGCAACTGACCGGATTTGCGCTCGTTTTTTCTACAAATCGAGAAAAAAGGCAGCCCAGCAACCCAGTTTGTATAATTTTGTTAATACATTTATCATCAGCAAGATATGATTTCATGTAAAATATGTAATGCGCGTAATCTTACACTAAAAGCGATCTATTTCTGTACTGGAGTGTAGTTTTATTCGACATTCCGCTGGGGGCTGGAACGATTACTGCTCAAATGAGTGGTCCGAGGAGATCGGACCATGCGCAATCTTGTTCTGTTTAACCGGGTGGCTGGTGTTTGGTTGGCGGTCGGCCTGGCGACCAGTCTGGCAGGCCAACCCGTGCAATCGGCCGGACCGCGCGCCGCTTTGCCGACGCGTGACGGCTATGAATACTTGTGCCGGGTAATGGACCAATATCACACCCGGTTTTATGTCTATGATGACTTCATCTCGGCCGGCAACCATTTTGTCGAGCGGGCCCGGATGGGCGAGCCGGGCGACGATCAGGCGGCGCTTCCGATGGACGAGGCTTGGACCAATCAGCCGGCTTCCGGCAACACCTGCATCCGGTGCCGGTTCAAGTCGGGCCGCAACAACTGGGGCGGCTGGGTGTTCATGAACGGCGCCTGGGGGTTCAAGGACGAGCGTCCGCAGCTCAACTGGGGCAACGTGCCCAATGCCGGGGTGGATTTGCGCGGCGCCACCCGCCTGACCTTCCGGGCGCGCGGCGAGCAGGGCGGCGAGCGCGTCAGCTTTTTCTGTTTCGGCGCCGGCCGCGTGCATTACACCGGCAAGCCCAACCAGCCTTATCCCGATTCCGCCCCCAAACAATCCACCGGCTGCATCACCCTCACCCGCGAATGGCGCGAATACACCATCCCGATCGACCAGCTCGACCTGCGCTACTGCCTGATCGGTTTTGGCTGGCAGACCAAGGCCACGCTCAACGACCGCCGCGACATCGTCTTCTATCTCGATGACATCGGTTTCGACAAAGCCACCCTGGACGAACCACGGCTGTTAATCAGCTATCGGACCGAGGCCACGGGCGACGAGTTCGACACGGTGCTGCGCAACACCGCCTTCACCTACGACAACGCGCTGGCCCTGCTGGCGTTCCTGGCCCGCGGCGACACGCGCCGCGCCCGGTTGCTCGCCGACGCCCTGGTCTATGCCCAGAATCACGACCGCTATTTCAGCGATGGCCGCCTGCGCAACGCTTATCAGGGCGGCGACCTCGCCCTGGCGCCGGGGTGGTTGCCCGGCGGCAAGCGCGGCTGCGTCCGCCTGCCGGGCTGGTGGGATTTCAGCCGCAACGGCTGGTTGGAGGACCGCACCATGGTCGGCACCTATGTCGGCAACCTGGCCTGGTCCATGCTCGCGCTCCTCGCCTACTACGAAACCGCCGGCGGCGAGGAATACCTGCACGCCGCCGAGCGGATGGGATTGTGGATCGAAAAGCACTGCCGCGATACCCGCGGCGCGGGCGGTTACACGGCCGGCTACGAGGGCTGGGAACCGGACCCCGAACCGCTGCAGTACAAGGCCACCGAGCACAATATTGATTTAAGCGCCGCCTTCCGCCGCCTGCACCAACTCACCGGCGATGCCGCGTGGGCGGCGCGCGCCCGCCACGCCGAGCGGTTCGTTCACGCGATGTGGGATGCCCGGGAAGGCAAGTTCTGGACCGGCACCGGCGACGATGGCAAGACGGTGTTCAAGGAGGTTGTGCCGCTGGATATCCAGTGCTGGTCGGTCCTCGCCCTGCGCGAGCGCCGCGCGGAATATGCCCGCGGGCTGCAATACGCCGAGCAGGTGCTCGGCATCGGCGATGGCTTCGATTTCAACCAGGATACCGATGGCATCTGGTACGAAGGCACAGCCCAGCTTGCGGCCGCCTGGGCGGCGCTCGACCAGCCGTTAAAGCAACAGCAAATCATCGCCGGCCTCAAGGCGGCCCGGGATGTGGCCGGCGGCCTGCCCGCCGCCGACCGCGAAGTGATCACCACCGGCTTTCATCTCAAAGACGGTCAACCCTGGCTCTACTACAAACGCCTGCATGTCGGCGCCACCGCCTGGGCCCTGCTGGCGGAGCAATCCATGAACCCGTTCTGGATGGGCAGCGCATCAGACCATGCAGTGGCCCAACTGAACCGGCGCGCGCCCAGCCGCGCCGATTAACCCGGTTGGCCCGGCGGTCTGACCCTGCCCGCGGCCAGGTCAGACGCGGCCGCTGGGCGCGCCGTTTGCCGGATGTAGGAGTGTTAAACCTCCGCGTCCGGCTCAATTTCCACATCCCAGCCCGGCCACTGCGCGACCATGCGCGCAAGCCCGACCAGGCTCGCTTCCAGAGGCTCGAACTCCTCCGCCACGGTCGCCGTCCACACCGTCTCCGCGCCGGGCCCAACCCGCCCGTGCGTTCCCCGAACCCGGCGCGGGTCGCGGCTGACGCTCGGCGGCGGCCAGCCGAAGAACAGCTCGCACGGGTCGTAGCCGGGCTTGTTATGAATATCCACATGGCCGGCGTAATCCGGCGCTTCCCGCGCGTCCGTCCACCACGGATACGCGAACCACGCGCCCGGCTCGGCCACCAGCACCAGCTCGCCCGCGCGCGGGTGCTCCGGCGCGCGAAACTCGGCGACCCCGCCCATTCGCTCCAGCGCCGCCCGCGCCTTCGGCACATCCGCGGGATCGCGAACATACACCTGCGCCACCTGATGGTCGGCCACCGTGAAGGCGCGGCTGGCAAAAAAATCCGGATACGCCATGCCTTTGACCGGCCGCGTCTGAAACAGACCGGCGGCGCGCAGCGTCCGGTTGGGGAAAACGGGCCCGCGCGTCACCGCCTCGATCGCGTAATCGCCGAAAAGCAGCGCTTCATAACCGGTGTCCTCGGCGGTTTTCCAAAGATTGGAAAGTTGGCGGGCGGTTTTTTCCAATGATTGGAAAACCGCCCGCCCGCCATCCGGCCCCCGCCGCTGCAGATCATAATCCAGGTTCGGGATGTAAGTGAGCAACAGGTCCGGCGCGAGGTCGGGCCGGCGCATGATAAACTGCGTGGCCGCCGTAATCCACGCGCCCGCCTGGCACGAGGCCAGCGGCCCCCAATAACGCATCAGATTGAACGGCCGGCCGATGGCGGCGACCAATTGCGCGTAAAGGTCCGCCGGCCGGCTGTAGCAGTCCTGGATCATTCCGCCGTGGTGGCGATGAACCGGCTTCGGCGAGAGCACCAGGTCGGCGGACTCTCCCAGGCTCTGCTGCCAGAAAAGCAGGCCGACGCGCCGTCCGGCGGCGCGCAAAGGCTCCCAGATGCGCGGGCCTTGCACCAACGCGGCCGACTGTTCCCAAAACAGCGGTCGGCCCAGTTCGCGGAAGAAAAACCCGTTGCCGACCAGTCCGTGTTCCGTTGGCGGCGCGGCGGTCCGGAACGACGCCTGGGCCGCGCAGGTCACGGCGGGGAAGACCGGCGCCAGGGGCTGAAAAGCGGGCAGCGCGGCGATCCGGCCAATATGCCGGGCCTGTGCCGGGCCCAGGCCGGCCACCTGCACCACCAGCAGTTTGCGTTTTTCCATGCGTCACCTCGGCTATTCAACTGGCGTAAAATTGGCGGCCCAGCATCCGGTTCAGCGGCCAGAGCAGTGACAGGCACAAGGCCGCCGCCACGCCAGCGCCATGCCCCGAACCCGCGCAAAAACCCGCCTGGATAAACAACAGATTGCTGATCAGCAGGCCGACCGCGCCGGGAAAAATATTGCGCGCTTCCTTTTCCGCCCACTCCGGCGGCAGTTCGGGCGGCAGGCGGCGCGGCCGCATGATCAACTGGAAAGCCACAACCAGGCACAGGAGCACCGCGGCGCCGAACAGACCGACAAACGCCAGCCAGGGCGTTGCGCGCAAGGGCGGCGAGAAGGCCAGAAACACGATCATGCCGGCGATCAGGATCCCGGCCGGCAGCGAGCGGCTTTTGCCCGCGCGCTCGGGCCGCGTCTCGTGCCGCGCCAGTTGGGTCACCGCCGCGATGTAAAGGCCGAGCGTAGCCGCGGCCGCCAGGATGTTAGGCGCGAAATACAGCGAGCCGTAGTGAAAAGCCGCGCCCAGCAGCAGGCTCAAGGCGCGGCAGGCGCCCATCAACAGCGGCCCCAGAACCGGCCACCGCTTAACGCCGAGATCGTACAGCACAATCGCCGCCATCAACGCCAGGCCGATGCGGCTGGGCAGCGGCCCCAGCCCGGCGCACAACGCCGCGCCGGCGGATAGGAGCAACACGGCGACGACCAGCGCCGCCGGCCGGCTCACGCGCCCGCTCGGCAACGGCCGGGCGGGGCGCTCGCGCCGATCTTCCGCGAAGTCCGCGACGTCATTGAGCAACAGGCCGGCGGTGTAGAAGCACAGGGCGGCGCCGGCCACCGCGGCGAGCCCGCCGGGATGGACGCCGCCCCCCGGCGCGGCCATCAGGAAGCCGGCGACCGGGTCGCCCGGCGCCGTCAGCAGATTCGGCGCGCGGACGAGTTGGAGCCAGGCACGGAATTGGTCTTTGAGTGGACCGCCGTTCATTCTTTGCAGAATATCAGGAGTCCGAACGATCCGGCAAATCCTGTTATCCGGCGCGCGACGGCCAGGAAGGAAAAACTTTAATGCGCGGCAGGGGCCGAAGTATATTGGCGCAAGGGAGGAATATGAAAATGAAACGGCTGCCGATGGTTGCCTTGACGCTAATTGCGTTCGTTGTTCCCGTCCGCGCGCAAACCCAGTTGACGATCTACAACCAGAACTTCGCGTTGGTGAAGGAAACGCGGACAATGGATTTCAAGACCGGCGAAAACGAGGTGCGCGTGACCGACATTACCGCGCATCTCGAACCGGACTCGGTTATTGTGCGCGACCTGAAGCATCCGGACGCCGTGCGGATTATCGAGCAGAATTACGAGAGCGATCCGTTAAGCGAGGGATTGCTGCTGCAGCGGGCCGAGGGCCGGACGCTCGAATTTGAAACCACGTTGCCGCAAACCGGCGAAAAGCAGATCATCACCGGCAAAATCCTGCGCAGCGGCTATGTCCCGCACCCGCAGGCCTATGCGCGTTACGGCCAATCGTACGCCTACGCGCAGCAAATTTACGCCAGTCCGCAAGGCGGCGGGCAGCCGATCGTCGAAGTCGCCGGCAAGATTGTCTTCGGCCTGCCGGGCAAGCCGCGCTTCGACGCGCTCGACCCCAAGGCGTTTCTGAAGCCGACGCTGCTCTGGAAACTGGAGTGCGCCCAGGGCGGTCGGCATGAGCTGGAGTTCTCCTATTTGACCGGCGGCATGCGCTGGGAAGCGACCTACAACGCCGTTGCGCCGGAAAAGGGCGACACATTCGACCTGGTCGGCTGGGTTACGCTGGAAAACATGAGCGGCAAGGATTTCGAAAACGCGCGCATCAAGCTGATGGCCGGCGATGTCGCGCGGGCGAAGCCGGCCGACCAGCGGGCCGACTACAATGGCGTGATGATGGCCCGCCTCGGGTCCGGACGCGAGGAAGCCGTCACCGAGCGCGCCTTTGAGGAATACCACCTGTACACGCTCGAACGCGCGACCGGCGTGCTGGACCGCGAGATCAAGCAGGTGGAGTTTCTGCGGGCCAACGCCGTGCCGGCCCAGCGGATTTATGTCTATGACGGGTTTAAAACCGATCCGCGCTACAGCGGTTGGAACATGCACAACATCCGCACCGAGCCGATGTACGGCACGATCTGCAACCCCAAGGTGTGGGTAATGCTGGAGTTCAAAAACAGCGCGGCGGGCGGACTGGGCATGCCGCTGCCCAAAGGCAAGGTGAAGCTCTACCGGCGCGACTCGGACGCGCGCAACGAGTTCATTGGCGAGGATGAACTGGACCACACTCCGAAAGACGAAACCGTCCGGCTCTACACCGGCAACGCGTTCGACGTCGTCGGCGAGCGCCGGCAGACGAACTTCAAGCTGGATACCAGCCGCACCTGGGCGGACGAGTCATTTGAAATCAAGGTGCGCAACCACAAGTCGGAGCCGGTGGAGGTCCGGATCGTCGAACACCTCTACCGCTGGCTCCAATGGGACATCACCCAAACCAGCCAGGAGTTCGTGAAAACCGATGCCCAGACCATTGAGTACCGCGTGCCGGTTCCGGCCGACGGCCAGGCGACCGTGAACTACACGGTGCATTATTCGTGGTGATGGCCGCTCACCGCTGATACTGCGCCGGATCCACGTAGGGCAAATCCAGCCGCGGCTTGAACTTTTCGCACTGGCTGTAGAAGCCCAGCGGGTTATGGAACAGCAGTTGCTCGATCTGCTGTGGCGTGAAACCCCGCTGTTTCATGAACCGCGCGGTCTTGGGCAGGCTGGTCGGGTCGGAGACACCCCAATCCGCCGAGCTGTTGACCAATACCTGCTCGAGTCCCCATTTTTTGAGGATGTCCACCACGCGCTCAGGATTCAGCTTGGAGTACGGGTAAACCGTCAGCCCCGCCCAGACCTGGCGCTTGCGGGTCAGGTCCATCGTCTGCTCGGTGTTGTGGTCCACAATGATGCGCGGCTCTTCGTAATCCAGCTCGCGCAGGATGTCGAGGGTACGTTCGACGCCCTTGCGCTTGCTGACCTCCGGCGTGTCGTGCGGAGTGTGGATCAGGACCAGCATCCGGCGGCTTTTGGCCAGTTCAAGCTGGCGCTGGAAAATCCGCTCCTCGCGCGGCGTGATCTTGTTGAAGCCGATCTCGCCGATCGCCACGCAGCGCTCGTGGTCGAGATACGGCGTCATGCCGTCAATCACCGCGTCGGCCAGGTCCACATCCTCGGCCTCCTTGGGGTTGACGGAGATGCAGGCGTAGTGGTCAATGCCGTAGCGCTGGGCGCGACCGGCCTCGAAACCGAGGATCAGGTTAAAATAATCCCAGAACGTGCCGGCGTAACGCCGATTAGCGCCGAGCCAGAACGATGGCTCGACAACGGCGCGGATGCCTTCCTTGAACATCGCGGTGTAGTCGTCCGTCGTCCGCGAATACATGTGAATGTGTGGTTCAATGATCGTCATAATAAAAAAAGATAGCGGATCCGCCACGGCGGACGCAAGGCAACTCCGCGACGCGGGCGCGGGCGGGCCATGGTCGTAAAGAACAAGGAAAAGGTTGGTTTAGGGCAAGCGAGCCGGAGTCCCGACCTCCGTTTCCGCCGCGGTGAATCGCGCCATTTTCACGGTTGCGCCGGTCGCGGGTTTGGGGTTACTCATTTCAGCGGAGGATCCGTTATGACCCGCGCACACATGATCGCGTTCGCGCTGCCGGCCATCCTGGGCGGCCTGTCGGCCGGCGCCGGCGAAATGAGCCGGCCGTTCCTGATCAATCCCGAATGGGTCGTCGCGGCCCAGCCCACCGACCAGTGGGACCATCGCGCCGCGTCTGACGGCGCCATCTGGCTCGTCGTCTGGGCTGACAATTCGAGCTTTGAAATCTACGGCCTGCGGCTTGACGCGCAGGGCTGTCCGTTGGACGCCGCGGCCATGCCGATTGCGCCCAACAGCGTGGGCCAATACGCCACGTGGCGCCGCTACCCGGCCGTGGCCTGGCAGGGGGGCGCCTTCTGGGTGGTCTGGGAGGAATATCGCGGCAGCGGGTTGCGTGAGGGCTACGGCCGGCGCGTGTTCCCGGACGGCACATTGGCCGATGGCGCACCCTTCAGCGTCGAAAGCGCCACTTCCTCCGCCTATCGCTCAAGTGTCTGCGCCGGGGCGACCAATCTGCTGCTGACGTGGAGCACCTACAGCAGTGTTTACCGACTCTGGGCCCAGGTCTGCGCGCCGGATGGCCAACTGCTGGGAACGGCCACGTCGCTTTGCGCCGGCTTCTCCAGTTATGTGCAGCCCGCCATGGCCTTCGGCGATTTCGCGACCGGCGCGAAAAGCTATCTGCTGACCTTCGCCTTGAGCAACAACATCCACGGCGTGCGTGTTTCCGAAAGCGGCCTGCCGCTCGATGCCACACCCCTGTCCATCTGCACCGCGGCCGGAACGCAGGCCGCGCCGTGGCCGGCCTTTGGCGCCGGCCCGGGCGGCACCCAGGGCTGGTGGGTGGTCTGGCAGGACAGCCGGGGTGTCAATGACGACCTGTACGGCGCGTTTGTCGCGCAGGACGGCGCCGTCAGCCACTCCTCAACCGGCACGCTGCTGATTGCCGGTGACGAAGGTCAGACCTATCCGTCCCTGGCCTGGGACGGCGCCCGTTATGGACTGAGCTGGTATGACTATCGCGAACCGCCGGCCGTGCGCGCCACAATCATGACCGGCGACGGATATATTGCCGACACCAACGGCATCCTGGTGTCCACGAACGAACCATCCACCCCCCTGGTATGCGCGCGGACGAACGGTTCATTCCTATCCGTGCATGGGTCCGACTCCGTATTCATCGAAACGCTCGCCGTCCAGGATTCCACGCTGACGGCGGGCACTCAACGGCTGGTTTCCATGGCCGGCGCGTATGAACAGTATAATTCCGCCGCCGGCGACGGCACCAACTACTGGACGGCGTTTGCCTATCATCCGGCGGAGGCCGAACGGAGCGGAGATATCGCCGTTCAATGCGTCACCGCCGGCGGACAACCCGTTTTCCCCGCCCCGATCATGGTCTGCACCAACCGGGGCGACCAATGGGGCCCGGCCCTGGCCATTGGACGGAACGCGCTCTGGGTGGTCTGGGCTGACACACGCAACGGGAACGACCAAATCTGGGGCCAGCGGCTGACCCGCTCCGGGGAACTGGTCGGCACCAACGCGCCGATCGGAACCAGCACCTTGTATGCCTACTTTTGCGATATCGCCTCGGATGGCACCAATTTTCTAGCCGTCTGGAATGATTCCGGCGGCAACCGCATCCAAGGCCGAATCTTGAACGCGGACGGCAGCCTGGGCGGCGTGCTCACCCCGCTCAACTACGATTGTTCCGATCCGTTCGTCACCTTTGGCGGCGGCTGCTACCTGGTGCTGGGGGCGGACAACAGCGCGAGCACCCGCTATGTGCGCTTCCGGCGTTACAGCCCCGGTGGAACCGCCATTGACGGCGGCGCATCGAACCTGTATTCCAGCGCCTCGCCCGTCTGGGATCCGCGGGCGGCCTACAATCCGGGCAACCATCAATTTCTGGTCACCTGGCGCGATCAGGCCACCTACCAGGTGCTGGGCCGGACGCTGGACGCGGCAACCGCGGCGCGCGGCAACATTATGACGGCGCTCGTGTTCAACACTTGGGGTTCCTCCGACAACGCGGGCGTCGCATACGATGGCGCCAACTGGCTATGTTTGTTTGCCGACAACCGCGGCGGCGCTCCGGGTCTTTTCGGGACGCGCGTGGATTCCGCCGGCGCCGTGCTCGACCCCACGCCTTTCCCGGTGCTCTATGGCGGGAGCAGCGGCGAATTAGCTGCGCCGATCGCGCCGGACACCAATACGTTGATCCTCGGCGCCAAGCAGGTTTACCGCGTGAACGGAAAGGCTTACAACACGCGCAAGAATGTCGGCATCTTCTGGTCGCCCGGCGCGCCGGTTGTCCCCGGCTGCCGGCTGGAATGCGAGCCGGTCCAACTGGATGCTTGCGGCCAGACGCTCCTCGAGTTCGCCCAAACCGCCCCCGCCAGCACCGGCTATGTGGCGGAGTCCTGCGCCACCCTGCCGAACCAAGTCTGGCAACCCGCGACCAACTGCGCCCTGCTGGATTCCGCCGTGTCCGTTATGGCCACCTGGCGCGAACCCGGCGGCGCGGGCGCCGCCCGTTGTTTCCGAATCCGCGGGGAATGAACGGACAAAAGGCCCGCGCTCCGTGGGTGCTTCGTCTATTCCAACCGGATGACCACATCGTTGGTGTCCGTCTGGCTGATCGGCTCGACCGCGATCGGCTTGTAAGTGGGCAGAAATCGGTAATACACTTGGAGCGTCAACGCGGCAAGGGTCGTGCTGTACACCGGCCCCTGCGATTGCTCCGCACGCGCCGGAGGATCCCAACTGCCGTCCTCGTTCTGTTGTTTGATGTACAACCGCGCAAACGCGGAGTTCCAGCCGGCCCAAGCCTGGCCGCCCTGGTGAAACTTGGCTTGGGTGATGTAATACCACTCGTACAGCGGCCAGCCCTCTTGGTGATCCTGCGCCGCCCAACTCAAACCGGTGTCCCGCAGCGCCTGCAGGCCCTTTTTCACGGATTCCTCCCCACCCTGCCCCAGCAACTGCAGGCACAGCACGCCGATGCCGGTGCAGCCATCCGAACCGCCCGCGCGTTCGGTATAGCCGAACCGTCCGGTCTCGGGGTTCTGGACCGCCTTGAGGTCGGCGGCCGCCTTTTCCAGCGCCTCTTTCAATCCTGGATTTTCGGCCCCGGCGATGTAGGCCGACTTGAGCGCCTGGATCTGCCAGCCGGCCACCGAGGTGTCGCGCCGGCCGCCCTTGCCATACTTGTAATCCCAGCCGCCGCGCGCCTGCTGGCCGTCGAGGATCACCTGGGTCGCCTTTTCCATTACCGGCTTGAGCGCCGGGATACGCGTCAGGCCGTAGGCCTCGCTGATCGCGTACGCCGCGATGCCGTGGACATACGGGCCGGCCTGCGTGTCCGTCGCGCCGAATCGGCCATCGGGGCCCTGCCGGGAAACCAAATATCGAATGGCTTTCTCCACCGTTGTCCCGTATGGCTCGGACGCAGTCGTCTCTCCATGCGCGAGGAAGGTCAGCAGGCCCAGGCCAGTTAATGGGATCGGGTTCGGCCCCCAGGAGCCGTCGGCATCCTGCCGGCGCTTCAGCCACTCGAGCGCCTTGACGACCGCCGCTTCGGTGTAATGCCCCCACTGTCCGCCGTAGAGGATCAGCGCCGTCGCGCGGCCCCCGGCCGAGCGACCCTGGTACAGGCCGCGCATCACCAGCGGGCTGGCCACCTCGCTGCGCACGTCCAGCGCCGCGAAATCAACGGTTGGCTCGGGCACGCTGGCGGAGGCGGTCAATTCATCCGGCAGTTCGGCCGTGGCGCTGATTTCCGGCGGCTTGATCGCGTCCACCATTTCCGGCCGATCCGGCAGCGGCTCGAGTTCCTTCTCGAACTGTTCAAATTGAACCGTTTCCGGCTCGATCACCATCACCTCAACCTCCGCGGTCGTTGGCGGCGGCCGATAGGTCGCCAGTTTCAACAGCGCGAGAATGACCGCGATATGCACAATCACCGAGCCGGTCGGTCCGAGCAGGCGCTCGAGGAAGCGTGACCAGCGCCAGGCCCATGCCGGCCGCGCGCGCAGCGCCGCGCCCACGCGGACCACGACGGCGCGATCGGACTGCGCCGGCGCGTCGAACCGCAGAGCCTGCTCGGCGATGCACTGGTTGAAGTGCGCGAAAAGCATCCCGTCGGTGCGCGCCAACTGCGCGAACAACCGGGCCGTCGCGCGGTCGGCCACCAGGCGCCGGTTCAGTTCCCGCAATTCGTCGCGGGTCAGCAGGTCATCGAAGTATTTCTGGACCAGTTCCTCGGATGTGGACGCGGGGTTCATAAGAGCCCCCCTTCCTCAAGCGCGAGTTGCGCCTCAATGCACTTGCGCAGGGCAACGCGAATCCGCGCAAGCGCCTTGTGCACGGCGTCGAGCGTGCCGGCAACCCGCGCGGCGATATCCTTGAGCGGCAGCGCCTGCTGATAGCGCAGGCCCACGAGGGCGCGGGACGGTTCCGGCAATTTTTCCAGGCAGGTCTTCAGCGCCGCGCTTTCCGCGGTTGCCGCCGGCTCGCTTTCATCGCAAGCCTCGAGCACGGCCTGAATGGCGTCAGGCGCGAGCGGCAGCGGGATTTTCCTCGATTTGGCAAAGGATTGCATGATCTTGTTAGCGGCGATGCCGCGGGCCCACGCGCCGAAGGAACGGGCGGGATCGTACTCGCCGAACTTCTGCCAAAGGACCAGCGCGACCTCCTGCAAGAGGTCGTCGCCGGCGTGGCGGTCGCGGACAAGCGACCCAATGAACGCCCGGATGTCCGCCTGATGGCGGAGAAAATGCTTCAAAAAGTCGTCTTGCCGATTCATGGCATCGTGCCTCCACCATCATCTTCCATTTACGGGTCGTTTTTGGACAAAAAAGATGAAATTTCTGCGCCGTTGACAGGTTGCGGGGCGAATCCATACAGTACGCGCATGAAAACCGTCGGCCGGTTTTTCCTTTTGGCCTGGCTTTTGTTGCCGGCCGCTGTCTGCGCTGAAAGTTCCGATGAGCTGCTCAACCGCCTTGTGCCGCAGGGCTGGGTCAGCGACTTTGCCGGCATCTTCACGCCCTCGAACCGGGCCGCCCTGGATAACCGCCTCAAGGAAGTACAGGACAAGACGACCGCCCAGATTTTCGTCGTGACCTTGAAATCGTTGGAAGGCGGCGAGATCAACGATTTCGCGAACCGCTTGTTCCAGAAATGGAAAATCGGCCAGAAAGGCAAGGACAACGGCCTGCTGCTCATTATGGCGGTGGAGGACCGCAAGGTGCGGATCGAGGTCGGATACGGGCTCGAGGGCGCATTGCCGGACGCCAAGACCGGCCGAATCCTGGATGAACAGGTGATTCCCTGGTTCAAGAACGGTCAGATCGCCGAAGGGCTGACGCACGGCGCGGATTATCTGGCGGTCATCGCGGCCAACGAGGCCGGAGTCGCGCTGACCAACCTGCCGCCGGAATTGGCCGCCGCGGCCTCGGCCACCAATGCGGCTGCCGCGGCCGATGACACGATTTCAGGCATCATCGCTTTGATTTTCTTCTTTATCATCGTCGGAATTGTCATTCTTTCGATCGTCCAGGGCTGGGGCCGGCCGGGCGGGCGCGGGCGCAGAGGGAGCTGGAGCAGCGGCTGGTCCTCCGGGGGCGGCGGTTTCAGCGGCGGCGGCGGAGGCAGTTCCGGCGGCGGCGGGGCCAGCCGCAGTTGGTAAGCGAATGGTAAAGACGGCATGCGCATTGGTGAAAACAAAAAAATGAAATCCACAATGCGATCTCCGGTTCCTTTTTTTGCATTTGCCGGTCACGCTTGCGCATCCCCCATTCACCCTTCAAATAAGGAGACATGACCATGGGTAAAGTCGGCATTGTCATCATCGTGGTGTTGGTTCTGGCGGGGCTGGTGGGATGTGGGCAATACAACAAGCTGGTCAACCTGGACGAGTCTATTGACAGCTCCTGGGCGCAGGTGGAAACGGTGCTCCAGCGCCGCTACGACCTGATCCCGAATCTGGTCGCCACCGTGCAGGGCTATGCCAAGCACGAGTCCGGCGTTTTCGAGGAGGTCACCCGGCTGCGCAGCCAGTGGGCCTCCGCCCAAACCCCGGAGGCGAAGATTCAGGCGGCCAACCAGCTTGAAAGCACCTTGAGCAAGCTGATGGTCATTTCGGAGAACTACCCCGAGCTCAAGGCCAACCAAAACTTCATCGCCTTGCAGGATGAGTTGTCCGGCACGGAAAACCGCATTGCCGTCGAGCGGCGCCGTTACAACGAGACCGTCCGCGACTACAACATGGCGGTGCGCCGTTTCCCCGCCGCGCTGTTCGCCGGCCTTTTGGGGTTCCAAAAGCGCGACGTGTATTTCGAGGCCGCCGAGGGCGCGCAGAAGGCGCCGCAGGTGAAGTTTTAGCGCGCCGACAGGCGCTGGAAGCACGGATATCTTTGCCGGTGCAAATTAAGGCAGAAGTTGGGAATGGGGCAAGCGGGCAGAATCCCCGCGCTCCGTGGGGCGTTTCGGCGGCGCCTTTACACCGGGGCGGCTGACCGGTATGCTGATAAGGCCGTTCCCGGCAGATTGAGGAGGTGTCCATGGCGCAATTGCTGATTCGGAACATTCACACGCTGGTGACGATGGTCGCGGGCGAAAAACCCCGCCAGAACGTGGACCTGCACATCGCGGACGGCAAGATCGCCGATATTCGACCTGCCGCCCCGCCCCCGGCGCCGCCGCCGCCGGCCCGCCCCGGCAAACCGGCCGCAACCACCGTCATTGATGGCTCGCGCTGCGTCGTCTACCCCGGCTTTATCAACACGCATCATCATCTCTACCAAACGCTGACCCGCAACATTCCAAGGGTCCAGAACGCCAAACTGTTCGACTGGCTGCTGGATCTCTACGAGGTCTGGCGCGAGCTCACGCCCGAAGCGGTCGAGGTCAGCACGCAGGTGGGCCTGGGCGAACTGCTCCTTTCCGGCTGCACGACCACGACCGACCACTTCTACCTCTTTCCGAAAAGCGCCCCGCGCGAATTGCTGGACATCGAAATCGAAACGGCCCGAAAGATGGGGATGCGGTTCCACCCCACGCGCGGCAGCATGAGCCGCGGCCGTTCCAATGGCGGGCTCCCGCCGGACGACGTGGTGCAGACTCCCGAGGAAATCATCGCGGACTGCGACCGGCTGATCCGGAAGTACCATGATCCCAAGCCGTTCGCGATGTGTCGCATCATCCTCGCGCCCTGTTCCCCGTTTTCCGTCACCACGGAGCTGCTCAAAGAAACCGCCGAATACGCGCGGCGCCAGAAGGTTTTCCTGCATACGCACTTGTGCGAGACAAAAGACGAAGAGGACTTCTGTCTGCAAAAGCTTGGGAAACGGCCGCTGGATTACATGGAGGAGGTCGGGTGGGTCGGGCCGGACGTTTGGTATGCGCACGGCATTTATTTCAACGACGCGGAAATCAAGCGCCTGGCCGCGACGCAGACCGGCGTGGCGCATTGTCCGACCTCAAACCTGCGGCTCGGATCCGGGATCGCGCCGATTCCCAAGATGCTGGAGGCGGGCGTGCGGGTCGGGCTGGCGGTGGACGGCAGCGCCAGCAACGACTCATCCAATTTTTTGCGCGAGATGCAGATGGCCCTGCTGGTCCACCGGGTCGGCACCGGCGTGGCGGCCATGCCGCCGCAACGGGTGCTGCACATGGCCACGCGCGGCGGCGCGGCCATTCTCGGCCAGCCCGAGATTGGCGAACTCAAACCCGGCGGCGCCGCGGACGTCGCCATGTTCCGGCTCGACCGGCTGGAATACGCCGGCGCGCTGGCGGATCCGGCCTCGGCCGTGTTGTTTTGCGGCGCGGGTCCGCGCGCGGAATATACGATCGTCGCCGGCAAGGTGCTGGTCGAGGAAGGCGCCCTGGTCGGCGTCCCGGAGGCGGAACTGGTCGAGCGGGCCAACCGCGTCGCGGATCGAGTGCTCAGCGCCTGCGAGAAGAAACGGAAACTGTCGTACCGGTAGCCAGAAGCAAAGCGAGGAGGATGCCATGTTCATTGATTTCAAGATTCCCACACGGCTGAACGAGGCCTGCGGGATGCTGCGCGAGCTGGGCCCGGCCGGCCAGCCCATTGCCGGCGGCACCGCGGCGCTGTTTGTCGCCGCGGGCGCGGACCAGACCGCCGTGGACATTACCCGGCTGGGCCTGGCGGGCGTGCGGCTGGAGGGCGATGGGTTTGAGATTGGCGCCGTAACGCCGGTGGCCGCTTTGCAGGCGCACCACGCGGCCGGTTGGGTGCTCGATCGGGTCGCGCTGCGCTTCGTGACCCAGCCGATCCGCAACATGGCAACGCTGGGCGGCAACATCGTGCGCGTGTTCCCGTGGGCGGATTTCCCCGTGGCGCTGCTGGCGCTCGGAGCGGAGCTGGTGATCGCCAACGGCGCCAGCCGGACCATCGCCGCCGACGAGTTTTTTGCCAAGCAGCCGTTCCGGCTGTTCCAGCCCGGCGACTTGCTGACCCAGGTGCGGATCCGCCCGCTGGCCGCCGGCCAGGGCTTCGGCTACCATAAGGAAACCCGCACCCACTCCGGTTTCAGCCAGGCAACGGTTGCCGCGTGGTTGGAATTGGAAGGCGGGAAAATCAAGCGCGCCCGCGTGGCCGCCGGCGCGGCTCTGCCGTTCCCGGCGCGCCTGCCGGCCGCCGAAGCGGCGTTGGTTGGACAGAACCCGGCCGCCGGGGTTTTCCCGGCGGCGGCCGCCGCCGCGACCGCCGGACTCAAGGCGCGCGCGGCGGACGGCGTCAGCGAGGAATACACCGGCCACCTGGTCCGGGTTGCCATTCGCGACGCGCTGGCCGCCGCGACGGCGGAAGCGGAAAGGAGCTGAAATGAGCGCGAAAAAGACGATTCGCTTCAAGCTGAACGGCGTAGCCCGGGAATTTGAGATCGAACCCCGGGAAAAACTGCTCGCGCTGCTCCGGCGCGCGGGTTATCGCGGGGTCAAGGAAGGTTGCAACGAAGGCAGTTGCGGCGCCTGCACGGTGCTGCTCGATGGCCAGGCGGTCCTGTCCTGTCTGATGTTTGCCTTCCAGGCGGACGGGCGCGCGGTCACCACGATCGAGGGCGTCGGCGATTTTGAGCGCCCGCACGCGCTGCAGCAGGCGCTGGTTGAGGAGGGGGCCGGCCAGTGCGGCTACTGTACGCCGGGCATGATTCTGGCGGCCAAAGCCCTGCTCGACGCCAACCCGCGGCCGACCGAGGAGGATATCCGGGTGCACATGGACGGCAACCTGTGCCGCTGCACCGGCTACGAAAAAATCTGGGCGGCAGTCAAACGCGTCGCCGGGCTCGCGCCCGCGGCCGGGGAGGTGCCCCATGCCTAAACGCGCTTTCAAAGTGGTCAACCAGTCGGTGAAGAAAATTGACGCCCTCGCGCTGGCGCTGGGCAAGCCGCTGTTCGTCTCGGACTTCAAGCCGGAAGACGCCCTCACAGCGCGGTTTCTCTGGAGCCCGCACGCCCATGCGTTGATCAAGTCCATGGACATCAGCGCGGCGGAGCGAATGCCGGGCGTGCACGCGGTGCTGTACCACGGCAACGTGCCCCGCGTGGCGCACACGACCGCCGGCCAGGGGTTCCCGGAGCCGTCGCCCTACGACACGTTCATGTTCGACCGCAAGGTGCGCTTCGTCGGCGATCGCGTCGCCGCCGTCGCGGCGGAGACACCCGAGATTGCCGCGGCCGCGCTGGCCGCGATCAAGGTCGAGTACGAGATTCTGCCGGCGGTCCTGTCCATTGACGCCGCGCTGCAGGAGGGCGCGCCGGTGATCCACGACGAGCCCGAGGCCCGGGCCGTAATCCCGGTCCCCTACGAACCGCAAAAAAACATCGCCGCCCGGGTCGCGATGGAGATCGGCAATCTCGAACAGGGAATGCGGGAAGGCGATGCCGCGCTGGATTTCTGGTACTACAGCCACTACGCCCAGCATTGTCCGATCGAGCCGCACGTGGCGCTCGCCTGGATCAACGCGGAGGGCCGCCTGCTGATCCAGACCAGCACGCAGGTGCCGTTCCACGTCCGGCGGATCGTCGCGCAGACGCTCGAAATCCCGGTGCGCCAGATTCGCGTCATCAAACCGCGCATCGGCGGCGGGTTCGGCGCGAAGCAGGAGGTGCTGATCGAGGACGTCGTCGGCCTGCTGGCCCTGCGGACGAAACGGCCGGTCTACATGTTCTACTCGCGGGCCGAGGAGTTTATCAGCGCGCGCACCCGCCATCCGGAAAAAATGCGCATCCGCATGGCCGCGAAACGCGACGGCACCATTACCGCGCTGGGGCTGGACGCGATCTCCAATACCGGCGCCTACGGCGCGCATGCGCTGACGGTGGTCTGCAACAGCGGCAGCAAGATGCTGCCGCTCTATCGCACCGCCAATGTCCTGTTTAACGCCCGCGCCGTCTACACCAACCTGCCGGTCGGCGGCGCGTACCGCGGCTATGGGGCAACGCAATCGGCGTTTGCGATTGAGAGCATGGTGGACGAGCTGGCGGCGGCCATCGGCATGGACCCGCTGGAGTTCCGGCTGAAGAACCACATCCGATCCGGCGAGACCTCGCCGGTCTTCGCCGCGCTCGGCGAAGGCAAGGCGGGCGTCACGCAGTACATCGGCAGTTGCGAGCTGGATCGGTGCCTCAAGCTCGGGGCGAAGGCCATCGGCTGGAAACGACGCGGCCGGCCGGAGGACAAGACCGGCCGCTACCGCCGCGGCATCGGCATGGCGGCCCTGATGCAGGGCTCCAGCATCCCGGAAATTGACATGGGCGCGGCGACGCTCAAAATGAACGAGGACGGTTCATTCAACCTGCTGATGGGCGCGACCGACCTGGGCACGGGCAGCGATACGGTGCTCGCGCAGATTGCGGCCGAGGCGCTCGGCACGACAATAGACAAGCTGGTGGTCTATTCATCGGACACGGACCTGACGCCGTTCGACGTCGGCGCCTACGCTTCCAGCACAACCTACCTCAGCGGCCAGGCGGTGCTGAACGTCGCGGAAAAGGTGAAGAAGCAGATTCTGAAGGTCGCGGCCGCGATGCTGGACTGCGCGCCGGCGGAACTCGAGGCGCGCGACTCGCAAGTGTTCAAGAAGGACGGAAGCGCGGCGCTGACTTATTCGCAAATCGCCCTGCACGCGCTCTACGCCAAGGACCAGTTCCAAATCGGGGATATTTCCTCGCATATCACGCACAAGTCGCCGCCGCCGTTCGCGGCGCACTTCGCGGAGATCGAGGTGGACACCGAAACCGGCAAGATCCGCGTGCTCAAATACGTCGCCGCGGTGGACTGCGGCACGGCGATCAATCCGAAGCTGGCTGAGGGCCAGACCGAGGGCGCGGTGATGAACGGGATCAGCTTCGCGCTGACGGAGGAGTACCTGTTCAACGAGAAAGGCCGGATGCTGAATCCCTCGCTGAATCACTACAAACTCTTTTCGCTGCGCGACAAGCCGGAACTGCAGACCATTCTGGTTCCGAGCTACGAGAAAACCGGTCCGTACGGCGCGAAGAGCGTTTCGGAAATCAGCATCAACGGCCCGCTGCCGGCCATCGCCAACGCGCTCTACAACGCGGCCGGGGTGCGCCTGCGCGAGGGCCCGCTTACGCCGGAAAAGGTCTGGCGGGCGCTGCGGGGCGGATGAAAACAAGGGGGCTACCGTGACAGCCAGAGTGTTTGGCGTGCTTTGCTTCCTGACGGCGCTCGTCGGGCCAGCCGCCATCCGAACCGCCGCCGAAGAAGCGGAACACCCGCAACTCAAGGTCGGAATGGTTTCCGACGGCGGCAAGTTCGATGACGCCGGTTTCAACCAGAACTGCAAGGAGGGCTTGGAGCGGGCGATGGCCCACTTCAAGGTCTATGGTTTCTTCCGCGAATCATTCAGCCCGAAGGACCACCTGCGCAAACTCGACGACCTGGCGGGGCGCGACTATGACCTGATCATCGGCATCGGCTATCTGATGAAGGATGCCATGGCCGCGGCGGCGCGCAAGCACCCGCAGCGCCGCTTCGCGATGGTGGACGGCGTGTACGACCCTCCGCTCCCGAATGTTCGCAGCCTGTCGTTCCAAGTGGACGAGGCGGCCTTCCCGGCCGGCTACCTGGCCGCGGCTTGGGCCGATTTGAAGGATCCGGCCGACCCGATGGTGGGCTTCGTGGGCGGCATGCGGATCGAAACCGTCGAGCAGTTCACCGAGCCGTTCGCCGCCGGTGTGAAATATTACTCCGAGAAAAACAACCGGCCGGTGACAGTCCGGGGCCTGTATGCGGAGCGCTTCACCGATTTCAAGGCCGGCAAGAAACTGGGCGCGGAATTGATCGCCGCCGGCGCGGATGTGGTGTTCGCCGCCGGCAGCCTGACCGGCAATGGCGCGTTGGCCGCCGCCAAAGAGCATGGCAAGTGGGGCGTCGGCGTGGACGTGGACCAGTACTACTCGCTGCTGGATGAACAGGATATCCTGATCACCTCGGTTGTAAAAAAAATGGACAACGCAGTCTATGCGGTCGTCAAGGATTTGGCGGAAGGCAAGTTTGAAGGCGGCACGCTCTATGTGGGAACGCTCGCCAACGATGGTGTCGGGCTGGCGCCGTTCCATAATTTCGAGCCAGACATTCCGGAGCGAATCAAGCAGGACTTGATCGAAATCCAGGACCAGATCAAGTCCGGCAAACTGAAAACCGGCTGGCGCGCAAAGTAGATCCGGACGGCGCAGTCGGCATCCGCAGCCTGCCCGTCTGAAAATGATTGCTTGAACAGGCCGCCCGCCGCCATTCAGGCCCAGACATTGATATACCGACCCAGCGCGGGCGGCGGCGTTTCAGGTTCGACTGCCGGCGGCTTTTCCACGACCGCCGGTTTTTCCGGCAGCGGAGGCCGGCCCTCTTCCTCCGGCCGCCGCAGGCGCGCCGTTCGGGCGCGCAGCAAGTCGCTGATATTGTACACCGGGTCGGCGGAAGCAATCGGCTGCTGTCCAATATTCATGGCATCGGCCTCCATGAACAGGTTAGCAGGCGGGATGCCACACCGCCTCAAAAGCAAGCGCCCATCCGAGAACCGGCGCAAGTCTCGCGCCCGCTCCCGGATGGGCTCCCATTCCAGCCGCGCCATTCCCGGATGGCGGCGGATGCCGGTTTAGAACTTGTAGATCGCGGCGCCTTGGAAACGATCGTTCTTTGCGTCGTCCTGCTCTTCGTAGGAGGTCGTGATATGCGAATACTCGAACGCGAGCGAAGCGTTCTTGGTGAGGTTATAGAAGATGTTCGCGAAGAACATTTCGTTCTTTGAACGCATACCCTTGTTCAGATCGGCGCTGTCCGGCTGATCCAAGCCATAGCCGAGGTTCAGATTCACCTTTTCGGTCAGATCGAGCAACAGTTGGGCCCATCCGCCCTTGGCGCTGATCTCGGTTTCCTTGGTCTTGTTGACGCCCTGGCCGATACCACCGTAGTAAGTGTCCAAATTCGCGCCCGTCCAAATCGAGCCCTGCACCGCGACCTTCTCGGCCAAGGGTAGGAACAAGCTGCCGATCACGGACCACGAGTCATAATCCTTGGAGTCCACGTCCACCACCTTGTTGCTGATCGTGGAATCAACGGTCTCACGGCCGAGGTGGCCCGAAGCGCTGATCTTGGCCGCGCGCGTGGTCCAGAGCTTGCGCTCAACAATCAGATTGCCCTGCAAGGTCGGCAGGCCGGAATCCACACCGTCGTCCTGGCCGCCGCCATCAATGTCCTCGCCAATAGTCCGCGCAACGGCAATCTTGGGCGTGATCTTGGTGTCGCCCACCTGGATATCCTGCGTAATCCGGAACTGCGGACGCCGCAAACCGAGCGCGCCCTCGTCGGCCAGATAGGAGAAGTTAACGATCCGTGGAATCACGGTAATGAAGGTTTCCCAATCCTGGCCGGCGCGGAAGCTCGTGCCGCTGGGCAAGGCCAGATCCGCATACGCGAGCCGCAGGCGCAGATTGGCGGAATTGGCGGATCCGCCCGGCCCGTAGAAATCGGTCTCGACTTTGGCCGTCAGTTTCATATCGGTGTCTTCGGGCCCGCCGATATCCAACCCCAGCCGCGTCTCCTTGGCGGTCATGTTGAACTCGTTGTCCTTTTCCCCATTGACTTCCGGCAGGACATAGAACATCAGGTCGCCGGCCGAGGTTTTTTGGGTATCATAAGACGCGTCCAGCTTGACGTAGCCGTACACGTTGACCTTGAACTTCGATGTCACCGATATGGGCACCGGCGCGGCCGCGGTATCGGCCGCCATCGTGGTCATTACCGCCCCCAACATTACAGCACAAACCAAGAACAGGGTAATCCCTTGTTTCATTGATCTCTCCCGTTTATCTGTTTGTTTTGTGTATGTTCGTCACTCCGTCTGATATGCCATGCGGCCTGATTTTATTCGGACCCTCCCCCTCCTTTCATGGATGCAATTGGCAGGATGCGCTTTTATGGTTTACCTAAAAAATGAACAAGCCCCCTCCCCAAAAACGCTAAACGAATTGCTAATATGCCGATAATAAAGCGTTAATCAAGCACTAACCTGGCTCACCGAGGACGGTTCCCGCCCCACCGGCGACCGACCGCGTGAGGCGTTCCGGCCGAGCCGGCGGCCAAACACAGGCCGTTCGTATTCCAGTTGAGTCCGGTCGCGTTGATCGTTAGATTGTCGCCCAAGCAAGGTGGAATCAAATCTTGGGGATAAGCGATCCATGAAACTGGTTATGGCCACGCGCAATCGGCACAAACTGGAGGAGTTGCGCGCCATTTTCAATCTGCCGGGCCTGGAAGTGGTCAGCGCGCTGGACTTCCCGAATATCCCGGAAGTGATCGAGGACGGCGATACCTTCCAAGCCAACGCGATCAAGAAAGCGACGACCCTGGCCCGCGCCACCGGCCTGTGGGCGCTGGCCGACGACACCGGCCTGGAGGTGGAGGCGCTCGCCGGCCGACCGGGCGTCTTTTCCGCGCGCTATGCCGGCGAACCGGTCAGCTACCCCCGTAATAATGAGAAACTCCTGCGCGAACTGGCCGGTTGCGCCGACCGGCGGGCGCGTTTCCGCTGCGTTGTGGCGCTGGCGGACCCGCGCGGCCATGCCGAAACCGTGGAGGGCATTTGCGCGGGCGTCATCACCGACGCCCCGCGCGGCAATCAGGGCTTCGGTTATGATCCGATTTTTATGCCGCATGGGTTCCGGCTGACCTTCGCTGAAATGGATGCCGAGTTGAAGAACCGCATCTCCCACCGCGCCCTGGCCTTGACGGCGGCCAAACAAGCTTGGGCCGGCAAACTGACGGCCGGCGCCCAAACCCTGCCGCTTGAGGGATAAAACTTGAGTTCTGGAAAGTTCCACCGTAACGACAACTTTGAACCCCAAACCTTGAACGCCTGACTCATGCCCGCTAAACGCATTATCCCCTGCCTGGACATCACCGGCGGACGCGTAGTCAAGGGCGTCCGGTTCGTCGAACTCCGTGACGCCGGCGACCCAGTGGCTGTGGCGCGCGCCTACGAGGAACAAGGCGCGGATGAACTGGCTTTCCTTGACATCACGGCATCGCATGAAGAACGGGACACGCTGATTCACGTTGTGCAGGCCGTGGCGGAACAGGTCTTTATGCCGCTAACCGTCGGCGGCGGCATCCGAACGGCGGCGGATGTGCGCCGGATGCTCCAAGCTGGAGCGGACAAGGTTTCGCTTAATACCGCCGCGGTCCTCAATCCCGACCTCATCAACGAAACCGCGGCGCGCTTCGGCAGCCAGTGCATGGTGCTGGCCATTGACGCGCGCCGCCGCGCGGACGGACCGGGCTGGATCGTTTACACGCACGGCGGGCGCACCCCCACCGCCCGCGATGCGGTTGCCTGGGCGCGCGAAGGCGCCGAGCGCGGCGCCGGCGAAATTCTGCTGACCAGCATGGATCGCGACGGCACCAAGGCCGGCTATGAACTGGAACTGACCCGAGCCATCGCCGACGCCGTGCCCGTGCCCGTCATCGCATCCGGCGGGGTGGGGACGCTGGAGCATTTGTATGACGGCCTGGTGCGGGGCCGGGCGGACGCGGTGCTGGCGGCTTCCATTTTCCACTTCGGCGAGTTCACCATCCCGCAGGTCAAGCAATATCTGAAAGAACGCGGGGTGGAGGTGCGGGAATGAAGCGCAAACAAACACCCGCGCCGAAGACGATGACGACACCCGGGATGCGCCGCGTCAGCGTCCATTATTACGCCCAATTACGCGTGGCGCGCGGCCGGCCGGCCGAGACGTTGAAAACGGACGCGCGCACGGTCCGTGAACTTTTCGAACGCATCGGGCGGCGCCACCCCTTCCCTTTGCCGGCGGAGCGCTTGCGCGTGGCGGTCAACGACAAGCTGGCGGGGTGGACACAACCGCTGCGCGATGGCGATGTGGTGGTCTTTATCCCCCCCGTGGCGGGAGGTTGAACATGCTGACGCTGCTACGGGGCAATCTGAATCCGGCGCGCCGGGCGCGGGCCATGGGGTCCCCGGCGGCGGGCGCGCTGGTGGTGTTTGAGGGACGGGTGCGGGCCATGGCCGGCCGGAAACGGGTGGCGCGGATTGAGTACGAAGCCTACCCCGCGCTGGCCCGCACCGGCTTCGCCGCCATCGAGCGCGCGGCGCGGCGGCGCTTCGGTGTGTTGGATATTCAATGCGTCCACCGGATCGGCACGGTCCCGGCCGGAGCAACGGCGGTATGGATCGGCGTATTGGCCCATCATCGGCGGGCGGCGTTTCGCGCGTGCGCGTTTGTCATGGATGAACTCAAACGCCGGCTGCCGGTGTGGAAACAGGAGATTTACACGGATGGAACCCGGCGCTGGATCGAGCATCCGGCGGGAGGCAGGGGCCGATGAAGGTGGCCGTCAGCGGGAGCAGCGGATTGATCGGGAGCGCTTTGACAGCGGAGTTACGGCGGGCCGGGCACGAAGTATTGCGGCTGGTCCGCGCGGCGGACGCGCCCGCGCCAGACACGGCCTGGTGGAATCCGGTGACGGGTATGCTGGACCGGCAGAAGGTCGAGGCGCTGGACGCCGTGGTGCATCTGGCCGGCGAAAGCCTGGCCGGGCGTTGGACCCCCGAAAAAATGACGCGGATCCATGAAAGCCGCGTCCTGGGCACGCGCCAATTGGTCCAGTCGCTGGCCGGTTTGAGCCGCCCGCCGCGGATTATCGTCGCGGCCTCCGCCGTCGGCTATTACGGTAATCGGGACAATGAACCGCTGACCGAAACCGCCGCGCCCGGAACCGGCTTTCTGGCCGAAATCTGCGTCGAATGGGAAGAGGCGACTGCGCTAGCGACGGCGGCCGGCATCCGCGTGGTGCGTCCGCGCTTCGGGATGGTCCTCAGCCCCGCCGGCGGCGCGCTCGCCGCGCTGCTGCCCGTTTTCCGCGCCGGATTGGGCGGACGGATCGGCAATGGACGACAATTCCTGAGCTGGATCGCGCTGCCGGACGCAGTGGCCGCGATCCAGTTTGCGCTGGGCAACAACGAATTGTCCGGCCCGGTCAATGCCGTCGCCCCGCATCCGGTGACCAACCGGGAGTTCACCCGGGCGCTGGCCTGCCGGTTGCACCGCCCGGCCTTGTGGCCGCTGCCGGCATTCATGGCGCGGGCCGTCTTCGGGCGAATGGCTGACGAATTGCTGTTAAGCAGCGCGCGGGTCATTCCGGCCCGGCTGACGCAATCCGGTTTTCAATTCACCTTGCCGGAAATCGGAGCCGCGCTGAAAAGCCTGCTCGCATAAGCAGGTCGCGCGTCCCCTTCCGCTTCGCGGCCGGCGCGCTCTGGCTCAATCAAAGGATGAAGGCAATTTCTTGCGCTTCGGCATGCGGCGCTTGATCATCTCCGCCGTGATCTCCGCGATCTCGCGGATGTCCACTTGCCCGGAGTTCCAGACAATGTCATACAGCAACGGATCCTCAATGTTGCGCCGATAAAACTCGCGCGTCATCTTCTCCCGGTCGCGATCCTGCTTGATCATCGCCTTGCGCGCCTCGGACTCGCTTAACTCCATTTCCCGCATCAGGTTATGAACGCGGATTGCGGGATCGGCAACCAGTCGAATGCGAATGCCGTTCTTCATATCGCGCGTGATGCACTGGCCGCCCCGTCCCACGATGACCACCTTGCCCAGCGTAGCCACCAGCCGGATGACTTCAGCGATTTTTTTCTGCTGCTTGTATTGCTCCGATTGCCCCATGAACATTTCGAAAACATTGCGGCTGATCTCCGAGCGGTATTCCTCCGCCACCAGCGATTCAAACGAAGCATTCAACTTGGGGTCCGAAGCGATCAGCGCGCAGAGTTTCTGGTCGAACATTTCCCAGCCCTCGTTGAGCTGGGGATCATTGGTGTCGGCCATGATGCGCAGGATTTCCCGCCCGAGCGAATGCCCGAGGGCGCCGGCTTGGCGTGAAATAGTCACAAACGGGAAGCCGGTCGGGGTAATATCCACATCTTCGTGATTCTGGAGGTATTTTTTTACAATCTCGACATGATTCATAACCCGGCCCTCCCGTGTTGAGTATGGCAAAAGCCCGCGCCCGCGTGTAGCATAATTATGCGTAATATGAAAAAAACAATCCCGCCTGCGAAGCCGACTTCCACCGGCCGGGCCAGCCCCGTTTCAGCCGACGCCCTCACCCTGGGCTGGATCCTCCCAACCGCCATCCTGTTGTATACCGGCATCGGCTATTACATCGGCCGCAAAACCGGCCACATCCGCGGCTGGACGCTGGCGGGTTTCCTGGTGGGCTTGCTGGCCGCCGGCTACGAATTGTGGAAAGCCATCCGCAAACTCCAGGCCGGCGCGGAGCCGCCGTTGTCACGCCCCTCGGCGAACAGCCAACCCCAGGCCGCAATCAACGAACAGGAATCAACGGGTTGCCGGCGGCGCAACCAGTCGCCGTCGGCGTAACCGACCGCTGGATTCCCGGGGCGGCCGCCGCGTCGCTTCATTTGCTCCATCGTCTCGCCTCCGCGCCACCGCCGCTTTTTCCATTGTTACACCGGCGCGAAACTGATAGACATGCTCACGTTTGATTCCGTTGTCTAACGGATAATTGAGCGTCACAATGGACACCGGCACTGTAGCGGTTGCGGCTGCAGCAACAGCCCAGCCCGATACCAAAGCGATCGTGCATGACTTCGTCTACGATCATGTCATGTATCACATGGCCGAGGCGGACACCTACAACCTGCCCTTTGTCCACGTCAAGTTGCTCGACATCTTCCGCTACGATCACGTGATGGTCGTTTTCACCTGCATCGTGCTCATTCTGATATTTGGCCTTTTATACAAACCGCGGCCGGGAGCGCCGCACGGTTGGACCAACCTGTTCGAGATATTCGCCCAATTCATTCGCAATCAGATCGCGGTGGCGTTTCTGGGCGAAAAAGACGGCAAGCGCCTGGCCCCGTTGTTCTGCAGCTTCTTCTTCTTCATCCTGCTGGCCAACCTGATGGGGCTGGTGCCCCTCTTCAGCACGATCACCGGCAACATCAACGTCACCGGCGCGCTGGCTTTGATCACGATGGGGTTCATGGTGATCGGTTCGGTCCGCCGGATCGGCTGGCTGGGCTTTTTCCGGACGTTCGTGCCGCCGGGCGTGCCGGTGGCCCTCGCATGCTTCATCGCCCCGCTGGAGTTCATCAGCATGCTGACCAAGGTCGTCGCGCTGATGATCCGGCTCTTCGCCAACATGCTGGCCGGCCATATTATCATCTACTCGCTAATCGGCCTGATGGCGATGTTCGGATTGTGGGCGGCCCCCGTGGTGCTGATCGTGCTGTTCGTCTATCTCTTCGAGCTGTTCATCGCCTTTTTCCAAGCCTATATTTTTACGCTGTTGTCGGCAATCTACATGGGACAGTTGTATCACCCGGAGCATTAACCGAAATATAAGGAGACGAGGACATGACCGGATTGGCATTGGCAAGTATCGGAGCGGGCTTGGCGGCCATTGGGGCGGGCATCGGCGTCGGCACCATTGGCAGTTCCGCCCTGCAAGGCATGGCGCGCCAGCCGGAAATGGCGCCCAAATTGCAGGTGGCGGCCTTGATCTTTATCGCGTTGATCGAAGGGCTGGCCCTCTTTGCCCTGGTGATCTGCTTCCTGCAGATGTAGCGCGCCGGTGAGCTTATGAATCCCGTTGTGAACACCGGCGCGGTGGTTGAGGCGGCCGCCTCAGCGCCCGCGGGGAAGGCCGCCTTCAATGTGATCCAGATGGATAACACGATGGTGATCCTCACCTGGGTCTGCTTCTTCATCACGGCCTTCGTCCTGTACAAGATCGCCTGGAAGCCGATTCTCGCCGCGCTCGAAAAACGCGAGGGCGATATTCAACGCGCCCTCGATTCGGCCGAGGCGGCGAAGAAAATCGCCGCGGAGAGCGAACAGCGCGGGCAGGCCCTGATCGCGGAGGCCGACGCCAAGGCGCGGGAGATCGTGGACCAGGCCCGCCAGGCCGCCGAGACCGCCGGGGCCGCCATCCGCGCCAAGGCCCAGGAGGAGGCCCGCGGCTTCCTGGACGGCGCCCGCCGCGAAATCGAGGAAGCCCGCTTGAAAGCCGAGGCCGCCCTGCGCCGCGAGAGCGCCAGCCTGGCCATCACCCTGGCCGGCCGGTTGGTCCGCGAAAACCTGGATGACGCGAAGAACCGCGCCCTGGCCGATAAACTGATTGAGGAGCTGTAGGCGGTATGGGCGACAACCGACTCATCCGCCGTTACGCCGAGGCCTTGTTCGAGATCGCCCGCGAACAAAAGGTGCTGGACGCTGTGCGCGATGACTTCACCGCGCTGGCCGCGCTCGGAGAACGCTGCCCCGAATGGCGGACGTTTGCCGGCCATTATGCGGTCTCCCGGACGCGGCGCGCCGGGCTCCTGCAAAAGTTGTTTGAAGGCCGGCTGCACCCGGTGTTCTATCGGTTCCTGTTGCTATTGGAGGAGGGGCGCGACTTGCGGCTGCTGGACGGGGTTTACCAGGCGTTTATCGGTTTGTGCAAAGCGGCGCAGGGGATCACCGCCGTCAACCTGACCGTGGCGCAAATGCCGTCGTCGGACCAGCTCCAACGCTTCAACGAAAAGGCCGCCGCCCGGATCGGCGGCGCCATCGAAACCGCCGTGGCCGTGGACCCGACGCTGATCGGCGGCTTTCGGGTGCGGGTCGGTGATACGATCCACGACTACAGTATCGCCGGCCAGTTGGATGCCTGGCGGCGCCAGGTGTCGCGCGCCGGCGGATAATCGCGGCGCGGATTAAGGCCGGTGCGCCGCACCGGAGCGCGCGGAGATAGAAAGGCACAAGTTGGAATACGAGAGAAGAGGAATACCACGTCCATGGCTACAGATCTAAAACCCGATGAGATGGCCGCCATTCTGCGCCAGGAGCTGACTGACCTGGAATTGAAGGCGGAGACCTACGAGGCCGGCACGGTCCTGAGCGTCTGCGACGGCATCGCCCGCATTTACGGCCTGTCCCAGATCATGGCCGGCGAACTGGTGGAGTTCCCCAACGGCCTGACCGGCCTGGCGCTCAACCTGGAGGAGGAGAATGTCGGTGTCGCCATTCTCGGTGAAGACGTGGGCGTCGAGGAGGGCGACACGGCGCGGCGCACCCGGCGCATCGCCTCTGTCCCGGTCGGCGAGGCGCTCGCCGGTCGCGTCGTGGATGCGCTGGGCAACCCAATTGACGGCGGCCCCGCCATCACGGCCAAGGCCCTGCGGCCGGTGGACGTCAAAGCCCCGGGCATCATGGAACGCCAAAACGTCTGCGAGCCGCTCCAAACCGGAATCAAGGTCATTGACGCGCTCACCCCCATCGGGCGCGGCCAACGCGAACTGATTATTGGCGACCGCAAGACCGGCAAAACCGCGCTGGCCATTGACACGATCCTCAACCAGCGCGGCCAGAACGTGATGTGCTTCTACGTTGCGGTCGGCCAGAAGCGCTCCACGGTGGCCGCGATCCACGAGATGCTCGCCAAGGAGCGCGCGCTCGAATATACGACCATCGTCTCCGCGACCGCCTCCGACCCCGCGCCGATGCAATACCTCGCCCCGTTCTCCGGCTGCGCGATGGCGGAATACTATCGCGACAGCGGACGCCACGCCTTGATTGTTTATGACGACCTGACCAAGCACGCCCAGGCTTATCGCCAGCTTTCCCTGCTGCTGCGCCGCCCGCCCGGCCGCGAGGCGTTCCCCGGCGATATTTTCTATCTGCACAGCCGCCTGCTGGAGCGCGCGGCCAAGATGTCCGCCGCCCACGGCGGCGGCAGCCTCACCGCGCTGCCGATCGTCGAGACCCAGGCCAACGACATCTCGGCCTACATCCCGACAAATGTGATCTCGATCACGGACGGCCAGATATTCCTCGAGGCCGACCTGTTCAACTCCGGCCAGCGCCCGGCCATCAATCCCGGCATTTCGGTCTCGCGCGTCGGCGGCGACGCCCAGGTCAAGGCGATGAAGCAGACCGCCGGCTCGCTGCGCCTCGAGCTGGCCCAGTTCCGTGAATTGCAGGCGTTCTCCCAATTCGCGGCGGACCTCGATCCGCAAACAATGAAACAACTGATGCGCGGCAAGCGGCTGATGGAACTGCTGAAGCAGCCGGTTCACGCCACGCTGCCGATGGTTAAACAGGTGGCCGCCATCTACGCCGGCGTCAATGGGTATCTCGATGACATAACCGTAAAAAAGGTACGGGCCTTCGAGCAACAGTTGTACGAAGCCCTGGACACGCAATACCTGGATTTCGTCAAGCAATTCAATCAGACCCTGGCCCTGACCCCGGAGGTCAAGGCGGCGCTCGAAGCCGTGCTGAAGGATTTCAAAGGAAAATTCCGGGTTTAACCCATGTCGTCATTCCGGGAGTTCAACCGTAAGGTGCGCAGCCTGCGCGGCACGCAGCGTGTGACGCAGACCATGAAACTGGTCGCCTCCACCAAGCTGCGCCGCGCCCAGGAAGCCCAGAAAAAAGCCTCCGCTTACGCCGCCAAGCTCAACAAGCTGGTTGCGCGCCTCGCCCGCGCCGCCGAGGCATCCGCCCACCCGCTGCTGGCGCCGCGCCCGAATCCGCGCAATGCCCTGCTGATCCTGATCACCTCCGACCGCGGCCTCTGCGGCGGCTTCAACAATAACATCATCAAAGCGGCGCGGCATTGGCTGGCCGATAACGCCCGCAAGTACCGGCGCATCCGCGTCAGCTTCTTCGGCCGGCGCGGCTGGGCCGCCCTCAAGGACGACGTGGAAATGCGGTCCTATTACGAGGATTTGGCCGCCAAACCGAAGTTCGTGGACGCCGTGGCCATCGGCCACGAGCTATGCAACGCCTATCTCGCCCGCAAATATGACGAAATTTTCCTGGCCTACAACGTGTTCAACAGCCCGATTTCACAAGACCCGAAAATTATCCGGCTGCTGCCCACCTGCGCCACGGACGCCAAGGCGGACCGGGAGATGGCCAACACCACTTACCTGATTGAACCCGCCGGCAACCAGATGATTGGACTGCTGCTGACCAAGACCGTCATTTTCAATCTGTTTTACGCCCTGCTGCAGAACGCCGCCGGTGAAAACGGCGCGCGGATGACCGCCATGGACAACGCGACCAGCAATATTGACAAACTGTGTGAACACTTCTCGTTGCTGCGGAACCGTATCCGCCAGGCCGGGATCACAACGGAGTTGACGGAGATTGTCTCCGGCGCGGAGGCGCTGAAATAAGCGGCGGACAATTTTCAAGAGAGGATCAGCATATGGCCACCACTGAAAACACCACGGACGCCAAGGGCGTCCAGGGGCGCATCACCCAGGTGCTCGGCGCGGTTGTGGATGTCAAATTCCCGCGCGAACGCCTGCCCCGGATTCTCACGGCGCTAACCACCACCAACGCCGCCATCAGCGACCGCCCGGACAACCTTGTGCTGGAGGTCGTCCAGCACCTCGGCGACGGCACGATTCGCGCCATCGCGATGGACACGACCGACGGCCTCGTCCGCAACCAGCCGGTGACCAGCACCGGCGCCGAGATCCAGATGCCCGTCGGCGTCGGCACACTCGGCCGCGTGATGAACCTGCTCGGCCAACCGATTGACCACGGCGCGCCGGTCGCGGCCGAAAAGTATTATCCCATTCATCGCCCCGCCCCCACGCTCGACGAACAGGGCGCGAGCGACCAGGTGCTGGTCACCGGCATCAAGGTCATTGACCTGCTCACTCCCTATAAAAAGGGCGGCAAGATCGGCCTCTTCGGCGGCGCCGGCGTCGGCAAGACCGTGCTGATCCAGGAGCTGATTCACAACATCGCCACCGAGCACGGCGGCTATTCGGTCTTCGCCGGCGTCGGCGAGCGCACGCGCGAAGGCACGGCCCTGTTCTATGAGATGAAAGAGTCGGGCGTGCTGGCCAAGACCGCCATGATCTACGGCCAGATGAACGAGCCGCCCGGCGCCCGCGCCCGGGTGCCGCTCTCGGCGCTGACCGTCGCCGAATATTTCCGCGATGAAATGCGGCAGGACGTGTTGCTGTTCATTGACAACATCTACCGCTTCACGCAGGCCGGCTCCGAGATTTCCGCCATGCTGGGGCGCATCCCCTCGGCCGTCGGCTACCAGCCGACCCTCGGCACGGACATGGGTGAACTCCAGGAGCGCATCACCTCCACCAAAAGCGGCTCGATCACCTCGATCCAGGCCGTTTATGTCCCAGCCGACGATTACACCGACCCGGCGCCGGCGACGACCTTCGCGCACCTGGACGCAACCACCGAGCTTTCCCGCGCAATTGTCGAGCTGGGCATCTATCCGGCGGTGGATCCGCTGACCTCCACCTCCACCATGCTCGCGCCCGAACTGGTCGGGCCGGAGCATTACCAGGTCGCGCGCGGCGTCCAGGAAATCCTCCAGAAATACAAGGAGCTGCAGGACATCATCGCGATCCTCGGCATGGAGGAGCTTTCGGAGGAGGACCGACTGACGGTTGCCCGCGCCCGCAAGGTCCAGAAGCTGCTCTCCCAGCCGTTCCACGTCGCCGAGCAGTACATCAACTACAAAGGCCGTTACGTCAAGCTGGAGGACACGGTGCGCTCGTTCAAGGAGGTGCTGGAGGGCCGGCACGACGACCTCCCCGAGCAGGCTTTCTACATGGTGGGCGCGATCGAAGAAGCCGTCGAGAACGCAAAGAAGATGAAGGCCTGATCCCGTGAACCCGTTCCACCTGACCATCATGACGCCCGAGGCGACGGTGTACGACAACAACGTCGAAAGCCTGACGCTCCCGGGCGTGGATGGCAGCTTTGGCATCATGGCCAATCACGAGCCCCTGATCGCAGCCGCCAGGGCCGGCGTCGGCATCGTGCGGCGCGGGCCGGAAACGCTCTATTTTGCCCTGGGCGAAAGTTTTGTCGAGGCGCGCCGGAATGAGGTGGTGGTGCTGGCCGACAGCGCCACAAAGGCGGAAAGCCTTAAAGCTGCTCAGGAAAAATGCCGTCAACTGGCCGAAGCCGCCGGCTCACACCTCCCCGTCACGACGGATGAATGACCCGGCCTTCGGTCGTTTCGAAACCGATACGGACTTTCATCACAGCGCGTGCGCCGCCACGAAATCACGCACGGCGTTGATATCGTTCGGCAGCACCTGGCAACGGGTCGGAGCTTCCAGCAATTGATCCAGTTGCGGGTGATGTCCAAGATCCTGACCGGTGGCTTCGCGAATCGCCTGGCCGAACTTGGCCGGATGCGCGGTGGCGAGGCAGATCATCGGCTCGTCCGGCCGCAAGTGCTGTTCGGCCACGTACACGCCGACGGCGGTGTGCGGGTCCAGGAGATAATGATGCCGCTCGTGGAAGCGCCGAATGGTTCGCAGCGTGGCCTTCGTGTCCCCCGCCCCGGCGCAGATCAGATCGTCCACGCTCCCGTCCGCATGCGGCGGCACGCTCAACGATTTGATCGAGGCAAACTGCTTCATCAACTGGACCACCTTGCCGGCGTCCTGGTTGAGGCGGTAATAAAGATAGCGCTCAAAGTTGCTCGCCACTTGAATGTCCATCGAGGGACTCAGCGTCGGCACAACCTGGCCCAGACTGTAGACGCCAGTCCTGAAGAAACGCGCGAGAATGTCGTTTTCATTGGTCGCCAGCACCAGCCGGCTGATCGGCAAACCCATCTTCGCCGCGAACCAACCGGCCAGGATATCGCCGAAGTTGCCGGTCGGCACGGTGAACTGCACACGCTCGGCGCCGGTCGCCTCCTGCACCCGGAAGGCGGCGTAGAAATAGTAAACGATCTGGCTCAACACGCGCGCCCAGTTGACCGAGTTTACCGAGCCCAGCGCGTGCCGGTCCTTGAACTTCAAGTCGTTGAACAACTCCTTCATGATCCGCTGGCAGTCGTCGAAACTGCCCTCGACGGCGATGTTGAACACGTTGGCGTCGAGGACGGCCGTCATCTGCCGCTCCTGCAGCGGACTGACCCGGCCGTGCGGATGCATGACAAAAATATGGATGCGCGGGCGGCCGCGCACTCCACAGATCGCCGCGCTGCCGGTGTCGCCGCTGGTCGCGGCCACGATGTTCAGCTTCGCGCCGGTCTTCTCCAGAATATCCGCAAACAGATTCCCGAGGAACTGCAACGCGACATCCTTGAACGCCAACGTCGGCCCATGGAACAGCTCGACGATATGGACCGGACCGACCTGCACCACCGGCGTGACCTCCGGATGACGGAATGGGGTATAGCTGGCTTCGATCAGCTTGTGCAGTTTCTTCTCCGGGATATCCACATAAAACCGCATCACCGCCTGCGCGAGTTCCCGGTACGTCAGCTTGCGCCAGGCCGGCAGTTGCTCCGCCACGGACGGGATCATGGCCGGCAGCAGCAGCCCGCCGTCGCGCGCCAGGCCGGTCATCACGGAATCGCTAAACCCAATCGGCGCGGTGCCGCCGCGGGTGCTGATGTAAGTCATCGGTTTCATAATTACGGGCGCGCATCCTACGCCTTGGGCGCGTCCGGTTCAAGCCGCTCCGGCGGGATGCGGAACGGCGCGCACACGCGGCGCCCCGGCGCGTAGGCTTGGACCGCGAAACCGCCGATCCGTATGCCCCGCGCCTTGACGGCTTGTACTCCATTGGCCATTAAGTGGATTTTTGGCGCCATAACGCCGGCCATTTGACCCCAACTCGGAATAAAAACCAAGGCGTTTTAGTTGCCCAGGATCCGCTGGGTGTCAAACCTTACCGCCCAGTCCGCGTCCCGAGCCAATTTCCGGAGCGGCTTCAGCGCACGGCGCGATTTCATCACGCCCAGCGTCCGGATAATATGCCGGCGCGCGGGTTCGTTCGCGTTCGGGAGGGCTTGCAGCAGGGCCTTTTCCGCCGGCGCGCCGAACGTGGACAACGCCCGCGCCGCAACCTCGCGCACCGTGAAAACGGGGTCATTCAGGCGCGCCAGCAACGGCTGAATGGCGCGGGGGTCGCCAATGTCGCGCAGCGCATTCGCGGCGGCAATGCGTCGGCCCTCTTTCTCGCTGTCCAGCAGCGGGATCAGGTTCGTGACCGCCGCCCGCACCCCCCACTTGCCCAATACGCGGATCGCCGCCCCGCACGTCTCATCGTCGGCCAGCTTGGGCAGAATCCGGTCCGCATACTCAGGGGTCCGGTTGAAACTCAGGAAATAAATCGCCAGCCGCCGGACACGCGGCCGCTCGTCGTCAATGAAACGCAGCAGCACCGGGGCCGCCTCCGCCGGCGGCAACTTTTCCAATAATTCCTGGGTCAACACCGGAATCGCGACATTTTCGATATGGATCCGATCCAGCAGAAACGCGAGGGAATTGGTGCCGCGAGCGAACAACTCCGCGCGGGCGGCCGCTTTCCGCGCGAGCTTGCCGGTGGTCGAAGCATAACGCTGCGCGTGGAAGAGCAAGTCGTCAAACGTCGCGGCTTGGGGATCGGGCAGATTGTCCGGATCAAAGGCCCAGGCCGGAATGGCCATGAAAAACACAAAAAGGCGCAAAAAGAGGCAGGCTCGGCTCCCCGTTTTTCCGCGTTTTTCGTGGCTTATCATGGTTTCTCTTCCACGTCATACACGATTCCGAAATCCGGCCGCAGCAGGCGCGCGCCGTTGGTCGCCCCGCATGAGTAGCGGTCGCGGCCCGCCAGGTCCAGCAACAGCGCCAGGCTGCCATACTCGCGGCGATCGCCATCGTTGCCCAGGCCCTGACATTCGTCCGTGCGCCCAAAGTAACCGTCATCGCCGGCGGCATCCGCCAGCACGGCCAACGCATTGTTGATCGCCCGCCCCTGCGCATGGTGGTCCGCCGTGTAGGTGTCCGCGCCGCTCTGATCGAAGAGCATACCCACGCCATAGTCGTGCGCGTTGCCCTGCGCGAGCGTGAAGCCGGTGTAACTGTCGTTGCCCCCGCCATCCGCCAGCAGCCCGAGACTCAGGTGAATGCCGGAACCCTGGCCGTATTGGAAAACCGAATAGGTGTCGTTGCCCGCCTCATCCAACAACAGGCCGGCCGAATACCAGTAGCTCGCGCCCTGCCCGAAAATGTCCGCCTGGTAACTATCATTGCCCGCCAGATCCACCAACGCCCCCGCCGCCCACCCCGCCGGCCGGGCCGCACGGGGGTCCGGCCACCAGGAACGCGTCGGCCACGGGGGCGAGCGTCGGATGGACCGGGCGCCACGGGTCCGTGTCCGGATCGAAGTTGTGGTCGAGCCG
>CAZMXS010000045.1:0-40810 GCA_964570325.1 uncultured Verrucomicrobiota bacterium | reverse complement strand
TTCGCCTGTTCTTTCTTCAGTCGTTCTCGAAAAGCCCGGGTTTCAGGAGTTGCTCGCCTCGCATCACATGAAGGACGAGTACCTTTTTCTGCTCGGTCCTGTAGAAGACTCGGCAGGGAGGAATGACCAGTTGTCGATAAGGCATTCCCGGCAGTTCGGGAGGGCAGGAGCCGAGGCGGGGGAATCGTCTGAGGGCGTCAACCTTCTTGAACACCCGCGCCACGAGGTCCCTTGCGGCTTCGGGCTTGTCCAGTGCGATATAGTCGGCGATGGCGTCCAGATCCTGAAGGGCTGGCTCAGACCAGATCAGCTCAACCATCGCTTCATCCTCTTCTGAGCCTGTTCATGAGAACACGCTCGGCCTTCTTGGATGGCTTTTTCGCCGCGGGCAATACCCTCCAGGATTCGCATCCTGTTCTGAAGATGCTCAAAAGTCTGAACATCCACAAGGTATGCGGCTGGGCGGCCGTGCTCGGTGATGAGAATGGGGTCTTTCTCTTCGTCGAGAACCGAGAGGATTCGGGTTGCCTGCCTTTTGAGCGTTGTGACCAGTTCTGTCTTCATATGTGATACTATAGTGATACTGTGTCCGATCGTCAAACATGATCTTCTTGCAGGCGAACGTCACGCAGGGTCTTTTCGTTGTCCGTAACAAGTGGTTGATAGGAGGGTGGTTGATTTTGGGCTGAACAGGTTGCGGGTTTTCAGGTGAAGTAGCGTGGGATGAAATCACTCACTCAAACCTCATTACGACGGGAGCGGCCCCGCTCAGCGGGGGCCGCTGTGAACCACTCAAGACTCGAAATTCGTGTCGTCACGTTGCCCGAGGACGTGAAGCGATTCGATCGAATCCTGGACGATGGACATTACCTGGGCAAGACGCCGCCGGTCGGCGACTTTTTACGGCAAGTAGCCGTGCTCGACGGCGAGTGGATTGGCCTGTTGGCTTGGGGTGCGGCCAGCTACCGGCTGAAGGATCGGGATGAGTGGATCGGCTGGACCCACGCCCAACGGGCCGAACGGCTGAAACTGGTGGTGCAGAATCGGCGGTTTCTGCTGTTGGGGGAGAAAGGAGCGCACCCGAACCGGGCCTCGCAAGTCCTGGGAGCGGCCATGCGGGTTCTTGGCACGCAGTGGCGGAAGCAGTTCGGATACAAGCCATTGCTGGCGGAGACGTTCACCGACATCGAGCAGTTCGCCGGGACCGGCTACAAGGCTGCGGGATGGATTCCGGTGGGGATGAGCCAAGGCTACAGCCGGCATCGGGCGGACTTCTACGTGCCCAACGATCGGCCCAAGCGGCTGTGGCTCAAAGCCCTCCATCCGGACGCTCGAGCGCGGGTGGCGGCCGCACGCTTGCCGTCGGAACAGGCGGGGGGCCAGACGGCCGCGCCGACGGGAATGTTGCCGGTGAAAGATACGCAGTTGCGCTCGCTAATGGATGCTCTACAACGGGTCCCAGACCCCCGCGCGCGCAACAGCCGCTTTCGGATCGGTTCGATCCTCTCGATCATTGTGATGGCGCTCTTGTGCGGACAGCGGGACATCGCCCAGTTCTATCGCTTCGGCTGGCGGCTGAAACAATCGCAACGCAAGCATCTGGGGCTGCCGCTGAGGAAGAGGAGCCGGTGTTTTCGCGACGTGCCGCGCTATCGGGTGTATTACGATCTACTGGCCCGCGTGGATTTGGAGGCGTTGGCTACGGTCTTGAACGAGTGGCTGCGCTCGCAGGCGGGGTCGTTGCCGGGCGCCCTGGCCCTGGACGGCAAGCTCATCCGCGAAACCATCGGAACGCTGAGCCTGGTGGACCACGACAAGGGTGTCCCGCAGGCTCAGGTCGTGATTCGCCAGAAGGAAGGGGACGGCGCGTCCTGTGAGATGAAAGCCGCTCAACGCCTGATCGAGCGCACACCTTCGCTCGACGGACAGGTCGTCACGGCGGATGCCTTGCACGCCCAGCGCGAGACCGCCCGGCTGATCGTGGAGCGCGGCGGCGAGTATCTCGTGCAGATCAAAGCCAACCAGCCGACGCTGTGGGACACCGCGCAGAAGGCTCTGGCCGTCGGCTCCCCCCTTTTGCCGTCGAAGAGAAGCATCATGGATGGCTCGAACGGCGGGACCTGTTCTTGACGGTCGCGGAGCCCCTGCAGACCGACTTCCCCTTCGCCCGTAGCTTCGTGGCGGTCCGTTCGACCGTTACGCGCAAGGGCAAGCTCCAGACGACAGAAACCCGATACTTCCTCAGCAGCCTGGCCGGTCCCGAGCGTTCGCCCGAGCGCTGGTTGGCGCTGATCCGCGGGCATTGGGCCGGAGTCGAAAACCGAAACCACTGGCGCCGCGATGCATGCGGCTGGGAGGACAAGACGCGAAGCCGAAAGCCCAATATCGTGGGCGCCCTGGCCCTGCTTCGAAACGCCTCGTTGGCCTCGGCTCAACCGGCGCTCGAAACGTACGGCGGCTTACCCGCTCGCATGGAAGCCTGCGCCGCTCGTACCAGCCTCCCTCTCAACCTTATCCGTGCTCAATGAACCCCTCAAAACAAAAGACCCTGGCTAAATGCGGTGAATATGAACGTCAAGGCAGAAGCGGGACCGCGACCTTTAAGGACACGCTCATCGTGATGGCCGATGGCTGGAATGCTCGCCACCGCGGGAAGAACTGGGGCCGCAACCAAAAGAACCGGCAACTAAGCGAATGCGTCCACTGGCACGAGATCCGCTCCGGGGTCATCTTCAAGCTCTCTGCCCTGCCGGCCGTCAGCGGAAAGCGTAAGGCCATCATGGACCAGCATATCGTGGCGCTTCCAGCGGAAACTTCGCCGCATGACTTCGGCGTCCTCCTCCACTGATCGGCCTTGCGGATGGGTCCCGGACGGGCGAAGGCCATCTTCTTCGTCATGGATGGCGGCGTGTGGCTATGGAACATCTACCAAGACCGCTTCGAGAAATGCTCAAAGGCCATGCTGGACTTCCATCACTTCAGTGAGCATCTCCACGCCCTCGGCGCCGCACTGGGCGTGCCGATCGGAAGCGGACCGGTGGAGACGCTGTGCGCCCAGTTCCAGAACCGCCTCAAACGCACTGGTCAGTTCGGGACCAAAACCGGCTTCGCTGCGCTCCTGCAGGTCACCGTCAGACTTTGGAACGGGGAAATGGACTCCCTCTGGCCGCTCGCCGCCTGATCCAGATCAATGAATCGCAGATGCGCACTTTTGGGAGGGCCCCGGTCGGTTCAACTTCTCTGCTTGTTTCCGGCGCGGCATGTTCTTACATTCCTGCGCTTATCGCTTTGGAGGAAGTGAATGAAGAAATGGTTGGGAGCTTTGATAGCGTTGAGTCTGGCGGCAGGCGTGGTCTCCGCGCCGGCCCAGGTACGGGTGGTTAAAGGCACGGGACAGAAGTCGGCGTTGAACATGCACGGCTTCGCCGCGGCGGGCGGCGGCGCAGCAACGATGTTCCGGCGCACGTTGGAGGCGGATCTGATCCGGTCTGGCTGGTTCGCGCTGGTCAATTCCGGCGGTGAATTCAGCCTGCTGGGGGAGGCCGCGGATGAGGGCGGTTCCGTCAGCGCCAAGTGCCAGGTTTTCGAGACCGCGTCACAGCGTAGCCTGCTGAACAAGCGTTACAGTGCGAACGCGGCGGACGCGCGCCAACTGGCGCACAAGGCGGCCGATGAGATCCTTTACGCGATCACCGGGCGCAAGAGTTTCTTTGGCGCAAAACTGGCCGTGGTAGGCAACCAGACCAAGAGCAAGGAAGTGTATATTTGCGATTCTGACGGCCAGGGTCTGGTTCAACTGACGCGCGATAACTCCATCAGCGGAAGTCCCAAATGGAGTCCGGATGGCGGCCGAATCATCTACACTTCCTACCTCAAGCGTTTTCCGGATTTGTATATTATTGACTTGGCCTCCGGCGCCCGGACGCGCGTGGCCAGCTATCCCGGCTTGAATACCGGCGGCGCGTTTTCCCCGGATGGCGCATACGTCGCCATGATTCTTTCCAAGGACGGTAATCCTGAACTGTATGTGAAGCATCTGGCCAGCGGGCAGTTGACGAGGTTGACCACCACCAAGGGCGCGGGCGAAGCCAGCCCCTCCTGGTCGCCCGACGGCAACCGGATTGTGTATGTTTCCGATCAGGCCGGCACACCGCAGCTTTTTATGATCTCGCGCAACGGCGGAAACCCGGCGCGATTGACGGGGCGCGGTTCGCAGAATGTCGCGCCCGATTGGGGACCGGGCGGGCTGATCGCCTACGCGAGCCTGGTCGGCGGTCATTTCCAAGTGTACGTGATGGATCCGGACACCCGCGAAACGAAGCAGATCACGCCGGGCGATGCCGACTACGAAGATCCCGCCTGGGCGCCGTACGGGCGGCACCTCGCCTGTAAGCGCTCAGTGCGCTATCGCTCGGGTATTTACCTCCTTGACACGATGGGCGACCCCCCTATAGCTTTACTCGAAGGTTCAGGCGACTGGTCTTCGCCTTCGTGGTCGCCGAAATAATAAAAGCTTTTTTGGCGGTTTGGACGGCTGATAAAAATCAAGGAGAAGCAGAAGATGATGAGCAGGCGTTGGCTGGGCGTTCTCGTGGTAGGACTGTGCTGTATCGTGGCCGTGAGCGGCTGCAAGAAGAAACCGCGATCGGGGGCCGGGCTGGACAGCGAAAACATTGGCGGCGTGGCCGGCAGCGGTGGATTGTATGGAGATGATTCGACGCTTTCCGCGCGGCCGGGCGAAGGCTCGTTTACCGAGATGGCGGGTCAGTTCCAGCCGGTGTATTTCGATTACGACAGTTCCACCATTGGCGGCGGCGAAGCGGCTAAGTGCGATGCCGTGGCGGAATATTTGTCCAAAAACGCGGCGGTGGGTGTGATTGTGGAAGGCAATTGCGACGAGCGCGGCAGCGAGGAATATAATCTGGCGCTGGGCGAGCGGCGCGCACTGGCTATTCGGGCCTATCTGGTCAGCAAAGGTATTGACGGCTCCCGCATCCAAACGAAGAGCTACGGCGAGGATAAGCCGGTCGCGTTCGGGCATGACGAAGAGTCGTGGCGCCTGAACCGTCGCGGCGAGTTTGTCCTGTTCCAATAGTTGGCGTTTTGCGTTGTGGCTGATTGGGGGATGCGGCCGGCGGCGGCGCGCGTCCCCCTGTTTTTTTGCGGGAAACACTTTGTGGCGACCGCAATCAATAGACGAATGCAAAGCACATGACACCTTTTCTCGGATTTATCGGCGGCTCACTTGGCACCGGCGAGCTGGTGTTGATCTTTGTAGTGGTCCTGTTATTGTTCGGCTCCAAGAACCTGCCGAAAATTGCGCGCGGCCTGGGCCGCGCGCTGGAGGAGTTCCGGCGCGCCGCGCGGGAAGTGTCGAGCGAAATCATGCGGGAGCCCGAGCCTCGCCCGCGGCCGGCAATGCCCGAGCGTTCCGCGTCGCCGGCGGCGCCAGTGAACCCTGGTGTCCGCCCGGACGCCAACCAAGCCAGGGGAGCGGCGGATGCCGACCATGCGCGATCCGGCGGATGATGCCGCGCCTCAATCCGCCAAGCCATTCCTGGAGCATCTCGAAGATCTCCGACGGACGCTGATCGGGTGCGCTGCCGCGTTGGCCGTCGGGATGGCCATTGCCGGCCCGCTGACCCCGCGCATTCTGGCCGTGCTCAAAGCCCCGCTCCGGCGCATCACCGCCGAACCCGATGTTTTCTTGCGTTCGATCGAGGTCTCCGGGGCGTTTATGGCCACCCTCCAGATCGCTTTCTGGAGCGGACTGCTGCTGGCCGCGCCCATCATTCTGCTGCTGATCGGCGCGTTTGTTTTCCCCGGCTTGACCCAGCGGGAGCGACGGCTGGTATGGCGCGCTTCCGGCTTTGCGGTGCTGTTGTTCGCCGCCGGCGTGGCGCTGGGTTATTGCGTTACGCTGCCGGTGGCGTTGCAGGTGATGTTCGGCATCCACCGCTGGCTCGGCATCGCCGCCGAGTGGACCGTCACCAGCTATGTCGCTTTTTCGGTGCAACTCTTGATCGCCTTCGGTCTGGTGTTTGAGATGCCGGTGGTGCTGTTGATCCTGGGGCGGCTCGGCGTGATCACCTCGACGCAGTTGCGGGAGAAGCGCAAATACGCGGTGGTCATCCTGTTGATTATTGCCGCCGTGCTGACGCCGCCGGATGTGTTCTCGCAAATCCTGATGGCTGTTCCTTTGATTCTGCTTTATGAAATCTGCGTCTGGATGATTAAATGGGGCGAAGGGAAAACGCGCGACGCATGACTTTGCGATTGTCCAGTTTCGGGGTGCGTGGTTTTGTTGGCGAATCGCTGACGCCCCGCGTGGTGTTGGATTACGCCGCCGCCTTTGCTTCCTTCGTGGACGGCGGCCGTGTTATCGTCGGGCGCGACACGCGCTACTCGAGCCCGATGTTGCATGCCTGCGTGGTGTCCAGCCTGCTCGCGGCGGGGTGCGAGGTGCTTGATTTCGGAGTGTGCCCGACTCCGATCCTGCAGTTCTCCGTTCCGCACCGGCAGGCCGCCGGCGGTATTTCGATTACCGGCGGGCATAATGGGATGGGCTGGAACGCGTTGAACCTGATCGGCGCGGACGGCGCGGTGCTGGACCCGGCCGGCGGCGAAAACGTGCTCGACGGTTTCCATTCCGGCGACTTCCTCAATCGGTCCTGGGATGCGCTGGGCGCGGTGCAGCCGGTGGCTGATTTCGCGGAGCCATACTTCGCCGCACTCGAAAAGATGCTGAATGTCGAAGCAATCCGCGAGGCTGAGTTTACCGTGCTGATTGATCCGGTGGGCGGCGCGGGCTGCGCCTACCTGGCGCCGTTTGCCCGGCGCCTGGGATGCTCGCTGGTGCCAATCAACGCCCAGCCGTCCGGCTACCTCGCGCGCGAGGCCGAACCGCGCCCGCGCAGCGCGCTACAGATGGCCTCGTTCATCGAGCATGTCCAGGGTGATGTCGGTTTCGTCCTCAGCAGCGATCTGGGGCGGCTTTCGCTGGTGACCGAGGATGGGGAGCCGGCCAGCGAGGAATACACCTTCGCGATTATTGCCGATCATGTTTTTGACCGCGAAACCGGCCCCTTGGTGACCAACTGCTGCACGACCCGTACGATTGACGATCTGGCTGCGCTCCACAAGGTGCCGGTGGTGAAGACCCGCGTAGGGCAGGGGTATGTCGTGTCCGCGTTGCTCGACGAGGGCGGTATTCTCGGTGGTGAGGGCAGCGGCAGCGCGGCCTTGCCGAAGTTCAGCCGGGCATTCGACGGCTTCCTGATGATGGGCCTGGTGCTGGAGGCGATGGCGGAGTCGGAAAGCCCGCTTTCGGATCTGCTGAAAAGCCTGCCGCGTTATCATATCGTCAAACGCAATCTGCGGTGCGACTCCCGGCGGGCGCACGCGATGATTGAGCGGTTGAGCGAACGGTTGGTCGGTAGCGCGGATGGCCGGCTGGATTTTACCGATGGTTTGCGGGTGGACTGGCCCGACGGCTGGATTCACGCGCGCGTTTCCAGGACGGAACAGATGGTGCGCGTGATTTCGGAGGCCGGCCAGCGCGCCATCGCCGAGCGGCGCGCGGATGAGATCATGCGGGTCGTGGAACGGGAGGTGTAAGCGGTGATCAACGCGGCCCATGGGGGAGGCGCAATGTCAGTTCAGATCAATATGGAAAGAGACATTGGTCGTCCCGAATCCCTGTCCGCTTCGTCGGCGGACGGGTTGTGGAATGATCGATAATACGGTGTTTTTGTCCAGTGGGCGGGATCATGGATCCGTAAGCAATAAGCTGACAGGGAGCATGAAAGAAGTCCTAAAAATCGGCGTGTCGGGTGTGCGGGGTGTGGTGGGGGAATCATTTACCCCGCAATTGGCCGCCGCCTTTGCGCAGGCGTTCGGCACATTTGTTGGGCACGGGCCGGTAGTGGTCGGCCGCGACACGCGTCCATCCGGGCCGATGATTGAGCAGGCGGTGATTGCCGGGCTCCAGAGCGTCGGCTGCAAGCCGGTGCTGGCCGGCGTGGCGCCCACACCGACGCTGCTGGTGCTAACCCAGGCGCTTGAAGCGCGCGGCGGCATCGCCATCACCGCCAGCCATAACCCGGCGCCTTGGAACGCGCTGAAGTTCATCGAACCCACCGGCCTTTTCCTGAACGAAGTCCGCGTCGAGGAGTTGCTCGATATCTACCACCAGCAGGATTTCCCGCTGGTCCACGAGCACGAGATCCTGCCGACGGTGACTGAACCGGCCCCGCTGGAACATCACTTCCGCCGCGTGTTGGAGTACGTTGACCGGGACGCCATTCGCAAGCGGCGCTTCCGCGTGGCGGTGGATTGCTGCAACGGCGTCGGCGCGCTGCACAGCGCGCCATTCCTGCGGGATGGGTTGGGTTGCCGGGTATATCCCGTGTTTGACGAGCCGACCGGCCGCTTTGAGCGCGATCCCGAGCCGTTGCCGCAGAACCTCGACGCGCTGCGAAAGGTGGTGACCCACCACGGTTGCGACATCGGGTTCGCCCAGGATCCCGATGGAGACCGGCTTGCGATTGTGAACGAGCGCGGAGAGCCGATCGGCGAGGATTTGACGCTGGCGCTGGCCGCGCAGCAGGTGCTGGACCGCCACGGCAAGGGGCCGGTGGCGGTCAATCTCTCCGCCAGCAAGTGCATCGAGCATGTCGCGCGCGCGCGCGGCTGCGAGGTGATCAAGACGCGGATCGGCGAAGTCAATGTTTCGGAGGCAATGCTCAAGGCCGGCGCCGTGGTCGGCGGCGAGGGCACCGGCGGCGTGATCATCCCGCGGATGCATCCGTGCCGCGACAGCTATGTCGCCATGGCGGTGATTCTGGAATTGCTGGCCGTGGAACAGAAGAGCGTGTCCGCCGTGCGCGCCGGTATTCCCGAGTATGCGCTGATCAAGGATAAAGTGGGAATTCGCGCGGAACAGGCTCCCGGCGTTCTCCGTCGCTTGCGCCAGCACTACGAGGATCGGTTGGACTGTGAGCTTAACCTCCAGGACGGGATCTATGTGGATTTCGGAGAAAAATGGGTTCATGTGCGCCGATCCAATACGGAATCGGTGTTGCGGCTAACCGCTGAAGCGCCGGCCGCCGCCGCCGCGGAGGCGCTCATGGTTGAAGTTAAAAACCGCATCCAGATGGCGCTGGGCGATGGCGCGGCGAATCCGTGAGCCCGCCGCGGTCTTGCACGATTTGCGCCGTTCGCCACGCGGCGGGGTAGCTTGGCGTTTGGTGACGGAGTGGTCGGACAAATCGAACAACTACTGGCCGGAGGAGCCGTGAAACGAAAGGAGAATAGTTGGATGAAATGGGGACAATTGGGTGTGATCACGCTGGGCATGATGCTGGCGGCCGCCAATGCGCGCGGTGCGGAATCGCTGTTGGTTTATGCCGGGGCCGCGTCCAAACCGGTGACTGAAGAGATTGCCCGTTTGTATGAACAAAAAACCGGCACGCGCGTGGATCTGGTGTTTGGCGGGTCCGGTTATGTGCTCTCGCAGATGAAACTGGCCGGGCAGGGCGATATTTATTTCCCGGGTTCGTCCGATTATATGGAGAAGGCCAAGCGGGACGGGCAGGTCTGGGCCGAGACGGAGCGGATTTTGATGTATCTGGCGCCGGCAATCAATGTGGCACGGGGCAATCCGCTCCGGATTCATGGACTTAAGGATCTGCTCAGACCGGATGTGAAAGTGGCGATTGCAAACCCCGAAACAGTTTGTGTCGGCGTGTATGCGGTGGAAATCATCGAGCAACAATTTACCGCGGACGAAAAGGCGGCGTTGCGGCGCAATCTGATCAACTACACCGAGTCGTGCGAGAAAACCGCCACCGCGATTTCGTTAAAAATGGCCGATGCGGTGATCGGTTGGAGCGTGTTTGAGTATTGGGATCCCGAACGGATTGAAACCGTGCCGTTGCCCCCGGAGCAGATCTCGCGCATCGGCTATATCTCGCTTGCGATTTCCCGATACACCCGCGACCGCGCGGCGGCTCAAGCGTTCATTGATTTTGTGACCGGTCCGGAGGGGCGCGCGGTGTGCGAAAAATATCACTATTTTACCACAGCGGAAGCCGCCGCGGAATGGATTGGCGCGCAAAAGCCGGTCGGCGGCGAATACACGGTGCCGGCCGAGTGGATTCATAAATAGGACGGCCGTCCGGGATGATCAGCCTCAAACGCCTCAGCATCGCCGCCGCGCTGGGGGTGTTGGGTCTGTATGGCGGACTGATACTGTCGCTGGCCTGGTTCATGGACCGGGCGGTGTTGCATCAGGCGCTGGCGTCAGACCGTGTGCTGTTCTCCATCCAGCTTTCCTTGCTGGCCGCCACATTGGCCGCGGTGCTGGCCTTGTTGTTCGCGATTCCGGCGGCCTACGCCCTCGCGCGTTATCGGTTTCCCGGCCGCGCGGCCGTGGATACGATCCTGGAGTTCCCCATCATCGTTTCGCCGGCGGCATTGGGCGCCATGCTGCTGATCTTTTTCAACAATCCGGCGGGCGCATGGATTCAAGCGCATTTGTTGAGGTTCGTCTTTGCTTTTGCCGGGATTGTGTTGGCGCAGTTTGTCACCATTCTCGGTGTGGCTGTGCGGTTGCTGAAGACGGCCTACGACGAGGTGCCCCAGGAGCTGGAACTCGTCGCGCGCACCCTGGGGGCCACGCCGCGGAGAGTGTTTTTCACGATCACGCTGCCGCTGGCCCGTCGCGGCCTGGCGGCGGCCTTCATCCTGGCGTGGGCCAAGGCAATGGGCGAGTTTGGCGCCACGATTATGGTCGCCGGCACGATGGCCATGCGCACCGAGACGCTGCCGGTGGCCATTTACCTGCGGCTGGCGTCCGCCGATATTGCGGGCACTGTGGCGTTGATTCTGATTCTGATCATCATTGGCCTGACCGCGTTGTTTGCCGTGCGGTGGCTGCTGGGGGGCGTGGCTCGTGCTTGAACTGGAATCCTTGACCGTGGCGGCCGGCGATTTCTGGCTGCGCGATATCAGCCTGACCGTGCCGGCATCGGCGTGCCATGCCGTGCTGGGGCCCTCCGGTGCCGGCAAGACCACGCTGCTGCATGCGATTCTCGGCATCCGAACGCCCCGCTCCGGCTGCGTCCGGCTGGCCGGCGTGGATATCACGCGCCTGCCAATCGAGCGGCGTGGACTGGGCTATGTGCCCCAACAGATCGGGCTGTTCCCCCATCTTACCGTGCGGGAGAACCTGGCCTACAGCGCGCGCGCGCGCCGCCGGCCGCCGGCGGAGTTCCAGGCGCTGAGCGATCGGCTGATTGCCGCCGCCGGCATTGGCGCATTGTTGGACCGCTATCCTGCGACGCTCTCCGGCGGAGAGCGGCAGCGCGTGGGGCTCGCGCGCGCCCTGGCGGGCCAGCCGCGGCTGGTGCTGCTCGACGAGCCGTTCGCCGCGCTGAATGCATCGCTTCGCCGTGAACTTTGGTGGCTGCTGCGTGCATTGCAGAGCGAATACGGGCTGGCGGTGTTGCTGGTCACGCACGACCTGGCGGAAGCGCATTTTCTAGCCGGGGAGATTACCGTGCTGGCCGCCGGGCGCATCCTGCAACAAGGCGAGAAAGCCGCGGTTTATGGACAGCCGGCCTCACTGGAGGCGGCCCGTTTTCTGGGAGTGGAAACGCTGCAGCCGGGCTGCATCGAGCGCCAGTCGGACGGTCTGGCGGTGGTGCGAGTGGGCCGGGCCCGACTGACCGCCGTCGCATCCGCCGCGTTCGCCGATCAGGTGCTGGTCAGTATTCGCGCCGAGGACGTGATGCTGCAACATGATGGCGGCGCGCGCGAAAGCGCCCGAAATCATCTGGCGGCGCGCGTTGTATCTGTTCAGCCGGGGCGCCCGCTGGTCTGCGTGGAACTGGACGTCGGCTTCCCGTTATATGCCGCGATTACCTGCGCCGCCTGCGACGAACTGGGAATCCAGCCGGGCGCGCAGGTCACGGCTACCATCAAGGCGCCGGCCGTGCATCTGATTCCGATGCGCGATTGAATCCGAAAACCGCCGCACCAACGTCGTGTTTTTGCCGCCGGCTTTTGGGTGTGCGAGTTTGGTGGAGCGGAGGAGGTTCGAACTCCCGACCCCCACGTTGCGAACGTGGTGCTCTCCCAACTGAGCTACCGCCCCACTGCGGCCTGAACTTGGAAAACGCCGCCGAATCTAGCAGGTGCTTCCACCGGTTGGCAACAGCTTTTGCTTTGCGGCCATGCTATTTTCGTCCGGGTTGTTGATTCGGAACCAGCCGGCCACGAGGACCGGTAGTCCGAGTCAAATGGGGATGGAGCGTTGGCTCGCGCTCTTCCGCTGCCATCTGCCGCCAGCAATTCTGGTGCGCCGGCGCTCATTGCGCAAAGCGCTGGTAAACGTCGGCCAGCGCCAACGCATGCCGCATCAGCAGGTCAAAGAAAGCAGCGCCCAGCGGACGGTCCGATGGGGGGGCGGCCGGTGTTCATTCGTGTCAGGCATGGTAGGGGCGCCTCACAGCTTGACCATTGATACTACATCACAGGCCGGGCGGAACCAAGGGCGGCGCCCAATCGGTCGTAAATGTCGTGTGTAATCGGTCCAGAATGGCCGGCTCTGACACGATGATGCCCAATTCGCGATTGCGGCCAAGCGAGACGCGGCCGAAGTTTTCCGATCCCAGATAGGCGGCGGCTGCCGGTGTGCCGAAGTCGGCCAGGATCATCTTGGCATGGTAATACAGGTTGGTCCGGTTTTGGACCGGAATGCCGTTGGTCAGCAGATCATCATCGAAAAAAGCGTTGGGGTCGGCGCCTGCCCGGCACATGTTGGCTATCATGCAGCGGACGGCCACGCCACGCTCATGCGCGGCGATCAGCGCGCCGGCGATGCCGGCGTCCATCATCTCCTCGTTGTAAATCTCCAACGTCCGGGTGGCGTTGGTGATCAGGGCGGTCAATTTTGTTCGCGAGTTGACCGGACTCCAGACCAGTTGCGGCAGGTCCGGCACAATCTGGGCATCGGCCCAGTCGGCCTCGAAGACACGCGTAATTTCCGCGATTTCGGCCGGGTCAGTGGTGATTACGCCGAAATCTCGCGTGCCGCCAAAGTAGCTGGGTTGCAAGTTGAAAGTCATGATAATGCTGGTGTGCCCGTCGAATGTGAAGGTCTTCTGATGGGTCACCTCAAAGAACTTCGGCGCCGCCTGGGTCTGGATGCCGGCCGCTTTGAACGATTCGAGCACGGGTTCCAGCGCCTTCATCTTGTTGTTCATCAAAAAGGAATAATAGTTGTACAGGATTCGGATGGACACCCCGCGGCCGGCGGCGGCAATCAGGGCCTGATTGATTGCCGGATCGTTGATCTCGTAAATGGTCAGATGGATGGTTCCGGTGGCACCTTGAATCTGGTCGAGAATCGCCGTCCGTCCATCATCCGGCTGAACAATCAACGTATGGACCGGTGCTGCAGCGCGACTCCAGGCGGAGGGCAGCAGGGCGAGGCCAAGTAGCAGGATGGGACAAAAAAACCGGCGCGTCATGTGTCGCATGGTATGGTCCGTGGTTATAGTTGGGTGAACTGTCGCGACAGTACGCCTGATATCGGGAAAGCGTCAATTCTTCTGTCAATAAAAACCAGCGCTGGGTATAGTTGAAAATAAACGCCGGCGAAAGATCAGTGTTTTTGGAACCGCTGGCGAGCGTAAGATAAACTATGAGCGACGAACAGAATCCCAATATCCTGGCCCAGCGCAATACGATGCGGGTTACTCCCGAACCTGAAACCGGTCCCGGCGCGGATTATCAGCCGGGCCGCATTCCTTCCGGCCAGACTATTACTGAATACCTGGCCGGGCTGGGCATTCCGCGCGGTGTCACGTTGGATGCCGGTGTAAATCCAGAAGTTGTTTCTGACCTGTGCGTTGAGGGCGGGCGACGCTATGAGGTCGGTCGGATCCTGGCTCAAGGCGGCATGGGCGTTGTTCGGCTGGCCCGCGATCTGAACTGCCGCCGCATCGTGGCGATCAAGATGCTGCCGCCGGATGCGCCGGCTGGGGGCGATGATCTGCTGCGTTTCATCGAAGAGGCGCAGATCACTTCCCAACTCGAGCATCCCAACATTGTGCCGGTCCATGAGCTCGGCCGCGCGACCGCCGGCGATGTCTTTTACACGATGAAATACGTCCGCGGCCTGACGCTGACGGAAATCCTCGTGGGCTTGCGCAAAGGCGACGAGCGGATCATTGACCAGTTCCCGCTGGGGCGTCTGTTGACCATTTATCTGAAGGCGTGCGACGCCGTGGCCTTCGCCCACTCGCGTGGCGTGGTGCATCGCGATCTCAAGCCGGACAACATTATGATCGGCGACTTCGGCGAGGTGCTGGTCGTGGACTGGGGCCTGGCTACCGTGGCCGGCGCGCCGCCGCGGGATGAGGTGGCGCCGCTGCGGCCCGCGGTGCCGCCGCCGGCCGGGGCGCAACCCGCTGCGTCGGACGCGGCGGGAGAGGTGGCGTCGCCAACCATGCATCCGGGCGATTCAAAGACGGTCGGCGACACCCATCAGTCGTCCAGCCTGCGCACCGGAACCGGTCGGATCATGGGCACCCCCGGCTTCATGGCGCCCGAGCAGATGCAAGCTGTGGATGGCGCGGCCGATTTTCGAGCGGATATCTACTCGCTGGGCGCGATTCTCTACAGCATCCTGACCCTGCGCCCGCCGCTGCGCGGCAAGGATGTCAAGGAACTGCTGCGCAAGATATTGGCCGGCGAAATTGTGCCGCCCAAGCAGTTTACCCCGACCGCCGCGCCGCAACGGATGGCGGACGGGCCGGCCGTTGGCGCGCCCGCGGAAGGGCCGCCGGTTTTCCCGCATTGTCCCGGCGGCGCGATCCCGCCGGCGCTGTCGGATATCGCCATGCGGGCGCTGGCGACGGACCCGGCCGAGCGATATGCTGATGTACCCGAACTGCAGCGCGAGATCGAAGCATTCCGGGACGGCCTGATCTGGCATGAGGTCGTCAACGAGGACTTCAGCGGATCGGAATTCGCCGCCCGCTGGGAACTCATCGGCGCGGAGTATGAGGTGCGCGATGGCGAGCTGCGGATGCACAGCGGCGAGCCGCAGATTCTGCTGTTCAAGGGCGATCTGCCCGGCGATGTTCGGATCGAGTTCGAGTGTCGCCAGGAAAGCGTCTATCTCAACACGATAGGTTGCTTCATCGGCGCCATCCGCTCCGAAAACCGCAAGGAAATCCCCTCCAGCGGGTACGAGTTCAAATACGGCGGCTTTGACAACACACTCAACGTATTGACGCGCGCCGACCGGCGCATTTGGAGCGAGCCGGCTTCGCCGTTGGCGCGCGGCCAGCGCTATCGGGTCATGGCCGAACGGGTGGGCAAGAAACTGCGCCTGCTGGTGAACAACAAGGAAATCTTCAATCATACCGACCATGATCCGCTGTCCGGGCCGGACCGGACGGCGGTCGGCCTGATCGGCTGGGTGGCCGACACGCGCATCAGCCGTGTGCGCATCCAGACGCTGGGCGCGCCCTGGAAAAGCGACATTCTGGACATCGCGGAGCGGCAGTTGCAAAAAGGCAACTACGTCATCGCGCGCGGTCTGTTCCAGGACGTGATCGAGTCCTTCCCGGACACCGAACGGTTGCAGCGCGCGCGCAAAGGGCTGGAAATCGCCGCGCAACGCGACGCGCTGGCGCAGAGCCTGTCCGTTTGGAAGGATCGTATCCGGCAGGCCTGGCCCGGCGCCGGCGTCCAGTTGCGAATGGATAACGACGGTTTGACGGTCGAGTTGACCCATTGCGGCATTACGGACCTCGAACCGCTGCGGGGGATGCCGATCACCAATCTGTATTGCTCGCACAACCGCATCCGCTCGCTGGAGCCGCTGCGGGGGATGCCGTTGACCATGATCAACTGCAGCGGCAATCCGATCGAGAGTCTGGAGCCATTGCGCGGCATGCAACTGGTGACCTGTCTTTGCGAATGTTGCCAGGTGCGCTCGCTGGAGCCGCTGCGGGGGATGCCGCTGAACCTGCTGAACTGCGGCGGCAACCCGCTCACGGATGGCCTCGAACCGCTGACCGGCATGCGGTTGACTTTCCTCGTCTGCTGGGGGTGCGGGATCAAGAGCTTGGAACCGCTGCGGAGGATGCCGTTGACCGCGCTTTACGCCGCGGTTAATCAATTGGAAGATCTGGAGCCGTTGCGGGAATCCACCCTGAATGTGCTCCATATCGCGGGCAACCGGGTTGCCAGCCTTGAGCCGTTGCGCGGGCTGAAGTTGAGCACTTTGCACGCGGGCGAAAATCAGATCGCCAGCCTCGAGCCGTTGCGCGGGATGGGCCTGCGGCTGTTCAGTTGCCAGTTCAACCAGATCGCCAGCCTCGAGCCGCTCAAAGGCATGCCGCTGGGCACGTTGACCTGCGGTGGCAATCGTCTCAAGGGGATTGATTTCTTCATCAAACGACCGCCGGACGATTTCCTGTTCGACTGCGATACAATCAGCACCGGCGAGCTGGAGTGGATCCACACGACCTGGGCGCGCGACTTCCGCTTCGCCCGCCATGCGCGCAACGTGGAGGTGCTGCTGGCGCTGCGCCGCAACGATGTCGCGCGCTTGCGTGCGCTGGCCGCGGAGTTTCGCGGGCATCGTTATCTGTTCGTGCCCAAGCCGCTGCAATGGGAAGAAGCCCGCGCCTTTTGCGAGAAGCTGGGCGGCCATTTGGTGACGATCGGCAGCCGCGAGGAGAACGAGTTTGTCCAATCGCTGTTCCCGCATGGCGGCTGGGTCTGGATGGGTCTCTATACCGGGCCGGATGGCCATCACTGGGTCACCGGCGAACCCTTCACCTTCAGCTACTACAACGATCTGCTCCGCGAGAACAAACTCGGGCCCAAGGTGTTCACCGGCAAGTGGGCCAGCGATGACGTGCCTTTTGCCCACAATACATTCGTTATTGAATGGGATGAGTGAAAGGCGAAAGTGGAAGGGTGAAACTTGAGGGAGAAACCCTGAAACCTGAAAGTGGAAGGGTGAAGACGGGGGGGGCGTGAGCCACCGCCTGCTATCATTCCGCTGGCGGAACGGATTACTGAACACGGATTACGGATTTCAATTGCCGGCCGCCCAGTGCCGCATTTGTCTTTTCAATCCGGGCCGGGGTGAAATAGCCGCGGGCGCAATGTTCGCGCCCCCGATCCATGGCTTGAGAAACTCCGGTGTGTCCCGCTGTCCGCTTTGCCGGTAGTCGCGCAGGATTTCCATGGCAGTGGGCTGGGGCGGATGGTGGCGCACGCGGGTCAGGAAATCGAACAGCAGGCGGGCCCATTCGTTCAACGCGAGGCCGTGATCTTTTCCGGTTTGTGTCCGCGTCCATGCGGTGAACTCCATGAAAGACGTGAAGGCGGACGGGCGGCCGGACCAGATCAACGGCGCGCTGCGGATGAAATAGCCGCTGTTGGCAATCCGGTCCCAGCCCTGCGCGAAGCGCCGGATTTCGGCCATGAATTCCGCGCTCAGCAGCCGGTTGTGCCGCAGATCGTACGGTGGTTCGGGGTTATAGATCATGTCCCATTCCCGATCGTGCCGGGCAATCGGCGCGCCGCGCAGACGCTTCAGGATGCCGACCTGGATCTCATGCGGCCGGCAGGCCAGCAGCCGGTCAAAACCGGCGGCAAAGCTTTCCGGCGTTTCGCCCGGCAGGCCGGCAATCAGGTCGGCGTGGATGTAGGCGCCGGTCCGCTCGCGCAGGAAACGCAGGTTGGCCTCCGTCACCGCGGCATCGAACCGGCGGTTGATCCGCTCCGCGACCGCGGGATTCAAGGTCTGGATACCGATTTCAAACTGGAGCGACCTCGCGGGGAATGATTGGATGAGCGCGCGCAGCTCTTCCGGGAACCGGTCAGGCGTCATTTCAAAATGCAGCAACAGATCGGACGGGTGGCGTTCGCGAAAGAAGCGCAGGATGGCGAGACAGCGCTCCAGATCCAGGTTGAATGTGCGATCCACGAATTTGAAATGCCGGAGGCCGCGCGCGAGGAGGCGCTCAAACTCCGCCAGCGTCCGGGCCAGCGGATGGTAACGGACCCGGCCGGTGATGGCGGACAGGCAGTAGTCGCAACGGAACGGACAACCGCGCGCCGTTTCGACGTAAATCGTTCGCGCCCGTAAGTCATAATCCGTATAAAGCGGGTAGGGCGCAGGCAGTGCCGCCAGATCCGGCGGAGCGGCCTGGATGATCCGCTCCGGCGGCCGTTCACCGGCCAGCAAGCGGTGGCACAGGTCGGCAAAGGCGGTCTCGCCTTCGCCACAAATGATCCAGTCAGCGGCGGCCGTTGCCGGATGAGCTGCCGGGTCGTAGCTGACTTCCGGCCCGCCCAGCACCACTTGGATTCCGGGTTGCCGCCCCTTCAGGCAGCGGACCAGCCGCATCGCGGGTTCAACATTCCAGATATACACGCCGACTCCGATAATGCGTGGCGCATGCGTCAGGATGCGCCCGGCGGCGGCATCCGGCGACACATGCAAGTCGAACTCTTCGATCACCGAGCGCGGTTGCAAAGGTCCGAGCGCCGCCTGCAGACATCGCAGGCCGAAGGCCGTGTGGCAGTGCCGCGCATTCAATGTTGTCAGCACAATGTCCGGCATGAGCGATGACCGATAAAGTAATCCATGACCGGTAATCAGCGTAGCCGTTGAACGGCCGCGACGCCAGCCCGACGATCCCTATTGTTAAACGGCGGCATTTCTGGCACATTAAACGGCGGTAAATGATCGCCAGCGAAAGGAAATAAGCCATGGAACATGTGCGGATAGGCGTAAGCGGCGGCAGCGGGCTTTATGATATTCCCGAACTGAAGAACCTGCGCGAGGTGCGGCTGGAGACGCCATTCGGCACGCCTTCCGATTCGTATTTCATTGGCGAGATTGACGGCGTGCCCGTCGCTTTTCTGGCGCGGCACGGCCGGGGGCATTGCATCAGTCCCACGCGCGTGAATTATCGCGCGAACATCTACGGGTTCAAGCTGCTCGGCGTCGAGTATCTGATTTCCGCCAACGCCTGCGGCAGTCTCCAACCCGAATATCAAGTCAGCGACATGGTCATCCCGGATCAGATTTTCGATCGCACGCGCCTGCGCCCCTTGAGCTTTTTCGACGATCCCGCCTGCGGCACCGAGGGCATTGTGGCCCACGTTTCCGTGGCCGATCCGTTTTGCCCCTTCTTGAGCCGCTTGCTGGCCGACAAGGCGGAGCAGCAGGGCCAGTTGGTTCATCGCGGCGGAACCTTCGTTATTATCGAAGGCCCGCGTTTCAGTACCAAGGCGGAGAGCCGGATTTTCAAGGAGATGGGCTTCGCCATAGTCGGCATGACGGTGGTTCCAGAGGCGTTCCTGGCGCGCGAGGCCGGTATGAGCTATGCGGTGATCGCGCATGTTACCGACTATGATGTCTGGCACGAGACCGAGGCCCCCGTAACGGCGGACGTGATCATTAGGCGGCTGCTGACCAATGTGGAAAACGCCAAGAAAGTGATCATCCAGACCGTGATCGCGCTGCGGGATGCGCCGCCGACGCCGTTCGCGGACGCGCTCAAGGACGCCGTTGTGACGCGGCCGGACAAGATTTCCGCCGCTGCCCGCCAACGTATCGGCTTGTTGATCGGAAAATACGTCGGCTAGAGCGGGTCCAGCGCGGCTTCCATCTTCAACTGCGCGTTGGCTTCAGTCTCGAACTCCGTCTTGAATGGCGCGTAGCCGGGCTTGCGGAGTTCAATCGCGTGCGGCCCGGCTTGGAGCACCAGGTTGAGCGGCGTGCGGCCTACGAGTTCGCCGTCCACCATCACCTCGGCTTCGGCGACATTGCATTGAACGAGCAGGTTGCCGGTCCCGCCGGCCGTCGGCTCCGTTCCAGCCTTTTTGGCTACGATGACGACCGGCGCCGGCGCCGGCGCGGCAGCCGGCGCGCCGGCTGGCGCGGGTTTCAGCGGGATCGTGACATCCCAGCGCACGGGCCACGCGGACTTGCCGCCCCAGAAGAAACCCGGCGGCGGAAGCGTCAACACCTTGGCGCGCAGCCGCCGGGTTTCGCAACCTTCGCGTGAAACGAGCGCCTTGATATAGATTTCATAAGCATTGTTGCTCGACAATATCGCCTCGCAGATATTGCCCGGCGACTGGATTTTCAGTTTGCTCCATTTTTTACCGAGAAAACCTTTGCCCCAGTTCAGTTCGGCCACAATGGTGCAGGGCGTGACATCCACCTGCTTGGAAATCCCGCTCGGCTCATCCGGCCACGTGTCGAGGCGCGCGCCCGAAGGCGCGGAGTCAATCTCGATCCAGATCGAGTGGTCAGCCTCCGAAGGATAAGCCGCCCACGTCGCCGCGCCCGTAAGCCAGACTGCCGCCACGACTGTCAATGTCCTCAGGTTCATTGCGCCTCCAATCAAAGACAGCACTTTAGCGTGATCGCGGGAAAAAGCAACTTGGCTGCGCGGCGCGTATGCGCGTCCGGCTTTGTCGAACCGGCCGGCGCATCCAGGGCGCCGTTTGGCGCGCGGCGCGAATCCTCCGCGGAAAGCTGCGCCGGCGCGCGGGCGGGTCTGAAATGTCACGGCGCAGGAGCAAATGACTGTACAAATTCAAATCGGCCGATTATATAATGGGCGCAAGGTGCGAATATGGCGGAATCAACGCTGCGGATAACGACGGAAGCCGTGGGTAATGTCACGGTCGTGGTGCTGGATGGGCCGGTGGACTCGGCCACGCACGATATCTTTCGCCAGACGCTGGATCCGCTTTTCCTGAAGCCGGCGCCATTTGTATTGCTGGATTGCACAAACCTGACCTACATCAACAGCAAGGGGCTGGCCGTGCTGGCCAAGTATCATCGCTCCGCTTTTGCGAACCTGGGCTGGCTGGCCGTGTGCGCGGTCAATCGCAAGGTGGTGCGGACGATGGATCTGCTCGGATTGGGCCGGGTGCTGAAGTTTTACGCTACCCGTGAAGAAGCCTTGGCCGATATGCCGGCCTCCGCGACCTGAAACGAGTGGTCAAGCCCCGATGCACTTGTCGAGGCCCTTCATTTCCTCCAACGCCCAAAGCAGGGCCCGGCGCAGCTCTTCCGTGTTGGCGCACAGCCGCCGCGCGAGTTCGCGGGCAACGTTACGGTATACCTTGACCCCGATTTCCGGGTCCGATTCCAGCAGCTTCCGGAATGACGGCTCCTCAATCGCCAACACCTCGGTGTCTTCCAGCGCGACGACGCTGGCCGTTCGACGATTCAATCCCAGAAAGGCCATCTCACCGAAAATTCCCTCCGGCCCCAGTTCCATCAGGCAGATGGATGTGTCCGTCCCAAGCCCTTTGCGGACCTGCACCTTGCCTGACTTGACCAGATATAATGTCGAGCTTTCCTCGCCCTCGACCACCACGGATTCGTCCTTGTGGAAATGCTGGATATAGCCGATTTGCTCAATCTTGGACCGCTCCGCGGAGCTTAATTCGCCGAAAAACATGGCACACCTCCCGCAAGAATCTTTACTGGACTTGACCCTGTTAATAAGTATATAACCCCCCGCCAAATGAGGCAATTGTCAAAAATCGAGTGGTGGTCGCTGGGCGGTTTGGCTGCGGCAGCAGCCGGCAGTGGGCTGGTCCTGTTGCTCGGCGGGCTGTGGACGGCGCCCGCGACGGCGCCGGCATCGGCGGACAAGGCGGGTGCGGCGATGCGCGGGGTGGCAGCGGAGGTGGCTTTCCAAGCATTGGAAAAATCGCCGGCCGGTTTTTCCAATGCTTGGAAAAACACCGGCGCGCCGGCCGGCGCGCCCAGCCTGGCGCAGTTGACGGCACAGAACCAGGCGTTGACGCGGGAAAACGCAACGCTTAAGGGTCGCCTGAACGAGGTGCTTAACTGGATTCTGGCCAATTTCCGCGGCAAGTATCCGCTGCCCGAGCCGTTCATGGATAAACTGCGTGTGACGCCGCTTACCGAGGATTTCCTGTTGAGCGACGAGTTGATTACGTTCCTGCGCGTGACCGCCGAGGAGGAGGTCAAGATCAACGACGCGCTGCAAGCCTCCGCCGCTATTCTTCGCGGGATGGAGGCCGCGGCGATTTCCGTCCGCAACAGCCGGCCGGACAAGGTGGTGCTGTCCATCCCGCCGTTTGGCGAAGAAGCCAAGACGCTCCAGGAGGATTTGTACGCAGCGCTGGCCGTGACGTTGGGGCGCGACCGGTTCGACCGGTTCATGCAGGTGTCGGAGGCGGACCTCAAACAGAGTTTCTATCATTTCGGCGACGCCTCGCGGACGATGATTTTCGAGCTGGCCTATGGCGGCACAAGCGGCGTACCGCAACTGGTTATTCGCGACGCATGGGTGATTCCGAACGGGGAGCAGGCCCGGACGATCATGGCGGAGGAATCCACGGTCACCAATTTGCCGTCGAAGTACCGGAATTACCTGGCGTGGCTGCCGGATTACGTCGCGGCTTATTCCACACCGTAGGCACCCGTGCCCGCCCCGCGCATTTCGTCGGATCGGTCGCCCGCCATTCCCTGGATTCGGATCGGCCTGCTTTTGCTGGCATTGGCCGGAGTGGCCGCGTTTATAGCCGATATGTTGAACGCGCGCCGGCGTCTGACGGCGCAGTGGGCGGCGACGCCGCGCGAACCGGAATTGATCGCGGATTTGACCGGGTATCTGCTGGATCGTTCGGGCGCGGTTTATGCCGACCCGTCCGGTTTGTTTTCTGTTCGGGTTCCGGCGAATTGGAATATCGAGCCGCGCGGCGAGCGCGGCTTTTACAATGTCATCTTGCGCGCTCCGCGCCAGGTCAGCGTGGCGATCATGGCCACGCCGGTCAAATACAACGACCTGCAATCGCTGGCCGATGACATTCGGCGTAATGAGCGGCGCAACGGCATTGCGACCAATCTGGAATTGTGGCGTTTTCTTGATCGGCCGGCCATCCGGCGCGTCTCCCGGCTGGTGCATACAGAGGTGCTGGCGATTGATTTCGTTGCCGAATATACCGCCCATCACATTCTGTGTACTTTTCCCCGGGGATACTACGATCGGTATTTGCCGCTGGTCATGCAGGTGTTGGAAACCTACCGGCCCGCGGCGCGCGGCGCGACACCGTGGCGGCGCAGCGGGGAGCCAACGAGTGGCGTTCAAGAGGCGGGGGCGGCGGGCGGGGTGTAGCGGTCACTCCGGCGGTTTCTCGCCATCCATTTGCTCAAGTTCGCGCAGTTGCTTGTCGAGGCATTCCTTGCAGAGCGTGTGGGTGATGAGATTCATCTTGCCCGGTTTGACGTCCACCCAGCGGCCGCAGTCGGCGCACTTGATATACATCAGCTCGGCCAGGTCATCCTCGCCGCTGTCCGGTTTGGGAGTGGAATTGTCCGCGCTCATCAGTTCCCGCGTTCGCCCCTTTTGAATCCAATCTGCACCCAGCCCTTTAGCCCTTTTGTTTAATGATAATGGGAGGCACATGCAAGCCGTTTCGACAGTAAAAACCGTTGCGGACCCACTCTTGTTTGTGTATCTATTGCTCGCTTTGCCCCATTCGGGCGCCGGCGCGCGGTGTGGGCAGCGAAGCGTCGAATGCCAAAATTAAGGAAAGAGCGATGAAGGATATTCCGGTGGCGGACGTCAGGAATTTTGTGCTGGTGGGTCACACGGGGAGCGGCAAGACTTCGCTGATAGATGCGATTCTGCACAAGTTGGGTGTCAATGATCGGCTCGGTTCGCCGGCGGACGGCACCAGTATGGCGGACTGGACCGACGAGGAAAAAGGCCGGAAAATTTCGATCTGGGCCAAGCCCTTCGACGCGCTTTACAAAGGCAAGGGCGGGAGGAAAACGCGGCTGGTGATGTTCGATGTTCCCGGCTACGCTGATTTTTACGGGCAGGTCGTCGCGGCCACGGCGGTGAGTGACGCGGCGCTGGTGGCGATTGACGCGACCGCCGGCATCCAGGTCGGCACCAACCGCGCCTGGCGGCGGTGCGAGACGCTGGGGTTGCCGCGCGGCATTGTCATCACCGGGCTCGACAAGGAAAACGCCGATTTCGACGGCACGCTGGCGGCTGTCCAATCCATCTGGGGCGCCAAGTGTCTGCCGGTGGTCATCCCGACCGCGGACCGCAAGGGCGTGGTGGATGTGCTGGGTGACCTGGCGGGCGCCGGCGACTTGAAGGGGCGCGCCGAGGAACTGAAGAACAAGCTGGTCGAGGCAGCGGCGGAGTCCAATGACGCGTTGATCGAGAAGTATCTCGGAGGGGAGGCCTTGACGCCCGATGAAATCGCCGCGGGAATGCGGGGCGCGGTTAACGCGGGAACGCTGATTCCCGTGTTCGCGGTGGCAGCGCGCAATGATGTGGGCGTGACGGAGCTGTTGGAGAATATTGCGCGGCTGTTCCCGTCCCCTGAAGACCGCGGCGCCAAGGATGCGGAAGGCAAGGCGCTGGACGTCAAGCCGGCCGCGCCGTTCGCCGGCCTGGTCTGGCGCGTGATCAACGACCCGTTTGTCGGCCAGTTGACGTTGCTGCGGGTTTACGCGGGGACGTTCAAACCTGACGGCGAGGTGTTCAACGCAACCAAGGGCCAGAAGGAGCGCATCGGCACGATCTATGCGATCAACGGTAAAAAGCAGGAGCCGCTGACCGAAGCGCACGCAGGCGACATTGTCGCCATGGCCAAGTTGAAGGTGACCACGCTGAACGACACACTCTGCGCCGTCGGGCAGACGATACAATTCGCTCCGATCCAGTTCCCGAATCCGGTCATGGCCTATGCCGTGGCCCCGAAGACCCAGGGGGACGAGGACAAGATTGGCACCGGTTTGCACCGCGTGGCGGAAGACGACCCGACGATTCGGATCGAGCGCAATACGGAGACCAAGGAACTGATCCTGGCCGGCATGGGCGACGTTCATCTGGACGTGACCGTGGACCGGATGAAGAAGCGCAGCAACGTGGACGTGCTGTTGAGCACGCCAAAAGTGCCGTATAAGGAAACGATCACCGCACTGGCTGAAGGTCATTACAAGCACAAGAAACAGTCGGGTGGGCGCGGCCAGTATGGCGAGGTTTATTTGCGCGTGGCCCCGAAGAAGGATCCCGCCGAAGAATGGTTTGAGGACGCGATTGTTGGCACCTGCATCCCGCGCAACTTCCTGCCGGCGATCCAGAAAGGATTGCTTGAAGGAATGACGCGCGGCGTGCTGGCCGGGTATCCCGTCGTTAACGTCAAGGTGACGGTTTACGACGGTTCCTATCACGAGGTGGATTCATCGGAAATCGCATTCAAGATCGCGGGCGGGCGCGCCTTTTCCGAGGGCATGCAGAAGGCCCGGCCGGTACTGCTGGAGCCGATCATGACGCTCAAGGTCATGGTGCCGGACCAGTTCATGGGCGACATCACCGGCGACTTGAACCATAAGCGCGGGCGAATTCTGGGAATGGGCACGGAGGATGGGATGCAAGTCATCACGGCCGAGGTGCCGCAGGCGGAGATGTTCAAGTATTCGTCGGAACTGCGCAGTATCACCGGCGGCCGCGGCTCGTTTGAGATGGAGTTTAACCGCTACGACGTGGTGCCCGCCAACGTGGCCCAGAAGGTGATCGCCGAGGCGGCGAAGAACAAACAGCATCAACAGGAAGAATAATGGTGCGCGGCGGGCTGCCGCGCGGCGGGGATTCAAAGAATAGGAATGGTGAAGCATGAGCGGTCATAGCAAGTGGGCGAATATCAAGCACAAGAAGGGCGCGGCGGACGCGAAACGCGGCAAGATTTTCAGCAAACTGGCCAAGGAAATCACGATCGTGGTCAAGGCCAGCGGCGGCAACCCGGACAGCAATCCGTCATTGCGCCTGTTGATCCAGAAGGCGCGGCAGGCCAACATGCCGGCGGACAACATTGACCGGGCGATCAAACGCGGCACGGGCGAACTGCAGGGCGCGGCGCTTGAGGAGATCATGATGGAGGGGTTTGCGCCGGGCGGGGTGGCGCTGATTATCCAGATTCTGACGGATAACCGCAACCGCACGGTGGCTGAAATCCGGCACGCTTTCACGCGGCACAGCGGCAACCTGGCCGGCGCGGGCGCGGTTATGCGTAATTTCCAGCGCAAGGGCACGATTACCGTTGAAGCCTCCAAGGTGGAGGAGGACAAGCTGATGGAACTGGTGCTCGACGCCGGCGCGGAAGACTTGAAACGCGAGGGCGACATGTTCGAGATCACGACCGACCCCGGTTCCTTCGTCAAGGTCATGGAGGCCTTGAACAAGGCGGGCATCCCAACCTCCAGTTCCGAGGTCGGCCTGGTGCCGGATATGTATGTCCCCATCACCGCCAAGGAGCAGGCCAGCGCCCTGCTCAAGTTTATTGAAGACTTGGAAGATCTGGACGACGTTCAGAATGTCTATTCCAATTTCGACATTGACGACGCCTTGATGGAGCAATTGAGCAAGGGTTAAGCGGGTGGGGGCCGAATGTTCCCTCCCTGATTGCAGGATATGGTGGCCGGCACAAGCGGAGACGGGTGGCCGCGGCCGGTTGAGTGTACGCGGGCGTCCGCATCCCGACCGGCATGAAAGTTCTGGGTATAGACGCCTCCCTGCGCGCGACCGGTTTGGGTGTGGTGGCGGAGCGCGCCGGGCGGCTGGTTCCGTTGGAGAGCGCGACGGTTTACAATCCGCCGGCCCGGCTGCACTCCGAGTGCCTGCGGCACGTTCAGGAATCCATGCGGACGATCATCCGCCGCGCGGAACCGCAGGCCGCGGCGCTGGAAGGCGGGTTCTTCTTCAAGAATGCGCGGACGGCGCTGGTCCTGGGCGAAGTGCGCGGCGTGATCATTGCCGAATGCGCCGCCGCCGGTATCCCGGTTTATGAGTATGCCCCGCGCAGCGTCAAGCAGAGCTTGACCGGATTCGGGGCGGCCGGGAAAGAGCAGATGGGCCGCATGATCATGTCTATTCTGGGGCTGCGGGAATTGCCGCCTGAGGATGAAGCGGACGCCTATGCCGTGGCCATCTGCCACCTCCAGGAGCGCAGCGGCATTGCGGATTTGCGGGCAAAACCGATTTAAGGGATTTCGACGCTTCGGGCTCAAGGTTCAAAGTCAGTCAACTGTGCGCCGACATATTGTTGACCTTGAACCGCGGACTATGGCTTCAAGAATTCAATCCACTGCAGTTGCGCTTCGGCCTTGGATTTCGTGTACTGACTGTTGCAGGAAATGCCGACCGTCACGCTGTCCGGGATGAAGCCGAAAAATTTCTTGAAATCGTCGGCTACGTTGCGAGTTTCGACGATGAACACGCCGGTGGTGTCGCTGTTGCGGTTTTGCAGGCAAACCCAGGCCACCTTGACCACGCCGGCGGCATAGGACGCCGTACCCTCGGCCCCGACCGGGGTTTCAGTTTCCCAACGGTAGGCGACGGATTTCTGGCTGAAAAAACCGCCGGTGCCGATGTAGATGCCGATGGCCTGATCGTCCTTGGCCGAATCGCGGCCGTCGGCGCCGGTCGGCAGCGTGGTGGCGCGCCAGCTCCAGCGCAGGATGGGGGTTTGGTTCAGATCAATTTCCGGGTTGGCGCAGAAACTTGCGCTGGCCTTGTCGGCCGTCATGTTCAGCCAGCAGTTGGTTGAACCGGCCGGATCACACACCACGTTGAAAACGGCGGCGGGCGTCCCCGGTTTCGTTTTCACTTCCCATTGTTTGGCCGGCGGCATTCGCAGAAAATCCTGACGCCAAACCGGGGCGGAATCCTGAGCGGCCGCCGCGGCGGCCAGAGCGCAGAGCAGGCCGGCGGGCAAAAGGAACGCATGCTGCTTGACTATCCGGGCGATCATCGTTTTCATACCTGCCTTTCGATTAGCTGCACCATGAGCACACAGCATAAGCATGGTTACGATGAGAGCAAGATAAAGACGCTCTCCTCCCTTGAACATATCCGGATGCGGACCGGCATGTACATCGGCCGGATTGGCGATGGCGCGCACTACGACGACGGCATTTACATCCTGCTCAAGGAGGTGGTGGACAATGCCGTAGATGAGTTCATCATGGGCTATGGCCGGCGCGTGGAGATCCGGATCGCGGATGGCGTCGTAACCGTGCGCGACCACGGGCGCGGCATTCCGCTGGGCAAACTGGTGGATTGCGTCTCCACGATCAATACGGGCGCCAAGTATAATGACGATGTTTTTCAGTTCAGTGTCGGCCTCAACGGGGTCGGCACCAAGGCCGTCAACGCGCTCTCCGCGCGGTTTCTCGTCCGCAGCTTTCGCGAGGGACGCTTTGCCGAGGCGGAGTTCGAGAAGGGTCGGCTGCTGCGCGAAAAAAAGGGCCGGGCGGAGAATGAGCCGGACGGCACCTTCGTGAGTTTCACGCCGGACCCCGCGATCTTTGGCGCGGCGCGGTTTCTGGACGAGCATATCGAGCGGCGCTTGCGGCTGTACACGTATCTCAATCCCGGCTTGACGCTGGATTACAATGGCGAGGCGCTGGTCTCCGAGGGCGGTCTGCTGGACCTGGTGGACGAGGAATGCGGTCCTGAGCAGCTTTACCCGCCGTTGCATTTCCGCGAGAAAACGCTGGAGCTGGCGCTGACGCACACCAACCGCTTTAATGAAACACACTTTTCATTCGTCAATGGCCAATTCACCAGCGATGGCGGCACGCACTTGAGCGCGTTTCGCGAGGGATTGCTCAAGGCGGCCAATGAATTTGCCAAGGCCAAATTCGAGGGCGACGACGTGCGCGAGGGTATGGTGGGCGCGATCGCGATCCGGTTGAAGGATCCGGTGTTTGAGTCGCAGACCAAAAACAAGCTGGGGAACACGGAGATTCGTTCGGAGTTGGTCAATCGCGTGCGCGAGGTGGTGGCCGACCTGTTGCACCGCAACCCCGCGGCCGCGGAAAAGCTGGTGGCCAAGGTGCAGGACACCGAGCGCCTGCGCAAGGAACTGCAGGCGGTGAAGAAGATGGCCCGCGAGCGCGCCCGCGCGGTCTCCATCCGCGTGCCCCAGTTGAAGGACTGCAAGATCCATTTGGACCAGAAACGCGGGCGCGGACACGAAACGATGATCTTCATTACCGAGGGGCAGTCGGCTGCCGGCTCGCTGGTGAGCTGTCGCGACGTAAATACCCAGGCGATCTTTACGCTGAAAGGCAAACCGCTCAACGTCTGCGAACTCAAGCGCGACGCCATCTACAAGAACGATGAATTGTACAACCTGATGCGCGCGCTGAACATTGAGGATGACAACGACCATCTGCGCTACCAGCGGGTCATCCTGGCAACCGACGCCGATGTGGACGGCCTGCATATCCGCAATCTGATGGTCACCTTTTTCCTGCGCTTCTTCGAGCCACTGGTGCTGGAAGGGCATGTGTTCATCCTCGAAACACCGCTGTTCCGCGCGCGCAACAAAAAGGAAACGGTCTATTGTTATTCCGAGGCGGAGCGCGACCAGGCGATAAAAAATCTTGGGCGTGGGGTTGAGGTGACCCGCTTCAAGGGGCTGGGGGAAATCTCTCCGCATGAGTTCAAGCAATTCATCGGCCCGGACATGCGGTTGACGCCGGTTACGGTGGAAAACCAGCATGCTATTCCGGAAATCCTGGATTTTTACATGGGCCGCAACACACCCGACCGCCGCGACTACATCATGCGCAACCTTGTGGTAGAGGAGGCGGTTTGAATGGTGAATGGTGAAGGCGGAAACCTGAAACCTGACTTGGAAGGCGGAAGGATAAAGCGGCGATTGGTAAAACTGTCATGTCCGAACGCGAAGAACAGTTGAGCATGGATTTTGAGCGTGGCGCCGCCGGGCGGAATCCGCCTGCGGAAGCGCTGGCCGAACCGGCGTCCAGGCCGGCCGGCCTGCCGGCGCAGCGGCTGGACGGACCGCTCAAACGATTGGTGGAGAGCAACTTTCTCCAATATGCGTCCTATGTTATCCGCGATCGGGCCATCCCGGAATTGCTGGATGGATTAAAGCCCGTGCAGCGCCGCATCCTGTTTTCGCTGCATGAAAAAGATGACGGGAAGTTTATCAAGGTGGCGAACATTGTGGGCTATTGCATGCAGTACCATCCGCACGGCGACGCCTCGATTGGCGAGGCGCTGGTGGCGCTGGCCAACCGGCGGTACCTGATCGAAGGGCAGGGTAACTTCGGCAACATTTTCACCGGCGATGCCGCTGCCGCCGCCCGCTATATCGAATGCCGCTTGACCGACCTGGCGCGCACGGAGCTGTTCAATGACGCGCTGACGGAATTCGTGCCCAGTTATGACGGGCGCAACCGCGAACCCGTCACGCTGCCGTGCAAACTGCCGCTGCTGTTGATGCTCGGCGCCGACGGCATCGCGGTCGGGCTTTCGACCCGCATCCTGCCGCACAATTTCATCGAGCTGCTCGAGGCCCAGATCGCCATTCTCCAGAAGAAAAAATTCAAGATCCTGCCGGACTTCCAGACTGGCGGGTTGATGGATGTGACGGAGTACGATCAGGGCAACGGCCGCGTGCGCGTGCGGGCCGTGATCGAAAAGCGCGACGCTGAAACATTGGTGATCCGCGACATTCCATTTGGCACCACCACCGATTCGCTGATTGCGACGATTGAGGATGCGGCCCGCAAGAAGAAGATCAACATCAAGGCGATCCACGACTTCACGGCCGGACGGATCGAGATTCACATCAAGCTGGCCCCGGGTGAGCCGGCGGACAAGACCATCCAGGCGTTGTATGCTTTCACCGCGTGCGAGGCCTCCATTGTCAGTCGCCTGGTGGTGATTCGCGACAACCGCCCAGTCGAAATGACCGTGGATGAAATTCTTAAATTTAACACGGACCAGTTGCTGAAACTGCTGAAGCGGGAATTGGAACTGGCGCGCCAGCGGCTGCTGGACGAACTGCACGCCAAGACGCTGGTGCAGATATTCGTCGAGAACCGCATTTATAAGCAGATTGAGCAATGCCCGACCTATCCGCAGGTCCAACAAGCCGTGCTGGATGGTGTCAACCGGTTCCGCAAGCTGCTGCGGCGCGATGTCACCCACGCCGACGTGGAGATGCTGCTCGAAGTGCGGATCAAGCGCATCTCGCTTTTTGACATCAATAAGAACCGCCGCGAGATGGACGATATCGTCAAGGAACTGGAGGCCGTGGAGCGGAACCTGGCGGAGTTGCGGCCGTATGCCATCAAGTACCTGAAGGCCTTGGTGCGCCGCTATGCGGAGGATTACCCGCGGCTGACGAAGGTGGCGCAATTTGAAACGGTCGAGGTGCGCGCGCTGACCGCGAGCGAATTGAAGATGACGCTGGATCGGGCGAACGGCTATTTCGGGCACGGGATCGCGGGCGAACCGTGCTTCGAGTGCTCCTCGCTCGACAAGGTGATTCTGGTCTGGGGCGACGGCCGTTACAAGATGATGCCGCCGCCCGAAAAACTGTTTGTGGATCAAAACCTGGTGTACTGCGCCAAGTACGACCGCGACCGCGTGATGACCATGGTGTACACCGACGGGATGGTCACCTACATCAAGCGTTTCACCTTTGGCGGCGCGATCATGAACAAGGAATACCAGTGCGCCCCACCGGGCGCCCGGGTGCATCTGTTCACCGCGGACAAGGCGCCCGAGATTTTTGTGAAATACGCCCCGGCCAAGGGGCAGCGGATTCACCAGCAGATTTTCCGATCCGACGATGTGCTGGTAAAGAACGTCAAGGCCCGCGGCCAGCAGATGACGCTGAAGGAAATCCAATCCGTGTCCGTCCGCAAACCACGCGATTGGGATGAAGCCGAATCCTCGCCGCGCGGCGCGCTAATGCGGTAAACGGCGAGCCAATCCCGTTTCTTGCCAAACGCCGCGCGAACACGTAGTCTTACTCGCTTTCATGGCAATCAAAGGGCAATCACGCCCGGGTGGATGAAAACATGCAGTGGTTGTTAAAAAAAATACTGGGTACCAAGAACGAGCGCGACATCAAGCGGTTGCGCCCGCTCGTAGCGCGCGTCAATGCGATCGAGCAGGAATACCAAGGGCTGACGGACGCGCAACTCCAGGCCAAGACGGCTGAGTTCAAGGCGCGCCTGGCCAAGGGCCAGACGCTGGACGATATTATGTGCGAAGCCTTTGCCGCGGTGAAAAACGCTTGCCGCCGGCTGTGCGGGTCCGAAATCCAGGTCTGCGGGCGCGCGTTGAAGTGGGACATGGTCCCATTCGATACGCAGATCGTCGGCGGTATTGTTCTGCATCAGGGCAAGATCGCGGAGATGGCCACCGGTGAGGGCAAGACGCTGGTCGCCACGATGCCGGTCTATCTCAACGCCTTGACGGGCGAAAACGTCCATGTGGTCACAGTCAATGACTACCTGGCGCGCCGCGATTCGGAGTGGATGGGCGCCGTCTACCGGTATCTTGGCCTGACGGTCGGCTGCATCCAGAACGACATGCACCCTGAGCAGCGCCGCGCCGAATACGCCAAGGACATCACCTACGGCACGAACGCGGAGTTCGGCTTCGATTATCTCCGCGACAAGGGCATGGCGTACCGGCCGGAGGATCAGGTTCAGCGCGGACACTTCTACGCGATCATTGACGAGGTGGACAGCATCCTGATTGACGAGGCCCGCACGCCGCTGATCATTTCCGGTCCCGCGCCGTACTCGACGCACCAGTACCATGAGGTCAAGCCTTCTGTCGAGCGGCTGGTTCGCCGCCAGCGCGACCTCTGCACCCGGCTGGTGGCCGAGGCCAAGGAGCTGGTGGAGAAGGGCGATGATGAAGGGGCTATGCTCAAGCTTTATCAGATTGCCCACGGCATGCCCAAGAACAAACAATATCTGCACATGCTTGAGGACCCCTCAATCCGGCGGCTGGCCGAGAAAGTGGAGTTGCAAATGCTCACCGACCTGCGCAAGGAGCAGGCTCGCGAATTGCGCGAGGAGTTGTACTTCACGATTGATGAAAAGGGCAATGACGCCAACCTGACCGAGAAGGGCTGCGAAACGCTCAGCCCGAACGACCCCAACGCCTACGTGCTGCCGGACCTGGTTTCCGAATTGGCCGTGCTGGACGGCGACGCCACCCTCACGGAAGAGCAGAAGTTTGCGCGGCGCCAGGAGTTGCAGAACCACTACGCCGACAAAAGCGAGCGCATCCACGCGGTGGACCAACTTATCCGCGCGTACTGCATTTACGAGAAAGACGTCGAGTACGTGGTGCAGAACAATCAGGTGATCATTGTGGATGAGTTCACTGGTCGCCTCATGCCCGGCCGCCGCTGGAGCGACGGGCTGCACCAGGCGGTCGAGGCCAAGGAGGGCGTCGAGATCGAGCGCGAGACGCAGACGCTTGCGACGATCACAATCCAGAACTACTTCCGAATGTACAAGAAACTGGCCGGCATGACCGGCACCGCCGAGACCGAAGCGGATGAGTTCCACGAAATCTATAAACTCGATGTCGTGGTGATTCCCACCAACCGGCCGGTGCGCCGGGTGGACCACAATGACCTGATCTACAAAACCCAGCGGGAGAAGTACAACGCGATTATCGAGGAGATCTCCTCATGCTTCCAGCGCCGACAGCCGGTCCTGGTCGGCACCATCTCGGTCGAAACCTCCGAGCTGCTCAGCCGCATGCTGCGCCGGTTGAACATCCCGCACAATGTGCTCAACGCCAAGAATCACCAGCGCGAGGCGGAGATTGTCGCGTTGGCCGGCCAGGCCGGGGCCGTCACCATCGCCACGAATATGGCCGGCCGCGGCACGGACATTAAGCTGGGCGAGGGCGTCATCTATCTGGAGCGCGACCTGGTGCTCTCCCGGACGCGGCTCGACGACCGGCTGCCGACGGGGGGGACTCTGCGAAAAATGCTGCTCGAGAAGCCGTGCGGGTTGCATGTGATCGGGTCCGAGCGCCATGAGTCGCGGCGCATTGACCGGCAGCTCCGCGGGCGCTGCGCCCGCCAGGGCGATCCGGGTTCGTCGCGTTTCTATGTTTCGCTTGAGGACGACCTGATGCGCCTGTTCGGGTCCGACCGGATATCCGGCATCATGGAAAAACTGGGCATCCAGGAGGGCGAGGTGTTGGAGCATCCCTGGCTCAACCGCTCGATCGAGACCGCGCAGCGCCGCGTGGAGCAGCAGAACTTTTCAATTCGCAAGCGCACGCTGGAATACGACGATGTGATGAACAAGCAACGCGAGATCATCTACGGTTTTCGCTCCGAAGTCGTCGCGGCGGAACAGGTGCGGGAGCACCTGTTCAGCATCATCGAGGATGTGGTTCACGCCAAGCTGGAGGAGGCGGTTGCGGACAAGGACGAGCACGCGCTGCGCGAATTTGTGGTTTGGGCCAATTCCACGTTTCCGGTTGGCCTGAAAGTGGAGGATTTGGCGGAGGGTGCGGAGGCGGCCGAAGAGAACTTCAAGCGGGTCATGGAACGGGTGCGCAAGGCATATGAATTGAAGGCGCGCCTGGAGAATCCGGCGGCGCTGAATTCGATGGAGCGTTTCATCATCCTCCAGGCCGTGGATTCGCAATGGCAGGACTATCTGCGGAACATGGACACGCTGCGCCAGGGCGTGGGCCTGCGCGCCTACGGCCAGCGCGATCCGCTGGTCGAATACAAGCACGAAGCCTACAGCATGTTTTCGGATCTGATGGAACGGATCAAGCTGGAGGTCGCAGGCAAGATGTTTCGCTCCGCGACGTCGCCGGAGGCCGCTTGGAAATTTCTGGCGCATCTGCCGCAGACTTATGTGCATGACGAAGTTACGGCGCTCGGGACGCCTTCGGCGGCGGCCCGTTCGGTTCCGGCCGCGGTTTCCGGCAACGAGGCCGCGATGGCGGCCGCGCTCAACGCGCCCAAGCCGGCGCCGTTCCGGCGCGAGGATCCGAAGGTCGGGCGCAACGAGCCGTGCCCCTGCGGCAGCGGCAAAAAATACAAGAAATGTTGCGGGGCGGCGGGGAGTTGATGGCAAACATGCAATCGCCCAATGCGCATGAGGGTATTCTTCCTGGGCACGACCAGCCATGACGCCGGTTATCGTTGATCGTTCACAGCATGTTCTGAGCCGCCAGAAGATCGCGCCCGAGGCGCTCAAGGTTTTGTATCGTCTGAAGGAAGGTGGTTATCTGGCCTATCTGGCCGGCGGGTGTGTCCGGGACATCCTGCTGGACCGCCGCCCGAAGGACTTCGATGTGGCGACGGACGCGCACCCGAACCAGGTCAAGCGGCTGTTCCGGAACTGCCGCCTGATCGGCCGGCGGTTTCGGCTGGCCCATGTGATCTATCCCAATATGACGATAGAAGTTTCCACCTTCCGGGCGCGCTTGGCGGAGACCGCGCCGGCCCATGTACCCGATCAGCATTTTAAGACACGCGACGGAATGATTGTCCGCGACAATCTGTTCGGTACGCCGCCGGAGGATGCCCAGCGGCGCGACTTCACCGTTAACGCGCTGTTCTACAACATTGCCGACTACTCGATCATTGATTATGTGGGGGGGCTGAAGGATTTGAACGCCCGCCTGTTGCGGGTGATCGGCGATCCTGGAGTGCGGTTCCGCGAGGATCCCGTGCGCATGATTCGCGCGGTTCGGTTTGCCGCGACGTTGGATCTGCGGATCGAGGAATCGGCGGCGCGAGCGATGGCCGAATTGAAGGATACGCTAGCCCTGGCTTCGCGCGACCGTCTGCACGACGAGATGCTGAAACTGGCTTTCTGCGGCCGGGCGGAGCGCGTGGCGGAACAACTGCTGGACACGGGCATGTTCGAGGTGCTTTTCCCTCCGGCGGGGGCCTGGTTGCGCGAACAGGGGCCGGTGGGGCGCGCCTGGGTGTTGCGGGCCTTCCGCCAGGTGGATACCTGGCGGCAAGCCGGACTTACGCCCAGCGAACCGTTGTTGTGGGCGCTGGTTTTCGGCGAATATCATGAGGCGCTGGCCGCGCTGCATTTGCTGGAAGGCCGGCGTGAGCCGGCGGCCCTGGCCGCAGTGGTGGGGGAACACCTGAGCGGGATGACCAACCGGGTGAACATTCCGCGGCAGGTCGCGCAGGCCATCGCGCATATCATGGCGGCGCAGCCGCAGTTCCGGCTGATCCGGGGGCGCCGTCCCTTTCGTTTTGCGCGCCGCCCCTCCTTTGTTGACGCTTTTGTCTATTTCAAGTTCGCGGCCGCGCGCCGGGGCCGCCACCAGGAAGAGTTGGCATGGTGGAACGCGATGTTTTCCAAGCCCGGGTCAGGGGAGGAAGGGTCGGAACAACAGGAGCAGTACGAGTAGGGTGGATCACATTCCGTAATGCTTCCGCATGCAATCGGGACAGATGCTATGAGAGAAGTTGGTCCCGGTGTGCAGATGAATGTACCGATCCATGCGTTCCCAGTGGCCATCTTCTTCCCGAATGCGGTTGCAATGGGAGCAGATTGACAGCAGGCTCTTGAGTTGATGTAACTGCAGACGGGTGCGGACCCGGGCCAGTAATTCGGGCGGTTTGAAGGGCTTGGTCACATAATCCACGGCGCCGACTTCAAAGCCGCGCACGATATCCTCCGTGTCCACGCGCGCGCTCAAGAAGATCACCGGGATTGTGGCCAGCGCCGGTGATTTTTTCAGCCGGCGGCACACTTCAAATCCGTCCATATCCGGCATGTTGATGTCGAGCAGGATCAGGTCGGGGATGTCGTCCGCGACGAAATCCAGGGCCTCGCGGCCGCTGCCGGCCATGGCTAGCTCGTAGTTCTCGTCATGCAGAATGTTGCCGAGCACCTGTAGATTTTCGGGGACGTCATCCACCAGCAGTACCAGCGGCGGCCTGGCTTTTCCCTGACGAGCGGGTTCATTCATGTTCCAGCCCCATTTGTTATGTTGCTTGCCGATTCAATTCGCGTCAGCAAAGTGTCAAACTCGGCTAGAATCTGCGGCAGGCGTTTCATGTCGAATGTTTCCACTCCCAGACGGAGGCGCTCGGCCCATTCGCTTAAAGGGGGGCAGGCACCCTCCACGGCTGCGCCCGCAGCCCGAGAGGCCAAGTCTTTGACGCGGTTGATATACAGGCGGCGGCGTAAATCGGCTACGCGCGGAGCCAGTTGCGCGCGCAGCGTGCGCGCTAATTCCGGCCAGCGAGTGCGGTCTTCGATCGGCGCCGGGATGGTTGCCGGAACGGACGGCGATGGAGCGCCGGCCGGTGCCGTTTTCAGAAATCGGGCCAGTTCGGCAAGCAGCCGTCCGCGGTTGACAGGCTTGAACAGGCACGCGTCACAGCCGGCTTCGCGGGCCAGGCGTTCGGTGTCCTTCATGGCAACCGCCGTGATCGCGATAATCGGCATGGCGAGGAAATCCGGCTGCTCGCGCAGGCGCTGAGCCACTTCAAAGCCATCCAGCCCTGGCATCTTGATGTCCAGCAGGCACAGGTCGGGCTTGTACCGGGCCGCCAGTTCTAGGCATTGTGGGCCATCGGCTGCCTCAACCACCTGCAAACCGGTTTGGTCCAGATAGGTTTTCAGCAGGATGCGGTTCGTGGCGACATCATCGGCAATCAGCACGACAGCCGGCGCAAAGCGATAATCCGTCCGGTCCGTATTGGCTCCGACTGCCACTGTTTCCGCTGGCGCGGCTTCCACGCGGTCCAGGATGACGCGAAACTCGCTGCCGCGCCCGGGTTCGCTGTCCAGTTCAATCCGGCCGCCCATCATTTCCACCAGGCGTCGGGAGATGGTCAGCCCGAGGCCGGTGCCGCCGTACTGAAGCGGACTCTGGCCGCGTAATTGCTGGAACGCCTCGAAGATCGCCTCGCGCTGATCGGCTGGGATACCGATCCCCGTGTCGCGGATGCTGAAGGCGAGCCGGTAGGCGCCGGCGCCGGCGTCTTGGGCGGTCACGGTCAGGCGGATTTCGCCCTGCTCCGTGAACTTGACGGCATTGCCGACCAGATTCAGCAGCACCTGCCGCAAGCGGACCTCGTCCACGACCAGCGCCAATGCGGCTGGGATGTCCGTTTGAACATTCAGCGCGATCCCTTTCTGCTCGCAACGGGTTTTGAAAACCTGGGCGATCTCATTGAGCAAACGGTGGGGATCGGCCGGGGCGTACTGAAGTTCCATTCGGCCGGCTTCGATCTTGGAGAGATCGAGGATGTCGTTGATCAAGGTCAGCAGGGCCTTGCCGCTGGCTTGGATGGAATCCAGATATTCGCGCAGCAGCGGATCCCTGATGCGGGCGCTGAGTGTATCGGCCAGGCCCAGGATGGCATTCATCGGCGTCCGGATCTCATGGCTCATGTTGGCGAGAAACTCGCTCTTGGCTGTGCTTGCGGACTCCGCCCGCAGCGCCATCTGGTTGGCTTTATCGATGGCCGCCTCCAATTGCCGGTTGGTCCGAATCAGCTCATCCTCCGCCCGCTTGCGGGCGGTGATATCCATGGCGTTGATGGCGATGTATTCCACCTCATTTTGGGCGCCGACAATCGGGTAGATCACATTGGCGTTCCACAGCCCGTCGCGTTCGTCTTCGGTGAACAGTGGCTGACGCGTCCGGCAGACCTGCTCGATCAGCAGCCGCCGGCGCGCTGCGATTTCCGGTCTGAACAAATCCCATACATTAACCCCAACCAGGTCCGCGCGCGTTTGATTGAAGCGCCGGCATAGCACTTCGTTGCAGTCCCAGATAATGCCCGATGGATCAATCAAGGCCACGGCGGCGGTAGTGGCATTCAACAGCGCTCGCGCGGTCTGCTCGCTGCGCCGCAGTTCGGCGGCGATGATGATGCGGCTCACGCCATTGGAGATCAGGCCCGACATGGATTCAAGGGCCGCGCGTGTCCAATTCGGGATGTGTTCATGGGTGAAGGAGCCCAGGTTCACGCAAGCCACAACCTGATTAGCATGACGGATGGGCAGGATGGCCAACACGCGCATGGCCGGCGCGATGCCATCGGCCTGCTGGCGCTCCACCAATTCCGGACCCTCCTCAAAAAATGCCCGGCCCGGATCAGCCAATTGCGCCGGCGTGCAACCGCGCGCGCGGCGTGTCAGCAGCTTGACAAAACCATCCGGCAATCCCTGATGCGCAACCAATTCAAACTCGCCGCCGTGGTCGCGATGCCGGTAAACCCCGCCGGCCTCCAGGCCGGAAAGCTGCAGGCATGCCCGCAGGCACTCGGCCCAGACGGCGGCAGTGAGGTCGTTGGCATTGTTGAGATAAATGGCCAGGTCACGCTGTATCCGATGGACGTTGGCCATCCGCTCGCGTTCCTCCAGGTCGGCTAGCGCCTTGCGGCGCATGTCGCGCATCAGGTCCAGACTGCGGGCCAGATCGGTGATATCCTGGACGGAAAAAAGAGCGAGGTAACCGCCACTCGGACCGGCGGGCACTGGCGCGATAATGATTTGCTGAACGCGCGGCGAGCCGTCCGGATGGCGCAACGGCAGGATATGGCCATGCATTTGCGCGGAAAGCACGATGGGCGTGCCGCCCTGGAACAAATCCTGCAAGCGTTTTCGGAAGAGGGGCTCCGCCATGCGCGGGAACACGGAGTCCACCTTTTGTCCGACCACCTTGGCTGCGGCGATGCCGGTCCAGTCTGCCATGCAATGATTCCAGAACAGGACTGTCAAGTCCGGCCGAACAACAAAATGCCCCAGCAGGACATGGTCCAGCAGCGTGAAATCAGGCCCGCCTTTCGCCCGTAATCGGGTCATGGCCCTCCGACCATACGATCCAACGCTTGCGCAAGTTCCTGGATAAATGGAATTTCGAAAACAATCACCACATAGCCATTTATGGCGCGAGCCTGCGATTCAAATGTCGTGCTCGCGATGATTAAATGAGTGGACTGGCCTTCGGCAAAGGAATGCAACAGTTGCTCGATTCGTCCCTCGGTGTAATACGGCACGACAAACTGGAGCGGCGACTTCATCAGGTTGACAATGCTGCCCATCACTCCGTTCAGGATGATGTTGCCGACTTCGATCAGCGTGCCGGAGCGCAAGACATTCGTGTCATCCGTCGGTTCATCGGCGCCGGTTAGCAGTTGGACCAATTTCTGGGCGCTGGGGTTGGGAAATAACAGCACGGCGGACCCTTGGAAAGCGCCGGCGAACTTCATGCGCACGGCGGAGACATCGAACCCCTGTTCCTGCGCAAAAGCCGTGGTTACCTGGTCTATCGGCACGACCACAATGCGCGGCACGCGCAGGTTGATGTGCGCGCCCAGCATATCGTGCAGCGTCCCTGCCGCATGGCCCATGCCGATATTGATGCACTCGGTCAGCGCATCGATCTGGCCTTCGTTGAGTACCATGACCTCACTCCTTGGGTAACAGTTTGGTGAACTCTGCCAGGAATCGGGCCCCGTCGGGGAAGAGGCAATTCTTTGAGATAACCAGGTTGGCCCCCAACTGCCGGCATTGTTCGCGGGTGCTCTCCTGAATATCGGCGGTCACCACTGCGATCGGAATGGCGGGATCGGCAAAACGCACAGTTCGAATCAGTTCCTGGCCGGTCATGCCGGCCATCAGCAGGTCCACCACCAGGGCGTCCGGCCGGACCGATTTGATCAATTCCAGCGCGGTGGCGCCGTCGGCGGCCTCGTGCGCTTCATAACCGGCGTCGGTCAGGATGCGTTTTAATGTGGCGCGGGTGTATCTGGAATCATCAACAAAAACCACTTTTTTCATCTGGCGCAATTCTCCCGGATGAACCGCACACAGTGCGGTGTCTCGTCTTTGGCCTTTCTTCATGCAGGGATAGCTAGGAAGAGGGCGGAATCAAGC
>CAZMXS010000044.1:0-41080 GCA_964570325.1 uncultured Verrucomicrobiota bacterium | reverse complement strand
TCCGTCCAGGACGATTTACGGATCTATCGGTAATTGATATTTGTCTCTCGCGCCTCTAGATCTTTTGTTCGGCGTAAAGTGTGACGGAATCCGGAAGAACGCCGAAAGGCAATTGAGACAGACACGATTATGGCGCTGGCCGGATGGTAGCCCGACGGAATCCGGAAGAACGCCGAAAGGCAATTGAGACGATATAGTCATATAATTGGAAAGGGTTGTTTTAAGGCAGACGGAATCCGGATGTATGACGAAAGGCAATTGAGACTCACCTCTTTTTCCGTCAGCACCTCATCGAGCCCGACGGAATCCGGAAGAACGCCGAAAGGCAATTGAGACGACCCGTCGGGGCGCAGGGTGCAGCCCCAGATGAATTTGACGGAATCCGGAAGAACGCCGAAAGGCAATTGAGACGGAGCGCAACCCGATCAGGGTTTTCGGCGTAAAGTGTGACGGAATCCGGAAGAACGCCGAAAGGCAATTGAGACGCATTCCTGTGCCGCGAAATGGTACGCCAGTTGAGCCGACGGAATCCGGAAGAACGCCGAAAGGCAATTGAGACGCGCGCGATATGCTGGACCTGCAGCGCGCGCAGTACAGACGGAATCCGGAAGAACGCCGAAAGGCAATTGAGACGGTTGACTTTTTGCGGGGACATCGAGCAGGGGCGGACGGAATCCGGAAGAACGCCGAAAGGCAATTGAGACAGCCGGGTGAGCTGCTCGGGCGACGGCTGTGGGCGACGCTTATCGTCGAGAAGACCAAGAGTTCCACGGTGTATCGGCCGGTCCTGGGCCTGCCGCTGTCCCAGCGTTATTCGGACAAACGTACCTTTGAGAGCAGCTACAAGAAATATGAGCGCTGGGCCAGCCCGCTGCATCTCAAGGTGATCCGCTGCGGCAAGGATTATCATCCGCTTTTGGTGACGTTCCCCCGCATGGTCATTCCCGAGGGGGACCGGATCAATGTTTGCGAACGGACCAAAGGCGGGAACGGGCGCGAATACCATCCGGCGTTGAGCCACGACCTGCTGCGCGAAATGCTTAAGCCGGTATCCGGCGGAACGGTCTTGAGCGCGGTTGCGCTGTAAATCGTCCCGACTTGACCCGGGACATCAATCTGGCTATGATAGCCATATTATGAAAACAGCAAACATCTCCTACACGCGGAACCACCTCTGTGAACTGCTGGACCGGGTGCGCGCCGGGGAAAGCATCCTGATCGTGGACCGCAAACACCCGGTGGCCCGCCTGGGACCGGCGGGGGCCGAGGACGCCGGCGCCGTATCCGGTTGGGTGACGGAGCAGGCCGGCCGCGGCGTGGTCAGCTTGCCGGATCGTCCGCTGGACGCGGCGGCCGTGCGGCGGCGTAAGTTGCCGCGCCCCCGGCACGGCGGCGATGTCGTCAAGGCGCTGCTGGCGGAACGGGAGAGCGGGCGATGAGGTTCTGGGATTCTTCGGCTATTGTGCCGCTTTACGTGGAACAGGCCAAAACCGGGTGGGCCCGCGAACTCCTCCGAACCGACCATGAGATGGCCGTCTGGTGGTCCGGCCGCACCGAATGCGTTTCGGCATTCTGCCGCCTGCGGCGGGATGGCGATCTGGATGCGGCGGCGCTGGCGCAGATCCTTCGGGCGTTGCGCACGGACGCACAGGGCTGGGTCACGGTGACGCCGTCTGACCCGTTGCGCGATGCGGCGGACGAATTGCTGGCGCGCCATCCGTTGCGCGCGGCCGATGCGCTGCAACTGGCCGCGGCGTTGGTGTTTTGTCAGCGCCGGCCAAAGCGACTGCCCGTGGTCAGCCTGGATGCGCGCCTGGTCCAAGTTGCCCGCGCCGAGGGCTTCGAAGTGCTGGACGGGGGGCTAGCCTGAAGAGGGAGTGAATAACGACGCTTATCGTCGAGAACATTTTATCATTAAGAGTGTTGCACGAATTTTAGGGCTATATTTTGGGCTCAGCCGCTATTTTGCCTGGCTAAAAATGCCTGTGTGCCGCAGGTGGTCGCGCTAATAGACCGTAATCAGTCGTTCACACTGGATGGGTTGGGACGCGTTGTTTGCCTGAATCCCGACGTCACTCGACGTCCGTCCAATCGCCGGTTGCGGCCGGATTGGCTACGGTGTGGCCCAAAAGGAATCAGTTATGGGCACCATTTTTCTGGTCACGCCGGGCACCACTTTGTCCGTGGCCCGGTCCTGTCTGCGCGTGGAACTTCCGTCGGCGGCGCTGGACGAGTCGGATGTTCCGGCCATTCCGCGCGACATCCCCGTAGATCACATTGACCAGTTGGTTCTTTCCGAGGAAGTCAGTTTCTCAACCGATGTGCTTGCCCAGTTGCTCTGGCGCAGGATTCCGGTGATTATGGTTTCCCGAACCGGCCGGATTTGCGGATTGTGCGTGCCGCCGGCGCCGCACAGCGCCGCGCGTCTGGCGCAATACCGGGCGGCAAACGATCTGCAGGCCCGCCTGCGGTATGCGTCCTGGTGGGTGGAGGCCAAGATCGCCAACGCGGCACGGGTGTTACAACGATTGGCGTCAAATCGGTCGGGTATTTCCGCTGCCGGCGCTGTCACCGGCTTGCGCGAGCTGACGGCAGCCTGCCGGGACGCCGATACGCTTGATGGGATCCGCGGCTACGAGGGCGCCGCCGCGGCCCTTTACTTCGAGACACTTGACTCGTTCTTTCCGCCGGACTGTCCATTTGAACGCCGCTCCCGCCGCCCGCCGCATAATGCCGCCAATGCCGTTTTGTCGTTCGCCTATGCCATCCTGGGCGCGGAGATGGAAGGCGGCTTGTATGCCGCCGGGCTTGACCCCGCGCTGGGATTGTACCACGAAACAGAAGACCGCCGCCCCGCGTTGGCGCTGGATTTCATTGAGCCGTTGCGCCCTCCGGTTGCGGACGCGCTGGCCTTGGATTTGCTCAATCATGGGATCCTCAAGGCGGACTTGCATTTCGAGGCGCGTGACGGAGGCGTCTATATGAATCGCGCCGGCCGCCGCCGTTTCTTCATTGCCTATGAGCGGCGCATGACACAGGACTTTTTCAGCGAGCAGCTCCAGCGCCGCACCAGTATCCGCGGCGAATTGCGCCGGCAGGCGATCGAGTTCAAACAATCCTTGCTGGAGGGCGGCGCCTTCCGGCCGTTCCGGATGAATTGACGCGTATCATGAACCGACATGGCACAAAAAATGGGCCGCGCCATAAAGGAGGCGCGTCGTGATCGCGCCGCGCGAGGATTGGGCGCCGTTGGATGATGAGCGCGGCGGGCGCGCCCGTCACGCCGCCGGGAATCGAGAGCCTTTGATGGTGGTCTCCTATGACATATCCGATCCCCGGCGCCTGTACCGCGTGGCCCGGCACTGCGCTGATTACGGGGTGCGGGTGCAGTACTCGGTCTTTGAAATGCGTGTTCGGCACGACCTGTTCGAGAAGTTCTGGACCCGCCTGCTCGAATTGATTGAGCCGACCGAAGATCGCGTGGTGGCCTGGCGCGTCTGTGGCGATTGCGAAAAGGACACGCGCGGCGCGGGCACAATGGTTGTCACGCAAAAGCCGGAGGACACCGTTTATGTCTTCTGAGCGCGCAATTGCCAATAACCCCGGGGGTGATTGATGCCATCGCTTTACATTGCCCGGCAGGAACTGCATGTGACACTAGCGTCGAAGCATGTCGAAGTGCATGACGAAGCCCATCCCGTCTCCCGCCGGTTGGAGCGCGTGCCGATTATGCATGTGGACCGGATGACTATTGTGGGCCGGCCGCGCGTTTCCATGCGGATTGTCGAACGCTTACTGCGCGAAAACAAGCCGGTGCACATATTGAGCCGGCAGGGCGGTTTGATCGGGTCCTTCACGCCGGCGCGGGACGCTGACGCCGTGTTGCGCATCAACCAATATCGGCTGGTGGCCGACCCGTGGGGTCTGGGGGTGGCGCGGGCGTTGGTGGCCGCCAAACTGCGCAACAGCCGCCGCGTGCTGCAGAAGCTGGCGGCGGGCCGGGTGGCACAGGCCGAGCGGATGGCGCTGGCGGCCGATCTGGACACACTCGCGAGGCTGGCCGGGCGGGCGGAGTTGGCGGAAGACTTGGCCACCGTGCGGGGATATGAGGGGATGGGCGCGGCGATTTACTATGAGCGGCTGCGGCCCTTCTTCGCGGCCGGCATGCCGTTTACCCGTCGCTCCCGCCGCCCGCCGGCAGATCCGGCCAATGCCTTGCTTTCGTGGACCTACACGATTGTCATGCAGGAAGTGCGCGGCGCAATCTGCGCCGCCGGGCTAGATCCATGCATCGGTTCGCTGCATGCAATCAGCTATAACCGGCCAGCCCTGGCGCTGGACCTTATGGAGCCGTTGCGGGCGCCCTTGTGCGACTTGTTCATCCTGCGCCTGATTAATCTGGGCATGATCCGGCCGGCAGATTTCCAGCGGGACGAGGAAAATGGCGGTTGCCGCATGACGCGTCAAGCGCTGGGTATTTTTTTCAAAGAATACGAGCAGCGTCTGACGCGGCCGTTCAAACCGGTGGGCGGTGTGGCGCCGGTGACGTTCCGTGAAGTGATGCGCGACCAGGCGGCGGCTTATGCGCGCGCCTTGCAGGCGGGCGCGGAATTCGAGCCGTTTCGCATGCCATAAGCCCAGGCGGCGCGGTGAGCCGGCTGCCTGTGTATGGCCCATTCCGCCACATCGGGTCGCGGCATCCTGCCGGCGGGAAAAAGTACCGCCACCGCGTCGGGGGGGCGGGACTTGTTGTTCGATTTCCAAATCGCAAATTGCATATGCCCCTGACGTTCCCCGACGTCCCCCCTTTTGATTCGCCGTGAAGAAAGCCGCATTGTGGGACATGAAAAGAAAGGAGCCGCGAACATGAGCTACTGCCTGGAATGCGGGTGCTGGATGGGGGAGGACGACCTCGAGCGTTTCCTGTGCAATGAGTGTCGCAGCGGCAGGTATGTGGAGAAACAATGGGAATGCGGAAAGTGCGGGACCTTGAATCGTTCCAGCCGCAGGTATTGCCGGGACTGCCGGGCAAGACAGGGTGAGAGCACGCGGGAACACACGGACTGGGTGTGTGATGTCTGCAATACGGTGAACCCCAACGATGAGCCCGAGTGTGCGGAATGTCTCGCCCCCCGGAGTTCCACGGGGCTTGGGTGAGAGGTTCCGGCTTGAGGACAAACAGGATGCAATCCGACATGGACATGGAAACGGAAACGGAAGCCCCGGCGCGCCGGGCTTCGCTGGCGGACGCCTTTTCCGGGTGCACGCTGACGGACAGCCAGCGCGAGGCGGTGCAACTGCTGGAGGCGTTCCTGAATGGAGATAGCCGGTGTTTCATCCTCAAAGGTTATGCCGGTACCGGCAAGACGTTTCTGATCAAGGGCCTGGCAGACTATCTGGCCGCGCTAGGTCGGCCATTTGTCCTGATGGCGCCGACGGGGCGCGCGGCCAAGGTCATCGCCCAGAAGACGCGCCGCACAGCCTACACCATCCACAAGTCCATCTACGCGATGAAGAACCTCGTCGAATACAGCGAGCGGGATGCCGACGGGTCCCAGACCTTCAAGTTCTACTACGCATTGGCGGCCAACCACGCGGACGCCGCGACGGTTTACATCGTTGACGAATCCTCGATGGTGTCCAACGCCTATTCCGAGGCCGAGTTCTTCCGGTTCGGCTCCGGCCGCCTGCTGGATGATTTGCTGCGTTTCACGGACATCGGCTCCGCTGCCAACCGGCGCAAGGTCATTTTCGTCGGCGATCCGGCCCAACTGCCGCCATGCAATGACAGCTTTTCGCCCGCTTTGGACCGGGGGTACCTGGCGCAGCGGTGCGGGGTGGAGGCGCGCGAGTACGAGCTGACGGATGTAGTGCGCCAGGTTGCGCAAAGCGGCATCCTGGCCAATGCGACCGCGTTGCGCGAGGCGCTGTCCCGGCGCGTCTTCAACGTGTTGGATATCCGGACCGGCGCAGCCGACGTGCGGGCGGTTGAGCAAGCCCAAGTGCTGGACCAATTTGTCGTGGCTTCCGGCAACTGGGTGGATGAGGAGACGGTGATCGTGGCGTGGTCCAACCATGCCGTGAAGGAATACAACGAAATGGTGCGCCGCCATTTCTTTCCGGAAGCGACCACGCTGGCGGAGGGCGACCGCATTATTGTGGTGGCCAACAACTACAACTACCCCATTGAGTTGTTGAACGGCGATTTCGGGACCGTGATCGAGGTTGGCGCTCAAGTGGAGGAGCCGGCTCGGCCGGTTTTTATCAATAAGGGCAAAGATCCGGCCACGGGCGCATGCCGCAACGTGCCGGTCCCGCTGCGGTTTCGCGGGGCTGTGATTCGGTTCCGCGACCCGAATGGCGGCGAACATGATGTGCAGTGCAAGATCATCGAGAATCTGTTGCTGTCCGATCAGCGCGATCTGTCCGCCGACGAAGTTAAGGCTTTGTATGTGGACTTCAAGAATCGCCACCCGACGCTCAAGCCGGGAACACCCGAATTCCGGCAGACGCTGCAGGGCGACCCGTATTTCAACGCGCTGCGCATCAAGTTTGGGTATGCGGTTACCTGCCACAAGGCCCAGGGCGGCGAGTGGAAACGGGTATTTGTTGACTTCCGGAGCCACACGGGTTGTTTCAGCGAGGCCTACTTTCGCTGGGCTTACACCGCGCTGACGCGGGCCCGCGAGACGCTTTTCACGATCAACGAGCCGCACTACACCATCAGCACCATTGCCAAGGCCCCGGCCGAGTACCGGCTCGAGGCGCGGGATGACCTGTTGGTATTGGACGCGGCTGCGCTGGAGTGCGAGGTTCCGTTTGCGTTTCCGGCGGACCGGCCCTGGCTTCAGAATATCTTCTATGCCGTGCGACATTTGCTTCGCGGGCAGGACATCCATGTGAGCGCGATCGCCCACGAGCAGTACTGCGAGAAATACACTCTGGCGCGCGGGGGCGTTCAGGCGGTGATCCGACTGTATTACAACGGGCGCGAACGGATCAGCCGCATTGATCGGCCAGGCACAACCGCCAACCGCCTGGCGGCGGATGCGTTGACCCGGTTGCAGCCGTTGCAGGGGAAACAGATTGTCGTGGACGTGTACGATATGGGGCCGGCGGCCGATCCTTTCGCCGGCAAGCCGGAGCCGGCTGCATCGCCCGACCATTCGCGGGAATCCGAGTTTTTCAGGGAAATACAGCAAAAGTGCAAACCACTGCAGGCATCCATTGCCGGGGTCAAACATCACGGTCCTTATCACGATGAATACGAATTCCTGCGCGGCGGCAAGAAGGCGATGGTGCATTTCTATTTCAACAAAGCCGGACGTTACACCCGGTGCATGCCGGACAATCGGCGCAGCACTTCGGTGGAGCTGCTGGGTGAGTTGGCGCAAGCCTTGGGAACGTGAACGAAGGAGCCGACCATGCCGGACAGCCGAACAGTATTTAAATTGCGAAGAGAGGGACGGTTGACCGAGGCGCTGGAAATGGCGCGGGTAGTGCTGCGAAACAACCCGCGCGATGACTGGAGCATCAAGGCGGCCGCCTGTGTGTTGAATGATCTGATCAAGCAGGCCCTTCAGGATGGAGATCGAGCTCGAGCCGCCGGACTGATGGAAGAGTTTAACCGTCTGCAACTGCCGGCCGAAGCGACCATCATGGCAAACCAGCGTGCGCGCCTGCAGGAGGCGCTGTTGCCCCAGGCCCAGTTCCTGAAGGAAGCCCGGCAGGCGAGCGATGCCGGCGACCATGCGCGGGCGTTGGCGCTTTACCGGCAGGCCTTGAAGGAGGCGCCAGGCCTGCATGGGGCGGCGGTTGGGTTGGGTTGGGCCATTGCGCATGCGTTGCGGGACTGCGTCGGGCAGGAAAATCCGGACGGCGGGGCGGTTATGCGGTTGCTGCGGGAGTATGGCGAATTGGAGGGGGTGGAAAAGCCCGGGCCCTTGCATTCGATCATTCTGGCGCGGGCCGCCTATTGTGCCGAACATCTGCCGAACTTTGCCGCCTTTTTCCAATGGTGGGATCCGGCGAACCTGCGTGAAGAGGATTTCCGTCCGTATCGGGTGGAGCAAACGGGCAAGATCGTGAGCAGCCTGGTCGAGCGGGTGATTCGGGCGCTATATCGCACGATGGACCGGATTGAAAATCCGGCGCTGTTGGACTGGGCGACTCGCTTTGTGGGAGAGCACTACCGGCGTTATCCCGAGCAAGAATGGTTCCCATACTACTACGCGCAGATGTTGATCCACAGCGGCCATGCGGCGGCAGCCCGGGAACTGGTGTTGCCGCTGGTGCGCGGCAAGCAGAGCGAGTTTTGGGCGTGGGATGTGCTGGCGCAGGTCTGCGCCCAGCGGGAAGAAAAGCTGGCATGTTTGGCCCGGGCGCTGACTTGCAACGTTCAAGATGAAAGTTACCGGGTGAAGGTGCATTTTAATTTCGGATTGCTCTTGCTGGAGGCCGGGCGTTTGCCTGAGGCGAAACGAGAAGTGGAAACGGCCCTCCGGATCCGCAGCGAGCGCGGGTGGCGCTTGCCTGAAGAAATGCAGGATGTCGTGAATGCAGAATGGTTCGAGCAAACGGAAGCGGTGGCTGACAACACGGGATTGTACCATGAGCTGGCGCGCGCGGCCGAAGCCCTGTTGATGGCGGATTTGCCTTGGGTGGCGGCTGTGGTGTCGGGACATCAGGCCCCTGACGCGGAGCATCCGGGCCGCACATTCATCGTCTACGCGGCGGAGGAGGGGCAGGTTCGGACCGCGACTGTCAGTCACAAGCGCCACGCGGAGCTTGCCGAATTGGCTTTAGGGACACCGCTTCGGGTGCGGCTCCAGGCGCGGGATGAGCGCTGGCAAGTTGTCGGGCTGGAGCGGAGGGAGGGAACAGCTTGGGATGTGGTGCCGGTGAAAGAGGGGACGGTGGTGAACGTGAATATGAAAAAAGGCGTCACTCATTTGCGGTTGGGCCGCAATGCAACCTGTCTTCTGCATCATGGCGACTTTCCAGAGGCCGCCGCGTTGGCGGTGGGAGCCGTCCTGGAGGTGCGAGCGCTTCATGATTCGCGACGGGATATATGGCGAGGGGTTGCAATAATGCGTCGGGCGGACAGCAAAGTCTGACGGGGGCGAACGGAGGCGACGCTTATCGTCGAGAAGATGTTATCATTCAATGGGTTGTAGTAATACTAGGGGCTATTTTTCGGGCTTAGGCGCGATTTTTGAGGTGAAAATAGAGCTCTAAGTTTTGACCATTCGCTTTCATGGCGAGCCATACCCTTGCCGGCACCAGCGTAGCGGTTTAAGCAAGCATTTGTACTGGGACCATGCCAGAGGATAGGGAAGGGGCGAGAGTCGGCGTGCAGCCCCTCCGCCACGCTGACTGACAACCGCGCCGACACCCCGCCCCCGGTTGCGCCATTCACCGACTAACCGGCCGTGATCTGGATTTTCCGAGACTGCTTGCGGGCCTGTTCCGTCTTGGGCATATTCAAGGGCAACACACCCTTTTTGAAACTGGCCTTGACCGCATCCTTATCCACACCGTCCGGAATCGGGATCATGCGTTGGAAACTGCCGTAACTGCGTTCGGTGAAATGATAATTACGGCCTTTTTCCTCACGTTCCGCTTTTTTCTCGCCTTTAATTGTCAGCAGGTTGTTATCGAGCGTCACTTCGACGTCCTTTTCGTCCATGCCTGGCAACTCCGCTGTTACTTGGAACGAATCGTCCGTCTCCGAGACCTCGATGCTCGGGGTGACCTCGCTCCAACGCGGAGCGAGCGCGCCCGTTCGGAACCAGCCGCCGAAATCGCCCAGGAAGCTATCGAAGAGTTCATCCATCTGCCGATGCAAGGCCTCGATCGGATGAGTCTCCGACAACTGGGCCGGCGTACGGGATTCCTTGCGTTTCCATGGAATCAGACTTTTGCTCATAATGAATGCCTCCTTCCTTTGTCCGGCCGGGCGGGTTGCTAAACCGCCCAAGCCGGAGATTAAGTTCCGTGATTATGCGCCGGCCTCCACCTTGATCGTGCGCGGCTGGACCTCCGCCTTCTTGGGCAGCACCAGCTCCAGCACGCCATTGGCGATTTTCGCCCGGATGGCATTACGATCAATTTCAGTAGCCAGGGTGAAGGACCGGCGAAAGATGCCGGGGACATACCCGCGATACAGCAGCCGATGGTCAGCCGGCGTCGTCGTATCCTGCCGCCCCGTGATGGTCAGCACGTTGTTTTCAAGCGTGATCTCGACGCGCTTCTCATCCACCCCGGGCATGTCGCAGAGCACGAGCATGGAGTCTGCTTTCTCGTAAATATCGGTCTCCGGCACGAACACCGGCAGGTCGCGGGTTGGCTCAACCCGTTCCACACTTTCCTTCTTTTCCGCCACATCCAGTTTCTTTTCCGTAGTCATCGTGGGCCTCCTTTGGTGATGATTTAGCCGGCGGTGATGCTGATCTTGCGCGGCTTGGTGGCCTCGGCGCGCGGCAATTTGATTGTCAGCACGCCATTCTTGCTAGTGGCGCAAACCTTGTCCGCCTCCACATCGAACGGCAGGCTGATGGTGCGCATAAATGACCCCATCCCCCGCTCGCAGCGATGGCAAACGACATCCTGCGCCATCTCGGCGGCCTTGCGCTCGCCTTTCAAGGTGAGCTGATTGCCGCTCACGGCGATGTCAATGTCCTTGGGCTCGACGCCCGGCAACTCGGCCGTGACGACCACTTCGTCGTTGCTGCTCCAGATGTTGACGGCCGGATACGTTTCCGCTTCAGCCGCATGAACATTGAACAGCCGATCCATTTCCCGGTGCAAGCGCTCCAACTCCCGCACCGGACTCCAAGTATTCATATAATAACCATACATTTTTCTGCTCCTTTCTTAAGCTCAAGCCATTGAGCCTGACAGCACAAATGCTGTATAGCATATACCTTGCCAAGTGTATCAAATACGACGTAACACATTCTATCACAACGTTTAAGATAATAGTGAGATAAATTTTAATAAGAGACATTGTGGCGCATTAGCGTTTTTTTGAGTTGTTATTATAGTGTCATTATGGCGCTTATCGGCTTCTATTGTTTAAGCGCCAGATGACGGAGTGGCGTGGCTGGGACGGAATCAAGGCGGGGAGGGGGTGCGTGGCGAATAGGTGGCCTGGTGCTTCGACCCAGCACACGCAAGGCTATCGGCGAGGCGACTGTTTAGTGTGTTTCTTTCCGGCCGCCGCCAGCGCCGCGCGCAGTTCTTCAAGCGACTGCGGGATTACCTTGATATCGGCGATCACCGGCATGAAATTGGTGTCGCCGTTCCAGCGTGGAACAATGTGCAGGTGGATATGGTCCTTAAGCCCGGCCCCTGCCGCCTCGCCTTGATTGACGCCGATGTTGTAGCCGTCCGGATGGCAGACCTTGCCAAGCAGATCCATGCCCAATGCGGTCAGTTGCATCAGCTCAAGCTGTTCGGCGGCATTCAGCGCCTGCAATTCCGCAATATGCCGCAGCGGCGCGACCATTAGATGCCCGCCGTTGTAGGGATAACGGTTCAGCAACAGGATGCAGGCGCGGCCGCGCCGCACCACCAGATTGGCGGTATCCGCGCGGCGCTTGACGATGTCGCACAGGAAACACCCTTGGGTTTTCGACTCCAGGATGTACTTGATCCGCCAAGGCGCCCACAGTCGTTTCCGCATGATTCTCCTTATCCGGTTCGTGACAATCCCGCGTCCGGCACGTACATTTGCGCCAGACAATAACAATGACTCCACGCATGTCAAGAAAGGCGGGGCGGGGCATTCTGCTGCTTGGGTGGTGGCTGATCGCCGCGTCTGCGCGCGTATGGGCATCGGACTGGGCAGCGGTTGTGCCGTTGACCAATGCCGCCGGATTGGGTTGCGCGGCGGCGGCCCGGCAGCTTTTGGCGAGCCGGCCGGAAGCGTGGTTGATGGTTACGACCGGCCCATTACGTTTTATTGGCCGCGATTCCGCCCGGCTGGAACGGGCTGCGGACATGGGCGATTTCTTCAACCGATCCGCCACGTTCCTGCCCGACGCGGCCCGGGCAGATGCCGTGGCCACGATCTTGCTGCTCGAAGATGAGGTGCAGTGGCGGGAGTTGGCGGCGAGCGCGGACTGGCGGGGCGACAGCCGCGCGTTGCAGGACGGCAACGAGCTATTCTTTCTGTGGGAGACCAATGCGGCGGCGAACGCCTATCGCTTGTATCACGAACTGGCCCATTGGCGGTTCTGGACCGGATATCTTGCGCGGCCGCCGTTGTGGTTGGATGAAGGTTTGGCCGCGCATTGGGGCTGGGATTTGGCGCAGGCATACGGCCGGCAATCCGGCGGGCGGCCGCAGCGCGCGCGCGCGCCGGCGGCCTTGCGCTCGCTGATCCGGCTGGATGACTTAACCGCCATGAAACGTCTGCCCGTGGAACCGGCGGCTGTGACCGCTTTTTACCGGCAAGCCGAGGAGCTGGCCGCGGCTATCGAGCGCCGTCTGGGGCGGGCGCGCATGGGCGAGTTTGTCGCGCGGATGACCAACGGCCGGAAAGGTTGGAAGAAAACATTGGCGGAGATGGCGGACATCTCGGCGCGCGAATGCCGGACCATCGAAATGGAAGTCAACTCATTCAGTTTGCAGCAGCGGGAGGATTAAATGGCGGCGGAACGCGAAGGAACCCGAGCGAAGTCTGCGGCGACGGCCGGCTTCAAATCCGCGACCGGCGCGAGAGCCCATTTGATTTTCGGGGATGATGAGTACCAGGTGGCGCAGGCGGCGCGTAAATTGGTGGACCAATTGTGCCCGCCGGCTGAGCAGGCGTTCGGGCTCGAGGTGTACGACGGCGCGGCGGACAATTCCGAGGCCGCCGCGCAGTGCGTGGCGAGAACGATTGAAGCCTTGCGGACCGTCGGATTCATGGCCGGCCGAAAAGTGGTCTGGCTGCGGGGCGCGGATTTCATGGCGGACACCATCGTGGGTCGCGCGGCGGCGACCAAGGCGGCGCTCGCCGATCTGGCGAGCGAGGTGGAGCGGGGGTTGCCTGCCGGGCAGACGCTGGTGATCAGCGCCGGCAAGTTGGACAAGCGCGCCGCTTTCTACAAGGCCTGCCAGAAATATATGCAGGTGACGGAGTACGGATTGCCCGAGAAAGGGAAGAAGCAGCAGGAGCAGATCCACACCACGAGCAGCGAATTGTTCCGTCAGGCGGGATTGCGGATCAGCGCGGATGCGTTGACATTGTTCATTGACCGGGTGGGGCAGGACAGCCGGCTGATGGCGCAGGAGGTGGAAAAACTGGCGGTGTACCTGGGCGAGCGTCGGGAGGTAACGCGCGCCGATGTGGCGACGCTGGTGTCTTGTGTGCGCGAGTCCGAGTATTGGGAATTCGCCGAGGCGGTAACCGGCGGAACGCTGGAGTCAGCGCTGGATATTCTGCGGCGGCAAATCTTTCACGGCGGCAACGAAGTAGGCTTGATTATCAGCCTGGAAAACCGTTTGCGTGAGCTGCTGCTCTTCAGGGATTGCCTGGATCGAAAATTACTTCGGATTGCCGGATCGGAATGGCGGCCGACCGCCGAGTGGGACACGGGCCCCGAGGCGGACACGCTGCTCGGCGCCATGAATCCGGACCCGCGGAAAGGGCATCCCTACCGTGTTCTGAAGTTGGCCCAGCAGGCGCGGATGTATTCACGCGCCCGGCTGGCCGGGGCGCTAAAACGCACGGTGGCGGCGCATGAGAAACTCGTATCGGCGGGCGGCGCGAAATCCCTGCAACTGGAGTTCCTGGTGATCCGGTTGATGCAAGGACTCAAGGCCGCGGCGCGCTAGGCGCCGCCGCCGGAGACTACGGTTTCCACAAGTACATAAGGCGCGGGGCGGTGAAGCGCGCCAATCGGCTCAGGCTGAACGGCGCGCGCGCCTCGGCAAACAGTTCATCCCATAAGCCGCGCTTGGATTTGTAGCGGATGATCTTGACGGAATCCTCGCCCAGCAGTTCGTAGGTCTTGGCCACGGCATCTTCGAAGTAGCCGACCTGGTCAATCAGCCCGCTTTCCAGCGCCATCGTGGCGGAAAAGACGCGCCCGTCGGCCAGCGGACGCAATTGCTCGTCATTCAGCTTGCGGCTGGCGCGCACAATTCCGTAGAAGCGTTCGAAGTTGTCATCCAGCATCGCCTGCAACAGGCCGACCTGCTCCGGCGAAACTTCCCGGAATGGATTCAGCAGATCCTTGTTGGCGCCGGATTTGATCGTCACGTCGGTCAGGCCGATCCGTTCGCTTAAGCCCTTCCAATTCAAGGTTTGCAGAATGACGCCGATCGAACCAATCATCGCGGTGGGTTCAGCGATAATCCAATCGCCGGCGGAGGCCATGTAATAGCCGCCTGAAGCCGCCATGTCGCGGATAAAGACCACGATCTTGCGTCCCGGCCGACTGGCTTTGAAACGTTGCAGCGCGGCGTAAATCTCGTCGCTGGGCGTGATGGCCCCGCCCGGCGAATCCACTTCGAGCAGGATCGCGCGCACCTCGCGATCATGGGTCGCGGCGCGCACCTCGCGCAGCACCGATTCGACGGGGTCGTAGGTGACGCCGAAGAAGTTCTCGTCCGTGTCGCGGAGAATCACGCCATTGAACTCGATCCGCGCCGCCTTGATCCGGCCTTTGCCATAGGACCAAACCTCTGTCAGCCGCGGGAATTCATCCTCGCCCCGCTCCTCGAACTTGGCGAAGCCGGAAGGCCGGATTGCCAGCGCCATGCCCATCAGAAAATTCAGCCCCAGGCTGCCGAAGAGCAACACGGCCAGCAGGATCAGCGTGATCCAGAACCCGGCATGCGAGCATTTTCGTTTAGCTTCCATATTCACCGTTATGATAATAACCCGAACACGCGTTCTGTTCAATGGAGAGTGATTGAAAACATTGGCTTACTACATCAGCGCGCATGGCTATGGACATGGTGTGCGCTCGGCCGATATTTTGCGCGCGCTGGCGCGCCGCCTGCCGGACTGGCGCTTTATACTCGTCAGTGACCTGCCCGCTGCGTTCCTGCGCCACCGTTTGGCGGGGGTGCCCCATGAGCTCCGCGCCGCGGCGTTCGATGTCGGAATGGTCCAGCTTGATTCGATTCGGGTGGACGTGCCGGCGACACTGGCGCGGGTCGAGCAATTGCTGCGCGAGCGGCAGGCGCGCGTCGCTTCGGAAACGCGTTGGCTGCGGGAGGCGGGAGTGGGCGCGGTGGTGGCGGATATTCCGGCGATGCCGCTGGAGGCCGCGGCCGCGCTGGAACTGCCCCGGCTGGCGATCGGCAATTTCGCCTGGGATTGGATTTATGAGGCGTTCGGCGCGCAGGATCCCCGCTGGCTGACGGCGGTGGACGCCTTCCGGCGGGGCTACGCCTGCGCCGAACTGCTGCTGCGGCTCCCGTTCGCGCCGGAAATGACGGCATTTCCGCGGAGCGTGGATATTCCGTTACTGGCTGATCCGGGCCGCGCCCGTCGGGAAGACCTGGCGGGGCTGACTGGGGCCGACCCGAGGCGGCCTTGGATATTGCTCTCGTTCACGACCTTGGAATGGAGCGAAACGGTGTTGGATCGTGTGGAACGGGAGTTGGCGGATTACGAGTTTTTCACGGTGCGTCCGTTGGAATGGCGCCGGCGCAATATTCATCCCGTGGCGCGCGAACAAATACCTTTTTCCGATGTGCTGGCATCCAGCGACGGTGTGTTGACGAAACCCGGATACGGGATCATCTCCGAATGCATCGTCAACGACAAGGTGCTGATCTACGCCGACCGGGCGGACTTTCGCGAGTATTCGGTGCTGGTGGAAGGGATCCGGCGCTATTGCCGGAATGTGCACATTCCAGCCGCCCAGCTTTATGCGGGGGATCTGGCTGAATCGCTTGCTGCCGCGCGGCGCGCGCCCCCGCCGCCGGAGCGAATGGCGGCCGGTGGCGCGGAGCGAGCGGCGGAAATCATCGCCGCCCAGGCGCAGCGGTAAGGCATTTCACGATCCGGTGGCGACGTTTGGCGCTCCGCTGGATTGGCCGGCCGGTGGTCACCGTACGTCAGCCATTCCTGGCTGACGGGGGTGGAAGGCCGGTCGGACCGGAATGCCCGACGCGCTCGCCCGCACCGATTCATGCAGAAGGCCGGGACAGGAGTCCCGGCCTTCCGTGCTTCCGTTGAACCCGCGCTTATGGGCGAACTTTAATTCGGTAGAACAGCCCGGTGGCTGAACTCACGCCGGCGTCCGTATATTCATCGCTATTGCCCAGGGCCGTGCCGAAGTAGATGGAACTCCAGGCGGCCGGAACCAGCCGCGGCGAGCGCTGCACTTCATAGTTGATGTTCGTCTTGCTGGACCACAAGATGTCCATCGCGGAGCCGTTGCGCGCGATTTGCAAGTAGAGATAATCGTTCGCGTTGCTGGCCACGGTGTTGGCGATCATCTCGTCGTAGTTCGCCATGCGGTCGCCGTCCTTATCGCCCCACGCGCCGTTCACGCCCACCGCGCTGTACGGATCCAGCCCATTGGCGATTTCCCAATCGTTGGCCATGCCATCGCCGTCCCAGTCCCAGTTGCTGTAGGTCGAGCCGGAGTAGCGCCCGTTGGCATCCTTGGGATACGTGGCGCCAATCTCGATCAGCTTCAGGTACTGGATCTGCCATTCATTGTCCGCCCAAACATCGCCATTGAGCGACACATAGAAGTTGGTCTTGATCTCCGATCCCGGTTTGGAGGGATTCCAAATCAGATTGGTGGGATTGCTGCCTAACAGGTTCACCACATTGTAGTATTTCCCATCCTGAATGCCGAACCAGTTCTTCCCGCCGTAATCCGCGTTGAGCGAGTAGACGTTGGAGCGCAGGTTGGTCGCCTGGCAGTTGTTGTTGACAAACACAATGACCACATCCTGCGTGCCCGCGCTGACGCCGGGGGACTCGAACTTCGCGATCGCGAAGATGTTCTCGTCCTTGCCGCCCGCGAGGGTCGAGAGGAAGTATTCACTCTGGCTCTTCAAGGCGGGCGAGGCTTGGCGCGCGCGGCCGATCTTTCCATAAGTATTGCGGAGCGAGGCCATCCACGTCGCGCCCTGCGACCAGACGCTGGTCATGCAGTTGTAGCGCTTGAAGTTGACGATGGACTTGCCGAAGTTGGACTCGTAGTACGCGAAATTATTCTTGGGATCAATTTCGCTGCCCCGGTTGTAAGTGGCGTAATGATTCTGCGCGCCGGCCTCCTGGCCATACATGATCATCGGCACACCGGCCAACGCGCCGAGTTCGGCGTACGCATGCAGGATGCTGGGCTGGTGATAGGTGGAGTAGATGTCGTCATGCGAGGTCAGGTTCAGCAGCAGCGGGATGTTGTCGAAGGCGTTCTTGCGGTTATCCAACTGCGTCTGCGTGGGTGAAGTAGTGCGGTTCGGCGTGCCCTTGTTCGAACTGCCTCCGGAATACTCGGCGAAGAAGTTATCGCGCCAGTAGTAAACCAGATTTTCATTCAGCACGTCGAAATGCCGCGCGGAGCGGAAACCCACGCCGTGCCGCTTGCTGCCGCCGACTTCGCGGTAGCCGTCGAGCGATTCCGCCATGAAGATGAAGTCCCACTTTATACTGCGGGTCTTGTTGATGACATATTCCCAGAAGTCGGACGGCAGCCCCTGCGCGAAGTCGCAGCGCAGGCCGTCAATGCCTTTGTAGGACTCGGTCTTGGGCGTGCCCTCCGGGTGCCCGGTCTTTTCAAGCCAGTAGGCCGGATAGGCGGTGAAGTATTCCCATAGCTCGCGGGTCGCATTGGTCGTGAAGCCCGTGAAATAGTCGCGCTCGTTCAGGTACCGGTTGTACCAGCCGCTGGACCAGGCCCAGTTCGTGTTCTCCGGCGGGTTTTGCACGAGGTAGTCGTAGACGCCGAAGAAGAAGTCGGCCGCGTCGTTCCATTTGCCGAAGTCCATCCGGTCCGGCGCCGGCGCGATGTCGTTGTTGGCCGAACTCTCGTAGTAGGAGGCCGGCTGGCCGTAACTGTCGCGCTTGGAGAACCAGGCCGGACGGACGGAGCGGATCAGATCATACGGGTTGGTCGTGATCCCCATGGCCACGCCCTTGTCGCCGATAATCGCGTCCCACGCGCTGTGATTAAATGTGCCGTCGAGCATGACGCCCACCCCGGCATTGTCCATGGCGGCGACGAAGTCCTGGAATTCCTTCATCGCGTTGGATGGGGAGGAGGGGTCGCCCAGCACGGAGTTGATGCTCCAGTAATCGCGCACGGCGTACGGACTGCCCGGGTCGTACGGCGCCATGGTGACCGGATCGGTCTGGCGGTTTTCCGAGCCGATCGGATGGATCGGCTGGAGCCAGATCATGTTGATGCCCAGGTTGGTCAATGTGCCGGTGCTGACGAAATTGGGCTTGTTGGTGTTGGCCAGATACATGTCCTTGAACGTGCTGCGCCCGTAGAAGTCGGGCGAGGTGGCCTCGGCGAACATCGGGTTCAGTTCGTACATGACCATGTTCAGCGCTTTCTTCGGCGACACGATCACCGCGCAATCGCGGCGCAGGCCGTGGTCCGTGTAGTACTGGTAGCTGCCGCCGTTGATTTTCCAGCGCGCGTTGACGCGATAGGCGCCGCACTTGTTGATCGTGATGGTGGCGGCATACTTGCCGCCGCCGATGTGCGTCATCGGATAGGCGCGATAATAGGTCGTCTTGCTGTCCAGCGTGACACTGTTCGGATCCTCGTCGCCGGGCAGCACGGCGAAATCGCGCCGGTTGAGGTTGGAGAACAGTTCGACATTGCTGAGGACATTGGTGCCGACGCACGGCTCGACGATTACCGTCATGGAGGCGGTCTCGCCCGCCAGCTCGTTGAGGAAGAAGCGGCGGATGTTGTAGTTGGCGTCGTTGGTGTCGCCGTTGACCACCGTCCACATGTTCGGCTTGCCGCCATCGAAGTAGCCGTCGCCGTCCTCGTCGTGGATGCTGGCCAGCGGCACACATAGCAGTTCCGGCGAGTCAATGTTGTCGCCACTGTCCCAGGCGTACGGTCCCTGGCTGAGAATTCCGCCGCCGTCGGGATTGGCGTACGCCACCGCCGCGATATAGACCGCTTCCGGGATGCGACCGAATGCGTCCACCAGGTTGAAAGCGCCCTCCAACGCGTCTTTGTTGGCCGGCGAGCGGTTGCCGTTGGCCTTGTTGGTGCTGCTGATGTTGTTCCAGGCGACGTAGGTGCCATAACTTTCGGCGGTCAGGTAGGGTTTGGACGAGGTGTCCATGAACACGTAGCCGGCCTTGGCCCACGGAGTGGGCTTGGCGGAGCCGATTTCGTCCGTAACATAGATGAAATGGTCGCTGCCCTCGGCCGACCAGGTGGCGACGTACAAGTCATTGCCGCGGACTGCCGCCGCGATCCGCATGTCCGGCGCAAACACAATATAGTTGGTGCTGTCGAGATAACCGTCCATATTGAAGCCTGACGGGTTGGTCGTGCCGGCGACGGTTGCCTGCCAGTCCTTGCCGTCCCAGGTGCCCGCGCCGTCATGGAATGTAAAGTCCACCGAGGTCGCGTTCGTGGGCACCGGGTAGCTGACCTGCCAGTTGCCGCCGCCGATCGCGGTCATGTTCGTGTCAATCACGTTGGTCCAGACGCCCAGCGTGCGCTTCGAAATACCAATGTGCGCGACCACCTGGGCCTTGTTGGAGAGCGTCCCGCCATTCGGGTAGTAGGTGATGACCAGTGCCGCGCCGCGAACCGCGTTGCTCGGCGTCCACGAGGCAGCCGACGGCGTGACCGGCGTGCCGCTGTTGGTCGAGGGCTTGGAGGCGGCGTCGTAGATATTGTATGCGTAGATGTTGTTACTGTCGTAGTAACCGGCGAGCACCTCGCGCCCGTTACTGAACCCGTCGCCGTCGGAATCGCGGTTGTCGTCCCATTGCCCGCTGTAGTAAGTCGAGGCGTTATACGGGTTCAAGCGGCTCCAGGTCTCCCACGACTCGGGGATGAAGTTCTTGTTGCTGTCGCCCGGCCAAGGCTGGTCGGCGCCCGGCGCGCCGTTGGAATCAATGAACGGCATCTCCACGTTGTCCGGCAGCGAGTCGCTGTCGGAGTCAATGGCGTTGATGCCGTAGAGGTTGAAGTTCACCCGGCGGGTGACGCGGCTGGTGACGCCGGCGTCCACGCGATAGGCCTCGAAGAAGTTCTGGCCGTTGACGAAGTTGCCCCACAGGCGGTTGGTGGTCACCCGCCCCTGATTATCGCGGTAAACCACCTCGCCGTTGAATACATTGGTATAGTTGCCGGCATTCCACGCCAGCTCATAGCCGTTCCAGATCAGCTTCACGTCGCTCGGTGAGCCGCCGGCTTGCACGGAAGTCTGGAAGAAGGTGGTGTATTGCGTTCCGCCCTCGCCCAGGCCGGCCACACTGATCGAGATCGGGTTGGCATTCGAGACGACGGTAAAGATACGGACCGTGGTGCTGGTGTTGATGGGCTGCCGCGTGTTGGCCCAGTCGGCCTCGGTGGTCGTAACCAACGCGGTGTGTGTGCCGGCGTTGAGCCCGGTCAGGTTATATTTCCAAATTCCCTTGTAAACCTCGTGCGCGGTTTCGGCCGCGCCGCCGTCGAGCGCGACCGTCATGCCGTAGGCGAGGTAGTCGTTGTTGGTGATAATCATAACCGTGTCGCCGCGGACGGTCGCGCCTTCGGTGGGCCAGACCACCGTGCTTTCCGGCCCGCGCAGGTCAATATAAACGACCTTGGTATACGTGTTGAAGAGGGCGGGGTAGCCGGCTGAACGCTGTACGAACGCGCGACACTTGATGACTTGCAGGCCTTCCGGCAGGTTCGTGGCCACGATATTAAGCTGCCAGTTGGTTGCCGTGCCGGCCGTGCCGACCGGCGTCATTTTCTCGTGCCGGCCGCTGACATTGCCGCGGCCTTCGTCGAAATAGTTGGTCGTGAAACGTCGGTCGCCGCGGCCCCACTTCATCATCGCCGCGTCCACCGCGCCGCCGCTCGGATGCGCGAAACTAAAGCTGACCGTGAAGTTGGAGGAGGTGACGCGGGTGACCTGCTGCGTCTTCGGGGCCTGGTTGACGCCGCCCGGCACCACCCATGTGATGGTCGGCGCATCCGTGCCGCTTTGCAGGATGCGGGTGTTCAGATTTTCCGGGATGCGCGGCGCGTAGCAGACCCAGCCCTGGCCGCCGTTGGCCGGAACGGTGAACGTGGCTTTGCCGCCGTTGACGGTCACATCGGAGGCGTTATGGCCGGTGTAATCGTGCAGGACCGTGCCGTCATCGAAATACAGACCGCTTAGCTCGTGCGAAATATCGGATCCGGAGTCGTTGAGGGCGACCACCAACAGGCCCTTGCCGCTGGTGGCGGTCGAATCATAGCGTTGGTAGGCCATGAAGTCGTTGTCATGCCAGAGGTCCATTTCCGCGCCGCGCGCGAATTGCTGATGGACCCAGACGAGGTTCGGAATGTTGTTGTAAACCTCACCAAGCGCTTCGCTGTCGTGGCCCGGGACCATCCAGGTTTTCTTGTCGGCGCTGCGGCCATAGTCGGCCCAGGTGATGTTGTTGCCCGTGTAGTACACCATCGGCATGCCGATATGGGTGAGGATGTAGGCGTAGCCCAGATTGGCCTTGCTGGCCGGGCCCTCGTCATGCCCCCAGATGTAGGTGATTCCCTGGTTCGGTCCGAAGTCATTCATGAAAAAGCTGCCAATGCTGCCATTGAGCGCGGAATTGGCGGCCTGCTTGATCTGGTAGTCCAGGTACCGCATCGGGTTGTCATAGCCGTAGGGCGCGGCGCTGCTGGCCCAGTACTGCGCGATTTCGCTCCACGGACTGAGGATTTCCGCGAAGATGAGGGCATTGGTCTTGAGCACATAGTTGTTCCAGAGATCCTGGGGATCATTGCCGAAATTGAAGCCGCGCCGGGAGGAGAAATTATACTGCGCTTCGTGCAAAAATCCCTGGGCCTTGGAGCCAAAAAACTCTTTCGGAACGTGCTTGCCTGCGTCCAGGCGCAACCCGTCGTAATCCATCGCATTGCCCAGCCAGACGATCCAGCGGTAGAGCATCTCGGCCGCGTTTTCGTTGGTGTAGGCATAGGGGTACATGTCGTATTTGCCGATGTGGCGGAAATAGGAGGTGCCGTCCACAAAGTTGAACGTAATGCCCTCGATCGTCTTGGAGCCGGTGAAGCGCTTGGGATCGAGGCTGAGGGGGTGGTCCTCGGTGCGGATGTCAATCAGGTTGGCCAGATCCTGCCACATCGTGCCGCCGTAGCCGTAGTTGTGGTACCATTGAGTCATCGTCGGCGCGCGCTTGAAGTTCAGCTCGTTGCAGTAGTTGGGGGACCATTCCACATGGAAATCGGTCGGGGTCATCCCCAGGTAGGAGCGGAAATCCGGGCCGTTGCCGCGATGATTCATGACAATATCGGGGATGATGTTGACATCGAGCCGGTGCGCCGCGTCCACCATGTTGCGCAGCGAGCCGCGCGTGCCGTAGCGGGTTGCGTAGGAGCCGCGCTGCGGGACGTCGCCGATGTCGAAGTGGTCGTACATGCTGTAGCCAACGTTGCCCCATTTCGTGCCCAGTCCGGTAGGCGCCTTGGTCGGCGGCGGGGCCCAGATGTAGTCGTAACCGACCTGGGCGGCGACCGGCATTTTCCGGTACATCTCGTCCCATTCGGTTTCAAACCACTGGAGCATGACCTCGGCCTGGACGGCCAGTGCCGTCAGCAGGCAGATGGCGAACAACAAGAACCGGGACAGCGAAGCAGACTTCATGAATGACCCCTCCGGAACGACTTGGTTTGCAGTGCTTCTTTGCGCATACCCGCGACCACGCGCCTTTTTAGTAAAGCGCTTTAATAGAAGTTACACCGGGTCGGGGGCGCTGTTCAACTTTTTTTCTAAAAAATTAACGCGCGCGGAAACGAACGCATGGAGCGCGGACAGCCTGACCGTGTTTCACCGCCACAACCGTTTTTTATTTTACCGGTGATGCGCTCGTGTTCCCGGTGGCGGGTCGTCCGGCGCGCGGGCCGTCTACGGCAGCTTCACGCCCGTGCGGTAATATCCGCCGCCGCCAATATTGGTCACCGCCAGCGTGACCGGACCGCCGTCGGCCGCGCCGGGCACGTTCAGGTTGCGCGGGGTCCAGACGGGATTGACCAGTGTCGGACTGACCCAGGCATCATACACGCGGCTGTTGGTTGTCGGCGCCGGCACTTGCAGTTGGGAAACCAGCAACGTGGTCGGCCCCACCACGGCGCGGTTGGTGAAGGCGGACCCGCTGTTGGTCGGGATGGTGTCCGCCACGTATTCCTCCCAGTTGAGCCGGCCGTCGCCGTCCGGATCATCCAGCGCGATGGACGGGCCGGAAGGGCTGAAGCCGTAGCGCGCGGACCAATCATCCGGAATCCCGTCGCCGTTGCTGTCCTGGCTGCCGCCGGCGGGCCGCACGATGATCACGCTGTCCGTATATGTCACGACCGAGGTCGTGCCGGGACCGCTGGATATTTGCTCGAGGGAGATATCATTGACAAACGCATCGTAGTCCGAGCCGCTGCCCGCCGCGTAGTTCCAGAAACGGATCCGGCGAATTCCCGGTTCGGAGTTGGGTGAAATCGTCCCCGTGATGACATTCGTGCCGGCCAGCAAACGATAGGTGCCGGCGCCGGTAAGTTCAAAGGCCAGGCTCAGGCCGGCGGCGGTGTAGGGGATGGCGGTGACGCGGTTGGTCTGTTGGTCGTTGATCTTGTAATAAGTGTCGCCGCCCGCGAAATAGAACTCGAACAGGTTGGTGCCGCCGTTGTTCTGGAGGCCGAATCCGACGCTGCCGCCGCTGGTGATCCAGTTGTTCTCCAATTTGGCGCGCAGCACCTGGCCGGTCGTCAACGTCGCCGCCAACGGACGCACGGCCGCCGCCAGGCTGCTGGCCTGCGCCCACAGGCCCCAAGCCGGGCTGGGCAGGTTCAGATTGGCATTGGCGCCCGATGTGGCGCGGAAGTGGCCGGCATTGCCGCTCACTTGCAGGATCCAACCGCCGCCCCAGCCCGAGCCGCCGTTGTCGCCGTTGTCCCAGGCCGGATTGTAGACGGCGTCCGCCGCCGAGTCCGTGGCCAGCACATTGGTTGTCCCGCCGCCCGCCGTGATGGTCACATTCGAGCCCGTGACCGTGATGATGTTGGTGCCGCTTGCCAGCGCCACATCGCCCATGGCCCAACGCACGGCGCGCGCAACCGCGCCGGCGCCGCCGGCGGAGTTGGCCCAGACCAGTTGCGGCGCGGTGACGTTGGTGCCGGCCGTGCCCTGGACCGTATATTGCGCGGTTGACGCGCCGACAGTGATCGAATCGGCCGCCGGATTGGTGATGACGACGCCCAACGGAATCGGAGGGTTGGTGGCGGCGTTGCAGTTCGTGACGGCGAGGTGCCAGTCCGCGCCGCCGTTGTTGTCCCAGGTGCCGGACCCGTTGTTAAAGACGACATCAATCTGGTAAATTCCGGCGGTCGGGGTATAGACGTAGTACCAGTAGCTGCCGCTCGCGGTCATCGCCGGATCCGGATTGAGCACATCCTGCCAGCCGTTGCGCCCGACATGGATGTAAACGGGATTGGCGCTGGCCAGCGCCCGGCCTGCCGGATTGTACCAGATGGTGACCGGGTCGCAGCCATTGGGCGCGGCCGGTACGGTCCATACTGCGCCGGTGGGCGCGTAGCAATCGCGGATGGCGGTGGTCCAGTTGGTGCCGCCATTGCTGTCAATGTGCGAGCCATTGCTGTTCTCAAACCACACAATTGCGCTCGAGGCATTGCTGGGCACGGTGTTGGAGTATACCCACAACAGGCCGCCCTGCGCGGTCATCGCCTGGCGCGCCCAATTCGTGCCGCTGTCAAAACTGATCTGCTGGTAAACCGGGCTGTCCGCCTGCAGCACGCGGCCGGTCGCGTTGTACGTGACGACCAGCGGCGCGCAGTTGCGTGGATCGGACGAGAACGTGACCGGGGAGGGCGGTGTCGGCGCGATGTTGTCATCCTCCACGAAGACGTGCTGAATCTCCGATTGGTGCCGGTTCCCGCGGGCATCGCAGGCCTCGACATAGTAGTCCAGTAATTTGCCGCGGAATCCGGACAGGTTGGCGTCGGTGATTTTTACGAAATAGTAGTCCGCAATTTCGTCCGAGGTGATGAAGTAGTTGATTTGCGAGTTGTTGGCCGCGGCGTTCAGTTCGCTTTGGGTCTTGGGCAGTGTGCGCTTGGTCATGGGCAGGGCGACCCACGCGCCCACATCGGCGCCGCCTGCATAGGTTTCATTCTGATTATTGGCCATCGAATTCACCCCGTCGCCATCGAGCCGGACTTTGGCCACGATGCTGGTGATGCCGGACACGTCGTAGGCGTGCGTCCAGATGTAGAACTCGGAGCGCATTTTCTTGAGAAACGCGGCATTGGTGCCGCTGCCGTAGCTGTTGAACCAGCCGAATGTGTACGCGCCGGGGTTATAGGGGAAGCGCTGGGGCTTGAGCACGGTCGGGGGAGTCTGATCGTTGGCGAGGTTGGTGCTCATGAACGACTGCAGCAGATCAATCGCGCGCTTGGTGGCCAGCGACGGCTTGACCTCGTCGTCGTTGCCCAGGCCGCCGTAGTAGTTGAAGCCGGAATCCAAGCCGCCGAGATAGATGTGCCAGGCGCGCTCGACAACATTAGGGCTGGTATAGGAGCCGTCCCAGTCATAGGGCGCCTGGATTTTCCATGCCTGCACACTGCCGCCCAGGCCCGTTAAAATCTGCTCGGCGGTTTCGCACCAGTTTGCGCCGGCCATCAGCGGGGCATAGCTCCAGAACTTCAGCGCGAAGCCGGGCGTTTCCAGGTCAATCTTCGTATTGGGATAGTTGTTGCTGCCGTTATCTTTCACCGGGGGCTCAATCCATTTCAGGAAATACGGCGAGCCGTAATCCATCTCCGGGAATATCCAGGCGCCGTCTTCGACGTGCGCGTAGGGCGCCGCGGCGCCATACGCATTGACGAAATCCTGCACCGACGCGGCCTTATAGCCGGCCGACAGCGAGTCGTTGATGTACTGCGGGGTGGCGGTCATCCACGAGTCATACCCGCCGCCCCAGGCGTTGTCGCCATCGGTGGCGGGCATGACGATGACGGGGCGGCTGGCATTGGTGGCGAAGGGAGCGATGTAGGTTTGGATCTTGGAGATGCCCTCGTTGGCATAGCCATAGCGGTAACTGAGCACATCGTCGGACGGCACGACCAACAGACTTTTTTCGGCGCCAGTCGCGGGGTTGACATACTTGACGCGGTGCAATTGGTAGGCGTGCGGCGCGACGTTCCATGCGGCGTTGCCGGGATTGGGTTCCGAGTACCACCAGCCCGTGGTCGGGGAGGGACCCAGCAGGTCTGCCCGGTTCGGGGGGCTGGAGTAGATATTGTAGGTGCCGGTGGGATTGGCGTAATTGAAGTAAGTCGGGCAAGTGCGGCTGAGATGGTGGCTGGCCACAATGGCCCACTCGTAGCCCTCGTCCGCCAGCACATCCACCAAGTGCCGGGAAAAGGCCATCTCCGTCGGGAAGTAGCCCTTCGAGTGGTCGCTCAAGTCGGAATTTTTATTCCAAGCCTTCCACCAAGCCTGCTTGAACATCTGGAGCTCCTTGCGAAAAACGGATTTGGGGAGCAAAGGGGCGAGCGAATGGTGGTAAGTGAATCCGACCAGGTCCAGCCGCCGGCTGCCGGAAGGCGTGGTCCAGCCGCTGGCTTCGCGGTTGCCGTTCCACCAACTGCTGCTGTAACCGAGCTGGCCGTTCGCGCCGAGATTGCGGACATTGTCAATCAATGAGCCCGAATAGCTCATCGCAAAACCGGCGGCGCTGTTGATGCCGGCCAGCGCGTCGCGCGGCCGGCTCTGGTAAGCGGCAACCCGGTCGGAGGTGCCGAAGATATCGGTCAGGTTGTTCTCGGGGTGCTCAACACCCGTGCCGTACGTCTGGCTGCTCTTGAGCACAATCGAATCCCACGCGTACTGAATGCGCTCGGTTTGGGAACCATTGCCGTTCCATTCCGGCCAGTAAATGGGTTGATGCAGATGCCAGAACCGCGTGACATTCACATTTTGGTTGGCCCCGGCCGTTCCCGTTAGCACCGCCGCCGCCGTCAGCAGGCCAACCGTGAATGCCGTCCGTTTGCTCCATGTCGCCATCGCTTATCCCTCCAGCTACAAGAATCGCCATGCCTATCTTTTTATTAGTAAGGGCAAAAAAAACCAGCGTTGAACCGCCTGTCACCCATTTTAGGTAAAGCGTTACACCTAGTGGGGCGAATTGTATAGGGGGCGATGCGGAAAAATGTGTTCAGCCGCGTGTGCCGCGCGCGGTCCGCTTGCTGAGAATGTAGAAGACGACGTTCTTGATCTCGTTAATGTCGAATGGCTTGCGGATGAAACCGTCCGCGCCTTCCTGGCGGATCAACAGGGCGGGATCCTGGATGGTCGGATCGCCGGAGAAGAAGATGACACAGGGCTTGACGGGAGTCCGGCGCAGGCGGCGCCAAACCTCGATCCCGCTCATGTCGCGCAGGCGCACATCCAGGAAGATGATGTCGAACGCCTTTTTCTGGCAATACTCGAGCGCTTCCTGGCCGCTGTACGCCTGGGCCACCGTGTGCCCATCCTCGCTCAGCACTCGGCCGACCATGGAACAGAGCAGTTTCTCATCATCCACGATCAGAATGTCTGCCGTCACTGGTGGCTTTTGTTCTTTCGCCGAAGGCGCGGATGCCGCGGCGGTGACATGCGCGCTCAAGGTGTCGCGCACGATTTGGCGCGCCCGGGCGGTGCTGGCCAGGACCACGTTGATTAACTCGCTCTGCGCCTCGGCGGTGGGGCTGCGCTGCGCCAGTTGCGCATTGCCGTGCATCACGGCCAGCAGGTTGTTAAGCTCGTTGACAGCCCCGTCGAATTGAGTCATCAATTGCTTGGCCTTGTCCACCTCGCGCTGCATCCGCTCCACAATGTCTTTCATCTCGTCCAGACTGGGCATATGGGCCTCCGTTAGCGCAGTCTTAAAGTAGAAACGCGTCCCTGGTTTGTCAATGGCGCGTCCAAACGTGCGCACCCGCACCTATTTGACCCATCCCGCGCCGGAGCGCCTGTGCCAAGCCGTCGTGGCGCGGGCGGAAGCGTCCCGCGCTCCGCCGACCGCGGGTGTTCTATCCGCGTCAACCTTTAGCACCTTCCTTGTTCCGCCATTGCGTTTGGAACGAGACGCCTCGGGTGCCGGCGGCGTCGCATTCGGTTTGCGTACTGCGCTATTCCCCGATCCGGTCCCACAACGGCTCGAGGTCGTCGTCCTCGAGCGCCAGCGCGCGGTAGTGCTGGTCCAATTGGATGGCCCGTTCAAGCAGATCCAATGAGGCGGCATGCCGCCCCAGCCGGCATTCGTAGCAGGCCAGGTTGTAGGGGATGACGGCTTCGGTTTTGAATCGTGTCTGCGCTTGCAGCAGGATCTCCCGCGCCGCCTCGATCCCTTCGCAGCGGCGTGTGGCGTATGCCAGGTGCACCCAGTACGCGGCTTCGTTCGGCTGTTGATCGCGCAGCCGCCGGGCGATGCGCGCGGCTTCGGCCCAGTCGCGCGTGTCCAGCGCGAGGCGCAGCGATAGCTCCAAAACAGGGAGCGCCTCACGTAGTTCGGCGGGAATCCGCTCCCATTCGCGTTGCGCGCGCTCCGGCAGGCGCAGATCCAGATATCCGTCGGCCTGCTGCAGCCGCCAACGCACATCGTCCGGCAAAGAGTTGTCCGTAACCGGTTCGCTCACATCGCCAGTATGCCATGGCCGGCCGGCCGGATCAAGCCGGCGTCAGCCGGCAGCGGCCGCCGCGCCGGCGCCGCGGGCTTCGCGGATCATGCTGCTGGAACGGACTTTCAGGATCAGCTCGATCAGGGTATGGCGCGCAATGCGCGATTCCTCGCTTTCGTTCAGGCGCAACAACAACAGGCGCATCGCTTCCTGGCCGATCAGCACCATCGGCACATGGATGGTCGTCAGGCCCACAAACTCCGCGAGTTCGTCGTCGTCGAAGCCGGTCACCGCCGTCTGCGCCGGAACCTGGATGCCGGCCTCCTTCAAGGCCAGGATTACGCCGATGGCGATGTCATCGTTGAAACAGAAGAAAACGTCGGGCGCCTTTTGGTCGTGGTCTTTCAGATATTCAAAGGTTTTCAAGCGCGCCATCTCGCGCGTTTCGGGCACCGGGATGATTTCCGTCTGCAGCCCCGGGAAACGATCGAGGTATTCCGAGAATATCCGGGCGCGCTCGCGAGTCTCGTAGATATCGGCGCTGCCGGCCATGTGCACGATGTGCCGGCAACCCTGATCCAGCAGGTGTTTGAGCATTTCCTCGATCGCCTTCCGATTGTCCAGCATTACGGTGTCCACGCCTTTCCAACCCTTGCGGCTGTTCGGGGCCTGGCACGCGCAAAGCACCACCGGCACATCGCCGGGGTCCACCTCGTGGGCCAGCAACTCGGTGGGCGGGGCGATCAGCACCGTGCCGTCCACCTGGCCGCTCTGCGCGAACTTGCGCCAGAGCGCGATGAAGTCTTCCGTGCTGTGCGCAAAACAGCTCAACACGTGCGCGTCGTTGCGGCCGGCGACGTCGTCAATGCCGCGGATCACGTCCGCGATGAACCCGCGTTCCATCCAGCGGCCGATCACCGCGATCTGGCCGGTGCGTCCGCCACGCAAGCCGCGCGCGAATAAGTTGGGCTGGAACCCGCGCTCCTGGATCACCGCCTGAATCCGCCGGCGCGTTTCCTCCGAGACGTGCGGATCGTTGGTCAGCACGCGGCTGACCGTGCTTTTGGAGGTGCCCGCCAGGTCGGCGATCTGCCAGAGCGTCAGTCTTTTTGATGAAGGTTTCATAAGTTGAAAAGATGTTCCTGCTCGCGCGCGACTATTTCAAGAATTCAAGTTTAAGGTTCAAAGATAATCTTGATGAGCATCCGGGTTGATCCGCATGGGTTGATGGGGCCGGTTGAACGGCGTCGCAGGCAAGCGCTGCCCCGCCCGGTGGATAGGCTGTTTTGAGTTCCCCGCTCATTCCGCTTCCACCCGGTAAAAATAGGCCGCGGCCGGCAATGGCGAGGTGTAGACGTTCAGCGGCGGCGTGGCCGGGATATGGGATTCGATGACCTGGAATCCGGATTTCAAATCAGCCGCGCCGTGGAGGCTGTAGCGGCGGCCCGCCACACTGGGCCAGGAAAGCGTCACCCGCGCCGGATCCGGTTGCTGGGGCGTGCCGGCCGCGCCGGCTTCCAGGTGATACGCGGACGCGCGGTCCGACGGATCGGTGCCGGTATACAACTCCATCCGGTCGCTCATGCCATCGCCGTCCTCGTCGCCGTTGAGGTCGTACTGCTGGTTGACCGTCGTCACATAGGTGGTGCCGCCCGCATTCAAGACTACTTGCCAGCGCGGGAAGAAGGGCGACGCGTCCACGGCCGGATCATACACCAGCTCGGCCTTGACGCAGGCCGCCTGCGGTTGGCCGATGGCCCGACGGCTGGCCCAGACTGCGGCGGCTTCCGGAACCGGCGGGAAGAAAGAGGGCATCGGTTGCCAGGTGGCCAGTTGCAGCGCGGCGTTGGTCGCGTTGAGTTTGAGCACGAAAAGCGTCGTGCCCGGCCCGCGCTGGCCGCCCGCCGCCAGGACGTAGGTTGCCGCGGCGTTGGTGGGATTGACCACGTAGTAGTTGGTGGCGGTGCACTGACGGAAAAGATTCATGAATCCGGCATCGGTTCGCAATGCGGAGGGCACGGACTCGAACAGGTCGGCCGGCAGGGTTGCGTCGTTTGCGCTGCGGCGGGCGCCGGCCGCCGTGCCGGCGGGCAACAGCGCGCGGAGCGCGGCCGCCAGGGCCGGGTTGGCCGGCGGCGGCGCCATAGTCAATTCGGTCCGGCTGATTTCCGCCAGCGCCGCGGCTTGAAGCGCATAATCCTCCGGCGGTTCGCAGACCATCCAGTAGGTGGCCGGGGCGACGGATGGACGGTAGATGGTTGCCATTTCCGCCGGCGTTGCAAATTGATTGTAACCCAGCCCGGCGACGGTCGGATCCGTCAGCCAGAGCCCGTGGATGGTGTAACTGTTTGTGTTGCCGCCCCAGCCGTTGTATGGCTTGCGGTCGGTCTGGAAGCCGCGCAGCACTTTGTAATTCCAATTCGTTCCGCACAGGATCGGAACCGGCGTTTTCAGGCCGCCATACGGCACGTAATCCATCCAGTATACCGCCGTTCGCAGCGCTTCGTTGAGGTTCGTGGCCGACATGGCGCCGAAGGAATAGCCGGCGACCACGTTTTGGTTCAGCCAGCCGGCGGCGGCGGTTGGCGTGATTTCGTTGTGGTGCGCCGGGTCGTGCGCGCAGGCATTGTAAATGGTCGTCTGGGCGACGCCGCCGGTGCCGCCGTTCAGATACCGCGCGAGCATGTGGCACGCCGCCGCGCCGGTGTAGTCGGGCTGTTCGGCCGTGGCCGGCGGAAACACGTCCACGCCATCCTGGCAGGCCAGGTGGACGGTGTAGCGGTCAAAGTCCGGCGCCGCGGCGAAGGGTCGAACCCATTGGACCAGGTCAATGAATCCGGTGGCGCGCGCGCTGGAGCCGGTGCTGACGATGGTGAGCGCAATGGCCGCCTCGACCTTGGCCAGATCCGCGGCGCTGAAGCCGAAGTGGCTGATCGGGATTTTCACGCGGTACCAGTTGGTGCTGTTCCCCTGCCAGTAACCCCACCAGCCGTACTGCGAGGCCTTCACGCTGTGGCCAACCCCGTTGGCCTTGACCTCGATCGTGATATCGTCCGTGGATTTCATCCAAAGCGCGATATAACCGTTGGTGAAGGCGGACAGATTGTAATAGCCGTTGGTGCAAAAGACACCCCAGCCACCCCACGTTGTTGTGCTCATGCGGAAGCAATAAGCGCCTTCCGGGTTGTTCTCGCCGGTCTGGCTCCCGTTGAGCTGGGCGGAGCCCCACACCCAGACGGCCGAGTCCGGTGCGGTGCCGGCGTCGGCGTACACCAGCGCCGTGTCGGTAACCCAGCGCACATTGTCAACCAGGAATGTCGCGGACTCCGCGCCGACGGCGCGGATGTAGAAGGGGACCGTGACCTGTGTCAGATCGGCCGGTTTGAAGCCCAATTCAGTCACCGGAATCACGACCTGTTTCCACGGACTGCCGTTGGTCAGACCGTAACTGCTCAGGTTCACCTCGTTGGTCCGCCCGGCCGCCACCACGCCGGCCACCAAGGGCGCGGCCGACTTGACCCAGAACACCAGATGCCCTTCGCTGAAGGCCAGCAGATTCAGCCCGTTGCTGTTGGCCAGCCGCCAGCCCCCGCCGGCGACGACATTGGCGCGGAAACAACGGTTGCCTTCCGGCGGTGTCCCCAGCGCATAGTCGCTTTCCCAGGCGGAACCGGGTCCGCCCCAGGTCTGGAGCGCGAGATTGGCTCGGATTCCCTGATCGTTATACAATGCCGATTCCGAGGTGGTGACCAACTGCCGCGTCACACGCACCGGCGTTTCGGGGCCGATCGGCAGGCCGCGGGTGTCGAAGCGGAACGTGTCATCCAGGCCAACCCGCTCGGCGTAAGGGTCCGTGGCGTTGGTCGTATAGATGTAGGCGGCCCACAGAAAATCGTTGCCGGCGGGAATCATCTCCGGAACAAAAACCGGGAAGAATCCGGAACCGGTGGCGTTGGTGATCCAGTAATCCGCCGTGGCGTAGGTCACGCCGCGGTAGGGTTCAACCAGTTCGATGCGGAGGCGGGACGGGACGGCATCCGCCGCCAGGTTTTCCCATTCGATCGGCACATTGTAACTGACGCCCGGCTGCAGGTTGCTCGGGAAGGCGGGATGTTCGACCATCAGCCGCGGGGAGAAATACACCTGCACCCGCGCGCGCGCGTTGACGCCCTGGCCGTCGAGGTACATGTACCACTCGTTCGAGCCGCCCCGTGGATAACCGGTATATTCGTTCCAGGCGGGATCATAGTCCGGCACCCAGGCCCAGAAGTTCGGCTCGGCATTGGTCGCTAAACACAAGCCGCTCACCACTTGCTGCCCCGTCGAGTATTCCTCGTCCGCCACCCGGAAATTGTCCCATTCGACGGCGCCGGCATTGGTGGGGCTGAAGAAGCCGAGCGTGTTTGTCGCGAAGGCGGCGACCTCGATGCGCTCGTTGACGAAGAGGGGCAGGCCATCTACGTACAGATCGCTGCGCCAGTGCGGCGCGCCGGAGCGGATGTTGACCATGACCCGGTGCCAGCCGGCCGTCGCCCACACCGTCGCATTGGCGAGGTACGCCGCATTGGTGTCCGCCCAGCCGCAGCGCGCCGGGCCGATGTACAGCGGGACGCCCCGGTACAGGAGGCCGGCCGTGTTCGCGCCGTTGGTGAAGCGGCAGTCGAATTCGACGGTGAGATTGCGGTTGGAAACATTCAGCCCTTCGCGTGTGATTCGGGCTTCGCCGCCGGCCCCCAGCACGGCGGCGCGCAGCACGCGGGTCGTGGCGCTCCAACCGATGTGCGCGCCGCCGCTGACCGCCCAGCCATTGTAATTCGAGTCGTTGAAGTTGTCCTCGCCGAGCAGGTTACCCTTGTCCTGCAGTCCGTAATACAACGTGCAGGCTTCGCCTTCGGTGTTGTAGACGGCGTATAGGCCCCAGGCCCGGCCGGCGAAGACCGCGTCGGCGCCGCCGATAATCTGCAAGCCCTTGCCGGGGAGGGTAACCGGCCGCGCGGCGCTGTCGTTGGCGGACGAGTAGAAACCGCCATGGTTCGCCCACGGGTTTTCGGAATCCCACGGGTGGACATACATCGTCCACATGAGGTTGCTGCCGGTCATCAAACCGTCTTCGGGCACGCGGAACACCAGCGTGTTGGTGCCGTCGGCGCCGAGCGCCCAGCCGTCGAGCGTGGCGCAGGGAATCATTCCGTAATTCAGTTCCATGTGCACCTTGTACGCCTCGCCGCGGGCCCACTCGAAGACGCGGCGCGCCAGTTGGCTGAACGCGCCCTGCAACTGGCCGGCGGCCGCCGCGTTGAAGTTGAAGCAGAATGCTTTAGCCGGTCGCCAACTGTTTTCATTGATCTTCCGGCAGAGCAGGGCGGGGGCCGACGTGCCGCCGCCCGTCATCGTTCCGAGCGCCAGCCCGTTGGACGCGGCGCGCCAGAAATGCGCCGGCCCGGATGCCGCCACCGCATCCCCCGCCGCATAGTCCAGGGTGATGTAATGATTCGCGTCGCCAATGGTCACGCCGGTGATGTTGGAGATGACGCCGATTGTCGCCTGCGCGCCGAAGAGATCCTCGACGCGGCCAAGATCCCAGGCGCCGGTCTCGTCCTGCATTGCCGTGCCGCCATCGGTGGCGATGACGCTGTACAGGCCGTTGGTGAGCCATGCGCGCAGGTTATGCACCTCGGTGTCGCTCATCACGTATACGCCGGGCAGCATCAGCGTGGCAAAAAACTGATGGAGATAGCCCCAGTTCAGGTCCAGTGGTCCGCCGTCCATGCTCAGTTCGTCGTCGTCCACGAAGTAATACCCGCGTTGGGGATCGTAAATCCCGAGTTGGACGGCTTTCGTGCCGAGCGCAATCCGGCCTGCCGCGAAATTGGTGGCGGTGAAAGAGCCGACCTCGCGCTGGTCGAAATAAACGCGGAACAAGTTGGTCTGCGCGGCGATTTTAAGATTGTACCAGGTTCCCTCCACCGGCCGGTTGGTCTTGCTGAAGTAATAAGCCCAGTTCTGATCCACGATCTGGCCGCCGGCCTTGACGGTGTATTTCAGGCGCCAATAGCCGTAAAAATTGCGAATACCGACCTTGTAGTAGTTGTTGCGGTCCTGGTAGCGCAGGTAGATTTCGGCGTCGTTGAAATAGGGCCCCTGCCGGTTATAGCGGATGTCGGCCGAGACGGTGTAGTTGCTCCAGGTCGGCTGGCCGGCGACGATGATGTTGTCGTCGTTGCCGATGCGCCAGGCGCGCAGCACGCCGCCGGTCGGATCCCAGTTCCCGCAGCCGGCCGCGCGCGTCCAGCCGTCGCAGTTGCCGTCGTTGAAATCATCCGCGAAGAGACCGGCCACGGTCACGTTGTCGAAGGCGATGTCGGTGTTGTTGCCGGACTCGTAACCGAGGCTTTCGAGCCAGTCGCAAACCTGGTTGACCTGAGTGAAGTGCCCTGGGTGGCGGGCCTCGGTCTTGCTGGAGCGGAACACGGCGACGCGCGTGGGGAAGGCATCGTTGCGCGTCAGGGAGGTGCGTTCCCACGGGAGGTATTCCATCAGCTCTTCCCACTTGAATGAAATGGCGTATTGCCCGCCCTTGACCACGTTGGTCGGCAGCGCGCATGTCGGTCGAATGCCCCACTTAAGTTCGGTCGCCTGCGGGACGGCAGCGGCCACGAACTGCCCCTGTCGGTCTTCGAACCAGGCCTTGAACTGATAGCGGCCGCCCTCCGGGGTCGAAAGGTAGTCCGGATCGTCGGCATCGTAGTCCGGAATCCACATCCAGAATGTGTGCAAGCCGGCGCCGCCGGTGATATTGGTGGCGATCAGTTGGTGGATTTCATTGGTAATCCCGTCCCCGTTGTCGCCGTTTTCCATGAACGCCAGCTTGAGCGCCAGGTTGGTGCGGCCAATGCAGTCGTAGCGCACTTTGATCTGCAGCACCTGGTCGCCGGTCGGATGGATCAGGGAAGGCGCGTCGGCGATCTGGATCAGCGGCAGCGGCGGATTGGAGTAGGCGTGGATGATCTCGGTGCCGTCCGGATCGAGCGTCAGATCGAAGAGGCCGTCGCTGTTGGTCTCAATGATGCGCGCGCGGGTCAGCGACTCGATGGTGTGGCCGCGGAGCATGTCGCTCTTGATGGTAAAGACGGTGGTCGTGCCGCCGTTGGGCAAATGCCAGTTGTAAAGATAACTTTTAACATTGATCAGGTATGAACCGTCGGCGCAGACGCGGTACTCGGGCAGGCAGAGCGCGGCGTTCGTGCCCAGCGCCTGGATGCGCGGCTGGACGCCGCAGTAGTCCTGGATGAGGCCGCGCAGTACGTCCGAGCGCCAGGTCCAGGTCACCGCGTCCGCGTTCCAGTCGCCGTCGGCGTCAGGATAGGTTTCAAGCGAATGCAGCACGATTATCGCCTTGCCGGCGCCATGGTCTTTGGCGACGACCGCCGGCGCGCAGGTTTCGCCATCCACGAACAGCGACCCGGTCGGGGTGGGGCCGTCGCAGTTGCACTTGATCACCACGCGGCCGGTGTGCGCATTAGTGGGCGCGACGGATACGGCCGCGAACCGCTGCCAGTCGTCGTTCGGCCCGGTCAGCCGCGGGCTTTCGGCCTCGCCCACTTTCTGTCCGTTGCGGTCGTACCATTCCAGCGTGACGACCCCGTAGGTGTTGTTGGTCAGCGGGTCATCGCGGTTGTTGCGCAGGTAGGCCCACGCGGAATAGGCGTGACCCGGCACGACGTCCTCAAAGTCCTGCCAGAGGCCGGACCAACTCCAGAGCTGCAGGTGGTTGGCGCCCTCCCGCGGGAACCACTGGCGGACATGGACGTTGCCCCAGGTGCCCCAGGCGGGAACCTGGCTGGCGCTGCTCTCGAAACCGCGGTTGTTGGTGGTGTCCATGACGGCCCACAATGTGCCGTCGGTCACCCGGATGCGGTCGTTGTACTTCCAGACGGACGGCCGGTATTCGAACCCGCGCAGGGCGGCGGGCGCATTATCGTTGTATCGGACTTTGATGGTTCTCCAGTAGCCGTAGTTCACGCTGTCATCCATTGTCCCGTCGGGCTGGAAACCGCCGAGGTCGGCGGCGTCAATGCCGAACAGGGCGTCCAACTCGGCCTGGGCCGCCGCGCGCGGCTTGCCCCAGCGGTCCTGGATGCCCGGCAGATCGGCGACCGCGATGACATGAACGCCGGCGGGCAGCACCACCGTGCGCAGATAGTCATTGAGTGTCTTGCCGCCGGAGTTCGGGACCACGTTGTCGCAGCGCATGTTGCGGGGGAGGATCAGCACGCGGAAGTTGGTATAGGCGCCGGCGGCCAGCTCATTGAGCGACATGATGAAGTTCGGTTCATAGCCGAGCCGCTCGAGCGCGCCGGCCTCCTGCTGCATTTCATTTTCAAAGCGGATATACTGGGAATCCGTGGCATCCACCCAGAGGAACGCGATGTCCGGCGTTGGATCCCGCGAGCCGGAGAGCAGCCGGCCGATGTCCACTTGCTCGAGCTGGTAGTGAAGATTGCGGCATTCCCACATGGCGGGCTTGTCGCGGCGGTCGGGGGTGACGATGCCGAAACCCTTCTCGCGGTCGGTCATGTATGGCCGGTCCTGCCAGGTGAAGATGTGAGTGCCGATGCCGCCGCAGGAGAGCGCCTCCCAGAGGCTGTTGCGGATCAGGATGCCCTGGCGAACCTCGTCTACGCCCGGGAAAAGGGTCTCGGAGCTGGTGAAACCCGTCTCGCTGTACACCACAGGGACGCCGGTGACCTTCTTGGTGTAGGAGACGCCCCACTGGCCGTTGCGGGTCTCATGGCCATCGAGCGCCCAAGGATAATTGTTGACCGCGAAGAAACCCAGCGGCGCGCCGGCTGCCGCGCAGGCGCGCGTGATCTTGCCGCGGTCCTCAGCGTGGTAGCGCCAGTCCTCCTCGCCCCACTGCATCCCGACGGTGGAGTAGGCGAGGAGATGGTTCGTGTCGGCCGCGTGCGCGGCCTGTGCGCCAAAAGCGGTGAACGCGGCGATGGAATCCTCATGCCATTGGACCATGTCCGACCAGAGCGCGCCGGCGGTCCCTTTCCATTCATAAGTGTCGGAGAGGACGATCTGGCTGAAGCCGGTGTAGGCGGAACCCCAAGCCGAGTTGAGCGCTACAATGTTCGTGTAGCGGGTCTGGCACCAGTTGCGGAAAGCCTGTTCGCACCAAGGGTCATAGCCGTCGTATTTCAGGCTCCAAAGACCGAGATAGCCGTATTCATTGCCGACGATCCAACCGGCGATCGCTTCCGAATCTTTGTAACGGCCGCAGACGTGGGTGAAGAACTCGGCGTACTGCGCGCGCGCTTGCGGATGCTCGTAATTGATGATGTCGGACTGCCAGCGTTCCGGATGATAAATGCCTTCCGAATCCGGGCCTGGGGGGTGCATCGTGTACATGTCGTCCGCGAACCAGTCCGGCGGCCATTGATAACCGACCAGGGCGAAGATCTTGATGTTGCGTTTTTCGCACGCGCGGATCAGGTGGTCATAGTTGTCCCAATCGAAAAGGTTGTCGCCGCGCCCTTCGATGTGTTGCCAAACGAAATCCACGCGGATGGAGTTGGCGCCCATGCGCACCATATCGTCCAAATCCTTGTCAATCTGATCATGCGTCTGCCAAACACCCAGCGGCCGATTCCAGGTTTGGTAAGCGATCCCATGCGGGATGAACGGCTTGCCGGTTGCGGGATCCCAAAGGTAATCGTCTTTGGCTGTAATGAAATTACCGGCCCGCGCCGCAGGACCGGTCCCAAGAATGAACACAAAAAAAGCCGCATGCGCGCATCCAGAAATAAATCGCTTGCTCATAATTACATCTCCACCTAAATCAAGCTCATGGGATTTATCGTGGTCACGTTCCCATGTTCTGTCTCATTGGTATATCACTGATTGGTGGGTGTCAACAGGAAAAATTGAAAAATATTTGAAATAATACATGATATATTTCAAACGTTTTCTTGTTGTTTACCGGGAAGGTTCCCATTTTTTTGATTTTTTCGTTGTGTTCGTTTGAAAGATGGAGTAGCAGAGGAATTGAAAAAGGAGGCCGTTATGAAAGTGATTCAAAAGGGTTTGCTGACTGCGATTTTCCTGCTGGGGGCGTTGGCGGGCGCGCAGGCCAAGAGCAAGGACTGGATTCTCTATGATTTTGAGACGGACACCGAGGGCTGGGTCAATGAGCCCAAGAACCCGATCAAGCCGGTCCATTCCACCAACGAGGCGCACAATGGGCGCGGGTCTTTGTGTTGTGTTTATCCTTTCAAAAAGGGCAAGGGTGTGGACACGGTGGATGTGCAGGTGAAACCCGAGCAGCCGATTGATTGCTCGCCGAAGGAGTGCAAGGGGTTGGCGGCTTGGATTTACGTTGAGAAAGGGCAGCAGGTTGTGGCCAGTATGTATACGCAGTCGGGTCCGGCCTGGTTGTGGAAACAGGGACCCCAAGTTACCAGCCAGGGGAAGCGTTGGGTGCAGGTGTTGCTGCCCAAGAGCGATATCGTGGTGCCGTCCGATGTGCGTTGTCTGGGGATTTATATTTACAATTCACGCGAGGGCGAGTCGCCCGTCTACATTGACCAGATCGAAGCGGTCGGACTTAAGCCGCCGGAGCCGGCCGCCAATCAGCCGTGACCTTCATCCCGATTGCCAGGCGTTAAATTCAGGGTCCGAACCAACTGCGGGACAGCCACGCCCAGCCCAGCAGCGCCAGCAGGGAAAACAACGTCACCGGGATCCCGACGCGCGCATGCTGGCGGAATGAAATTTTCACCCCGAACGCCGCTGCCTGCTCGAAGGTGATCAGGTTGGCAATGCTGCCGATCGTGATCAAATTACCCGCAAAGGTGCTGGCCGCCGCCAGCATGTACCAGGCGACGGGGTCGCCCGGATCCAGAAACTTGATTAACAGCATTGCCGCCGGCACATTACTGACGAGGTTGCTCAACACGATCGCCACCAGCCCCAGCACGTAATGATTGCGGATATCAATCCCATATTGCTCCAGGATGGCCAGCGCCTGCGCCGGCAGGCCCGATGATTCGATCCCGCGGATCACGACGAACAGGCCGATGAACAGGGTGATGAGATGCCAGTCTACCAGGCCCAGAATCGAGCGGGTCTGCATCCGCCGGCTGCACAGCAGCCAGCCGGCAATCGTAATCGCGGTCAGCTCGCGCGGGATGTGCGTGAAGAAGAAGATGAGCAGCAAGGCGACGGCCAGCAATCCCTTGCGTGTCTGATGCCCGTTGTAGGCCGGCCCCGATTCGCGCGGCGCGGCCGTGGTTTCGGTCGGCCGGGCCAGTGCGCCGCGGAACCCCAGATAGAGAATCGCATAAGCGCCGGCCAGCGCGATCACGGCGGGCGGGCCGCACCACAACAGGAACTCGCCGAAATGCAACCGGCCCATCTGCCCGATCAGCATGTTTTGCGGATTGCCGATAATCGTGGCCGCCGACCCAATATTGCTGGCGGCCGCTAAACCGAGCAGGAACGGCAGCGGATTCAGATTGGCCCGCAGCAGGGCGACGCACAGCACGGGGGTCATCGCCAGGCAAATGATGTCATTGGCCAGCAATGCCGACAACGCCGCGCTCACGATCATCATGATCAGCAGGAATCGCGCCGGATGGTTCATCAGGCGGCTGATGCGCCGCGCGACGGCGGCGTAGAATCCGCCCAGCCGCAATTGCGCGGAGATCACCATCAGGGCGTAGAGCAACAGGATGGTGGGCAAATCCACCGCTTGCGCCGCCTCGATCTCGGTCAACACGCCCGTGACCGTCATCGCAATCGCGCCCAACAGCGCAATGCCGGTCCGGTCCAGCGCCAGGCCCGGCACCCGGCCGATGGCCACGCCGGCATAAGTAATCAAAAAAATGATCAGTGCGGCTTGTGACATGGCGCGACAAGATACAAAAGGCCGGCCCGCGAGCAAATCCGGAAAATCAACCGTACGCTCCGGAGCGCGGACATCCTGCCCGCTTACAGCCGCAAACCATAACTGAAAAAGATTGAATCGCCGTCCGGATGCGTGAACAATACGGCCATCCTGATCGGCGGGGCGTAGCGCAGCCTGGTAGCGCGTCAGCCTTGGGCGCTGAAAGTCGCGAGTTCAAATCTCGCCGCCCCGACCATTTTTTTGGACGGCGAGCGAAGGCGGCTCGTCTTTCCTGGACTCTGCTCGCAATCGGCCCCCGGCTCGGCGCTCCGGCGCCTCGCCGCCCCAAGCACGGCGCTTTGCGCCG
>CAZMXS010000043.1:0-41484 GCA_964570325.1 uncultured Verrucomicrobiota bacterium | reverse complement strand
CAGAATCTTCACTTTCTTTATTCGTTATCTAGAAAAGGCCAAAGACGAGGAACCGCACACAGTGCGGTGTTGATTCCTGCTTCGACCATATTATGCGGTAAGTCTGAGCATAGATCAAACAAATCCGGCGTCAGGCGCCGCATGGTCTTTTCTCATGGCCCCGTTTTGCTCAATCAGAATGAAGGTCGGATTTTGTTGTAAACCACCGGGCAAGACTATTGCCGCCGCATGGAATGCTTTTGAGCGGGCACAGCATCGGCCCGATTCGGGACCGGCGACGCTAGCCACCTATGCGCTTCAATGGGGTTCTTTCGGGCGCTGACTGAAAGAGGCGCACCCGGATATGGTATTCATGCGCGACGTGACCAAAGACACCGCCGGCGACTATGCCGCGTTGGCGTAACGGCCAACACGTTCAAGCGCATGTCGAGAAGTGCGGACTGCAACCCAAGCGTGATGGAAACGGCGTCCGCAAAGCGGTGAGCGCTGGGTTTCACAGTCTGCGCCATAGCGCCGTGAGCCTGCTACGCGAAGCCGGGGCACCCTTGAGCGTGACAATGGCGATTGTGGGGGACAGCACCTTGCCATGCACGACACCTACACCCACGCGGGCGAGGGCGCGTTAAAGCTGGCCGTAGCCGCGCTGCCGTCCGTCATGGGCGATACCGCACCCAAGGCCCTTCCGGCGGGCGATCCGCTGGCCGCGTTCAAGGCCCAGGTCCGGGCACTGGCCGACAAGTGGACCAGTAAGACCGCCGACCAGATCAAGGTTGAACTGCTGGCGCTGGCGAGTGGACATAAGTATCTTTTGTGGTGCCATCATAACATGACCTTTGAAATCCGGGAGTACATCGCGGGTGGGCAGTCGCCGTTTGCCGACTGGTTCAATGCCCTTGATGCCGTGGCCGCCGCCCGCGTGGACCGGTATATCAGGCGGTTGGAAGCCGGGAAGTTCGGCAACGTCAAGACGCTGTTGGAAGGGTTGGCGGAACCGCGGATTGATTACGGCCGGGGTATCGCGTCTATTTCGGGCGCGATAGTCGGACCCTGATTATCCTGCTGGCTGGCGGCACCAAGCGGTACCAGCAACGTGACATTGACGCGGCATTGACCCGCTGGCGGAAGTACAAGGCGAGTAAAAGCGAGAGGTGAAATCATGGCCCTGACACGCGAATATAAAGAGACTGTTCTGAATCGGATTCAGAAGGACGAACGCTTTGCCAAGGCGCTGTACGCCGAAGCCATGAACGCCCTGCTGGCGGGCCAGATCGAGGAAGGGCTTTCCATCCTGCGCGATTTGGTAAACGCGAAAATCAGCTTCGCGGAACTGGCGAAACAAACCGGCTTCGGCGAAAAGTCCCTGCATCGAATGTTGAGCCGACGGGGCAACCCGACCAGCAAGAGCTTGTTTATAGTGACCGGCGCGATAAGCCATGACCTGGGTTTGAAGGTCCGCGTGGCGGTTTGATTGTTGTCCCGGACTAGCCGAACTTCGCGGATTCGACAACGATTCTGACTTTTCTGGGGGTGATGAGGTGTAAGTTTGGGCGTGTTCTGCAGGGGCCGGATTGCTCAAGGGCCTGTAGTGAAGACCTTCAGACGATTTTATTAAAAAATCGCCCAAACTCACAGCCCGCACCCTTGAATCGGCGAATATCGGCTAGCTATCCGGGGGAGATCTATTCAGGCCGCGCCCGGTATCCATCGCTGGCCCGCCCGAGCTTCTGCCCGCGTTGTTTTTCAGCCTGCGCGTGATTGACGATCAAGCGGGTATAATCGGCGATCATTTCCCGCTCATGGTCCGGCAATAGCCTGGCGATGTACTCGCGCAAGGTTGTCCATTCCAAGCCGCGAAGCGCGTTCGCAAACTCGCGTTGCGCTTCTGACCGGGACGATCCGCGCCGGACCCCGTGCCGGATTTCGATCACGAGCGCCTTGTGCTGATAGGCCGCCCGGACGGCGGCCCATGCGGTTGAGATATCCTGATCCATCGGCCGTGCTTGTGTTTTCATCCACGCGAGCCGTCCATGCGTGGTATGCTTCACGCGGCCATTTTCCCGGTAGGAAGAGCGGATAAGTCCATACACATGCCGGCGATGTCGCTGAATTTCCAGATGCAAAGGGTGCCGTGTCTTGATGATGGCTACACATAAAACACAAAAAAACGCGCCCCATTGATCCGCATAATGTTGCATTAAAAGGGCGAAAGAAGATGCGTCAAAGCAGCGTCCACACCCCGGCATGGTATGTCCGGCGGGTTATGGGGCGATGATTACCGGCGGGATGGAGCCGGAATCCGGCGGATGCACCGGAGCCGGATTGTACCCTTCGCCTGTCCGTGTACCCTTGGACGGGGCCGAACAAGGACGGCAGATTGTACTCGGATTATACCCTTTGTAACCCCGCTTTGGGCTAATTCACATAAAATCACGCAAGCGCACAAAACGACACCATACGAAAAAGCGGGTATTCAGCAAACCATTGATTTTATTGGCTGAAATGGGGTTTAAATCAATGTTTTCGGGGTATGCCGGAGGAGGGAGTTGAACCCTCACGCCCGTGAAGGCGCTGGATTTTGAGTCCAGTGCGTCTGCCATTCCGCCACTCCGGCACTGAAGATCGCGCGTTTTGGTACAACACTTTGGCCGACGATTCAATCCCGAAAGCGCAGTTTTATGGCTGCATGCCAAGCGACTTTGGCGGTCATTTCCCGGCGAACGGCCCCGCCGGAATCGAAGAATCTCGTTTCAGTTGAGGCTTTGCCCGCAAATATGCCTCGGGGCTGGGCGCAAGGCGTTTCGGCCGCGGGGTAGATGATAAACGTAATGCATGGCGGCGGGGTTTGCCGGACGAGTCCGCCGGGGCGCATCGTCCTATCGGCTTTGTAAAGAGGACGAACTTTCCTCGGCGAGCCACAAGCAGGCCGCCGTAGGTGTTCTATACGCCCGGAATGAAGGAGTCGGTGACAATTGGCGGTGGCGCGACCGGCGTATCCTGGATGACAAATGCCGGCGTGATCGTCTGGATAGCTTCTGCCAGCCGGGTCTGGTTGTTGGCGTGCAGGATCGCCAGCGGCTGGCCTTGCTCCACTTGCTCGCCAATCTTGACCAGGTCGGTGACTCCTGCTGCGAGGTCCACCCGGTCCTCCACGCGCGCACGGCCGGCGCCCATCACTGCGCAGGCTTTGCCCACCAGTTCGGCGTCCACCTGAGCGATATGGCCGGAGCGCGGGGCGGGCAGGGGATGCTGGATCGCCGCAGTCGGCAGTTGCTCCGGATGGTCCAGCGCATTGGGGTCGCCGCCCTGTAACCGGACCATCTCCTTGAACTTCTCGAAGGCCGCGCCGGAATCCAGCACCTTTCGGGCCATCTCAAAGCCATGCTCCTTGGTCCTGGCCTTGCCGCCCAGCACCAGCATCCGCGCCGCCAGCAGCAGCGTCAATTCAACCAAGTCGGCCGGACCCCGGCCGCGCAAAGTGGCGACCGTTTCCGCAATCTCCACGGCGTTGCCGGCCGCGCGACCGAGCGGCTGGTTCATGTCGGTGATCAGGGCGGCCATGCCTTTGCGCATGTGGACCCCGACATGCACCATGCTCTGAGCCAGTTCCCAGGCCAGTTCGAGGGTTTTCATGAACGCGCCCTTGCCCCATTTGACATCCAAAACCAGCGCATCCATGCCCTCGGCCAGTTTCTTCGACATGATACTGGCCGTGATCAACGCGATGGACGGTACGGTGCCGGTGACATCCCGCAGCGCGTAAAGCTTTTTGTCGGCCGGCGCCAGTTGCCCGGTCTGGCCGACGATCGCGCAGCCGCATTTTTTGACTACGGCAATGAACTCTTTTTCATCCAAATTGGACCGGTATCCCGGAATCGAATCCAACTTATCCAACGTGCCGCCGGTGATGCCCAGACCGCGCCCGGAAATCATCGGGACCGCGAGGTCGCAGCACGCGGCCAAAGGCGCCAGCACCAGCGAAACCTTGTCGCCAATACCGCCGGTCGAGTGCTTGTCCACTTTCGGTTTGTCAATGGCGGACAAGTCCACCAAGTCGCCGGAGCGCATCATGACATCTGTCAGCACGGCGGTCTCTTCGGGCGTCATGCCGCGAAACAGGATCGCCATGGCCATTGCCGCCATCTGGTAGTCTGGGATTTCGCCGCGGGTGAAGCCGTTGATGAAGAACCGGATTTCCTCCGGCGTCAGCGTCTGGCCATCGCGTTTCTTCTCAATGATCCATTGCGGCAACATGGGTCGCTCCTTGAACGATATAGCCTGAGTTTGAAACCTGAATGGGCTGGCGGCTTCCTTCTATAAGAAACTGACACCGTTTGGGATGGCCTGGATCCGGAAAAAGCTGGCCAGCGATTGGGCGATGTCAAAGAACCCCCGGCGGATTCCCAGATTGGCGCCGTCCCGGCCAGGCCGGTATACGAGCAGCGGCACATATTCGCGCGTATGGTCGGAGCCCTTATAGGTGGGATCATTGCCATGATCCGCGGTCAGGATCAGCACATCGTCCCGCGTCAGCATGGGCAGGTACGTCTCCAGCCAGGCGTCTGTCTGACGGATCGCGGCGGCATAGCCGGCGGCGTCGCGCCGATGGCCGTAAAGCATGTCGAAATCAATGAAATTAGCCATGATCAGGCCATCCTTTTTTTCGCGCGTCCAGCGCGCGACGAGTTCCTGCGAGGTCTGGTTGTTGCCGGTGTGAATCGTCTCGGTGATCCCACGGTGGGCGTAGATATCCTCGATCTTGCCGACAGCGAAGACCGGAATGCCGGCCTGGGTCAGCCGCTCGAGGATCGTGGGTTCGGTGGGCTTGAAGGCGTAATCGCGCCGATTCTCGGTGCGTTTGAACGCGCCAGGCCGGCCGACGAATGGCCGCGCGATTACCCGGCCGACGCGCAAGCGGTCGCAAAGCTCGCGGGCGATTTCGCAGCCACGGTACAATTCCGGGATCGGAATAATTTCCTCATGCGCGGCAATCTGGAAAACCGAGTCGGCGCTGGTGTAGACAATCCACGCGCCCGTCCGCATGTGTTCGGGGCCCAGTTCGTCAATGATCGCCGTCCCGCTGGCGGCCTTGTCGCCGATCACCGCGCGGCGGGTCCGCCGAGCGAACTCCTGGAGCATTTCCGGCGGGAAGGAGGGCGGGCCGGGAGGAAACAGGTGGAAGCCGGGCTTGATTTCCAGCCCGGCGATTTCCCAGTGGCCGGTGACCGTATCTTTGCCTTCGGAAACCTCCTGCATGGCCCCGTAAGAAGCAATCGGTTTGAGGGCGGGCGCAAGGCCGGGCACCGGCAAACCACCGGGGATTAGCTCGGGAATGTTGCCCAGGCCCATGGATTGCAAGACCGGCGCCCGGAGCCCGCCGACCGCGGCGGCGAGGTGGGGCAGGGTGGCCGCTCCGGCATCTTCGTATTGCGCCGCGTCGGGCGCGGCGCCGACGCCGATCGAATCGAGAACGATCAAGACCGCTTTCATTGCTCCACTCCGCTTGGATGTCTCGGCCGGCCCGGCCGGCTGCCCATTTCCGCGTCAGCCTGCGTTATGACTCCGCCACGGTCACCGCATCAATAATGCCGACAATCACGGACCGCACCGGGGCGGTGGCGGAATCGAAGACTTGGCGCGCGCCGTTGCCCTCGTCGAGCACCAGCACACGTTCGCCGATGCCGGCATCCACCACGTCGAGCGCGACGAGGTAGTCATTAAGCGGCTGACCGCCCGCGTCGGTCTTTTCCACCAGCAACATTTTCTTGGCGTCATAAAACGGATGATTGATGGTGGAGTAAATCTCGCCTTTGACTCGGCCGAGGATCATGGGGCCTCCTTCCAACCTTCCGCGTGCACGCCGTCCACAATCCCCACGATGGTGTGGTCAACGGGCACGAATGTTTGCTCCAGCGCCAGCGCCGCCTCGCGCCCGCCCTCATAATAAACCAGTTCGCCCGGACCGGCCATCCGGGTCGCGTCGGCCGCGACCACCGCGGCGCCCTTTGGCTGGCCGGTTTTGTCAAGCGGCTGGACCCAGAGCATAGGCACGGTTTCCAATCCCGTATACACCACGCAGGGCACCACACGGCCGATGATTTTTCCCAGGAGCATTAGCTGGCCTCCCCTTCGAGTTCCGTCAGACCGGAAGCAGTAAAAAACGCACTGGCGCCCATGTGGCCGGTGAGCGCCTCGTGCGGCGCCGGGATGATCCGGGCGCGCACGGTACGGTTCAGCTGACGCAGGAATGAGACGGCGCCATCCACTGCGGCCTCGATGTCGTACAATTCGCCGCGGAAGAAACTGATGCCCTTGCCATCCAATCCGCTTTCCGCGATTCGGATTTCCGCCAGTTCCACCGGCACACCCTTCAGCGCCAGCTCGGCCGCGCGCACGTTGCAGGATACGGTCTCCGTCTCGATGATGGCCAGCGCGCCGGTCCGGTCCGGCTGGCGCCGGCCCAGCACGGCGTCATGGAGCTGCGGGTGGATATCCGGCAGGAACACGGAGTCCAGCACGCTATCTTTGCCCCAGAAGAGGCCCTCCTGATAAGATTCGTCCACCGCGGCGGTCGAACCGCCGAACATGGACAGGTAGCGGCCGCGGCTGATGATCCCGCATTTGAGCATGGCAATTGGCGACTTCTTGACCAGGGCATCGGTGGCGTAAACGCCGGCCGGAATGTCCTGATATTCAATGATGGCGATGGCCGGATAGGGCTTCATCAGACGATCCGGAAATGATCCACCAGCACGCAGCGGCGCCAGCGGGAGAAACTGCGCGGGCTGGTGAGTCCTTCGCCGGTGGGGCTGGCGATGGTAAATGAGGTGTAGCCCTCGCCGCCGAAACCCAGTCCGGCCTGCGAACGGCCGTTCTTGACGAAGATGCTGCAGTTGCACTCGCGCGCCATACGGCTCAAGTGGTCCAGGTTTTTGGAGTGCATGATCGCGGTGTGGCGGTTGCCGCCCTCGATCTTGATCGCCAGGTCAATCGCGTAATCCGCGTTGGGTACGCGGGTGACCGGCAAGACCGGCATCATCTGCTCGGTCCACAGCAGGGGGTGGCCTTCATCCACTTCCACGACGGCCAGGCGGACGGAGGCCGGCGCGCTAATCCCCATCTGCTGCAGCACAAAGTCGGCGTTCTTCCCGATCAGCTTGCGATTGATTTCGGCATGCGCGCGCGGACCGTGCATTTTTACGAACACGGTTTTCTCAACCTGCGGAAGCTGGGACTTGTCCAGCACGACCGCGTTGTGTTTGGTCATTTCCTTGAGCAGCGCGTCCGCGACGCTCGCGACGACGATGACCTCCTTCTCTTCGACACAGATGATGTTATTGTCGAACGAGGCGCCCAGCACGATGTCGCGCGCGGCCTGCGCGATATCCGCGGTTTCGTCCACGACGACCGGCGGGTTGCCCGGGCCTGCGCAGATCGCGCGTTTGCCGCTGGCCATCGCGGCCTGGACCACGCCGCCGCCGCCGGTGACGACCAGCAGGCGCACGCCGGGGTGTTTCATCATCTCCTGCGCGCTTTCCACCGTGGATTGCGCCACGCAGACCGCGACATTGGGCGGGCCGCCGGCGGCGGTGATCGCCCGGTTCAACAGCGCGACAGTCTGGATTGAGCAATTCTTGGCTGTCGGGTGGACATTGAAGACCACCGCGTTGCCGGCGGCGAGCATGCCCAGCGCGTTGCAGATTATAGTCGAAGTGGGGTTGGTGCAGGGGGTGATCGCGCCGATGACGCCGTAGGGGGCCGGCTCGCAGAGCGTCAGGCCGTGATCGCCGGTAAATGAAACAGGCTGCAGATCCTCGATTCCCGGCGTTTTCTCCGCGACCAATTGATTCTTCAGAATCTTGTCTTCGAAACGGCCAAGACCGGTTTCTTCATGCGCCTCCTTGGCCAGGGCGGAGGCGTTTTCCAGCATCGTTTGCCGGATGGCGGCGATCACTTTTGCGCGCGTGGCCAGCGGCTGGGCGGTGAACGCCGCAAAGGCCTGCTGCGCGGCGGCGACGGCCTCGCCCACCGTGTTGAAGATCCCCATGCCGGAAGGAACCGGCGCCGCCGCGGCCGGTGGCGTGGCTGATCCGGACGGGGTGGGGCCCGGACCACTGCCGGACGAACGCCGCAAATCCGCGGCGATCCGCTGGGCGATCGCCTCGATATCCTGGTCGGAAAGCCTGCTCATGGAAGCTGCCCCTCTCTTATTATTGTGGAAGGCCATCAAGCAAACGAAGAAGCGGGGATGGAGAACGGCAATAGACCCTCTTCGCTAGCTGGATTACCCTCTGTTCTACAGAACCACCCATCTACTTCTTGTACTTGGTCGTATCGCCGACGCACCAATTATCCACGATGGCCATGATGACGGCGTCGCAAGGGCGCTTGTCCGTCATCGTTGTCTGGCGCGCGGAGCTGCCGCTGGCGACGAGGACCATCTCGTCCGGTCCGGCGCCGACGGCGTCTGCCGCCACAACATGCCCGCCGGTCTCCTTGCCTTCCGGGTCCACATAGCGGACCAGCAGAAACTTGAGCCCATCCAGACTGGACTCCTTACGCGTGGCCACGACCGTGCCGACTACTTTTCCCAGATTCATTCCGCGCCCTCCGGTGCAGAGGATTCAAATCCGGCCGCCCGCCGGTTTTCCCGCTGGTGGGAACGCCCGGGCGGCCGGATGGTTGCATGACGGCGCCGCTATTTTTTGGACGACTTGGCCTCGGCGGCGCGGCCCAGCGGCAGCACAAGATCCACGTTGGTGTGCGGGCGCGCGATGACGTGGACCGCCACGACCTCGCCGACGCGACTGGCCGCGATCTGACCGGCGTCGCAGGATGCCTTGACCGCCGCCACGTCGCCGCGGACAATCACCGTGGTGTACCCGCCGCCGGTCTTCTCATACGCGACCAGCTCCACCTTCGCCGCCTTGACCATCGCGTCCGCCGCTTCGACGACTGCGGGGAACGACCGGGTCTCAATCATACCCAATGCATCTGCCATGGTTGACCTCTCTTCCTGTTGTTACTGACAGTTGATTCCCTGATTTGCGATTCCGCCGTCCACGCGGCATCAGCCGCCGCCGCCCCGTTTATCCTCGCGGCCGGTGATGTCGTTCACCGCCTGCTCGGCCGCGCGATAGCCGACATCAATATCCCGCTCCTCGCCGCCCAGGTAAAGCCGGCCGAAGCTGCCGAACGTGCGGACCTCCAGGATATTGATACGGGCGGCCTTTTCCGCCTCGTTCGCCGCGATCGCGGCGTAACCGGCCGGTGCGCACTCCATCACATAAAGCGTCTGGCCCGGCTCGATCATGTTGCCGTGGCGCATGCGGTTAATGAGCTGGGTGTGATGGTCCGTGATCCGCCGGATAACCTGGCTGGTGAAGACCTTCGGCTTGATGCGGTCCTCCTCCTTCAGCTCCAGCGACTCCAGGATTGCGCGGCCTGCGGCGCGGATGTCCGCCTGCGAATGCGAGTGGATCTCGAGCATCCCATACAGGCGCTCGACGATCTGCATCCCGGGCGTGACCTCGGTCGCCTTCAAGGCGACGTCGGTGACCCGGTTGATTTCCATGCCGGGGGAAATCTCGACAAACAGCGCCGCCTGCCCGGCCACGGGCAGGAAGCCCTGCGCCACCGTCCCCAGGAACGACGCGAACTGGGGCTGGAGGCTGTCAATAAACACGTACGTTCTTAGTTCCGCCACTTGCTTACTCCTTCCTGCCGGTTGCGGCTTGTGCCTCTTCCAACATCTTGACGCTGTTGCTCGAACCGATGCGCGTCGCGCCCGCGGCGACCATCTTCATCGCGTCCGCGTAGGTGCGCACGCCGCCCGAGGCCTTGACGCCCAGTTTTTTCGGGGCGACCGTGCGGGCCATCAGCGCGATGTCCTCGGGGGTCGCGCCGCTCTTGCTGAACCCGGTCGAGGTCTTAACGAAATCGGCCCCGGCGCGCATGCTCAGTTCGCAGGCGCGGACTTTCTCCTCGTCGTTCAGCAGGCTGGTCTCGAGGATCACCTTGCAACGCGCGCGGCCATCCTTGCAGGCCTCGACGACCGCGCGGATATCTTTGAGCACCAGGGCGTCGTCATGGCTGCGCAGCGCGCCGATATTGATGACCATGTCCACCTCGCGCGCGCCCTCGCGGATGGCGCGGCGGGCCTCGAGCGCCTTGATCTCGGGCGGCTGGGCCCCCAGCGGGAAACCGACCACGCAACAAACTTTGACCGGCGAGCCGCGGAGGATCGCCGCCGCTTGTTTTACGTAAACGGAGTTCACGCAGACCGAAAAGAAGCGGTGTTTGAGCGCCTCCTCGCACAGTTTGCGCACATCCTCGACCGCCGCTTCCGGTTTGAGCAGCGTGTGGTCAATGATCTGGGCCAGTTCGGCCGGTGTGAGCCGGGCATCCTGGGCGGGGGCGGCCGCGCCGCCGCCCCGGGCGATGATCTGCTGCACGCGCTGGGCGATGCGGGCAACATCTTCGGGTGAGAGGTCCAAGTCAGCCTCCTTTTTCTGCGGGGCGGCGGACGGCCGCTCCAGGTCCATGATCATCTGCACGCGGCGCCGGTGGCGTTCCTCGGTGCATTCGCTTTTCAGGAAGACGTCCACAATGGCTTTGGCCTGGTCGAACCCGGTCTGACCGGCGCCGAGGGTGAGGATGTTGGCGCCGTTGTGTTCGCGGCTGTTGCGGGCGAGCGCCTCGTTATAGCAGGCGGCGGCGCGCGCGCCCGGGATGCGATTGGCGGCCATCGCCGAGCCGATGCCCGCGCCGTCAATCATGATGCCGAACTCGGCGTCGCCGGCGGCCACGCGCCGAGCGACGGCGGCGGCGAAGACGGGATAGTCCACCGGTTCCTTGACGAGCGTGCCGCAATCCAAAACGGGGTGGCCAAGGGACTTGAGATGTTGCGCCAATTGCTGCTTTAGATCAAAACCGCCATGATCGGCCCCGATCGCAATTCGTACCTGTCGGCTCATAATGATCAGCGCGAATTAGCAATAGGCGTAGGGTACCGCAGACTGTGCTGCTTGTTAAGCGGATTGTACGAAATATATTTTAGGAAATATGCGAGCATGGTCGTTGAGCGTTGACCGCCTGCGTGTGGCGCGGAATGGGTTGGCCGTGTTGAAGCGGGAGAGGTTGCCCGCACTCCCGCGGGCGCCCGGTTGATGGATGCGGAATTGACGGGTGCGCGGTGCGGGCTGTTTAATAAGCCCAAGTCATACCAGGAGGAAAGTCATGGCATTGCGCTCAATTAAGAAAGCCGGGAAGGGTGGAGGGCGACGGATCAAGATTCTGGCCATCAACGGCAGTCATCGGCGGAACGGTACGACGACTCGGCTGACCCGCGCGGCCCTTGCCGGCGCGGCTGCTGTCGGCGCGGCCACGGAAATGATCCGGCTTGTGGATAAGGACATTCGCTTTTGCGCCAACTGCCTGGCGTGCTATGGAGATTTGAATGCCCGGATCGCGCCGTGTGTGCTGAATGATGACCTCAACGCGATCTTGAAAAAAATCGCCGCAGCGGATGGTGTGCTGTTTACCAGTCCCGTCCATTGCGGGTTCGTCAGCGCACGCATGACCAACTTCATTCACCGCACCGCCTGGACTCTCTTACGCCCCACGGGGGAGATTCTGGGAGTCAAGGGCTGCCCGGAGCCGCGGCTTACTGACAAAACACGACCCGTGGCCACCATCGTCAGCGCCGGTGGCGTCCCGCCTGAAATGCGGAAATACTGCGACACCGGCACGCCATGGCTGAAAGACATGGCGGCCGCGATATGCAACGGCGAATGCATCGGCGATATGTACGCCGCTGCCGAGTTTCGCCGCGCACCCAAGGGGGACGAGTGGAGCCGGATGTATCATTTACGCGAACTGACGCGCGCCCAGCTCAAGCAGGCATATGACCTGGGCGCCACGGTGGCCCGCGCCGCACGTTCAAAGAAAGTGCGCCCCTATGACCCGGCGGGTTTGATCGCGAGCATGAGCCAGGCGTGACGGCGTAAGCCAACGGGCGCGCCGAGAACCGTTGTCATTCCGCGGCGAATGGCGTCGGCGGGCACGCTTCCCGGCTTGTTTCGGACGGGGCGCTTCGATTATGCTCTTCATGCGCGCTCCGATGCGCGCGGCGCTATGCTGGAAATGCGGCATATCGGAAAATCGTTCGCCGGGGTGCGGGTCCTCGATGACGTGCATTTTGATCTCGCCCCCGGCGAGGTGCATATCCTGGCCGGCGAGAATGGCGCCGGCAAGAGTACCCTGATCAAGATCCTCGCCGGTGTGTATACCGATTACCGCGGCGAAATCCGGCTCGGCGGTCAGCCGGTTCATTTCCGCGCGCCGCCGGACGCCGCCGCGCATGGCATTGCCGTGATTCACCAGGAACTCTCCCTGATCACGACGATGAGCGTGCTCGATAACCTGTTCCTGGCGCGCGAGGAAAATCGCGCCGGCTGGGTGGATCGGCGCCGGCAGCGAAGCAAGGCGCGTGACCTGTTTGTTCAACTCGGTCTGGCGATCAATCCTGACCGCGCCGTGGGCGAGTACCCGCTGGCAACCCGGCAGATGATCGAAATCGCCAAGGCCCTGATGGGCGACGCGCGCATTATTATTATGGACGAACCGACCAGCGCGCTCAATGATGCCGAGGCCGAACGCTTATTCGACTTCATCGCCCGCCTGCGTGAACGCGGCCGGGGCGTCATTTATATCTCGCACCGCATGGATGAAATCTACCGGCTGGCCGACCGGATCACCGTTTTGCGGGATGGGTGTTGGGTGGGGACCGCCCCGGCGGCGAACCTGCCCCGCGAAAAATTGGTGCATTGGATGGTGGGCCGCGAGATCACCCAGCAATTCCCAACGCGCGCCGCGGCAGTCGGCGCCGAACGCCTGGCCGTGCGGGGTTTTTGCGTGCCGGATCCCGCGGGGACGCGGGCGTGGGCCGTGCAGGGCGTTGACCTCACTCTGCGGGCTGGCGAGATTGTCGGCCTGGCCGGCTTACAGGGATCCGGCAACTCGGAGCTGATGCAGGGGTTGTTTGGCGTATTCGGACGGCGGACCGCCGGCGGCGTTGCGTTGGATGGCCGGCCGTTTCGGCCCAGCGCGCCGCGGCAGGCCATCCGGCAAGGAGTGGCGCTGTTGACGAATGATCGCAAGGGCACCGGGCTGGTCCTGGATTTGAGCATTGATTGGAACATCACCCTGGCGGCGCTGCGCCGGTTCTCCCCGTGGGGGTGGCTGCGGCCGCGGCAGGAAGAGCAGGCCGCCGCGGCGCAACGCGACGCGCTGGGCATCCGCTGCGCCGGCCTGCGACAGCCCGTGGGCTGGCTCTCGGGTGGCAACCAGCAGAAAGTGGCGCTGGCCAAGTGGCTTGAAACCCGGCCGAAGGTGCTGCTGCTGGATGAGCCAACTCGGGGAGTGGACGTCGGCGCCAAGCATGAGATTTATGAACTGATGAACAGATGGACGCGCGATGGTATGGCGATCTTGCTGATTACCTCGGAGATGCCGGAACTGTTGGCAATGGCCGATCGCATTATCGTGCTGCACCGCGGCCGAACGACCGCGGAGTTTCCGCGCGCCATGGCGACACAGGACCGGATTCTACGCGCCGCGATGGGGGAGCGCATGTCCGGGTTTGTTGCGGCGCAAGTCGGCGCAACCGCCGCAACGGAGCATGGAACCGGCTGCGCCCGTTGAATTGCGGTTAACCATCATTTTGGGGAAAACAGATGGATGCCATGAATAGCGAGGGTTTTGGCGCGTGGCTCCGCGACCGCGCGCGTTCGCCGTTCGCGCGGGCTTTGCTGGCGCTGGTGTGCATCGTCGTCCTCGGGGCGGTGTTCAATGCGGATGGCGCGTTTTTCAAATGGAACACCCATCGGGACATGCTGCGCCACATCTCCGTCTTCGCCATTCTGGCTTGTGGGATGACGGTGGTGATTATCGCCGGCGGCATTGATCTCTCCGTGGGCAGCGTGTTGGGATTCTGCGCCGTCGGTTTTGCCTTGCTGTCCATCCATTGGGGATACCCGCCGTGGCTGGCGGTCCCGGCATGCCTGTTGGCCGGGACGCTCTGCGGCCTGGTCACGGGCGCCTGCATCACGCGTTTCCGGATTCAGCCGTTCATCGCCACGCTGGCGATGATGGTGGGCGCACGGGGTCTGGCCAAGTGGATTTCCGGCGGCCAAAAGATTTCCACTGCGGTGCAACTGCCGGACGGCACATATAAATATGTGGACACGCCGCGCTGCTTCGATTTCCTGAACTCCAAGATTCTGCACGACAATGTGGCGGTGGTGACGGTGATTTTCCTGGTCTGCCTGCTGCTCACCGGGCTCATTCTCGCCCGCCTGCGCTGGGGGCGTTATGTTTACGCGGTCGGCGGCAATGAGGAGGCGGCGCGGCTATCCGGCGTGCCGGTAAACGGGACCAAACTGCTGGCTTATGGCCTGTGCGGCCTCTTCAGCGCCGTGGCCGGCATTTGCCAGGCGGCGCAGGAACTGCAGGGCGACCCGGAGGCTGGTGTCTCTTACGAGTTGACGGCGATCGCCATTGTGGTCATGGGCGGAACCAGCCTGGCCGGCGGCCGCGGCGGGATCGGGTTGACCCTGCTGGGGGCGCTGACGATCGGCTACCTGGAAAAAATTCTCAGCATCAACGCTGTCGGCGAAGCCGCGCGCCTGATGCTGACCGGCCTGATTATCATCCTGGCGGTGATCTTTCAGCGGGGAGGAAAACGTTGACAGCGGCGGTGGAATTGCCGGAGATTGGACCATCAAATGAGGAGGGCGGCGATGAGGATAATGCTGGCGGCGGTGGTGTTGGCGATGGGGTTGCCGGTGGCGGCGCGAGCGGGCGAGGCCCCGACGCGGACCTTCACGATCGGCATGAGCCAGTGCAACCTGGGCGAGCCGTGGCGCGTTCAGATGAACGCGGATATCAAGAAGGCCGCGGAGGCGTATCCGCAGTTGAAAGTGATTTTCAAGGACGCGCAGAACGATACGCTCAAGCAGCGCGCGCAGATCGAGGAGTTTGTCAGCGCCGGCGTGGACCTGCTGATCGTGTCGCCCAAGGAAGCCGCGCCGCTGACGCCGCCGGTGGCCGCCGCGTATGAAAAGGGCATTCCGGTCATTGTGCTGGACCGTCGCTTGCTGGGCGACCGGTACACCTGTTTCATCGGCGCCGACAACAAAAAGATCGGCAAATCAGCCGGAAAATGGATCGCCGACCGGCTGGGCGGCAAGGGGCGGATCGTGGAGTTGAAAGGGTTGATGACCTCCACGCCGGGCCAGGATCGCCACTCGGGTTTCCGCGAGGGCATCAAGGGCAGCGCCATCGAGGTAATCTTCGAGGCGGACATGAAGTGGCTGGAGCCGGATGCGCGCAAGGAGATGGAATCGGCGCTGGCCCGCTTTGACCACATTGACCTTGTGTATGCGCACAATGATCCCGGCGCCCATGGCGCCTATCTGGCCGCCAAGGCGGCCGGTCGCGAGAAAGAGATGTTTTTCGTCGGTATTGACGGCTTGCCGCATGAGGGTCAGGTGTATGTCCGGCAGGGCATTCTGGGCGCCAGCTTTGAATATCCGACCGGCGGCAAGGAAGCCATCGAAAACGCGTTGGCGATTCTTGGCGGACAGTCGGTGCCCAAGGAAATCACATTGCCGTCGCGCGTATTCACCAAGGAGAATGTGGATCAGGGAGGCGAGTGGTTGAAGGATGAATGAGCCCGATGGATCAACGGCCCCCTGAAGCGATGATTTACCGGATGGGCATAATTGGAGCCATGCCGATCCGATACGGCGGAGGCGCGAACATTCATGAACCGTTATGCGCTCGGGCTTGATTTCGGCACCGAGTCGGTGCGCGCACTGCTGGTTAATTGCCGGACGGGCGCCGAAACCGCCGAGGTGGTGTGCCCGTACCGGCACGGCGTGATCACCCGCCATCTGCCCGGCGATCGGCGGGAGTTGCCGCCGGACTTCGCCCTTCAGCATCCCGGCGATTATCTTGAATCCATGCGGCGGGCCATTCGCGGCGTGTTGCGGCGGGCGCCGGCCGAAACGATCATCGGGATCGGCGTGGATTTCACCGCCTGCACGATTCTGCCGGTGCGCCGCGATGGGATGCCCTTGATGATGTGCCGCGGCTTGGAAAAGAATCCGCATGCCTGGGTCAAATTATGGAAACATCATGCCGCCCAGCCGGAGGCGGATGAGATCAACGCGCTGGGCCGCGCGCGCAACGAACCCTTCATGAAGTATTGCAGCGGCCTGGTTTCCAGCGAATGGATGTTGCCGAAGTGCCTGGAAATCGCGCGTCGGGCGCCTGCCGTATACCGCGCGGCCGACCTGATCGTGGACGCCGGCGACTGGCTGGTTTTCCAGCTTACCGGCCGGTTTGTGCGCAATGCCTGCGCGGCTGGCTACAAGGGGCTCTGGAGCCGCGAGCACGGATTTCCGTCCGCGGCCTTCCTGGCGCGGTTGGATCCCCGGATTCGCGGGTTGCGCGATAAATGGCTGCAGCAGATTGTCGCGCCGGGTTGCCGCGCGGGCGTTGTCACGCCGGAGTTCGCGCGGTTCAGCGGGTTGCGGGCCGGTACGCCGGTGTCGGCCGCGACGATTGACGCGCACAGCGGGGTGCCGGGCATGGGGGTTTCCGGCGAGGGGCCGGTCTCGATCATCATGGGCACCTCGTCCTGTCACATGGTGCTGTCAAGGAAACTCCGCCTGTTCAAAGGCTACGCGGCGGTCGCGCGCGACGGGATCATCCCCGGTTTTTACGGCTACGAGTCCGGCCAGTCGGCGGTCGGCGACATCTTCGGCTGGTTCGCCCGCGATTTCCTGGATGCGCGCGCGGCGAACCCGTTCGCGGAACTATCCCGCCGGGCGCGCGCGCTCCAGCCGGGGCAAGCCGGCCTGGTGGCATTGGATTGGCAGAACGGCAACCGCAGCGTGCTGATGAATGCCAACCTCACCGGCCTGCTGCTGGGATTGACGCTGGACACCCGGCCGGCGGCGGTTTACCGGGCGTTGATCGAGGGCACGGCCTTTGGCACGCGGATTATTGTGGAATCTTACCGCGCGCACGGAGTGCCGGCCGATGAACTGGTTGTCTGCGGCGGCCTGGTCCGCGATCCGTTGATCATGCAGATTTACGCCGATGTCATGAACCTGCCCGTGCGGGTGGCGGCCTCGAATCAGGCGGTCGCGCTTGGCGCGGCCATCCTCGGCGCGGTCGCCGCCGGCGCCGCGGCGGGCGGATTCGCGACGGTAAGCGAGGCGATTCGAAAAATGACCCGCTCGCCGGCGCACACGTACCGGCCGGATCCGCGGGCGGTCCGGGTTTACGCGGAGCTGTTCCGCGTATATCGGGAATGTCACGATTTCTTCGGCCGCCGGCGGCCGGAACTGATGCGCCGGATCAAGGCGCTTGCCCATCAACCGACAGGAGGCTGAACATGGCCCGGATTGTGGATATTTATCTGCCGTTGGATGCGCGCGCGGAAGCCAACCAGGTGGTCTGGCCCGTGGCTCGGCGACAACTGGCTGAGATCACGCGCGTGGTAAAAAAATGCGGTTGGACGCCGCGTGTCCTGAACGCCGATCAGCCGGTGGCCAGCGTGGCGGAAGGCATCCGCGTGATTCGCCGCGCGCGCGGCGAGCGGTTCCTTAATTTTATTGCCGGCTGGGCTTATCCGGACTTCTCCGTCAGCCCGATGTGGCAGCTTCCGGCGGCGACGCCCAAACTGATTCTCGGCAGCCTGTTGCCCGACTTTCCCGGCGCGGTCGGCGCGCTGGCCGCGGCCTCCGGGCTCGCGCACGTCGGCATCCCCACACAGCGGCTTTTTGTCGAAAATTTTGCAAACCACGGCGACTACGAGGATGCGCTCCACGTTTTTTTAGCCACCGGACGCTGTGAGTTTCCGCTGCCGCGTCCGTTGGCGATCGCGGTGTCGCCCGCGCAACGGCGCAAGGCGGAAAAAGTCAAACAGCAGTTGCGCGGCATGATCTACGGCGCGGTCGGCCCGCGCTCGATGCAAATGTGGAACAAGATTTCCGAGGCGGATTTTCTGCGTGTTTTCGGAATCGCCCGCGAGGGCTTCGATGGGCTGCGCCTGTTGAAAATGGCCGAGAAAATACCCGCGGCGCGCGCCGCGGCGGCGCTGCGGTTCCTGGAGGCCAAGGGCATGGAATTGCGGCTGGGCCGGAATCCCGCGCGGGAACTGACGCGGGCGATGGCGCTTTTCCAGATGCGCGTCTATTGCGCGCTGCTCGACTTGCGCGCACAGTACGGATTGGATTTCGTGGGGGTGCAGGACCAATTGGATTGGATCGAGCATTACCCCGCCACTGATTTGGCGTTGGGCATGCTGAACAACCGCCTGCGTCCGGAATCCGACGGCCAAACCTTGGTTGCGGCGACCGAAGCGGACGATGGCGCGGCGGTTACGATGCAGATACTCAAGCTGCTCGGCGGCGGCGAGCCGGTCGGATTCAATGACCTGCGCTATTGGGATTCCCGAACGGGGCTCTACTGGTTGGTCAATTCCGGCGCGCTCGCGCCATATTTTGCGCGCGGCAGCCACACCTCGCTGCGGGGCGCCTGGTCGGAACGGCAGACGCCGATGTATTTCAAGGAGGGTGGGGGGACTTGTTCGGTGGTGGTGCGCAAGCCGGGCGTCGTGACCTGGGCGCGCGTTTCCTATCGCGACAATCGGATGTACCTCTGCGCCGGCCGCGGAGTGACGGATGTGCCCACCGAGCGGCAATGGCAGGAGCGCACCGCGCGTTGCAGCCGCGACTGGCCGCAATGGTACGTGCGGATGTGCGGCCGGATCGAATGGCGGATCAATAGCAACCACCCGATGACCGTCTGTGGCGATTACCTGGCGGAAATCAAAGCGCTGGCCGAAGCGCTGGGGATTGGCTTCGAATGCTACGATCACCGCACGCCGGAGGATATTGCGCGGGGCAAAGGCTTGTAGTGGGTTCTGGCCCGGGAGAAAGCGACCGAGGGGCGCGCCGCGCGCTGGTTGGGCCGGCAGCCCATTTCGTCTGACCAGTGCCCGCTTGCTCACGCATGTGGGTGCGTCCGCGCCGCGCCGCCGGCGTCGTTTTTTTACTCCGCGGAAGGTCGGCGGCGGGTATAATGGTTTCGGGTATGGACATCGCCCGAAAACTGGAGATTTTGTCCGCGGCCGCGCGCTATGACGCTTCGTGCGCGTCAAGCGGCAGCCGCCGGGCGGCCGGCGCGCGGGGCGGGCTGGGCAACGCGGCGATCTCCGGGGTTTGCCACAGTTGGTCGGACGACGGCCGCTGTATTTCGCTGTTGAAGATCCTCTTCTCTAACCAATGCGTTCACGATTGCGCCTACTGCGCCAACCGCGCCAGCAATCCAATTCCCCGCGCGAGCTTCACGGTGGACGAGGTAGTCCGATTGACCGTCAATTTCTACCGACGCAATTACATTGAAGGCCTGTTTCTCAGCTCGGGGGTCATGCTCAATCCGAGCCATACCATGGAACAATTGATCCAGGTGGTGCGCCGCCTGCGCGTTGAGGAGCATTTCCACGGATACATCCACCTGAAGGCCATTCCCGGCGCAAGCCCGGAACTGATCCGGCAGGCCGGGCTTTATACCGATCGCTTGAGTGTAAACATCGAGTTGCCAACGGAGCAATCGCTGCTGCGGCTGGCGCCGCAAAAGAACAAGCAGGCGATTCTGCAGCCGATGTCGCAGATCGCGGCGGGAATTGCCGAGAACCGAGCCGAGCGCAAGCAGATCAAGCGCGCGCCGCTGTTTGTGCCGGCCGGCCAAAGCACGCAATTGATTGTCGGCGCCAGCCCGGAGGACGATCGGCAGATCATTCGGCTGGCGGCCAGTCTCTATGGCCATTATCAGCTCAAGCGCGTCTATTACTCCGCCTTTGTGCCGGTCAACGAGGATGCCCGCTTGCTGCCGACTGAAAAGCCTGACCTGCTGCGCGAGCATCGGCTTTATCAGGCAGATTGGCTGGTCCGACGTTACGGATTCCATCACGATGAGTTGTTGCCGGCGCATGCCGGATTCCTTGAACGGGAGCTGGACCCGAAAACGGCATGGGCCCTGCGGAATATGCAGCATTTCCCACTTAATGTGCAAACCGCCGAGTACGAATGGCTGCTGCGGGTGCCGGGGATCGGATTCACTTCGGCGGCGCGGATTGTGTCTTCCCGGCGGTTTGCCGCGTTGCGGCTGGAGGATCTGCCGCGCCTGGGCGTGGTGATGAAGCGGGCGCAGTATTTCATTGTTTGCGAGCCGCACCGTCTCCCGCCGGCGTTGTCCGCGGATGAAATCCGCCGGCGCCTGCTGCGAACACGCCCAGCGGACGAGACTTGGGTGCAGCCGGAACTATTCGCGGTCTGATCATGCGTGTGTATCTTGCCGACGGCTCGTTTGAATCCCTTCTGACCGCAATGGACCAGGCTTTAACCGAGGGCGGGGAGGCCACCGTATCCGCGGCGCGCGACTGGGCGCCGGCCTTGTTGGATGAAGGCGTGGCGACACCCGGCGAACCGGCCGCAGCCGAGCGGCTGCTGGAGCGGATCGAGCGCGAAGCGGGGCCGGCTGTCGTCAGAACCCTGCTCCATCTGTATCATTCCGAAATGTCTGGAATTGAGCGCTTGGCATTTGAATATACGGCGCTGGCGCTGCGCTGGGGTCGTGTCGTGGATGGCTACCAAGCCAATGCCGTGGTGCGGCGGGCGCAAGCGGTTGCCCGCAAGGTCGGGGGTGAAATCCACCGGATGAAAGGTCTGCTGCGCTTCTGCCGGCTGGCCAGCGGCGTATTCTGGGCGCCAATGGAGCCGGATCATAACATCGTGCTCGCGGTCGCCCTGCATTTTCGGCGCCGGCTCTCGCTCGAGCGCTGGGTGGTGCACGACCGGCGCCGGCAACTGGCGGCGCGCTGGGCGCGCGGTCGGCTCGATCTTTGCGATCCGGATGACACCACGCGACTGCTGGCGGAACTGCGGCCGGAAAACTTGGCCGACGAGGAACGGCAATACCAGGAACTCTGGCGGACTTTTTACCGCGCCGTGGCGATTCCCGAACGCCGTAATCCCAGGGTGCAAGCGCAGTATATGCCGCGCCGATACTGGAAATACCTGACTGAAAAGTCGGCTGGAGAATAGCGGCCGGCCTTTTTCGGAGCGCCCAAGTCGGTTGCGTGCCGCAATTGCCGTCCGTCCGCCCGATGGGCGTTTCGCCAATAGTGTCCTTGCGCTATCCGAGAATGTTTTCCGCTTTCCGCGCCGCCGTCTTGGGGAACACCCAAGAGGAACCCATCCGTCACGTCAACATGGCGGCCGCGGGCAGTTGAATACCAGTGGCGGAAGCGTCAGGCAGAACGGCGCGCGGTGGAATGCAGGCGGCGCAGCGCCACAAGGCCCAGCAGGCCGGCCAGCAGGATCAGCCCCCATTCGCCCAGCGTCGGCACGGTGTTGACGTCGTAGGCGTTATGCCGCAGGGTGTATGTGCCGGTTTCCCCATTGCCGAAGGTGGTGACGACAATGACGTAGACACCAGCCGGCAGGTCGGCGACGATTTCGGGATCGGAATAGAAGATATCATCGCTGTAGGCGACGATTTGGCCGCAAGGATCAAGCGGATCAAAAGTCGCGGCATAAAGCGCCATGACGGGGTCGTTCAGCGTTCCGCCACCCGTGCTGACGCCCGAGACCCGGCCGGTAAACACTCCGCCCGAATGTCGGATCGAATATTGGCGATAGTACACATCGGTGCCGACGGCCGAGGGTTGACAGGGCGTGGCGCCGTAGGGTCGGTTGAACGTCGGGTCGCCCGCAGTGAGTTCATCGTGAACGATGTAGGCTACATCGGGCGCCCGCAGGGCCGCCGGGTTTGGTTTCTGAAGGTGGGCCAGCTTGAGCGTCAGTTCCTCGATGGCGCCTGGCGTTGTGGCTTCCGCCAGCAGCGCACTAATCCGTTCCGTGTAGGTTTCGCCTGTGGCGGCAATAGCGGCCGTCAGCAGAATGGATACTGAAAAGACATGGATTAACGATATCCGCTGCATGTTGACCCCCTTATGTCGAGACGTGAACACTGAAATGAATAGTTTATTCCAAGGGTCGTGTCGAGCGTAAGCAAAGGTTAAATCCGGTGGGGGCGCTGCCGTCCCGCGTCGCACCTGAAATCTGCCGCGGATCGCGCCGCGCTCTATGCCAGCGCGCGCAGGAATTCCAAAGCCGCTTGCGGTGTGACCGGTTTCGGGTTGCCGGACATGCTGGAGCCCATGGAGGCATGCGCCAGCCGATCCAATTGCGCGGCGGTGAGCCGCAGGAACTTGAGATCGGCTGGAATGCCGAGGCGGCGGTTAAGTTCCTCGATGGCGGTGATGCCTCGATCAATGACGGCGTCGTCGTCACCGGTCGTGCCGAGGAACACGCCCAGCGCGGAGGCCATTTCCGCCGGGCAGGCGTCGCGATTGAATCGCAACGTGTGCGGCAGCATCAGCCCACAGGCCAGTCCATGCGGAAAATCGTGCAGGGCGCCCAACGCGGCGGCCAGCCCGTGCGCCATGGCCAGGCCGGAATTCGCCAGGCAAATGCCACTGACCAGGCTGGCCAAGGACATTTCGGCGCGGGCCGCCAGGTCGGATGGATTTTCCCAGCAGGCCGGCAAGGCGGCCCGGATGCCGGTCAAGGCGCGTTGCGCCAAGCGCGTGGTTTCCGGGCGGCGCCGGGCCGAGATGCAGGGTTCGATCAGTTGCGTAATCGCGTCCAACCCGCCCGCCGCCGTCACTCGCTTGTCCACGGTGATAGTCAGGGCTGGATCCACAAGCGCAACGGATGGCAGCATGCGGTCATCCCGCATGCTCTTTTTGAAACCCTGTTCCAGCGAGGCGACGACGGCATTTTTGGTTGCCTCGGCGCCCGTGCCTGCCACGGTTGGAATGGCGATATGGGGCAGGGGCGGGCGTTCAAGCTTGAATCCCCGGCCGACGCCTTCCAGGTAGTCCTCGACTGACCCGGCATTGACAGCCAACGCGGCCACCGCCTTGCCGCAATCCATGACGCTCCCGCCGCCAATGCTGATGATCAGGCCGGGCGCCATCTCCCGCGCGCGCGCGGCCGCCTGGTCCACCATCGCCACGGTCGGTTCGCGGTTGATTCCCGCATGCAGGTTGTAGCGGAGCCCGGTTTCACGCAACAGATTTTCCAAACGCTCTTTCAGGCCTGATTTCAGAAATGAACGGCCGCCCGCCAGCACCATGGCCGGGCCGGTGGTGTCGAGCGCCTCGACGATTTCAGGCAATCGGTTCAGGACGCCGCGCCCGAAGATGACCTGGCGCGGAACTTTCAGTCCCGCGCGCCAAGCCTCGTCAATAATTGTCTGGGCCCGTTCCTGGCTCATCCTGCTTCCGGTGGTATATGGGCTATCCCGCGTCTTCAGCGCGGAGACAATATAACGGCTCTAGGGGGTGACGGACAATCGGAATAGTGTGGCCCCGCTGGCGTTCGACGTCGCGGTGGTAAACCACTGGACGGCCGCGGGGAACGTGGTCTCGCCGGAATTGGTAAAGACACACTGCCAGGCTATAGTGTTGGAATAGCTGCCGCCGTTGGCGCGCCAGACCTGGTAAACTTTGCGATGGACCGCCGTCCACCCGATCGCTGCTTCATCTCGGTTGGCGCCCCCGCCGGCGATGCGGAAGAAGTCGGCAGCATTGGTTGGGTTGGTAGCCGCCGCATATTCGCTGTAATTATCCGCCCGATCGCCGTCCACATCGCCCTGCGCGCCATCGGCGCCGCCCGTAGCGGTGCAACTGATCCCGTATGCCGTTTCCCATGCGTCCGGCAATCCATCGCCATCCTGATCGGGATCGGCGTAATCGCTGATCCCGTCGCGGTCCCGATCGCCCGGCTCGATACGGATGTATTCATTCGTGCCGAGGAGGTTGCCGTCACCGTTCCCTCCGGGAACTTGGGCCGGAGCGTAAAGTGCGCCACCGTCGGCTGTGCCATACGGCCCCGCGGCCAGGTAAAAGGCGCTGGTGAAGCCCGCGCCGAATAGCTGGGCCAGGTCAATCACGCCCTCCAGGCAGCCGCCGTTCTGGTAGTAAGCCGCTGCGCGCGCCGCGAAGAGATTGGTGATCCGCGCACCGGCGGCGTCATGCCAGGCCGCGTAGGCGTTGTCGTTTTCATCTGCGAGGTATGCCACCCACCGCGCGACATGGCCGGCCTTCGCCCACGGCGCCGCCACGGCTTCGGTGGCGGTGGTGGCCACGAAGACAAAATGGTCGCTGCCCTCGCCCGCATCCTGGGTTGCCACATAGAGATAGCGCCCGTCGAAACGCCAGTACAAGTCGAGTCCGTGTGTGGCCAGGAGCGAAGCGCAATAATCGCGGATGCCGTCCATCTGGTAATGGCGGATATCGGTGGGTTTTTGGGTGTTGCCGGCTGCGGCGGGGTCGGTTTCGCCGCCGTCCACCGTGCCGTTGCCATTGAGATCTTCCTCGCCGTCGAGCAGGCCGTCGTTGTCGGTGTCGGGGTCCGCCGGGCGGCAGTTGGTCGTGGCCAGTTCGGCGGCGTCCGGGAGTCCGTCGCGGTCGAAGTCTGCTGCCACAGCCGGGAACTTCAGCCAGGCCAGCACCGGATAGTGGTCCGAGGGATACATGGTGGCGGTGGCCGAATTGGTCAGGTTGGTGCAGGTGACGGAATCGGTCACGATGACCATCTGGGTCGCGACGAAACCGCCGCGGTGCAGGATCCAGTCAATCCGGTCGCTCGCCGGCCGGATGCCGCCGCTGTAGCCGTGGATGGTGCCGGAGTTGGTCCAGTTCCCGCGTGTCTGCCACCAACTGTCGGTGAAGTCGCCGGCGACGCCGTTGCTGGTGTAGTCGCCGGTGAACAGCCGCCAGTCATTGTTGTTTTGCGTGCTGTTGTAGTCGCCGACCGAGATGGCCAATGGGGAGGCCGGTATCCGCGCGCCGCGCGCTTGCGCGTCGCTGGTGATTAGCGCGGCGCTGTTGACTTGCGGCGCCGAATTGAAATCGAAATGCGTGGTATAGAAATAAAATTGCTGCCCTGAAACACGGAGGCGGAATCGCCCCCACAGCGCCAGGCGCGGGAACCCCAGGCCCATGTCCGGGAAAAACAGATACGGGTTGAAGTTGGAGCCCGGGGCGTTGTTCCAGTAGCCGCCGCCGGGGCTGGTGCCCAGCGAAAACGCCCCGCGGTCGAGCAGCTCCAGGGTGTTGGTATTCCACATGAAGGCGGCGTTCTCCGCCCCGCTGCCGCCGCTGGGCAACTGGCGTTGGAAAGCATAATGCGCCGGGAGACTCGCCGCGAGGTAGTCGAGCTGGGTGTCTTCACCCTCCTGGAATCCGACCAGGTCCGGTTGGCGGTTGGTGAGGATGCGGACGACAAACTCGCGGCGCTGGGGTGAATACGACGGATGGTTCCATTGTTTCCAGGTGCCGGCATCCTCCGCGGCGGAGGCATAGCGCAGGTTGAAGCTCATCACGCGGATTACGTTGGTCGCGCGCGCGGCGGATACAGCCAGCGCCGCCAGCAGAAACAGCATGAACCCGCCACGCTTCATACACATAAAATAGCCTCAATCGGGATGAATGTTAATTTGATTTTTCCCGGCGGAGCATGGCGGTTCCATCATGGCGGCATTGACGGCGGCCGGGCATGCTAGTATTATGCTTCCATAAAGCATGCGAGGGGTATATGCCGGCATTGGTCATCAAGGATTTACCGGTCGAGATTCATCGGCGCCTGAAAGAAGAAGGCAACCGTAATCACCGTTCCATGACCCAGCAGGCCATTTACATCCTGGAGCAGGGCGTGCGTCGCGTGCGGCCGATTCCACCGGTCAAGGCGTATCGGGGCCGGTTTCCGCTGACGAACGAGTTCATCCGGGAGGCCAAGCGGGTCGGGCGCGCATGATCGTGACGGATGTCAATGTGCTGGCGGCTTATCTGATAGAGGGCCCGAGTACGCCCGCCGCGCAAAGGTTGCGGAAGGTGGACGCCGAATGGATGGTGCCGCCGTTCTGGCGGCTCGAGTTCCAGGGTGTGCTGTGGAAATATGTCCGGCATGGCGGAATGCCGGCGGCGACGGCATCCGCTCAACTTGAAAAGGCGATTGCGCTCTTTGGGCCGAACGAGATCGGGCCGGCCTTTGACATCGTGATGCAGGATGCTTTGAATTGGCGGATTACCGTGTACGAAGCGCAATATATCGCGCTGGCCCGGGCCTTTGGCGTGCGGTGTGTCACCGAAGATGTTGCGCTTCAAAAAGCCTGTCCCGAAATTGCGGTTTCAATAAAGACCTTCCTGCGTATTTCAGGGGGGGGCGGATGCCGCGCGGGCGCGGCGGCCAAAAATTACAAAAAACGCATAAGAAAATAAGCCGGCACAGAAATGCAATCGGATTCAATCCAGCCCCTGCGCATTGTCTTCATGGGATCCGCCGAACTGGCCTGTCCCTCGCTGCAGGCCTTGTTGGACAGTCCCGCCATCCAGGTAGTGGCGGTCGTCACCCAACCAGACCGGCCAAAAGGCCGCCATCAGCGGGTCGCACCTTGCCCGGTCCGCGCGTTCGCGGATGCCCGGGCGTTGCCAGTGCTGACACCGGAGAAAGCCGGCGATCCGGCGTTCATTGACTCGTTGCGCGCGCTGGAGCCGGATCTGATCGTCTTGGTGGCCTATGGGCAGATCCTGAAGCGCGCCCTGCTGGATCTGCCGCGGCAGGGCGCGATTAACATGCACCCTTCGCTCCTGCCGCGTTATCGCGGCGCGGCCCCGATTCAGTGGGCGATCGCGCGCGGCGAGCGCGAGACCGGCATCAGCATCATGCACATGAGCGAACGGATGGATGCCGGCGACATCATCCTGCAGGAACCTTTTCCCATTCGCGCTGACGACACCGCCGGATCGCTGGAGCCGCGGCTCGCGGCTCGCGGCGCCGAGTTGTTGCTGCGGGCGGTGATGCTGATCCGCGAAGGACGGGCGCCGCGGGTCGCGCAGGACGAAACCGGCGTCACGCTCGCGCCGAAGTTGAAAAAGGAACATGGCCGGATTGATTGGCGTCTGTCCGCGGATGAGATTCACAACCGGGTGCGGGCGTTCAATCCCTGGCCGGCCGCCCATTTTCCAGCGCCGGGCAATCCGGCGGAAATGATTCGCGTGCTCCAGACGAGCGTTGAATCGGGCATGGGGCGGCCAGGCGAAGTTCTCGAAGTGGCCGGTTCCGGGCCGTTGGTGAGTGTTGGGGGCGGGGCCCTGCGGCTGTTGCAGCTCCAGCCGCCTGGGAAGAATCCCATGTCAGGCCGGGCGTTTCTGAATGGGCATCAGTGGCCGGTCGGGTTGGTGCTGGCGTAGGCAATCCTTACGCTTCCTCCGGGCTCACACTCTGGTCGAGTCGAGAGCAAGAGCACAGAGCAATACTGCAGCGTACGCGTGCCGAGCATCACCATCCCAGCATCCGCACTTCCGGCTGCAGTTCGATGCTGAACTTTGTGCGCACCAAATCCGCCATGAGCCGGGCGAGTTCGCGCACGTCCCGCGCGGTGCAGCCCGGTTCTCCGACGATGATATTGGCATGTTTCTCAAAAACCCGCGCGCCGCCCACCCGCAGCGACTTGGCGCCGGCCTGCTCCAGAAACCAGCCGGCGGATTGCCGCCGCCCGGCGGCCGACGTTGGCGCGACGTTTTTGAAAAAACTGCCCGCGGTGGGGGTGGTGCGCCAATCCGGATGCCGGGTTCGACGCAGTTCCAGGATTTCAGCGCGTTCCGCTTCAAGCCGGACCGGATCGCCGGGTTCCAGACGGAGCCGCGCCGCCAGCACGATCTCGCCGCTGGTCAGGAGCCGGGAGTGGCGATAGGCAAACGATAGCTCGTCGCCTGCCGCCGTCAGCGGTCGGCCGGCGGGATCCAACAGCGTAACCGAGAGCACCCGGTCTCCGAGTTGTTGCCCAAAAGCCCCGGCGTTGCCGGCGATCGCCCCGCCGACCGTACCGGGGATGCCGCTGGCAAAGGCGAGTCCGGCTAGTCCGCGCGCCCCGGCCCAGGCGGCCAGGTCATCGAGGCGCGTGGCGCCGCTGACGGTAACGCACGTTCCATCCGCCTGGATATCGGGTGTCCCGGATGCGTAGCGGATCACCACGCGGTCCAGACCGCCATCGGCTGCCAGAAGATTGGAGCCGCCGCCCAGCAGCCAATACGGCAGCCCCGCGGCGGCGACTGCGCGAATCGCCTGGGTTGCCCGCTCAGGCGTGGCGCAATCCACCAGCGCCGCGCAAGGACCGCCCAGGCGAAAGGTGGTCAGGTCGGCCAGCCGTACGGCGGGCGTGACGCGGGCTTCCAGGTGGCGCAGGGGGGCGAGGTCCATCTTAGTCCCGCAACGGAGTGGATTCACCTTCCTCGTAGCGCGCAAGCAGCCAGAGCCAGTCGGAGAGGCGGTTCATCCAGACCAACAGGCACTCGTTCCGCAGTTCGCCGGCCGCATGCAGGGCAACCAGGCGGCGCTCGGCGCGGCGCGCGACGGCGCGCGCCAAGTCCAGGAATGCGCCGGCCGGCGTCGCGCCGGGAACCACAAAGTCCGTTGGCAAACGGATTGCGGATTCGATGGCGCGGCATTTCTGGTCGAGAGCGGCGGCCGTCTCCAACGTGATCCGCGCCGGCAGTTGGTCCAGCGCGCCCGGCGTCGTGGCGACCTCGCCGGCCGCGGTGAATAGCTGTTGCTGAATGCCGAGGATATCCTCGCGGATTTCGGCGCGGATCGGCTGACTGCGGGCCAATCCGAGGATGGCGTTGAGTTCATCCAGGTCGCCGAGCGCTTCCAGTCGCGGTCCGCATTTGGGGACTGTTTCACCCGAGAACAGACGCGTCTGACCCTGGTCGCCGACGCCGGTTGTGATGCCGCGACGGGGGCTCATTTGTAACCCGGCACGAAGGGGAGGATCATCTCCAACGCGATCAGAATGACAATGATCCATTCCAGTATTTCCAGGCGCCAACTGGCAGCGCTGTTGTGCATTTGGTTATAGATGCTCTCGATCGTGTCGAGCTTGCGCAGAATGCTGGCATTCCATTCGCCCAGATGGAAGCGTTGCGAGGCCATCCGGTAAACGCGCGCGAGGTATTGATCGCCCAGTAGTTTGGGGGCATTGCTGACGCGTTCAAACAGAATGGCGCCGTCCACCTGCAACTGGGAGATGCGGCGCACGCTGGCGCCCGCCCAGCCGGGGATCATTTTTTCAAACCAGGTCCGCCGCGCCATCACGGCGTATGATTCATCCAGGGAATCGTCCAACTGATGGTCCAGGTAGCGTAGTTCCAGCAATTCCATGTTGGCGAACTCCAGCACGGCGCGGACATCGTCCGCCTCGCGGTCGAACACCAGCGCGGCGTTCCAGTCAATGATCGAAACGTCTTCCTTGCTGTAAGAAATCCGGCAGGCGAGGGCATCGGTGATTTCCTGCTCGGAAAGCATCTGGGGTTCGGCCCGCAGGACGCGGGCCAGGTCCGCCGCATGGTACAGGTGCAGTTCGTCGGCGCGCCAGGTGCCCTCGTATTCCTCCACCTGGAAAATGGCGTAGTCCTCGACGAGGTCGGCGGTGAAATGCGGCTTGCCCACGGTTTCCCGGATATTGTTCAGCAAGTGCTCGACCCGGCATCGGGAATCATCCACCAGCGCCGCGCTTTCGTTCAATGCGCAACTGATTGAGCGCATGGCGTCGAATGACCCGGCGAACGGCAACGTATAGCTGACCGAAACGCCGCCGAAATCGAACAGCACAAGATTGACGTTAGGCTCAACCAAGTGGTCGCTGACGCCGATCGGACGGATCTCCTGGGTCACCACCAGCGGCGCGGGGTGGTAGTCGAAATATCGCGGCGCGCGGCGATTGTGTTTGAGCTGGCTTTCGGAAGCTGAAAGCAGCTTGCGGCAGCGTTCAAGATCAATCGAAAGGCCGATATCGTATGCGTAGAGCGCGAAACAGGTGCCTTGCGTCACGGCAAACGGGTGCGCGGTCTCGTGGGTGGTGGAATGTGACATATCCGCATAATACCCCAGATGCCCCAGCCGATTCAATCCCGCAGCGGCGGGTCAGCCGGCTGGAATCAGCGGACTGATCCGGTCCGCGGTCACGCGCACCGCCCCGGCCTTTTGTTGAACCAGTTCCCGGGCGCGTCGGCCGAAGGCCGCGGCCGACTCGAGGTCGGCCAGCCAGGCGACGATGGCGGCCCGCAGCCCGTCCGCGTCCGGCACCTGGATCAGCGCCCGGGCGGCGAGAAAGTCGCGCGCAATGACGGCGAAGTTTTCCATGTGTGGCCCGACCACGATCGGTTTGCCGCAGAGCGCGGGTTCGATGATATTTTGCCCGCCGTGGTCGAAAAGGCTCTTGCCGACGAAGATCAGCGTTGCCGCGGTATAAAAACTGCGCAATTCGCCGGTGGTGTCCACCAGCAGCACATCCGGCGCGGCCGTCGGCGGCGGCTCGCGGCGGCTGCGACGGACATAGCGCAGCCCGCGGGCGGCGATCTCCTCCTCGACCTCGTTGCCGCGTTCTGCGTGGCGAGGGACCAGCACGAGGACGAGGGCCGGGAAACGCGGCTTCAGTTCCGCGTAAATATCCAGCAGCACCTCTTCCTCGCCGGGCCAGGTGGAGCCGCCGAGAAGGATCGTGGCGTCCGGCGGGACGCCGGCGGAGGCGAGTGCGGCCCGCGCCTGGTCTGCGCTTCCCGGATCGGGCGCCGTCATGTCATACTTGGCGCTGCCGACGATCTGGACGCGCGCCGGATCGGCGCCGAGCGTCACCAGCCGGTCCCGGTCAATCTCGCTTTGCGCGCAAATCGCGTCGAACATTCGCAGCAAGGGTCGCGTGAAGAGCCCCAGTTTACGATAGCGGGGATAGGATCGGTCCGAGATTCGGCCGTTGATCAGGGTGACGGACACGCCGCGCCGGCGGGCCATGCGGATCAGGTTGGGCCAGAGCTCGCATTCGACCAGCACGACGGCGCGCGGATTGATCTGGTCCAGCGCGCGGCGCATGATCAGTGGAAAGTCCGCCGGGAAATAGAGCAGCAGGTCAGGATCTTTGATTCGTTCGCCGGCCAGCGCGTAGCCGGTGGACGTGGTGGTGGTCAGCACGAAGCGGAGATCCGGCCGGCGCGCGCGCAACTCGTCCATGAAGCGCAAGGCGACGAACAACTCGCCGACGCTGACCGCATGGATCCAGACCGGCCGGCCGGCGCGCAGACGTTCCTGAATCGCGGGCGCATAGACGGCAAAACGCTGGCTGAAATTGCGCGCGTAGCCGCCGCGCTTGCGCATGCGCAGCAGGAAGCGCGGCAGCAGTAGCGTGAAACCGACCGCGAACAAGCAATTGTAGATGAACCAGATCATGGTCATGCCAAAAAAACGGCCCGCATGGTAATGAGGCGGTTAAGAAATGGCAAGGGTGGTGAGCGGGATTTCAGAATCCCGGATGGCTGACCTGGATTTGCAAACAACCACGGGCGGCGCCGGGTGGCACGGCGGTGAAGCTGTTTTGCGGCGGGCAGGCGATGATTTGGGTGGCCAAGGATTGCCATTGATGGACGGGTGTTTCCGCCCATTGAATCACGTAAACGCGGTTGGTGCGGCTGGGCCATTGGAACTCCAGGCTCCCGGCGTTATGGAGTTGGGCGCGCAACTCGAAGCGCGATTGGGCGTTTGTGGGGCAGGTGCCGGCGGTGAACTCGGCGATATCCGTCTGGCCGTCCGCATCGGTATCGGAATCGCCCGTCATGGCCTCGCATGAACCGGCATGCGCGTATTCCCACCAATCCGCAATCCGGTCGCCGTCGTGATCCAGATGCCGGAAGGCGGCCCAGGCGCGGTCGAAGAAGCTGTCCGGCAGCCGCGCAAATGCAACGGTTGAATTGGAGTTGGCGAAGTTGTTGGGATGGGAATCCGTGGTTGCGCCGCCATAAGCCGCCTTGAGCCGGTTGGGGAAGGAGGTGGCGGAATCGTCGTTGGCAAGATAATCGAACCAGTTGAGCACGGCGACATTATTCAAATCGGGGTGCGCGGCCTGGTAAGCGTTGAACCACTCGCCGGCCAACCACGCATTGAAGAGCCGGGCGCGGTGCGCATGGGCATCCGTGGTGGCGGTGTTGTGCAGCGGGGGCGCGGTGACGGGAATGAACAGGGTGTCGGGATTGGCCGCGAAAACATCCTCCAGCGGACGATAGATGTAGCCCCCGTTGGTGAAAACACCGCCTGGGCCGGATGGGTGGCGATAGACCGCCTTGTAATTGGCGATCGAAAGCGTGCTGCTGAACGGATCGCCAGGCTCCGTCCCGTCCGCGCCGATATGGCTGAGGGGATAGCAACTTTTGAACATAATGATACGGTTGGTGCCGTTCGCGCAGCCATACTGCTTGACACCGGCCAGATAATCGTTGAACCAGCAAATCCAATGGCGCATGTCGGTCTGGTCGCCCGGTACGCTGGACAGGGAATCGGGCCGCCCCGCGTCGGGCGTCAAATCACTGCCATAGGTGATGTCGTTGCGTTCGTCAATGTAGTCCTTTTCGAGCAGCGCCTCGTGCAGGCGGTTCTGGAGCCAGTTGTTGCCGCAGGAATGATGGATAAAGATCAGGTCATCGGCGGGCGAACAACCCGCTTGCAGCTCAAAGGCGCCCAGGTCCGGGGCGCCGATCAACCGTCGGGGTTCGCGGCATTGGTGTTTGCGGTATTGCCAGTCGAGCGCCAGCGGGACTGACGCGGCCTGGTTCAGGCAGGCCGAGGTGACGCTGAGGTGGTAATCCTTGTTCGCTTCGTCGAGGAAGCCGGGTTGGGCGCCGGTGATCGTCCCGTAGTCGGTGAGCGTGCCGGCGAGTGCGCCGTGGCACGCCACCCAGCCGGTCTTAAACCAATTACTGCGCAGTTCCAGCACGCCGGTGGAGTCCAGCATGGCCAGCCGGTTGCCGGACTGCGTCACGTAGCCGATGTTGTTGCGGCAATCGGCCTTTTCGTCATTGGAGGAAAGGCGGAAGAGAGTGGTGTTGCCGCTGCGCCGGGAGACGATGGTGTTGTGAAAGAAATGCAGGATGCCTTTGCGGTAGCGGGCCAGATCGCCGCTATCTCCGCCGTAGTGAACAATCTGGCTGTTGCCGTCATCGGAAGGCTCCAGCAGAACATTCCCGTACACGTATGTGTTGGAGTAAGCGGGCAGGCTTTGGAAATAATCGGTATCCACCAGGTCCAACTGGCGGTTCCCGCCTTCGATCCAATTGAAGCGGATGACCGTGCCTGCCGATCGGTCCTTGAGATTGTTGCCGCCGCAGCCGGGACGCAGCGGACCAAAGCAGTTGTACTCGAAAAGAATGCCGTTTGCCTCGGTGTAGTTGTTGTGTTCGTACGCGCTATTGCTGATCCCATTGTCATGAAAGTAGCAGCCTTCCACCACCAAATTGCTGGTCAGGCCGCTGTAGGGCCCCGCAAAAAGCCCGTTGCCCGAATCGTACAGGATGCAGCGGCGTATCGTAAGGTGATGGCCTTTTTCAATATAGATGGACGCCGCATTGTCCGCATAAGTATTGGTCGTTCCATCGTCCCCGACATAGCGATAGGGCGGGCGGGCGCTGCGGATTTCCAGATTCTCAATTGTGATATGGCCGGGCAACGTGTCAGCGGGGATATTGGCGCCGCCGATCTTGATCACGCCGCGTTCTTCCCCCCAGTAGTTCAATGGCGCGCAAACCACGGCATTGCTGCCGCTGATAACCGGTAATTCGCCAAAGCGGTTGGGTATCCCGCGCACCACAATGGGATTGGATGCGGTGCCGGTACGGCAGAGCACCCACTTTTCATGATAGGGCGTTTCTCGCCAATGAATTAAGACCTGGTCACCTGGTTGCAAGGTGCTCCATGGCACGGCGGCGATTGATGGCAGCGCGTTCGTGGGACCTACTTCGTAAACGGCGCCATGCCCGAGCGTCACGCCGGCCCAAAATACCAGCAGGCAAGCCAGTTGCTTCCGCCGCTTGATGTTTGTCGGGCTTGACATAATTAACATTTCATAGAGCAAAAAAAATGCCAAAACCAGCATTTCCCGGCCGAATAACTGTTCGTTTTGACCCCTGGCCGGTTGGCGGGTTGGGAACTTTTTGCCAAAAGGCGCAGTTGACAGTTTGTTCAGGCTGCTATCGGCTGTGCGCGCATAGTCGCCGGATATTGACCCGCCCGCGCTGCGGGCAAGCCGGGGACGAGTACGACCACCGCGCTGAAGTCAATGGGGGCCTCGGCCACCGTGACCGGGCCGTGCGCTAACCTGGTGTATTGATATTCATGCCGCAGTTTGCCACTATCCCGCCCTGCTTTTTCACAACAGAAGGAGTCTGCACATGGCTCAACGGAGAATGCGGTTGAAGAGTTGTCCGGAATGGAAGGCGCTGAAGGCGCATTTTGACCAGGTCCGGGAATTGCACTTGCGGCAGTTGTTCGCGGACGACCCCGCGCGCGCGGAGAAACTGTCGCTCGAGGCATGCGATCTGTTTCTTGACTATTCCAAGAACCGCGTCACGGGCGAAACCATGGACCTGCTGCTCGCATTGTGCGGCCCGGTGAACCTCCGCGCCGCGATTGATGACCTGTTCGCGGGCCGGAAGATCAATGAGACTGAAAAACGAGCGGTTCTGCATATTGCCCTGCGCAACCGCGCGAACCGGCCGATCCTGGTTGACGGCAAGGATGTCATGCCGGAGGTCAATGCGGTGCTCGATAAAATGAGCGCGTTTTCGCGCAAGGTTCGGTCCGGCGAATGGACCGGCTTCACCGGCCGGCGGATCCGGAACATCATCAATATCGGCATCGGCGGTTCAGACCTCGGACCGGTCATGGCGTATGAGGCCCTGAAACCATACAGCGACCGTCAGCTCACGATTCGATTCGTTTCCAATGTGGACGGCACGCACATTGCCGAGGCGACACGCGAGCTTGATCCGGCCGAGACGCTGTTCATTATCTCCTCCAAGACGTTCACGACCCAGGAGACGATGACTAACGCCGAGACGGCGAAGGCCTGGGCGCTCCGGACGCTGGGCGACCCGGCGGCGGTGGCGCGGCATTTCGTCGCCGTTTCGACCAACGCCGCCAAGGTCGCGGCGTTCGGGATTGATCCGGCCAACATGTTCGAGTTCTGGGACTGGGTCGGCGGCCGGTACTCGCGGTGCTCGGCAATCGGGCGCTCGTGGATGATCGCGATCGGTCCGGAGAATTTCATCGCCATGCTGGAGGGGTTCCACGCGATGGACCGGCATTTCGCCGAGGCGCCGTTTGGGCGCAATTTGCCGGTGATCCTGGCTCTGCTCGGGGTCTGGTACAATAACTTCTTTGACGCCGAGACTTGCGCGATCCTGCCCTATGATCAATATCTAAGCCGGTTGGCCGCGTATCTGCAGCAGGCAGACATGGAGAGTAACGGCAAGTCGGTCACCCGGCGCGGGAAGCCGGTGAATTACCAGACCGGTCCGATCGTCTGGGGCGAGCCGGGTACCAACGGCCAGCATGCTTTCTACCAGCTTATTCACCAGGGCACCAAGCTGATCCCGTGTGACTTTATCGGTTTTGCGCGCTCGCATAATCCGTTGGGCGACCACCATGCGAAGCTGATGTCCAATTTCTTCGCGCAAACGGAAGCGTTGGCCTTCGGCAAGTCGGAGGAAGAGGCGGCGGCCGAAGGGGTGCCGCCCAAACTCGTTCCATTCAAGGTCTTCGCCGGCAACCGGCCGACGAACTCGATCCTGGCGCGCGAGCTGACCCCGCGTGTGTTCGGGGAACTGGTTGCGATGTATGAGCACAAAATATTCGTCCAGGGCATCATCTGGGATATCTACTCTTTCGATCAATGGGGCGTCGAACTGGGTAAGGCGCTGGCCAACCGGATTCTGCCGGAGCTGGTGGCCGCCGGCGAGCCGGAACTCCGGCATGACAGCTCGACCAATGCGCTGATCCGGCGGTTCCGGAACATGAAATGATCTGGCGCTGGCTCCGCGCTTTGTCTCTGATCCCGGCGTTCTGGCTGCCGGGCGCCGCGGCTGCGCCGGAGCCGATAGACCTGGAACAGGCGATCGGCCTGGCGCTGCGACAGAACCGCGGGCTGCAATTGACCGAGATGGCGCTGGCTTCCAGCCAGCTTGGCTTGCAGGACGCGCGGGTGGACTTTGCTTTCACGGTCACGCCCGCGGCCACCGCCAGCGCCGCCGATGACATCAATACCGTCGTCGGCGGCCTGACAGCGGCCAAGCGGACCGAGTTCGGCGCCGCGCTGTCCGCGGGCGCGTTGTATGAGCAAAATTCTCCCAGCGAATCGGCCGACTTGCATCGCGGTACGGTGCGCTGCGAACTGTCCCAACCGCTGCTGCGCCGGTTCGGCGCGCTGGTCAATCGTGAACCGATTGTCAACGCCGAAAGCCGCGTCATGGCGGCGCGCCGCGAGGTGGAACTGCGCCGCAATGATTTGGTCGTTCAGGTGGTCGAGCAGTATGAGGAATTACACGGCCTGCAGCGCCAGCGCGATTTCGACGAGCAGGCGCTGGCCCGGCTGGACAAACTCCAGCGCCTGACCCGCGCCCGGGAGCGCCAGGGTCGGGCTTCGCGCGTGGATGTGCTGCGGGTTGAGCTGCAATATGGCGAAGCTCAGGTCCGCTTGAACCGGAGCCTGGAACAAATCATCTCGCGGCGGGCCGAGTTTGCCGATCTGCTCGGCTGCCCGATCGAGCGCGAGTTCGCGCCAGTGACGGCGCCGATTGTGCAGGTGCCGGTGACTAATCTCGCGGCCGCGACCGCTGTTGCCCTCAGCAACCGGCTGGATTGGGCGCAGGTGCTGCAGGATGAAAAGGATGCCGAACGCGGCATCAAGATTGCCCGCAACAATCTGCTGCCCGACCTGGAACTGATCGCGCGCTACGACCGTTACAGCGACGGTCCCGGCGCCGGCGATGCTTTGCGTTTCGACGAGGGCGCCTGGTTTGTCGGACTCAACGCGCAATCCGATGTGCTGCGCCGCCGCGAGCACATCGCGCTCCAGCAGTCCGTCATTGACTCCGAGCGCGCCCGGAAAAACGCCGAGATTGTCGCGTCCGGCATTCAGCGGCAGGTCCAACAGGCGCTGACGGCCTACGAGCGCGCGCGCACCGATGTCGCGCTGGCGGACCGCAATCATCGCCTGGCGCAGAACCGTGTCCTGCTTGCCCGGCGGATGTTTGAAACGGGCCGCGGCGACAACTTCGCGGTGACCGACGCCGAAAACGCCTACCAGCAGGCCCAGAACCAGATGCTCAACGCGCAGGCCGATGTCGCGATCGCCGCCTATCGCCTGTTGCGTACTTTGGGCATCCTGCTGGAGGCGCCCGAAGAGCTCAAGCCGGCGGCCGCGGCCCGGTGGAAATGATGATGGATAATGGCAACCGAAAGCAGCCCGCACGGCGAAAGGCGCAAGGGGTCGCGCGTCGCTTGCGCCGCCGCTTTGTGGCCTTCTGTTCCCAGCCGGCCTGTGATAACTTATCTATTCAGCCATGAAACGCATCGGCATATTGATTCTTCTGGCGCTGCTGCTCGGGGTCGGGCTGCTGCTGGGATTCCGGTCGCGTCCTTTGGCGCCCGCTGGGCGGCTGGAGACCATCGCGCGCGGGCCTTTGGCTGTCTGGTCCATCTACGAGGGAAAGCTGGAGTCGCGGACCGTTCGCACCATCATGTCCAGCCTCGGCGGCGCCGCCGCGATTATCGAGCTGGTTTCCGAGGGCAGCGCGGTCACGCAAGGGGAGGTGCTGGTCCGGTTCGATGCGTCGCGCACGGAGCGCGAACTGGTGAAACTGGAAATGGACCTGCGGCTGGCGCGTTCGGAGCAGGAAACGCTGCTCAACGCCACGATTCCGCTTCAACTGATGGAGCTTGAAACCCAGATTGCCGAGGCGCGCGCCAACTTCGAGACCGAACAACAGTATTTGGCAGACAGCCGCGAACTGGCGCGGGAGAACCTGATCTCCGCCCAGGAATTGAAACAGCAGGAGGCCAAGGTCCAGCAGGTTCGCAGCAAGCTGACCCAATTGGAGGAACAGCTCAAGCTGACACAGCAGTACAGCCACCCGATGGCGGTCGAGGGCGCGCGGGCCCGGCTCGCCTCTGCGGAGCAGGCCTACAATCTGGCCACGCAGGAAGTGGCGCAGTGCACCGTGTATGCCCCGGCCGCCGGGTTGGTTTCCTATCTGCCGGTACATGTGGGCGGCGAGTTTCGCACCGCGCGGGTCGGCGACTCGATTTATCGCAACCAGCCCTTCCTGTTGATCCCCGACATGAGCAACCTGGTGGTGCACTGCTATGTCCCGGAATCCGAAATGGCGCGCGTTGGACCCGGGGCGCGGGCCTGGATCACGCCGCTGGCTTATCCGGATATCCGCCTGGACGGGCGCGTGGAGTCCGTCGGCGCGATGGCTCAGACCCTGCTGGACAAGCCGAACTGGATGAAATATTTCCATGTGCTCGTTGCCTTGCGCGAGACCGATCCGCGTTTGCGCAGCGGGATGTCCGTAACGGCCGGAATTCTCGCCGGCGAAAACGCCGACGCAGTGCTCGTGCCCCGTCGCGCGGTGGAGTGGAACGAGGGGCGCGCCCGCGTCCGCGTATGGGAACGCGGGCGGGTGGACGCGCGCGAGATTCGCGTCGGCTTGGGCGATGAATACCATTTCGAGGTGCTCGGGGGACTCGCGCCGGGCGATCAGGTGCTTGTCGAATGACGCCCGCTATGCCCATTTTGGAAATGCGCGGGGTGACGAAGTCGTTTCCCGGACCGGCCGGTCCCGTGTCCGTTTTGCGCGGCGTGGATCTGGCGGTTGACGAGGGCGACTTTGTGGCCGTTACCGGTCCTTCCGGCGCGGGCAAGACGACATTACTGATGCTGGCGGGACTGCTCGACCGACCGACGGGTGGGACGATTCTTTTTGATGGCGCCGATGTTTCCGGCCGTGACGAGAACTGGCTTTGTCATTACCGGCGGCGGAAAGTGGGCGTGGTGTTCCAGCGGTTCAGCCTGCTGCCGCAACGGACGGTGCTGGAGAATGTCCTGTTCCGTTTCCGCTATCTGGAGCATGATCGAAAGCAAGCCGGTCGCCAGGCGCGGGAAGCCTTGGAGGTTATGGGCCTGGCCGACAAAGCCCAGCGGCGGGCGCGACTGCTCTCCAGCGGCGAGATGCAGCGGGTGGCGATCGCGCGCGCGGTGGCGGAGCCCCCGCGCCTGTTGCTGGCGGATGAGCCAACCGGTAATCTCGACCGTGACGCGACCCGTGTCGTGATGGACTGTTTCCGCCGCCTGAACGCGTCCGGCCTGACGATTATGATGGTTACCCACAACGAGGATCTGTTGGAGTACTGCACGCGGCATCTCGTGTGCCGCGACGGAAGGGCGGAGGAGGCGGCCCTTGAACGCCTACTGGCCTGAATTGTTCCGCGATATCCGCGAAGGCATCCGCTCGCAACCGGGACGGACCTTGCTCTCGTTCCTGGCGATTGGGGTCGGGTGCCTCTCATTGTCCGCGCTGGTGGCGGTGCTGGACGGACTCGGGGTGCGGTCGCGTGAAATTGTCCGCCAATTAGGGGTTAACGTCATCGGCATTTTGGCGCCGGCCCAGCCCAATCCCGGCGCCGCGCCGCCGTTGACGGTGGGAGATGCAGAACGGCTGGCGGTGAACTTCGCGGATTGCCTGGTCAGCGTCAGCCGTCGTACCGCGGCGCCCGTGCCTGGCCGCGAACAGAACCTGGATGTGGTCGGGACCGATGAGCGCTTGGCGGCTGTCCGGCAGTGGCGGCTGGTTCAGGGTCGCTGGTTGGATGGCGCTGCCGTGCGCAACCGCGAACATCACGCCGTATTGACGGACGCGGCCGCGCAGGAACTTGGGCTGGGGGTGGGGGATATTTTGCCGCTTAAGGAGGCGCGCTTTCGGGTGATCGGCATTGTGGCGGTGGAAGCCGGCGCATTGACGGCCTTGGCGGGATCCATGAAGGCGGTTTTCATTCCGCTGACCGTGGCGCCGGTCTGGTCGGCGCGCGATCCGGGGACGCGTGGCGGCGTGGATGGCCTGTTCATCCGGGCGCCGACCTCCGAGCGGTTCGAGACCGTTTTGCGCCAGGCGCGGAACTTGATGGGGGGCCCGGGTCCACGCGCGGAAGCCGACTGGCTGACACCCGATAGCCTGCGCGAAGGCGTGCGGCAAATGCAGCGCAGCATCAGTTGGGCCGCCGGTGGTGTGACGCTGCTGAGCCTGATCTTGGGCGGCACGACTTTGATGAGCCTGATGATCGCCAACGTCAAGGACCGGATCCTGGAGATCGGGTTGCGGCGCGCGCTGGGCGCGACGGCGCGCGATGTTGCCCTGTTGTTTGTGGTTGAGTCATGCCTGATCACCGCGGCGGCCGCTCTCACGGGGGTGTTGCTGGCTTATCTGATCCTGCCGGCGGCCGGCGGCGCGGAGTTCCCGATCCGGTTCGGCCCGCGCAGCGTGATCGTTCCGTTGGCCGCGGCGATCTTGCTGGGCGTGGTATTTTCTTTCTGGCCCGCCGGCCTGGCGGCGCGCATCACCCCAGCCGAGGCCATGCGCGCGGAATAAAATATGGTTCGCCCGGTCATGGTTCTGTACCCACGAGCGTGAGCGAGTGGTCTTTTCTCCATGTCGCCCTACTGCATCAGCGGCGCGTGGCTTATAGTATACAGCTCGCTCTGTCTTGTGATCATCAACTTCAATGGCAGGAGCGTGATCCAGTTCTAGGACGCTTGTCACGCGATCAGTCAGCGATGTTGAATCGGCGCGGATTATCCCGTAAAGTACGTTTTTGTTACTAATCCGGTGGCGAGTGGAGGGATGAATTGTCCATGAGTATCTTGCGACTATTGGCGGCAGGTTTGTGGTTGGGGATCGTGAGTGTTTGGGCAGAGGATGTTGCGGTTATCCGGCCACCGGTGATCACACACACACCGATCAGCGTGGCGGTGCGCGGTCAACCGGTTTCCATTATCTGCACGGTGACCGGCGCGTCGGAGAAGGTGAAATCGGTCACCTTGTTTTATGCCGTTTCGAGGGATGCCGCTCCGTTCAAGTTGCCGATGCGCTCGTCCGGCTCCTCGGTTTTCTATGGCTCGATTCCCGAGCATCTCTTTGAAAGCGTCCCAGATATTACCTATTATATAGAAGCGATTGATGAGGCCGACCAGCTTGCGGAGACCCCCTGGTACACGGTGGCTGTGAAAGATCCGTTGCCGGCCGGCCAAAAGGGCGCGGGCTTGGCGCCGGTGTCTGACGATGTGACGCGGGTGCCGGTGTCCCCCTCGGCGCCAGGGGCGACCAACCAATTTCCTACATGGGCCACGATTGGGATCATTGCCGGTGGCGCGGCGGCGGTGGTCGGTGGGGCCATCGCCATCGGG
>CAZMXS010000042.1:22918-41671 GCA_964570325.1 uncultured Verrucomicrobiota bacterium | reverse complement strand
GAGCTGCCGGCCCCGGCACCCCCCCCGCCCCCCGCCCCGCCACCCCCGGAACCCCCACCCCCCCACGGCAAGAGCATGATCGAGGACGATGAACCCGGCGTTCGCAATGTGGCCAAGCTAATGCTGGAGATGAGCGGATTTGAGGTGCTGACCGCCGCCGATGGGATCGAAGCCATGGAAATTTATCAGCGCAACCCGGACGCGATCGCCCTGGTGGTACTCGATCTGTCCATGCCGCACAAGAGCGGCGAGGAGGTCTTCCGCGAAATGCAGGCGTTACGTCCCAATGTCCGCGTCATCGTCTCCAGCGGCTACACTGAAGAGCATGTGCGCGTCCAGTTCGGCGCCAACGGGCCGGCCGGCTTCATCCAGAAACCATACGTCACCAGCGTACTGGTCAATGCGGTGCAAACCGCGCTCAAGTAAACACTTGGAAGGCGGGTTCGACCGAATATCGCGGCGGCATGTTGGCCGCGCTATTTCTTTGGCGCCGGCTGTGCCCTTTTAATCGCGTTGGCGTAATCAAGAATACCGCGGGCAATGCCTTGCGCAATGCGCTCGCGATAATCGCTGCTCAGCAGCAATTCCTCTTCGTAGGGATTGGAAAGGAAACCACATTCGACCAGCGCTGCCGGACAGGGCGCGGTCTTCAGCACCAGGAACCGGGCCCGCCGCAAACCACGATCCTCGCTGCCGGTGCGTTCGACAACCCCGCGCTGGATGTAATAACCCAGCAGGGTGTTCGAGTGGTCGAACCGGTTGGGCGCCAGGGCGCCAAGCCCGCGCCGCGAACTGGACGACGCTGCCGTCGAGGCATAGCCGGCCGGCGTCAGCACGAAGGTTTCAATGCCTTTCGGCCGGAAACTGGGCGCGGCGTTCAAATGAATGCTGACAAAAATGTCGGCACCCCTGGCGGCAGCCAGCTTGGTCCGCTCCTCCAACTCAATGAACCGATCGCCGTCCCGCGTCAGGAAAACCTTGAACCCCTCATTGACCAGGTGCAGCCGCACCCGCTTGGCAATATCCAGCACCGCGCGCTTCTCTTCCACCCCGCGCCGGCCGCGCGCCCCTCGGTCATTTCCGCCATGTCCCGGGTCCAACACCACCGTGCGGTAGGTGCGCGCGCCCAGATAGGCAGATGGGCGGAACAGGGGGTCAATCACTTTGCGAACATCCACCTCGGCAACGGCCCACCGACCGTTGACGCGCTTTGTCGGCGCGTTCAACCAGACGCCAATCCCGCTGAAGGCGGCCTCGCGACCGTCCATGGCCAGCGTCAGTCGCTGCCACTTGTTCTGCAGCACAATCCGCTTGTCCGGCAGGGCTGCGCTGCAACCGTACAAGGCGGCCAGATCCTTGAGATAGAGATACCGCTCGCCGTCGGCGGCAACCACGCGCAACTCGCCGACCGAAGCCGCGCGGCAACAGGTCAAGCCCAGGCACATGACCGCCAGCACCGCCGCTTGTTGGAGCCATTTCTTCAAGTTGGGTGAATTGTAAAAACCGCGCGCCGGACTGACGAGAACCTTTTTAAGATATTGACCGCGGCGACAGCGCAAGTGTACGCTGAATCGCGTATTTTTTGAAAAGGAGCGCTGGATCATGCCGGAAATCCTGTTGGAGAACGCCCCCCGGAAGGCCAAGGAGTTGTTTGAAAAAGGCATGGCCGCCATGGAACGCGGCAACCTCGACTACGCGATGGATACGTTCATGGCCTGCCTGGAACTCGAACCGCGTCTGCTGCGCGCCCGCAAGTTCCTGCGCGCCGCCGCGGTCAAGAAGTTCAAGGATAAGAAGGGCAATGCCCTTACCCATATGCTGGCCAGCCTGCAAGGATTTCCCCTGATGCTGGCGGCCCAGTCCATGCTGAAGAAGAAACCCGACCAAGCGCTCCGGACAGCCGAAAAACTGATGCGACTGGATCCGCTTAACCCGCCGTTCTTCACCCTGTTCGCGCAAGCCGCCCTGGCCGCGGGCATGCCTGAAGCCGCCATCCAGACGCTGGAGATCGCCAAGGAACACTATCCCAATGACGTCAAACTGCTTAACTGGCTGGCCAAGCTGCTGCTCGACAATGAACGGCCACAGGACGCGCGCGACTGCTATGACCAGGTTCTGCGGCTGCGGCCCAATGATCCCAAGGCGCTCAAGGCGCTGAAGGACGCCACCGCGCTGGCGACGATGAAGAAGGGCTGGGACGGCGCCAGCTCGTTCCGCGATGTGATGAAGGACTCCAAGGAAGCCATCCTGCTGGAGCAGGAGGCCAAGGCGGTCAAGAGCACTCAGGATATGTCCTCGTTGCTGAAGGAGATGCAACAGAAGGTCGAACGCGAGCCGGATAACGTCAATTATCGCCGCTCTCTCGCCGACCTCTACACCCGCGCCGAACGTTTTGATGACGCGCTCGCATTGCTCGAAGACACCCTCAAGGGGGCCGGCCGGGCCGATCCGCAGATCGAGCGCGCAATCAGCAACATCCGGCTGAAACAGTTTGACCATCAGATCGAAAAACTCCGCGCCGCCGGCGATCAAGCCAACCTCGACAAAAAGCTAAAGGAAAAGGATGATTTTGTCGTGGCCGACAGCGCGGATCGGGTGAAGCGGTATCCGAACGACCTGCAGTTCCGTTATGAGTACGGCGTCGTGCTCTACGAACACAACCGGCTCAACGAGGCAATCGAGGAGTTCCAACTCGCCCAACGCAACCCCCAGCGCCGCATCCGCACCCTCTATTATCTCGCGCTCTGCTTCAAACAGAAGCAGCAGTACGACATCGCCATCGAGCAACTCCAGAAAGCCGCGTCCGAGATGACGGTCATGGACGAGACCAAGAAGGATATTTTGTACGAGATGGGCACGCTTTGCGAGCTGATGGGCAAGCCCGAGCAGGCGGTCGGCCACTACAAGGAAATCTACTCCGTGGACATCCGCTACAAGGACGTCGCCGCCAAAGTCGAAAAGGGATACAAGAAGTAGCCGGGAAAGGATGACGGCTGCGGATGAACATCCGCAGCTGCATGTTCCAGTCGCCGCCACTATGAAAACCATAAGCCGATATTGGGTGTTGGTCTTTTTTTTAGCCACCGGCTGTTACCGGAATCAGCCGGGTGAAATACCGGCCGTGTGCTCGGTCATGAGTTTTAACCTGGGCGGATACGGGCTGGCGGACCGCGACGGCAGCGGACAGTTGGATGACCCCAAGCCAGCGGGCGCCCGCGCGGCGGTGATTGCATTGATTGCGGCGAATCGCCCAGATATATTGGCCGTGCAGGAAATCGGCAACCCGCTGATTTTCGGCGAGTTCCGGCACGCCCTGCAACAAGCTGGGCTCGATTATGAACAAGCGGCGTATCTGCAACGCGAACACTCCGAGAATAACCTGGCGGTGTTAAGCCGGTTTCCGATCACGAACATCCTGATGCATACCCATGACCGCTACCGCATAGGCGCCACCAATCTGCCGGTAACCTGCGGGTTCCTGGAGGTGGAAATCCGCCTCACCCCGAAACATTCAGTGCGGCTGCTCAATGCCCATCTGAAGGACAAGGAGTTCGATCCACGCGGCCAAACCGAAATGCGGCGCAACGAGGCCCGGCTGCTGAACAATCTTGTGCGGCGCGCGAACCGCGAGCGCCCGGATACCGGCCTGATCCTGGCGGTCTGCGCCAACGACACCCCCGATTCGGCCGCCGTCCGCGAACTGGCGGGGAATGAACTGGCCGATCTGCGTCCGGCCGACGCCCATGGCGCCGCCTGGACGCAATGGGATGCGGTCGCCGACCGTTATGAAAGAACGGATTATCTTTTTATCAGCCGTGATATGCAGAAGACATTAATCCGCGATTCCAGCCGCGCATTGAGCGGATCGAACATCTGGATGGCATCCGATCACCGGCCGGTCATGGCGGTGTTCCGCATTCAGGGTGTGCCGGACACATGTGGGGCAAAGAAATGACGGTTCGCGCACCTACGAGCGTAAGCGAGCGGGCAAATCGCATTTCAGAAAAGCGACGCCCACGCAATGCGTTCGCGTGGGCGCCACCGTAATCGGCTTTGGCCGGATGGGCTGACTAGTTGAGAGACCCGTTGTTCAGTCTGGCAACTTGGCATTTGGCAATGACGTTCAACCCAATCCGGCCATGCCGAAATTTCCTTTCTTTAATAGTGCCGCCACTGCTCCAGGCGGACATTCTTGGCCTGGAACTTATTCAGACAGGCGGTATCAATGTAAATCACGCCGTTTGGCTGTAAATTGACATACTTGCCCCAGTACACTCCGCGAACATAACCATTCGGCAGCAACGACATATCCGTGCAATTTGGCGCATAGACAAACGCATTGATGTTGCCATTCGGCTGGAAATTAATCGGTTCTGACGATTTGCTGAAAATGAAGAAGTTGGCCGGCCGGCCGTTGGCTTGATTGAAGAACGAGTTCGGCTGAACCCGAATCTCACCGTTCATCCAGATCACCACGGGGTTTTCCGGAGTCGCGTTAATCTTCAATTCGTCCCCCGCTTTCACATAAAGGTATTTGAGGTAGTAATTGCCGGGCTGAAGTGTGATTGTACTATTTACAACTAACTCATTGTTATTGATCTGCGGACACGATGCATTGTTATTCTTGGCCGGATTGCTGTAGTAGTTGATCGCATCCGAAACCCAGCCGCCATTCGCTCCCAGTGGATCAGGATCAATCCGCCCGATATACAGCCATTCATAACCGAAAGGCGGATTCGGCAGAGAACAAATCGGCGAATCCACCCCCAGCAGCACGTTGCCGTCCAGGAAAATACCGGGCTTGACTCCTATGTCCGCATTGGACCCAATATTCGCCTGGCCGGTAGACTGGGCCGGCGTCGGATTGGCGACCACCAACGAATCATAGCTGTAAACCTCGTTGTTGGGCTGCACCTTTAACAGCTTGTCGCCAAATATGCCCGCCATGGTCATCACGCGCGGTCGGGCAACCGCCACTTCGATCACGGACTTGGCGTTCTGGTAATAGCCCGTGACGGAGAATGTGTACCAGGTGCTCCGGGCCATCCGTCCCAGGCTCGCGACCGCCCCGAAGCTATACCCCTCAGGGCAGGCATAGTTGACATTCTCCACAGAGCCGGTCAGCGCGACCAGGTTATTGCGCAAGTCCATGCTGATCCGGCTGATCGTGTAGCGCACACCGGCCTCCGCCTGGTAGAACGCCTCGCGCTCTTTCTGATAATAGTTGGAGCTGAGCAACTCCGTGTTGACCAGCGAGCCCACCGTCACCGCGACAATGGCCAAGGCGCCCAGCAGCAGAAGCGCTGCCACCATCACCACGCCGCGCTTCGATTCATCCTGAATCGAGCCCGCCATGCAAACGATCTGGGTTGTTTTCATTTTACAGCACCCCTTTCGTTCCAAGATTGCGGATGTTCACCACGTTTGTGACCGTCACCCGATGATATTGATCGTTGTAAACCGGATCGGTGTAAGAGGAATCGGGCACATTGGACCGGCAGCGCAGGATTACGCGGATGGCGTCCGGCCAGGTGCGCTCGAGCTTCATGTACTCGACGCCCGTGGCCACAATGCGCTTGTACCAATACTCGTTTTCCACCGTGTTATCGTAGCGGTCCAGATAGCAATCCGGCATGCCCCAGGCTCCGTCCGAGGTTTTGATCACCGAATAAGTGAAAACCCGGACCAATTCCACCGGCTCGTTGACTTTATGATCGTAATTCAGCCCCCGGGCCAGCGTCGGATGCGTGCTGACCGTCAACGTGTCGCCGGCCACCGAGGTAATCCGCACCAACTCGCACCCGCCGATATACGCCAGTTTCTTGTCCGTTGTATTGAACTTGGAACCTGCGCCTGCCGGACCGATCGTGAGAGTGCTCGACCCGCGCGCAGCGTTAGCCATCAACCCACCCACCCGGGTATAGGCCCCCGCCAACGTGATGCTATCGGAGTTACCCACCCCGGAAGCTTCGGCAATAGCCGGATTGGTCCGGAAGTTGTTCACCCAGGTGATCCAATCCGGCAGGCGCGTGGCAATGACGTTCAATCCATACCCGGCCATGCCGATATCGCGCGAAAGGTAGTTCAGCGCGACGCGTACATTCGACTGCATGGAACTGACGATGCGCTGCCGTTCCATGACCTGCCGGAATTGGATGTAGCCGCTGAGCAGGCCGGCCATCACTAGCACGCCCAGCACGGTGGAAATCAGCACCTCGGTGAAGGTGAAGCCGCTGACCTTCACCCGCCCGGGTGCCGCATTCAGTTGTTGCGCCTTGTTCATGGCTTATCCATCCTAAATTCCGCCGATATTGGTGAACGAGATGCCGACCATGGACGGCTTGGTGTCCACGTCCATGCTCTTGAGCACAATCGAATGGTGTTTTGTCTCCGGCCCACTCCAGTTTACGGTCACCGTCAATTTTTTGATCAGGTTGCACGGAGTAGTCGGGGCAACAACCTCCCAGTAGATGCTGTACGGTTGCTGAATGGACGAGCCGCTGGTGCTGTTGGTGAAGCCGCCGGCGACCAGAGTCTCCATCCGCTCCTGCGCCAATTCGATGGCTGCGGTCGCCTGTTCGCTGTAATTGACGGCATACATCATCCAAGTCATGAAAGACATGAGCCCGGCAAATCCGACCATCACGATCAACGAGGTGGCTAGGATTTCCGGCAGGGTGAACCCTCCGGCGCGCGCCGCGCGCCGCCCAATATCGTTGTGGTTGTTAGGAGTCATACATCCCCCACGTGCTATAAGTGACAATCAGACCCGACGGGAAGCACTGCATCCAATAGCTGCGCCAGACGCCATTCGCCCAGAGCGAAAGCCACATCATCCCCTCCCAGCTCTCCGAGCCGCCGGAAAAACTGCCGTCCGGGTAGAACCTGCCGTTCTGCGGCCAGCACCACATGCGAACATCCGGCTTGTCGCTGAAATCAGTCGTCAGCACCTCGCCGGTGTCCTTGATTCCGTTCTTGTTGTTGTCGGTCCAAATTGAGTAGCGTCCCTCCCCGACATGAGAGAAATCAAGCTGGGCCGGAACGCCCTGGGTGATGGCTCGGATCCGGGCCAGCTTCATATCCGCCGTCAACTTCCAACTGACACCGGTCAGCCGATACTCCGGCAGGCGCCCGATCACGTTGGGAAGCGTCATCAGCGCTACAATGCCGATCAAAACGACGGCAATCATCATTTCGATCAGCGTGAAGCCCCGCCGCGCCTTTTTCATTTTTGCATCCTCCCGCTGCATCGGAACACTCCGTTCTCTTTTTCTGCAAATATAGGTACGGGCCGGCGCCCAAAGCGGATAGGGAGAGGCTGTCTGATTCGCGCATCAGATTTTGTCTGATGGCTCGCGCCGGCTTATTGCTTCACCAGGCCGTTTTCGATGGCGTAGCGCATGATCTGCGCGGTGCTGTCCATCTTCATCTTGTGCAGGATATGGGCGCGATGCGTGCTGACTGTCTTGACGCTCAAAAAGAGCTTGGCGGCGATTTCACTGACGGTCAGGCCGCTGGCCAGCAGGCGCAGGATTTCATATTCGCGATCGGACAGGCATTCATGCGGGCGGGTGGCGGCGCGCGGCTGCTGCACCTCCTGAGCAAGGCGCTGAGCGAGCGCGGCCGTGATATAGGTGCCGCCGCCAACCACTTGGTGTACGGCCTGCACCAGCTCGTCCGGTACGCTGTTTTTGGTCAGGTAGCCCTGCGCGCCGGCGCGCAGGGCGCGCACGGCAAATTGCTCCTCCGGATAAATGCTAAGCATTAGCACCGGCAGGTTCGGCCGCTCCGCGCGAATCTGCTTGAGGACGTCGAGCCCGTCCACATCGGGCATCGAGATGTCGAGCGTCACGAGGTCGAACTTCTGCTTGCGGATCTTAGCCAATGTTTCGTGGCCCGAACCGGCCTCATCGGCGACGGTGATGTCCGGCGACTCGGTCAGCACCTGCCGGAGCCCCTGGCGAAAAATCGGATGGTCGTCGGCAATGAGCACCCGGATCATGGCGCCGCCGCCTCCGCCGCACGAAGGATGATGGGAATGGTCACGCGCACGCGCGTTCCGCCATCGGCCCCCGGCCCAAAATCAGCCTGGCCGCCGCAAAACTCCGCGCGCTCGCGGATCTGAACCAGGCCGAAGGACTCGGCGCTGTGGATTGCTTCCGGCGGGATACCGCGGCCATTGTCGCTGATCTCCAACACAAGGGTCCGGTCGGCGAAACGCAGACTCAACCCAACCACCGTGGCCTGGGCATGCCGGGCCACGTTGGTCAGCGCCTCCTGCACGATGCGGAAGATGGCCGTGGCGCGCTCGTCATCCAGTTCCAGGCGACCCAGGTCCACCGCCACGCGACATGCAATGCCGGTCTTGCGCGCAAACTCCTGGCCCTGCCACTCCACCGCCGCCGCCAGACCCAGCCGGTCCAGGACGCTGGGCCGCAGCTCCAGGGAAATTTTTTCCACCACTTCGGCAATGGTGTCCATGTTCTTCCGGACGGCCGCCATTTTTTCCACCAGCGGCGCAGAACCGGCGCCAATGCGTTTCTCCATCCAGACAATGTCAATCTTGAGCGCCATCAGCAACTGCCCGAGCTCATCATGAATCTGGCGCGCAATCCGCGTACGCTCCTCTTCGCGCACCGACTGGATATGGGCGGACAGCCGCTTGAGTTCCGCGTAGGATTGGCGCAAGTCCTCCTCGACCAGCTTGCGCCGGGTGGCATCCGAGATCTGCAGTAGGAAACCGGATGGCTCGCGACCGTTATCCGCGGACATGGGCGTGATCACCGCGTCAACGTAGATCCGGCCCGTGGCGCTGGAGCGGTAGAGGCGTCGGCGGTGGATCAGCTCAAACTCGTACCAAGCCTCGTAGAACACGGTGCGGCCCTCACGGACCTGGCGTTTGATATCGTCGGGGATGTTCGGATCTTCGAACAACCAGTAGCCCAGCGCATCGTCCTGCTTTTCGACGCCAAAGATTTTCAGGCCGGCCGGATTCGCCGCCGTCAGCAGACCCTTGGCGTCGAAGGTAATAATGCCGATCGGCGAGGTCTCGATCATGCGCCGCAGAAAGTGTTCGCTGCGCTCAAGGTCGGCAGCGCCCCGCTCCAGCCCCTCCAGCATGCGGTTGATTTCCCGTTGCAAACCGGTAATCTCATCCTTGCCGGACACCGCCACCCGCGCCACCCGGTTACCGGAGGCGGCGATGCGGTCCACCGCTTCGGTCAGGTTCGAAAGCCGCCCCAGCACGAACTTTTGCAGGAGGAACAGCAGCATCAACCCAAAAAACAGCCCCACCCCGGCGATGGCAAACCCAATGTACCACGTCGCATACCAGCCTTGCGCGAAGATGTCGCGCGGGATTTCCACGCGCACCAGCATGGCGGAACGTCCGTCCACATCCCGCAGCAGGGCGTGACCGGCGATGCGCTCCCGGTCCAGCGCGCGCACCAGCACTGGCGGTTCGCGACCGCGCGGGTGACTCAGCGCCGCCTCCAGCTCGCGCACCGCGGATCGGGCCGCAACCGGCAATTCCTCGTCATCCACTCGGTAAAGTGAAATCGGCAGATCGGTCTGCTCGCTCACGCGGATAATAAACTGATTGTCCATCTGGCGGCCCATGATCACGGTGCCGACGATCGGTTCCTTGTTCAAGCTGCTGCGAACCGGCTGGGCATTGATCAGCAGCGGCCAGGGACGGGCCATGAGCAGGCCCGAAACCTGGTTGGTCACCGTCTGCTAGACAAAGCGGCGGCCGGCCTGGGATAGGAACGCTCGAACCTCCGGCGCCGTTGCCGCCGTGCGCTGGTGGATCGGGTCAAACATCTGCAGCCAAACCTCCTTCCCCTCGCTGTCAAGGAACGCCAGCAGGCTCAATTGCATGCTGACAAAGGTTTCATCCATCAGGTTGGCCTGGCGATAGGCCATATTGCGATCAACGATGAAGGCGCAGGTGTCGTCCCAGGCGGCCCAATCTGAATTGAGCGTATGGAGCGCCCGCAGTTCGGACTGGATCGCGCGCACGGCTCGCAAGGTGTGGCGATGGACCAGCCGACGTTCCAAGTCCGCGTGCTCTCGCAACAAAATCAGGCCGACTGACAAACAAACGAAAGCAATCAGGGGAATGAAGGTTCCCAGAAGAATGGCCACCGATCTGGTCTTGATCTTCACCGCAAACCGGAATGGCTGTAATTACTTGGCAACCGGCAATGCCGCCGGACCAATCCGCAAACGGTAATACCGATTGACCACCGGATTCACGTTGTCGCTGAATGTCATCGTATCTCCGGTGCCCCGGAGATTGATCGCGCCTGGCAATTCGCGCCAGGGATTGACCCCGCTGAGCTTTTCCGAGTAAAGCACCGTGTAGCACATGCCGGTTTGACTGTTCCAACTCAGATTGACCTGGCTGCCGCCCCGCGCCACGATCAACGTGGTCCCGTGTTCGGGTTCAATCACTTCGCGGGTCATGCATCCAGCCAATCCGCACGCGACCAACACGGCGAACACCCACCGCGCAAAACTGGAGCAGCGACACTTCATGGCCCGCCTTTGTCGGTGGCCTGTTCCACCCAGCCGGATGGCACAGCCGGTTGACTCGCGGTTGGCGCAGTTTCAATGACCTGGGCTGGCGGCGGCTCCGTTTCTGCAACCGGTGCGGGCTGGATGGAAGCTGCCGGCAGCGACGACGTGACAGGCTCCAGCTTAATTTCTGACGCGGGCGCCGTCTCCATTACCGGCGCCGGGGCTTCTTCCTCCTGCGCAGGAGCCAATTGCTCAAAAGTGGGCGTCGCCGAGGGGGCATCCGAGGCTTCGGCGGCAGGGGCCGAAACCGGGGCGGGCGCGAGCACCTCGGCAGGTTTCACATTCTTTTCCCGCTCCTTGCGCGGCCGCGAACTGAAGTATTCGTCCTCGTAGTATGGTCGGTCATACCAACTGCCCTGCAAGGCGGGCGCATTCGTCACCGTCAAATTGAGATTATAGCGGGCGGCAAACCATTGCCATTCGGACCGTTCGAAATCAAAATAATGACCGAAGAAATTAATTAGCGCCGCGGTATCGAGGGAAACCGCGCGTTCAATCTTTGGGCACCAGGACGAAATGGACGCCATTACCGGCGGCAACAAAGCATCGTCGCCCACCAACACGGCCCGCCCTGGCGTGATGGTCATGAAATTCGCCTCGACATAATCGGTCGCCGTCACGCCCACCCATTCGCGCCCGTTCCAGGCGTGGATGCGCGGCGCGGGCGTGGTCGCGTCGCCCTGATAGGACACCAGCACGACGGGGTATCGGCTGATAATATCGAAGGCAACCTGCATAACTGAATAGCGTGCCGGCACCACCAGCAGAGTGATATCCTCGGCTCGGTACGCCCCGCCGGCCAGGAACGGAGATAGCGCCACCATCCCAACGGCCAACAGCCAATGTTTCACTTTCCGCATGGAAAACATCCTCATGAATGATTTATTTGCTCAAAGCTGGCATATTGGCCGAGCGAATTCAAGCCGCTCTTCCAAGGGCGCGAGACCGATTCAGGCATCCCACTCAAACTAGAAAGGGACGGGGCATCGGCAAAAGCGGACAAGATGCCTGGGTTCCGTGGAGAGCTTCAGCTTGCTCGCCATGATGGCTGATGCGCTGTCCCTGGTTGTCATCCCGAGGAGCGCCACGCAACGGAACGACGAGGCATCTTCACCAAATAATTCAAGTATGTGACGCCAGAAAACCCGTTAGATGCGGTATCCAGGCGTCGGGTTGTTTGCCCGACAGCGAAGACTTCCCCGTTCAGTCGCTCTTGCGCTGCCCCAGTTGGTGGTCCACCATCAAGAGTCCTTGCGCCTTGTCTCCGACCATGCGTAGCTTGGTCAGGATATCCTGGGCATTGGCCTCCTCCTCCACCTGTTCATCCACAAACCATTTCAGGAAAGAATGGGTCGCATGATCCCTCTCCTTAATGGCGAGATCCACGATCTCGTAGATGCTGGCAGTGACCGACTGCTCATGCTTGAATGTCTGCTCGAACATGGCGGTCGGCGATTTGAAATCGGCGTCCGGATCCTTGATTGCCTTGAGCGTCACTCGGCCGCCCTGCTCGTTGACATAGTCAAAAAACTTCATGGCATGATTCATTTCCTCGTGGAACTGGATCTTGAACCATTTGGCAAATCCCGCCAGGCCCAGCCCTGCACTGGCAGCGGCCATGGAAAGATAGAGGTAAGCGGAATAGATTTCCTTGTTGATCTGGTCGTTGATCGTGGCTTCCATCTTCTTGCTGATCATTTGGTTGCTCCTTTTTTTGATGCGGACACATCCGTAATCTTATAGATGTTGGAGTACTTTACCCCATTTCGGATATTCGCGCCAGTCATTGAGCGCGCTTTTTTCTTAACAATTGCGACCGCATGGGGGTAATGAGAATATATTCTGTTATGGGATCGTTCCCTGCCTTGCGTCCATTCGAGCTAGGAGGACCGGATATTTTGTAATGATGACAAAGGGCTGGTAGAGTGCAGTCGCGCAAAAATAAAAGCCGCACGAACCAGGAGGCGCCCGCGTTGCCGGACATTGGGCAGTTTCCAGATTTGGCGGCAACGCTGATTGACGCCGCCCAAGTCATCATTGTGGTGCTCGACCCGTCGGGGCGCATCGTCCTGATCAACCCGTTCATGGAGCAGCTTTCCGGGTACCGACTTTCCGAAGTAAAAGGCCGTGACTGGTTTGACACTTTCCTGCCGCCGGAAGATCGCGCGCCCATTCGCGAGTTATTCCAGACCGCCGTCAATGATCTGCAGACTCACGGCAATATCAATTGCATCCTGACTCGCGACGGGCGGCGGCGTGATATTGAATGGTACGATAAAACACTCAAGGACCGGAAAGGCCGGACTACGGGCCTGCTGTCAATCGGCATAGACGTCACCGAACGGATCAAGACCGAGCGCGCGCTACGCGAAAACGAGCGCAACCTGGATATCACGCTCCAATCCATCGGCGATGCAGTCATCGTGGCCGACCGCGCAGGGCGTATCCAACGCATGAACGGGCGCGCCGAGCAATTGACTGGGTGGAACAATCGCGAAGCCGCCGGCCAACCCTTGGATGCGGTATTCCGGATCGTCAACCAAACCACGGGTAAGCCGGCGGCGGATCCAGTTCGGCGCGTCCTTCAAACCGGGACAATCCAAGGCTTGGCCAACGACACGGTACTGATCGCGCGCGACGGCGCCCGCCGGGTCATCGCCGACAGCGCCGCGCCGATCGCGGATAGCGCCGGCGGACAGGCGGCAGGTGTGGTCCTGATCTTTCGCGACATCACGCGCGAATACGAGCTGCGCAAATCGCTGACCGATGAGCGCCGACTGTTCATCACGGGACCAACCGTCGTTTTCAAATGGCGGGCGGAAGCGGATTGGCCGGTTGAATATGTCTCACCCAACGTCGAAAAGGGATTCGGCTATAAACCCGACGTCTTCATTTCGGGGGCAGTGAAATATGCCGCGCTGGTTCATCCCGAAGACTTGGCGCGCGTTTCAGAAGAGGTGCGGGCCCACGTCGCGGCGGGCCAGGACAGCTATGAGCAGAAATACCGGTTGCGGCATGCCAATGGCCAATACCGCACAGTGGAAGACTTCACCATGATCGTCCGCGATGCCGACGGGCGGCCGACACATTTTCTGGGCTACGTCATTGACGTGACCCAACAGAAACAGGCTGAAGCGGAGAACCGCCGCCTGGCCATGGCCGTCCATCAGGCCGCCGAGGCGGTGATGATCACGGATACCGATGGAGTCATCCAATATGTCAATCCCGCGTTTGAAACCATCACCGGCTACACCGCCGGCGAGGTGCTCGCCCGAAATCCGCGCCTGCTGAAGAGCGGCCGGCACCCGCCCGAATTTTACGCCCAGATGTGGACTGAACTGCGCCGCGGCGAGACTTGGCGCGGTCATGTCGTCAACCGCCGCAAGGATGGCAGCCTTTACGAGGCAGATCTCAGTATCACCCCGATCCGCGACCACACCGGGCAGACGGTCAATTTCGTATCCGTTTCCCATGATGTGACGCGCGAGATGCAACTCGCCCAGCAGTTCCAGCGCGCCCAGCGAATGGAGGCGGTCGGCCGCCTGGCGGGAGGAATTGCGCATGACTTCAACAACCTGCTGACTTCAATCCTCGGCTACAGCAAGCTGCTGCTCGACGAGGGCGGACCGCACGATCCGTTCCGGCACGATCTGGAGCAGATCGAACGCGCCGCCGAGCGCGCCGCCGATCTGACGCGCCAATTGCTGACTATCAGTCGCAAGCAACTGGCCGAGGTCCGCAATGTGGACTTGAACGCGATCGTGATGGAACTGAGCCACTTGTTCCGCCGCACGCTGGGTGAGGACATCGAAATGACGACCCAGCTTGGCGAGGAACTGGGCAACATCATGGCCGACCCTGGGCAAATCCAGCAAGTGCTGATGAACCTGCTGGTCAACGCGCGCGACGCCATGCCGCAAGGCGGCAAATTGACTCTGGAAACCACCAACGTCGTGCTTGGTCGCGCGGATTGCCAGAACCGGATTGACGTTCATCCCGGTCCATACGTGAGGTTGCGGCTGACCGATACCGGCATCGGCATGGGACCGGAAGTCAAGGAACACCTGTTCGAGCCGTTCTTCACCACCAAGCCCGAGGGCAAGGGCACCGGCTTGGGGTTGTCCACAGTCTATGGCATTATCCGCCAGTGCGGCGGGTTCATCGAGTTCGACACCGAGCTGGGTCGTGGCACCGAGTTCCGCATCTTCTTCCCGCGCGCCCAGACTCCGGTCGAGCAGGCAGTATTGCTGGCGGAGCAGGTCGTCGGCGGCACGGAAACCATCTTGGTCGTCGAAGACGAAGAGATGGTGCGCCGGCTGACGGTGCGGCTGCTTACTTCGCTGGGTTACCGGGTATTGCAAGCCGCACATGGGCGCGAAGCGCTCCAAATTGCCGAGCGCCACGAGGGGCCGATCCACATGGTGCTGACCGACGTCGTTATGCCGCATATCAACGGCCCGGCGCTGGTGGAGGAACTCCTGACCATCCGCAAAGGCATCAAAGTGCTCTACATGTCCGGCTTCGCGGCCGAGGCTATTGCCGAACACGGCCTGACGGCCAGCAGCGAGACGCCGCTGGTACACAAGCCTTACAACATGGAAGATCTCGCGGCCAAGGTCCGGGAAATACTTGACCGCCCCAGCCCCGCGGAAACCGCGCCGGGCGTGTGATTTTATCCCTGCTTTGGCAAAAAGCGAGCCGGCGACCTGCGCTCCCAATCAACGTCGCGCGGGGTGTTTACTCCGCGCTCAACATGGCCTTAAAAGGCACCAAGACTGCCAAACGCGCACTCGGTTTTTTTGCCTCTCCTCAATCCATTGCCGTTTTGCCAAACAAGAGGAGACAAGCCCGCATCAAGTTTGCGACTCACCAAGGACGGTTCGCTCCACCTGCCCATATCAAAAGGTGGCACGACGCAGCCTCGCGGAGCCCCCTTCAGGTCAATTCGTAGTACGTTTCCCGAAAGGGTTGCGGACGTATCCCAACTTCACAACAAGTTTGCCGCCAGTTCGGCGACCTCTGAACGCACCCCCTTGGTCAATAGCACATGCGCGGCAATCGGATGGTCGCGGAAACGCTCGACGACCGTGGAAAGGCCATTAGACATGCTGTCCACATAGGGATTATCAATCTGGTAGATGTCGCCGGTCAGGACGATTTTGGTGCCGTGCCCGACGCGGGTCATGACGGTCTTGGCCTCGTGCGGCGTGAGGTTCTGCGCCTCGTCCACGACGATGAACTGGTTGGGCAGGCTGCGACCGCGGATATACGTCAGCGGTTCGATGCCGATACGATCGCTCTCCTCATACCCCTCCTTGGTTCGCCGCAGTCCTGGCCGCTTGCCATTGGCCAACAGATCGAGCGCGTCATAGATCGGCTGCATCCAGGGGTTCAACTTTTCCTCAACCGTTCCCGGGAGAAAACCGATATCACGGCCCATCGGAAATGTCGGCCGGCAGACTAGCATGCGGCGGTAGTTTTTCTTGTCGAAGGTTTTGTGCAGCGCGGCGGCTATTGCCAACAAAGTCTTGCCGGTACCGGCCTTGCCGATCACGGTCACCACCTTGATCTGGTCGTTGAGCAACGCGTCAAGCGCGTAATACTGTTCCCGGTTGCGCGGCTGAATGGGATGCGCTTCCTCGGGCACCGGGGCCAACGGCACCAGGCAGCGGTGCTCGACATCGAAGCGGCCGAGCGCCGACTGGGCGGGCCCGTCACCGCCGCCGGCCCGCAGCATGACGTATTCATTTGGTGAAATGTCCGCCGGCTCGAAGGGCAGGCGACCGTCGCGCTGAAAAGCCGCCAACTGCTCGGGCGTCACTTCCGCCTCGCGGTGTCCTTCATATAATTCGGCGATATCCACATGATCCGACTGATAATCCTCGGCGCTGATGTTCAGCGCATCGGCTTTCAGGCGCAGGTTAATGTCCTTGCTGACGATGATGCAGGGCTGCCCGTGCTCGACGCGCATCAGTTCGAGCGCCACCTGGAGGATTTGGTCATCCGCCGGCAATCGGCCGTCGAACGGGTCCACCCCGGCGGGGTAGGTCACTCGCAGCAGTCCGCCGTTTGGCAGCGGCACGCCGTCCGCCAGTTTGCCCTGCCGCCGCAAACCATCGAGCGTCCGCGACAGATGGCGCGCGTTGCGACCCAGCTCGCTCAAGTCACGCTTGAACGTGTCAATTTCCTCGATGACCTTCAAAGGAATGATTACGTGGTTGTCGTCAAAATGCATGAATGCGTTAGGATCATGCAAGAGGACATTGGTATCCAGAATATAGCTTTTCTTCATGCCTTGTCTTTTAAGCATAAGAATTATCCGATCGCAATGAACTTGTTTAGTCGGACGCGGTATATTTATAGTTATGCCCTCCCTTGCTTCGTCCGCGGGGCGAGGGTAAAATGGCGAACAGGGCTCCCATGAAAAAACGCATTTTATTCGTGGACGACGATCCCAGCATCCTCAACATCCTGCAGCACATGCTGCAGACCAAGCTGGCCGATTGGGACATCACCTTCGCCTTGACCGGCCAGGAGGCGCTCCGCCGAATGGAGACCGGCCCGTTCGACGCGGTGGTTAGCGACCTGCGCATGCCAGGCATGGACGGCACGGAATTGCTGAACAAGGTCAAGCAGCAATACCCGCGCACCATCCGTCTGGTGTTCTCCAGCGAGGCCGATCCGGAGGTCAGCTACCGGCTGGTCGGCTCGACGCACCAGTTTCTCCTCAAACCCTACGACCTGATGGCCATCCGCGAAACCATTGAGCGCGCCTTCGCGCTGCGCGACCTGCTGACCCGCGAAAGCCTGGGCAACGTCGTGACGCAGATCCGCAACCTGCCCAGCCTCCCGGATCTCTATCTGCGCGTGGTCCAGGAACTGCAGTCCCCCTCTCCGTCCATTGACCGCGTCGGCGACATCATCCGGCGCGACATTGCAATGAGCGCCAAGATCCTGCAGCTAGTCAACTCCGCCTTTTTCGGCTTGCGCCAACATGTCGCGGACCCGACCCAGGCGGCCGCGTTGCTGGGGTTGGAAACGCTTAAGTCGCTGGTGCTGGTCGTGCATATCTTCACACAGCCGGCGCAGGTGGCTATTGCGGGGTTCTCCTATAAACGCCTCTGGGACCACAGTCTGACGGTGGGGATTTACTCGCAGGAAATCGCGTTGCTGGAGGGCATTGACAAGAAATCGGCCGAGACCGCCTTCATCGCCGGGCTGTTCCACGATCTCGGCAAGCTCGTCATGGTGGCCAACATGCCCGACGCCTACGCGCAAGTGTTGGCCGCGGTGCGGGAGAAAAGGATCGCGCTCATTGATGCGGAGAAAGACATGCTCGGGGCGACGCATGCCGAGGTCGGCGCCTACCTGCTGGGCCTGTGGGGCTTCGCGGACGCCGTGGTCGAGGCCTGCGCCTACCATCACCATCCGAGCCAAGGCCGCCAGCATAGTTTTGGTCCCCTGACCACCGTGCATGTTGCCAACGTGTTGGAATACGAGACGCAACCCGAAGAGCCCGGGGGCGTGCATCTTAAAGTGGATCTCGACTACCTCAAACAACTCAAGCTGGATGGCCGCCTGCCCGCCTGGCGCAGCGGATCGCGGCAGCGATGAACCGGCAAATCAGCGCCAATCGGTCCGCCGGCCGTTGACTTCTCCACTACCGGCCGAACCACCAGCCCAACACCACCACGGCCAGCCCAAGGCGGTACCAGCCAAACGGGACCAGGGTGTGCCGCGCCAGGTAATGGATAAAAAACCGGACGGCGACCCAGGCAGCGAGAAAAGATACGATGAAGCCTATGAGATAGAGCGGCAGATCGGCGCGGCCGAGTTGCGGCAGGCTCTCCAGCAGATCAAAGCCACCCGCCGCCAACAGCACCGGCACGGCGGCGAAGAACGAATACTCCGTGGCCGCCCGCCGTCTCACACCAGACAGCATGCCCCCAAGGATGGTTGAGGAGGACCGCGACATGCCGGGGAACAGCGCCAGGCATTGGAACAAGCCGATGGCCAACGCCTGTCGCCAATTGATCATGTCCACCTCCGCCGTCTTCTGTTTGTCCCCGACAAACCGCTCCGTGAGCAGAATCCCGCCCCGCCCGCGGCCCAGGCCGGCCTGGAGGAAGGCCGCCAGATGCTGCCGGGCGACCTTCAGAATGCGCTCAACGC
>CAZMXS010000042.1:0-22908 GCA_964570325.1 uncultured Verrucomicrobiota bacterium | reverse complement strand
CCCCAGCCCCAGACCCAGCGCCACGGTCGCGGGATTGAACAAGTGCGCCTTAATGGAGGCATGCAACAACAGCCCGACCAGCAGCGCCGGCGCGGACGTCAATGCAAGTAGGCCGATACCCCGCCAACCCGCAAACCCGATATGACGCCGGAAGTTCAGCAGCCCCGCGAAACGCGGGAAATAGGCGATCACGACCGCCAGCATCGCGCCGGTCTGGATGAACACCTCAAAGGAGTCGTTGATCGTAAAACGCAGGACGGCCTTGGCCAGAATTAAATGACCGGTTGAAGACACCGGGACAAATTCGGTCATCCCCTCCACCACCCCCATGACCAGGGCCTTTAGCCAATCCGCGGACATTGCACTGTGCATGGGTTATTTATACGGAGTGCGGACTGAATTGCGAATGAGAAATTGGCGGTCGCCGCCGGCAGAATGCCCGCACTCCATCGTGTTTGGGGAAGGGGTTCAAGTTACATTTTTCCGCGCTTGCTGGCCATGGCATCCGACTCTATGCTCTGTCCCGCCAAGCCATGAAGATTCGCATTCGGCAATTCTCCGCGCTGACCCGCTTGACAGCGCTGGAAACGATCCGCCAGCCGATTTTTCTGCTGGTGACCACCGCTTGCTACCTGCTCATTGCGCTGATGCCGGTCATGATCACCCACACGCTCGGGGAGGGCGCCAAGATGACGCGCGACAGCGCCCTGGCCCTGCAATTTGTCTGCGCCATCATCCTGGGCGGATTCGCCGCCTGCTCCACTCTGGCGCGCGAAATCCGCCAGGGCACCGCGGCTTCAATCCTCAGCAAGCCGGTAAATCGGGAGATTTTCTTCCTCTCCAAGTTCACCGGTGTGGGGCTCGTGTTGCTGCTCTTTGCCGCGGGCGCGATCGCCTGCACAATTATGAGCGCGCGCACGGCAGCCGATGATTTCATTCTGGACTGGTGGTCGGGCGCGCCCCTGTTTGGCGCCATCGTAACCGCTTATGCGCTGGCCGGTCTGTGTAACTTTTTAGACCGCCGCTCGTTTTCAGCAAGCGCCTTCTCGCTCCTGCTGGTCTGCATCGGGACGGTCTTTTTGGGCGCGGGATTTATTGATCGTTCCGGCCAACCGGCCTTTTTCGGCGTCGCGTACTCCATGAAAGTGTTGCCGGCCGGCATCCTGATTGCCATGGCTGGCCTTGTGTTTACCGGCCTGGCCGTCGGCCTGGCCACCCGCCTGCCCACCTTCCCCACCCTGGCGATCTGCGGCCTGGTGCTGACGCTGGGGCTGATCTCCGACTATACGTTTGGACGGCATGCCGACCACAGCCTGCTGGCCTCCATCCTCTACACGCTCCTGCCCAACTGGCAGCACTTCTGGGTGGCCGATGCGCTGGCTGGCGATGGAAGCATCCCGTGGACCTATGTGGGTTGGGCCGGGCTTTATGCCGGCATCTACCTGTGCGGCATCTTGGCGCTGGGTATGTTGGCCTTCCGCGCGATGGAAATCGAAGCCTAGCGTCGGGATACAACCCGCCGGGCATTCCTGCCGACGGCCGCTCCCGTAAACCGGCAGGGCACGAACGCTGGGCGCACCGCACAAATCGGTCGGCCCGGCGGTTCGAGACGGCTTCAGGCATGGAAGGGCCGGCCGCCACGGCAGATCAGGCAGGGGGACACGCTTTTCCCCGATGGCGTTGCCAGATGTGAATTCCGGCCACCAGCACCGCATAGGCGCCTGCCGCCGCCGGCACCCCGATCACCGCCCACGCCGCAATGGCATGCACAAACGACATTCCGAACAGGGTGAAAAATCCAGCCGGATCCGTGCGAAATACATGCGTCAATTCATCCAGCGAAAGCGGGATGCGCGGATCATTGAACAACCACTCCCCGACGCGGATCAGCGGAATGATCAGCAGCACCTGAACGCCGGCCAACAACCAGTTGATCGCCTGGATAGCCGGCATATTCAAACGCAAAGCCAGCGCCACCGCGGCATTCAGCAGCGAGGTTACGCCCAAGACCGGAAACAGCGCGAATAGCGTGCCCAGAACCAGGCATTGGGCGATTTTATGCGGCGACAATCCTTGCTTGAAAAGTTGGACAATCGGCTGCCACAACCGTTTCAGCCAAACTAATGGAAGCGCCATATCGCGGCTCCAGGCCCGTGCCTGGCGTAATGCCAGCCCCTAGTTGCCATACCATTTCGCGGCCAGCGCCTTCACCTGGGCCACGGCTCGATCCAGGATTTCCGGGGCCCGCTCACGAGACTGATTCATCCCAGCCGCGACAATCGCCTCGACCGGATCAAAGCCCATGAAACCGAACTCAACCCGGGCAAGGCTGACTGCGTGCTCATACGAAGCCCAGGCGCCTTCATAAACACCGCCGCTGGTATTGAGGATTAGCGCCCGCTTGCCCTTCATCAGACCAACATATCCCTGCTCATTTATATCCCACGTTTCACCCTTCAACATGACCGAGTCGAAATAGGCTTTGACGACCGCCGGCAGGGAAAAGTTATACATGGGATACGCGACCACGACCGTGTCGGCCGCCTTGAACTGCGCAGTCATCCGGTCCAGCTTGGTCATGGCGGCTGCTTGTGCTTTGTTTAGCGGCTGGCCCATGTAATTGCGGCGAATGTATGCCTCAACCTGCACGGGCAATAACAGATCGGGCACATCCACTGTCAAATCCAACACTTGCACATGGGCCGATCCGACCACCGATAGAAACGCATCCAACAGCTTCCCCGGATTGGACGCATCCTGGCGCGGAACATACTTCACCACCAATGTTTTGGCATTCATTGAACCCCTTTGGAACTTAGCGTCATTTTGCTTGCGCTTGTCTCTTCACGTTACACCATTTTTATTTTTTTCACGTCCGGGTTTCATATAATTGCTGGCATGAATGTCGCCGCCGAATCCAATCTGGTTGTGACCGCCCGCGAATTGAGCAAGACTTTCCGCGACTTCTGGCGGCGGCCCAAGGTCCAGGCTGTGCGTGGCATCTCCTTTGATGTGCGGCGCGGCGAAGTGTTCGGTTTGCTGGGGCCCAACGGTTCCGGCAAAAGCACCACCATCAAGATGATCCTCGGTTTGCTATACCCTACCCAAGGCAATCTGCGCGTTTTGGGACACTCCCCACGCCATGTCCGCACCAAAGCGCGGGTTGGCTATCTGCCAGAGGAATCCTACCTCTACAGTTACCTGACGCTGGAAGAAATCCTGGCCTTTTATGGGAGCCTGTTCGACCTGCCGCGCCGCGCGCGAGTGGCGCGTATAGATCAATTGCTCGACATGATCGGGCTGCGGCATGCGCGCCGCCGCGCCGTCGGTGAGTTGTCCAAAGGCATGGCTCGCCGGGTCGGACTGGCTCAGGCTTTGATCAATGATCCGGACCTGATCGTCCTCGATGAACCCACCTCGGGGTTAGACCCCCTCGGCTGTCGCGAGGTCAAGGATTTGATCGTTAATCTCGCCCGGCGTGGAAAAACCATTCTGCTCTCATCGCATCTGCTGGCGGACGTTGAAGATGTCTGCGATCGGATCGCCATTCTCTACAATGGCGTCATCCAAGCCATGGGCCCGATCAAGGAGCTACTGGAGGAGCCGCACCGGGTCCGCATCACCCTGCCGGAAATACCGCCGGAAACCATGCAGCGCATCCTGACCGAATTGAAGGCGCTGGTGGGTGCCGAGCCGGAAGTGGACCGCCCGCGGCGCGACCTGGAGCAATACTTTCTGGAAGTCGTCCGCAAAGCCCGGGCGGACGCGCAGGACCATTCCGGCGTGGCGCCCTCCGCCGGGGTGGCGGACTATCTTTCAGCCGGGCGAACGGATTGACCATGCGCGGCGTTTTCGCCATCGCGCTGCTGGCGGTGCGCGCGGCCATTCGGTCGCGCGTCGTGCTCACACTGCTGGCGTTGCTGCTCCTGGCCATCCTGGCCCTGCCGGCGACGATTAAAAGCGACGGCACCCTCGCTGGCTACGTGCAATTGCTGTTGGTCTATACGCTGGGTGCCGTGTTTGCGCTGCTTTCGCTCGCTTCCGTCTGGGCCGGCTGCGCCGCGGTCGCGGCGGAAATCGAATCCCGGCAGATCCAATTGATCATGACCAAACCGGTTCATCGCGCACAAATCTGGCTGGGCAAGTGGCTTGGCCTGATGGCGGTTAATTTCGCCCTGCTGGCTTTCAGCGGCATCATCACCTACACGCTGCTGTTTGGTTCGTTGCGCCGCATGAACCTGTCCGACGCCGAGCGCACCGTGCTGCGCGAAGAGTTGTTGGTGGCACGGATCCCCGTGCGGCCGCCGGCGCCCCAGTTGGAGACGGCGGTTTGGAGGGAACGGCTGGCCCGCCGCGCGCGCGGGGGCGAGCCGGCGGCCCGGGATGAAGCGGAGGCGCTGCGGGAAATACGCGCCCGCCTGCTGGCGGAGTCCTGCGCCGTGCCTCCCGGCGAGTACCGTCAATGGCGCTTCACCGTCCCGGACCGGCTGATTTCAGAAGAGCACCCCTTGCTGGTGCGCTACAAGCTGTCGAGTTCACGGCTGGGTTCGGGCACGCTTACGGGGCGCTGGGTTTTTCGCGATGCGGCCGGACAAGTTCTTTGGGAAACCGAGACCCACGCGGCGCCGGGGGTAATTCGTTCGTTCATGGCGCCAACCGCTGTGGCCCAAGCGGCCGGCAATGGCCTGACCGTTGAATACCACAATATCGGCGCCGAATCCGGGACTGTGATGTTTAACCCCGAAGACGGGCTGATCCTGCTGTTTCATCGCGGCGGGTTTGCCGCCAATTTTATCCGGGCGCTGGCAATCCTTTTCATGCGCCTGGCCTTGTTGGTAGCGCTGGGGGTAACGGCCGGTTGTCTTTTTTCGATGCCCGTAGCAGTGTTCATTTCCATGTTCGCGCTGGCATTGATCAATGCCGGCGGTTTCATCCAAGGGGTCATCGCCGAACAAGCCCCCGGTACGGAATTACAGGCGACGCCAACAAGCTGGACCGCCGCTTCATTAATGCTTTATCGCCTGCTGGGACACCTGCTGCGCCCGTTGCAAACCGGCGATCCGCTGGAATTATTGTCCACGGGCGTCATGGTCAGTGGCGCCGATGTGCTGCAGGCGCTGTTGATTCAAGCCCTGGCTTATGCGTTCTTGATCGCAGCGGTCGGCGTCTGGGGTTTCGGCCGCCGGGAGGTCGGTCTGCCAACGCTATGAACCGGCTGATTTGCATCCTGCTTGGCGCGCTGGGGCTACTGATGCTAAGCGCTTCCGGCCTGTTGCATAAACGGCTGCTCTTCATGCGTCAGGAGGAGCGCCTGAACCTTGCCGCTCCGCTGGAGAACGCCCCGCCGCTGGTCGCCTTCACCACAGTGGCGCTGGGCGGGTTCAGGGGTGTTCTGGCGGATTTCCTTTGGCTGCGCGCCAGCGCCCTGGAAGAGGAAGGCCGGTATTTTGAACTGGTGCAACTGGCGGATTGGATTACCAAGCTCGAACCGCGCTGCAGCACCATCTGGGCCTTCCAAGCCTGGAATATGGCCTATAACATTAGCGCCCTCTTCACTGATCCGGAGGACCGCTGGCGCTGGGTGCGGCACGGCATCAGCTTGCTGCGCGACAGCGGGCTGCATTACAACCCGGGCGACGCCCAGCTTTATCGCGAACTGGCCTGGCTGTTCCAGCATAAGCTGGGGGGCGACATGGATTCGGCGCACTTGTATTACAAATTGTCCTGGGCCCGCGAAATGGAATATCTGTTTGGCCGCCCCCACCCGGATTTCTCGCTGCTTGCGCCGGAAACCATCACTGAAATGGCAGATCGGTATCGCCTGAAGCCGGGGCCGGCACTCCAAGTGGACCGCCTGTTCGGGCCATTTGATTGGCGCCTGCCACAAGCCCATGCCATCTACTGGGCTTGGCAGGGCAAGGCCTGCGCGGACGATTTTGAGACCCGCCTGCTGGACCGAATGATCCGGCAATGCACAGCCGACGCCTTTCGGCAGGGCCGGCTGTTTATCAACACCAATGAGAACGCTGTGGCCCTGCTGCCGAACTTCGACCTGCTGCCGCGGGTGGCGGATATCTACCATCAAAATATGCGCGATTACCATGACGATGTGCGGGTGATGGCAGCTCAACGCCGACTGTTCGCCGACCTGGTGTTCACCCTGTACACTTTTAACCGGGTGGCGGAGGCGCAGCGGGTCATGAAACAAGAACGGCAGAATCTCCCGGTTGAGTTGGCGGGCGCCGATCTGGAACATCTGGTGTTAAGCGTTTATCGGCAAAAAATGGCCGAGCAGAATGTAACCGATCCTAATACCATGGTGGCCAATGCGGCTTACCAAGGCTGTTATTGGCACGCAATGGGCGAGCCTGAACGCGCACAGGGATATACACGGTTGGCCCGGCTGTGCCGCGCGGATTTCATTCAGGCCGGGGTCCGATTGAAGCCGCCGGAAGCCGTTCAGCAGCAGGTGTTGGCGCGCGTCCGGCGCGAAATCCGGCACCCCGAGTCGGCGGCCCGGCTGGATACGCCGGTGAACATTGGCAATGGGCAGTAATCAGTAAGTCGTTATTGGTGCTTGGTTTTTTGTCGGCGTCAACCCAGATAAAAAAGTATCTGCTGGGATGAAATGAGAGCAAGACACCCTCGCTCCGTACAAACGCTCCGTTGGGGATACGGACATCTTATCTGTGAAAAAACATAACCCGTGACAACTGATTTGACACCGGCGCGAATCCTTGTAGCATCCAGCCTGTTCTTTCCCGGAACCGGAATATCAAAAGAAGGAGCGAGAAGTCATGATCGTCACAACCAAACAGCTATTCGCGCACGCCTACGGCAAGTATGCGATCGGCGCGTATAACATCAACAACCTGGAACAGACCATGGGGCTGTTCCAAGGCAATATGGACAGCAAAGCCCCCTTCATTATTCAGCTTTCCAAGGGTGCCCGGTCCTATACCAACAAGAAAATGCTCGAGGCCATGATCAAGACCGCCAACGAGATTTTTCCGGATGCCGTTTTTGCGGTCCATCTGGATCATGGCGATGAGGCTACCTGCATGGACTGTATCAGCAGCGGCTTCTATAGTTCGGTGATGATTGACGCCAGCGCCGAACCGTTCGAAAAGAATGTTGAGATCACCAAGCGCGTCGTGGATGCGGCGCACGCCAAAGGGCTGGTGGTCGAAGCTGAACTCGGCAAACTTGGCGGCGTGGAGGAACATGTCAAAGTTGCGGAGTCCGACGCCAAGCTGACCGATCCCGACCAGGCGCTGGAGTTTGTCAAGAAGACCGGCTGCGACAGCCTCGCATGCGCAATCGGCACGAGCCACGGCGCCTTCAAGTTCACTGGCTCGCAGGGTCTGCATTTCGATGTGCTGGAGCAAATCCAGAAGCGCCTGCCGGGCTTCCCGCTTGTGATGCACGGTTCCAGCTCGGTGCCCCAGGAAGAGGTGGCCCGCATAAACGCGGCTGGCGGTCAGTTGGGCGGAGCCAAGGGCGTGGATGAAAACGAGTTTGCCCGGGCTGCCAAACTCGGCGTGACCAAGGTCAACATTGACACCGATGGCCGGCTGGTCTGGTGCCGCGTCCACCGCGAGAGCTTCCGCGACGATCCGAAGAATTTCGACCTGCGGCCGCCCGGAAAGATATTCATGAAAGAATATGCCAAGTTCATCGCCCATAAGAACGAGAAACTTGGCAGCGCCGGTCAATTGGATGCGGTGCGCAACCTGCTGAAAAAATAGCGGCGCTTCGCTTCCTTGGAAGAAGGCCGGGATGATGAATCCCGGCCTTTTTTCTCGCATGGCCCTGGCAACCTCTTCTTCCGGATCGTTTACTACATGTTGGGCGCGCAACCTCCCCCACACTTGACACGCGCTCAATATCCGGGAAACTTATGCCAATGACGAAGCCTGTCGTCTGGACCATTGCCGGAACTGATCCGAGCGGGGGGGCCGGAATTCAGGGGGATTTGAAGACCATGAACGCCTTGGGGGTTCATGGTTGTTCTGTTATAACGGCCTTGATTGCCCAGAACACCACGGGGGTCTGCCGCTGTGATTTCGTCAACCGTGATCTGCTTTCCGCGCAAATAGATAATCTGTTTGATGACATTCCACCGGTGGCCATTAAGATTGGAGTGCTGGGCACCAGCGCGGCGGCTGAAATAGTAGCCGCATTTCTCCGCCGCGCGCGAGTTTTCACCGTGTTTGATCCGGTCATGGGCGCTAGCAGCGGGCATCCACTGATTCAGTCGAAAGCGGTAACCACGATCAAACGCGAAGTACTGCCCTTGATCTCCCTGTTAACTCCCAACCTTCCCGAAGCCGAAATGCTGCTGGGGCGCAAAATCCACTCGCCCCAGGAGATGGAATGTGCGGCGCGGGACATACTCAAGTTCGGATGTCAAGCCGTGCTGCTCAAAGGGGGGCATATCGGCGCCGGCTACAGCCAGGATTACTGGACCGATGGCCAGACCAGCTGGTGGTTCACCAGTCCGCGAATCAACGCCAGATCCACCCATGGCACCGGCTGTGCGCTATCATCGGCCATCGCCGCGATAACGGCGCTCGGCTATACTCAACTGGATGCCCTGACAGTTGCAAAAGCTTATATTAACCAGGCAATCAGCGGCGGCGGAGATATTGGAAAGGGCAAGAGCCCGGTCGCACATGACGGCTGGCCGCACGACCCCTCAGATATGCCGTGGATTTCCGGGACAGCGGCCGAGGGGGTGAACCGCACCCAATTTCCACCTTGCGATATTACGCCTTTTGGATTCTATCCGATTATTGACCGCAGCCATTGGATCAAAGTCCTTGCGCCGCATGGGGTCAAACATATCCAGTTAAGAATCAAAGATTTACATGGTAATGAATTAAATGATGAAATTCGGCTGGGCATCGAGGAAGCCGCCTCTTATGGGGTTCGGCTTTTTATCAATGATGCCTGGCAGGCAGCTTTAGCGCATCATGCTTATGGTGTTCATCTGGGGCAGACTGATTTAATTGGCGCGGATTTGAATGCGCTTCAGGCGGCGGGAATACGACTGGGCATCAGCGCAAACGGATATTTCGAGGTTGGCCGAGCGCTGGCGTATCGTCCATCATATATCGGCATAGGCTCAATTTATCCGACTTCTTCAAAAATCATTGAATACAAGCCTTTGGGCGTGCGTCGGTTCTGCCGTTTACGCTGTTTAATCGCCACTCCGGTTGTTGGGATTGGCGGAATCACCTTGGAGCGGGCATGGGATCTCTGGAATGCGGGCGCCGATGGCATGGCCGTCATATCAGATTTGCAGGCAGCCAAGAATATGGCGGAACGGGTCAAAGCCTGGCTGGACTTCTTTGCCGAGGCGGCGGAACGCAAGCCGCAGCCAGGGCGCTTAAGAGCGCAGGAAAATGGCCAGAATGATGCCTAGAATGAACCACAACGGCAATGATCCGATCAGAATCCACGTTACCAATCGGGTAGTCCGCAGCCGGGTCTGAAGAGTGCGATTCTCCAGCGCTCGAGTAATACGAACGCGGATTTCTTCTATCCGGCAAGGCTTGGATAAAAAGTCCGACGCCCCCGCCTGCACCGCCTCCACCGCATCCGGTATGGACGGGAAACCTGTAAGGATCATCACAATGACATCCGGATCCTTTTCGATCATCGCACGAGTCAAGTCCATCCCGCTCATCCCCGGCATGCGGACATCGCTGATCACCACATCAGCCGCGCCAGGTTTGAACGCCTTCAATGCGGCTTCAGCCGTATCAAACAGTTTTGGCTCGAAACCAAGCTCCTTGATCATCGCTCCCAGGACGCCGCGAATTGCCTCATCATCATCAACGACCCACACGGTTGCCGGCATATCGCCCTCCTTGCCCGTTCGTTGAGATTCACATCAAAATTACAGCGTCATACAATACTTGATTACTATCATGATCTGCCAGAAAAAATTCAGCAGCAATCAACCGTTGGGGCGGATGTTTCCCCAGCAAGTCATCAATTGCCGGCTGACTGCGGCGGCGCAAGTCGAGTAGGAATACGCCACCTACTCTTCCGCTCCGAGGCTTCGATCTATCATCGCACCCCGTAAAAGCCGAGGGGCTGTCGGTTGCCCGACAGCCCCTCAGTTGTTTACCTATTCAGGTTGACTTACTGCTGCACCCAGGCAGCGGAACTAACCGGAACGGTGCCCTCGAAGCCCCACTGAATCTCTTCAGTGTCAGCACCATCCTGGATGTACCACATACCCGTTGCCAGGTCATAGACTGCCAGATCAGCCTTGCCATCGCCGAGGTAATCGGCCGGCACGGGCAGAATGCTGGCGCCAGACGGACCGAACGAAACGCCTGTGGCATCGCCCAGCTTGTACCACTTGGCAGAGGTGCCGGTGCCCGTCAGATCACCATAGATGATCGGATCGGCTTTCTTGTCACCATCAAGGTCAGCCGCCAGCGGGACAGAACCCGGGAAGCCCCAAGTCTCGTGACGCACAAACACCTTGCTGGACAGCGAACCACCGACAATCGTCGGATCGGTCTTCAGGATCCACCAATCCGGCACACCCATCTCGAACGGACCCACAACGGCCTTGTCACACTTGCCATCGCCGTCATAGTCCGCCGGCACAGGAATACCGTTCGGATAGCCCCACTGAACCGGGAACACCCGCTCGCCATCGGTATCCGGGGACCACCCACGGACAAACCAATTGCCGGTGTTCGGATCATAGACCGCCATTTCGGTCTCGCCATCGCCGTCATAGTCCGCCGGAACGGGGATGACACCCGGATAGCCCCACTGCCGAGGCCGCCCGCACCAACCAACCTCGCTCGACAAGCCGACCCAGAAGCCGCCAATCGGCTCATCCAAGGCCATAACCCCAATACCATCGCCATCATAGTCGCCCGGAACGGGGATACAATCACCATAGCCCCACTGGTAGGCGAACCCACCCGAGGAACCCTGACGAATGTACCACACGAAGGTATCATCCATGATGGAGACATTGGCCTTGCCCAAGTTCAGGTAGTCATGCTGCACATACCCACCCTCAGGCGTAACCTTGATCGTGACCGTGCCCGGCTGCGACCAGAGACCAGTGTACCAGTCGAAGCTGAGCCAATAACTGATACTCTGAGCTTCGTCGAAGTCCACCAGGAACTCAGGCGCATACACCTGATACGTGAAGGAATCCTCGCCGATGAAGCCGGCGTCAGGCTGATAGCCGAATTCGCCGAAGTGGCCGAAATTAACGCGACCATTCTCGGGTTCATCAACCAGCAAGCTGACCATACCGATCACATTCGGGAGAATCTGCTGACCCGTCGGCAGCGGATACCAGTCGTTGCGCATAACGCCCGGCATCGCCACCCGCAGGATCGTCCCCTGACGCATCGTGTACTCGTCCGGATTGGCCACCGGAGCCCGCAGGTCTGCGATCACTTCAACCGTGACCGTGCCCGAAGCCTCATTCAACTCGCCACCGCACTCAGACAGCGTGCCATCCGTGATGGTGTAGTGAATGATGTCAGTGCCGACGAACCCACGCGGCGGAGTGTAGACAAGGCCGCAGAAGTTGGACTCGACTGTAACCGGATCCTCTTCGCAACCGCAATCCCAATCCCACCACCACGGCAGATCGTCGCAGCAGCCGATGAAGTCAACCGTCGGATCTTCAATCTCGGTCTCAACTTCCTGGCACTCGATATCCACCAAGCCACCCTCTTCCGAGATCTTATCGAATGAGAGCTTGACATGGAGATTGCCATAGCCTTTGAGCTGAGCATACAGATCCTCAACATTGAGCACAACCTGCTCACGACGGTCCTGCATGACATCCTCGCCCTCGACATCCACCGCCACCAACTCATTATCGGTGACCGGCCGGACGATGAAGGTGATCTCATTGTGGTAGGTTGCGATGACGCTGCCATTCGCATCCTTCACCTGGACCACATACCAGAACTTGTCAATGCCCACGCCCACCTGAGCAGACTCGAGGCCGATGTACAGCAACTCTTTCAGGCAGCCTTCGCAATCCTCGCTGAAGCAATTCGTGGTGTAGTTGACGCGATAGGTGCCATACAGCACATCGCCACCACGAGGCTCCTCGCAAGGCAGGTTGGTGTAAGCTTCCTCCGGCGCCGGATAAATAGCCGCCAGGCAAAGCTCGCCCGTCACGCAGGTCTTGATGAACTGTTCAGATGTCAGGAACGCCGCGGTCAACACGTTGGTGTCACCTTCGGCGCAGACATCCACCACCACCGGCGTGATTTCAGGCTCACAGACTTCGCAGTCGCTGATAACAATGCGAACCTTCTGAACCGTCTTCGCCACCGCGATGCGATCCGGATTCGGGTCACCCATGTCACCAACGACATAGTTGAAGTAATCCGTCACTGTGCCAACCACACCCGTCGGGGCGCAATAGGTCACATAGCCGCCAACCTGATCGCCGGGGGAAATGTAAAGCGAACCACCCAGCTCAGAACGATTCTTGATGCCACCCAAGGACGTCAGCGAATCAATATAGAGATCATTCGTGCAGTTCTTGGTGTCAATATATTTGAACAGCGTGCAGATCGGAATAATACGGCACTCGCCGCGGCAGATTTCTTCCCACTGGTCCGGCTGCGCCGGCCCGCAGGGATCGGTCGAACCCGGCTGCCACCGATTCAGCGTCAGGTAGTTCGTCGTCGCGCTAAGCCCGTTGGTAATGTAGACATCGCGGACGATGATCTTAACCTGGGTCTGATCCTCGGCGCCCGGGATCGGAATCCACTGACCGCCCACATTCGTGTAGCAAACCGTACGAATGTAGAAGAAGTCATTGCGGGTATCACAGCACTGGACGAAGTTCGGACCCGGCGCCGTATAATCAACACCCGCCTTCTGCAGGGACGAGGTGATAACACCAACCGGCATCGGACCATAATTCACCCAGCCACCGTTGACCGTATCCGCCCACGGAGTCGAGAGAATCACACCGGATTCCGTGATCAGCGAGTAGACATTGGTCGTATTCGGCATATCCGGGCAAGGCTTGTAATAAAGCTCGGTGAAGGGGATATAAATTTGACCGCCTTCATCCACCTCGCGCCAGATTTTCTTGTAGGTCTTATCACAGCAGGAGCACGGAATCTGGACAGTAACCGTGGCGCACGCCTCGCCGCCCGCACGATTCGTCACGCAATAGGTGAACTGATAAGGGCTGTTCGAGGAAATCTGCGCCATGTTACGGCCTTCAACCGCCTTGAAGATGATGCAATCATCATCCGCATAGTAGCAGGCGATCATATCGCCCTGCTGACCATTCTTGCCAATAACCGGCCAGCAAGCGCCATCGCGCGGGCTGTAGCCCTGCTTCTTGATCCACAGGTCCACGTTCGGGATCGCCGGTTCGTTATCGAACATGGCTTCCATGTTCTCATAATTCAGCCGGAAGATCGTGGACAGCGGAATGCAATTGCTGAGCGTATCGAAGCACAACGGATAGCAGATTTCGGCTGGCTGTACATTCTCGTTGATGTACGGATACGGAGTCGCAATTGGCGTGATTGACGCGGTATCCGGCTCGAAACCAATATCGAACCAATAATTCGACCGGAATGCCTCATCGCCCACATCGCAGTTATTCGGGCCATTGGCCACCTTGTACCAGACCGAATCCGTGGTCGGATGGAAACCATCGCACCACAGAGCCTTGGCCCACCAGTTGCTCTCCAGGCGGTAGTGGACGTAGGGATCCCCAAAGGTCCACGAGATCGAGCCGTATTTCGGCTTGTACGGCGGATTCGGGTCGTACACCAAGTCGCAGAACACCACGCCGTTTGGCGCCGTGTGCACATCTTCAATGGTGGATACCGGCACCCAAAGATCCGTGCCAACGCGAGCCACAATGCTCGTTTGGATCGGAGCCTCGCCCGGTATCGGCGAAGGACCATACTGGGCCGTCGCGATACTACAGAAACCGGCCAGAACAAACAGGCCGATTGTCAGGTACAGTTGCACTCGTCTCATTCCGTTCTCTCCTCCTCATTATGTGGCTTAAGCCACGCCATTACAGTCACAGTACGACCACTTTCCGAACAGTCAGTCTGTTGGCTTGATCATCCTCCTTGGCTAAATTTCCCAAAGCAAACAACCACACTGCTGGCCTGCTACATCTGTATCGTCTGGGCGCTTGTAGAACGAAAAGCGTTTTCAGTCAACACTTTTTTTGAAAATCTGTCTAATGCCCCCGCCAACCGTACAGTCGCCCGAACATGGCAGAATATTCCCCCAGTCACTTTTTTTGACCTGTTAATAACTTTTTCACCAACTACGGGCTCAACCGGACAATGATCCTGAAGCCAACAGCGTAGTCGGGGGAGTAATAGTTGGAATACCAACGGGTAGCCGACCGTACATCGAGATCGCCATACACGACGCTACCGCCACGGTGCCAGCGGCTGTTCCCGCCCGGCGAGTCGTCGGTCCATTCGGAAACATTGCCATGCATGTCGTAAAGGCCCCAGAAGTTTGGATTTTTCTGCCCAACCGCCTTGGTTTGCGCCGGCGTCACATAATACCAAGCCAGGCGATCCAAGTTGGAGCAGACAACCGGCTGCGCCGTGCAAGTACAATCGGGTTTCTTATAGAGGGTATTGTCGTTGTAGGTATTGGTCGTGCCCGCCCGGCATGCATATTCCCATTCAGCCTCCGTCGGGATGTTGTTGGAAAGCCCGGTACGCACACTCAAGCGCCCGACAAATGAATTGGTATCCACTGCACCGTGGACGGTGCCGCCGCGCGCCAGCGTCCAAGTCACCATTTCTACCGGACGAAAGGCGCTGTCGGAGTAATTAGTAAACCAGGAAGGATTGGCCCCCATCACGTTGGAGTACTGGGACTGGGTGATCTCAAACACACTCATGTAGTAGCTGATGGGCACGCTTTGCGAATGCGGTGTCTCGTCGTATGCGCCGACGTTCTTGCACTCCGTGGTTGGCGAACCCATCATGAAACCGCCCTTGTGGATATAGCGCAAAACAATGTTGGTGGTTTTGCACGCATTATTGGTCGGCCAGCCGTTTGGGAGGCAATTGGTGAACACAAAGGGATAACTGGGCGCCGCCGGGCCGGCGGCGACGTTAATCACCAGATACGGGTTGCCAACCGTCACAGTTACTTCACCAGTGGCAACCCGATAACCATCACTCACCACATACCGGAACGTGTCAATTCCGGTCCAGTTATTGCTGGGCGTATATATCAAGTACGTCCAGCCTGAGGCATTTGTTCCACTGCCGTTGGTCAGCGAGCCATACTGCGGCTTGACGTAGGACGTCACCCCCAGCGGCCGGCCGTAAGGGCTGTAATCGTTGGCGGTCACTTCCAGGTTGGTGACGCCGTTGACCGGCGTGAAACAGGTATCCGGATTGGCCTGCGGCGGTTTGGTTCCGCCGATCACAGAGACAAATATCCGGCCGGTGTTGGAAAGGCCAGCGACATCCGCCATCGTATAAGAAAACACGTTGGTTCCGTAGAAATTGGTGTCCGGCGAATATTTGAGCACGGACCAAGCGAGCTGATTGGTGAACACCCCTACCACATAACCATTGCTCGGATTGGGCTGTGTGAAGCTGGTGCAAGCAAACAGATTACTCTCCGGGTCGTAGTTGTTGGTCACCACATCAATCATCACCGCAAAGTCTTCCAGCGTGTTGGTATAGATATCCACCGCGGTCGGCGGATCATTGATCGGCTGCACCACCACAGTAAGAACGCCGGTGCGCGTTTGATCCAGAATGTCCGACATGACATACCAGAAAGAATCGGTACCATGCCAGTTTGCATGGGGCGTATAAACGACATTGGTGTATCCCTTCGTCGCCGTCGCATTGAACGCTGTCCCGCCATGGCTGGCCGGCCCCACCTGGACACAACCGTAGGCCAACCCCTCCACATCTTCATTGATCGCGATCGTGTTAACCATGACCGCTACATCTTCAAGCGTGTTTGTGCGATAGTCATGGGCAGTCGGCGGATCAATCACCGGAGAGACCACAATGGTCATCCGGCCCGTGTTGGAGTCGCCATTCTCGTCGCCCATTACGTAGTTATACGTATCCGTACCACTCCATTCGGGATCCGGTTGATACTGGAGATAAGTCCAGCCCACCCCATTCCACGTGGCGCCAGTGACGGACCCGTGCGCCGGGGCGGAAAAGCTGATACAACCAAAGGTGACCGGCTCCGGATCGCTGTTGATCGCGACGACATCCACCGATACAGCCACGTCCTCCAGCGTATTGGTCTTGTAGTCCACAGCGGTGGGGCCGTCTCCAACGGGAGCCACCACCACCGTGATCGTGCCGGTTACAGAAACCGCGCCATTGGTGTCAATCATCGCATAGTGGAAGGTGTCGGTGCCGTTGTAATTCAAATCCGGCTCGTAATTTAGCCAGCTCCAACCCGCGTTGTTGGAAATGGCGCCCGTCACCGTGCCAAAAGCGGGTTGGGTGAAATAGTGACATCCGAACTCGTGACCCTCGGGATCGCTGTTAGGCGAAATCACATCAATCAATACGTTGGTGTCCTCCAGCGTATTGGTCGCAAAATCATTGGCCGTCGGCGGGTCGTTGACCGGCCACACCGCGACCGTGATCGTGCCGGTATTCTTCAAGCCGAGCACATCACCCATGACATATTGGAACGTATCGGTGCCCGCGTAGTCGGGGTCAGGCGTATACTCCAGGATGGTCGCGCCAACTTCATTGGTTCTGAAACTCCAGACTAATCCATGCGCTGGCAGCGTGTTGCTGACACAGGCATATAGATGCCCGTCCGGATCGTAATTATTGCTGTAGACATTGATGTGGACCCAACTGTCCTCCCAAGTGTTGGTCTTGAAATCAAAGGCGGTCGGCGGTTCGGGAACCGGCGCCACCGTCACGGTAATCAAGCCCGTATTGCTCAATCCGCCTGCATCCATCATCACATAGGCAAATGTGTCCGTGCCGAAATAATTCGTGTAGGGGACATAACGCAGCAACTCCGCGCCAACCGCATTGGACTGCAACACCGACACGATCCCGTTGGACGGTTGACCAAAAGACGAGCAGCCGATCATCTGACCTTCCGGATCACGGTTGGGCGACACCACGTCAATATTGGCAAATGTGTCCTCGAAGATATTGGTGTAAAGATTCGTGGCCGTCGGCGGATCCGGGATGGGGATAACCACCACCGTGATGGCGCCGGTGCTCCTGAAGCCCGACGAGTTGGCCATCACATAAGAGAATGAGTTGGTCCCATTGAAGTCCAGCCCAGGATAATAGATCAGCAGTTCGGCGCCGACCGCGTTGAAATTGGTGGCAACCACCACGCCGTCGGCCGGCTGGTCATTGGTCACACAGCCATACACCCGGCCCTCCGGATCGCTGTTATTGCTGTAAACATTGATGGTAACGCTCCAATCCTCCAGCGTGTTGGTCCAAAAATCGAGGGCCGTCGGCGGCCGATTGGTAAACGCGATATAGAGCCGCCCGGCGGCCACGCCCCCCTGACCATCAGTAACATAATAAGTGAGCACATCGCTCATGAACCCGGAGGCATTCGTATAGTGCAGCGCCAATGTGCCGACCCCGGAATTGATGACATAAAGCGGATGGCCGTCCGGATCGTAAAACCCCGCCAGTAAATCGCTCCATGCAATAATGCCGGCCGGGTTGGTAATGGTGATGTCCAGATTGGTTTGGACGGGAGGATGGTTATAGAGTGTGTCCTCGTTGGCGACGCGGAACCGGACAGGCACTTCCAGGGTTTGGGCCGCCCCGGTTATCGGACCTTTTTCGAATTGGCCATAAGTCTGGGACCAGGGGCCATTGGGCACGCCGGACCATTGAATGCGATAAGTAAAGCCGGTCGCCATCGCGTTGGACCAGATCAACACCCCCTGGTCCTGGTTGAAATCGGTGATTACCAGCTCATCCGCGAATACCGCGCTACAGAAAAGCCCCAAGTAAACAAACAAACGGCCACATTTCATCAACATGTTGGTTCGCCTTTTACGTCTGTTTAACCTTTATTCAAGAATACCCGAAAAAGAGGCGAATCTCCAAAGAAAAAACATGACAAACTGCATATTTGCAGAGCGCCCATGCGCACTAACAATCATAAGAAGCCCCCCAGCGTCGGGCTCAGACAGGAACGCTCGATTTACTCACTCTCGCCCAAGCACGCCAGAACATGACCAGCGGTGCCGTCCCAGACGCACGGAATTGGATCTGCGGCTGATCATCGGCAGCGCGTCATCCGAGTCTTGGCATCCGAATTCGGATGTGTTACAAAACACGCCCATCTTATGAACACCCGGTGTGATCCTTCCGCCCGTGTGAAAATGCTGCTGGACCGCGGCGTAGTCCTCCCCTGCCCTGCGGCCGTCGAAGTGGATGATTCCATTGACCCGCAACGCATTGCGCCGGGCGTGGTAATCCACGCCGGCTGCCGGCTCAGTGGCGCCGCGACCGCCATCGGCCCGGAGTGCGAGCTCGGTGAAGAAGCCCCGGTCACGGTGAATGACTGCCAGTTGGGGCGCGGGGTGGCGCTCAAGGGCGGATACTGCGCGGGCGCGACCTTCCTGGATGGCGCGAATCTGGGTAGCGCCGCCCACGTGCGACCCGGAACCCTGTTGGAGGAGGAAGCAAGCGGCGCCCACGCGGTCGGCCTGAAACAAACGATATTCCTGCCGTTCGTCACGGCGGGCAGCCTGATCAACTTTTGCGACGCACTGATTGCCGGCGGCACCAGCCGGAAGGATCACAGTGAGATTGGCTCATCCTACATCCATTTCAATTATACTCCGCACCAGGACAAGGCCACACCTTCGCTGATTGGCGATGTGCCGCACGGCGTCATGCTCGACCAGCCGGCCATCTTCCTGGGGGGCCAGGGCGGCTTGGTGGGGCCCGTGCGGATCGGCTTCGGCTCGGTCATCCCGGCCGGAACCATTTTTCGCGAGGACGCCCCCGCCGGCGGACAACTGCTATGCCCTACGCCCCGCGCGAGCCAGACCAAGCCGTATCAGGCCGGGGCGTATCGCGATATCCGCCGCGTGGTGTTGAACAATTTGATCTACATCGGCAACATCCGCGCACTGCGGACCTGGTATCAGGTCGTGCGCGTCCAATTTGCGGACGATGATTATGCGCGTGCCTGCCATGCGGGCGCGCTGAGCCAGTTGGACGCCGTGCTTAAAGAGCGGATCAAGCGCCTCAAGGAGTTGGCGGAAAAAATGCCCCGCTCGCTCGCGCTGAATCGGGCTGCCGCCGGTGGCGCGCCGCCATCGTGGTGCGCCGGGCAGGAACGGCTGCAGCGGGAGTGGCCTGCGCTGGAGGCTGCGCTTCAGCAGGCGCCAGCCGAAGCGCTCGGGGCCGCCGCGCGCGATCGGTTTCTCCAACAGTTGGAGGCCGTCCGGCAAACGGGTTACCTGGACACCATTCGCGCGTTACCGCCTACAGCCCGGCAGGATGGCGCTACATGGCTGACCTCAATCGTAGACGATATAGCTGTTCTGGGTGGATTCAACCTATAGAGTGAATATATGGATCGCTTGTTTGGAACCGATGGCGTGCGCGGAGTGGCGAATGTGGCGCCGATGACGGCGGAGATGGCCCTCGAGATCGGCCGGGCAACGGCCTATGTCTGCAAGCAACACTCGACCAGGCGCCACCAGATTCTGATCGGCAAGGACACCCGCGTCAGCGGCTATATGCTGGAGACCGCGCTTACCGCCGGGATCTGCTCGATGGGCGTGGATGTACTGCTGGTCGGCCCGATGCCGACACCCGGAGTCGCGTTCCTCACCCGCAGCATGCGGGCCGATGCCGGCATGGTGATCTCGGCCTCCCACAATCCATACCAGGACAACGGAATCAAGATCTTCTCCCGGGACGGCTACAAACTGCCGGACGCGGAAGAGGACAAGATCGAGAACCTGATTGCGTCAGGAAAGATCCGGGATATCCGGCCGACCGCGAACGATATCGGCAAAGCCAAACGCATTGATGACGCGGCCGGGCGCTACATTGTGTTTTGCAAGAACACGTTCCCTGAAGATCTAAGCTTGGAAGGAATGAAGATCGTGCTCGATTGCGCGAACGGGGCAACCTACAAGGTGGCGCCGGATATCATGGCCGAGCTGGGCGCGGAGGTGACGACCATCCACTGCGAGCCGAATGGCGTCAATATCAACGACCGCTGCGGCTCCCAACATACAGCCGATCTGGCCGCGCGGGTGCGCGCGACCGGCGCAGACGCGGGCCTGGCGTTCGATGGCGACGGCGACCGCCTGATCGCGGTGGACGAACAGGGACAAGAAATCACCGGCGATCACATCATGGCGATCTGCGGCAAAATGTACAAGGAGCGCGGCTGGCTGACCAATAACCTGATTATCCCCACTGTCATGAGCAATTATGGGTTCATGGTCGCGCTCAAGGAACTCGGCATCCAGCACGCGGCGGCCAAGGTGGGCGACCGATATGTCTTGGAGATGATGAAGGAAAAGGGCGCGATCATGGGCGGCGAAGCGTCGGGCCATGTGATCTTTCTCAATCACCACACAACCGGCGACGGCATTCTGACCGCGCTGCAATTGCTGGCCGCCATGCAGCTCTATGGCAAGCCACTCTCCGCGCTGGCCGCGATCATGCAGATGGCGCCCCAAAAGATCATCAACGTGGACGTGAAAAACAAGCCGGCTATCGAACAAATCCCAGAACTTCAGGCCGCGATCAAGGCGGCCGAGGCCGAATTAGGGGACAAGGGGCGAGTCCTGATTCGATACTCCGGCACGCAGTCCATGTGCCGGGTGATGGTCGAGGGGCCGACTGCGGAGATGACCGACCGTCTGACGCAAAGCCTAGCAGACTGCGTCCGCAAATGCATTGGCTGATCCGGCGCATGGCCCGTTATTTGAAGAAGAACGCCCCATGCCGCTACAAGTTTTTATCACGCGCGATGTTGATCACTTGAGTGAAGTGGCGACCGGCGTAGTCCGGGATCGCGTCTGCCGGAAGATCGCGGCGGCGTCAGCGTGGCAAATCTCAGCGCGCGCCGCAGAGCGGAGGCTGGCGGAACTGGGGTTTGCCCGGAATCCTGCCTGCGGCCGGATGAAATAGGCGTTCAATAGATTTCGTCGCCCTCTTCCCGCGTGCCGAACAGATTAAAGCACTCACCCGTGCTCATGTTCGCGGACGAATCGAGCAGATGGCGCTCCGCCGCGCGACGGGCTTCCACCACAGTCCCTCGACCAGTTCGGCGCCGGTCAGCGACCCATCGCGTTCAAGTAATTTGATGATATCCCGATTGATTATGGCCATTTTGGTTCAATACCTGGAAATCCCGCCGGCCAGGCAAGCTTGTTGTGGCCGTGCCGCCACGATATTGTTAAGCTATCGGGGTGTTGGGTGAAAAGCAAACAGCACGAGCCGCGAGCGCCCAAGTTCCGATTGAACATCTGGTGGAAGCTATGCTGGATGGCCCCGCCTCGGCGGAAGCTTCCCCGCCGGGCCTGCCGGAACTGGTCCGCCAGGTCGGGAGCCTGAACGTCAGCCGCATCCGGGCCGTCATACTGGGCGGCGGCACGGGCTTGTCCACCGTGGTGGGCGGCAACTCCCAATTGGCAGACTGGCCGGATCATCCCTTTGGCGGACTGAAACAATTTTTCCCGCGACTCGATGTCATCGTCTGCACGACTGACGACGGCGGATCCACGGGCATGCTGGTCCAACAGTTGCCCATGATCGGCATCGGCGACATCCGGAAATCCTGCCTGTCGCTGATCACGGCTGAACGGCTGAAACGGACCTATGGGCTGTCCGCCAACGGCGTGGCCCGACTCGTGCGCATCATTCATCGAATATTCAATCACCGGTTCGCCGGGACGCCGCGCGACGTTGGTCTGCTGCGAGATCCGTTGCGGCTCGTGCCGCCGACCTGGCGGGCGGCATGCCCCGCCAGCCTGGCCGCCACGCTGCGCGCGCTGGGCCGGTATGTGGCGCCCGGCGGCGCCGGCCCGACTATTGCCCCCGCCGGCCATTGCCTGGGCAACCTGCTGTTAACCGCGGCGGTTTTCCAAGCCGCCGGCGGCCGCGTCCGGCGCCCGCCGGATGTATCCGCGCTGCAACGCGGGATCAACGCGGTATGCGCGGCCATCGGCGTGGCTTCGGGCCGGTTGCATCCAGCCACCGCCACTCCGGGACAGTTGAAGTTCTGCTACGCGAACGGTGTCGCGGTTTATGGCCAACATAAATCGGCCGCCGCGCGCCGGGGATTCCCGGTGGCGCGCGTCACAGCCGAGTTCGCCGAACCGCCGCGGGTCAGCCCCGCCGTGCTGCGTGCCATTAGCCGGGCTGACCTGATTGTGTTCGCGCCGGGCAGCCTGTACACCAGCATGATCCCGGTCCTGCAGGTGCGGCCGATCGCCGAAGCCATTCGCCGGAACCGGCGGGCGCTTAAAATTCTCGCCGCGAATTTCTGGGTCCAGGAAGGGGAAACCGATATATCACCCGGCAACGATGGCCGCGGGTTTCTGGTTTCCGAGCTGATCGAGGCGTACGACCGGAATGTGCCGGGTGACGGGCGCGGGCTGTTCCACGTGGTCTGCAGCGCCAATTTGGAACGTATCCCCGGCAATATCCTGCGGAATTATGCGCTGGAAGGCAAACGGCCGATCCACCTCGATCGCGCGCGCGTCGAAGCTATGGGCTATCAACCCGTCGAGGCCACGCTGTTTTCCCCCGAATTGCTCAAGAGCGCCCAAGTGATCCACCACGATGCCGAAAAGTTCGCCCTGACCGTGGGCGCCCGAGCGGGGGGGCGGGGTTGTTTGCCCGCCGGACCGCACCATGGAAAAGACCC
>CAZMXS010000041.1:0-42649 GCA_964570325.1 uncultured Verrucomicrobiota bacterium | reverse complement strand
GCCGATCGCGGCCAGCGTTCCGATCAGGATGCCCGCGACCGCCAGGGCGCGGGCCGGCGCGCGCGCGCGGCCATGCGGCCCAAGCGGTTCCCGCCCCTGGGCCGCGCGCTCGAGATCGTTGACAATATCCGTCATCTCGGCGTACCGGTCGCGCAATTCGCGCGCCATCGCCCATTCGGCAATTTGCGCCAGGTCGGCCGGCGCCTTGGGATTCAACTTGCGAATCGGGTCCGGCGGACCGGCGACGATTTGGCGCAAGATCGCCTCGGGATCCGGTCCGGAGTACGGCGGCCGGCCGGTAAGCAGTTCATACAGCATGGCGCCAAAAGCGTAGATATCGCAACGCGTGTCCTCGGCCTTGCCGGTCGCCGTGCCCGGCGAGAGATACGCCACCGTGCCCTCGACCAACGGCTTGCGCACATCCACCATGGAATCGTTGAACACCGTCCGCAGCAGGCCGAAATCCGTCAAATAGGGGCGGCCCTCGCGGTCCAGCAGGATGTTCGCGGGTTTAAGGTCGCGGTGGATGATCCCCCGCGCATGCGCGTAGGCGAGCGCCTCAGCCACCGGTCCGACGATGGCGATGATCTCGTCTCGCGCCAGCGGCTGCCCCGGCTTGATTCGGTCGGCCAGGCTGCCGCCGTCAATAAAAGGCATGACGTAATACGGGCCGGCCGCGCGGTCCGAGACTTCCATCACCTTGAGGATGTTAGGGTGCGCCATTCGATACATGTGTTGCGCCTCGGTGAGGAACCGGCGGACGGCCCAAGTTTCGCCGACCAGCTCGGGCCGGATCATCTTGAGCGCCACGCGCGCGCCGGTGATCGGCTCCTCGGCCAGCAGGATCTGGCCCATACCGCCGGCGCCCAGCGGGCGAATGATCTGGAAACGATCCACGGCGCCCAGCGGGCCCGGCTGCTCCGGCGGGCGCAGCATGCCCGACTGCAGCATGGTCTGGGTCAGGTCGTGGTCGCCGGCGGACATGGGCGGGAGGTTTCCAACATCGGGTTGACGGAGGTTGGCGTTCATGGGCGCGCTCCTTTCGCGCTTTCCAGGCGCGCGAGGGTGTGGGTGAACAACTCGCGGGTTTCGGGGTCCAGCCATTCCTGGTCGCGAGCCCAGGCGCAGCCGCGCCTCAATTCGGCATCGTCCAGACGGGTGATCCGGCGGTCGCAGCGCAGCCGCGCGGCGGCGATTGCCGCATAATACAGGACGGTCGCCACCGCCTTGGGCAACGGGCTTTCCGCGCTGGAACCGGCGCGCTTGGCGAAATCCTTGACCAGTTCGAGCAACTGGACCGGCGGCGCGGGGTGCTGCAACAAGTCGCGGAAACTCTTCAGCACCAGACCCTGGGCGGCGGCCAACAGACGCACCTGCTGGGCCCGGCGGCGGTCCAGTCCCGCCAGGTCGAACTGGACGGGCGCCGCGAGCTGATGCCGGAAGACCGCCGCCAGTTCGCCGGGCTGCCAGACCGCATCCACTGCGGCCGCGCCGTCCAGCAGCGCGGCCAGTTGGCGGGGATCGGAATTGATTATCGTCTGCGTTTGTTTTTGCATGTTTCCGGCCCTCTCATTTGCTTGCCTCACCCGGTACTACGCAGCCGGAGTCAAAATCCTGCGTCCATCCCGCCAAGATTTTTTTTCAAGGCGTTGATCTCGCCGGGTACGTCCTCCGCCCGCGCCACGGTTTCCGCCACGGTGTCATGCAGTATTCGTCCAAACATCCGTTTCGCGGTGACCAGCAGATTGGCGGCCTGGGAGGGCGATTGGAGGTTGAGTTCGCGCACGAGTTCGTCGTACGGCGGAGGCGCGGCGTTCGAGAAAGCCGGCGCCAAAATCCGTTTTTCAAACAGTTGCCATACATCGGCGCGGCCGCGGGCGGCGCATTCCGCCGCCATCCGGCGCAGCGCGGTGTCCAGCAGCGCGCGCGCCCACTCGACGTCAAACGCGCGCCGAATCGCGCGCGCATCCGCGAGCCGCTCGGTCCGCTCCGCCAGCGGCGCCGCCTGGTCCGGGCCGCGTTTGCGGGCCGCCCGCCGGCGCCACTCGGAGCGGACATGATTGCTGAAGCACTTGAGCAGAAACGAGCGGAACCGCCCGCGCGCGCGGTCGGCCCGCCCGAGCAACTGTTGCGCCAGGATCTTCCGGGCCATGAACTCCTGGCAAAGGTCGTCGGCCTCGTCCGGCGCCACGCGCAGGCCGGTTATCGCAAAGCGCTTGAGGGCCGGCCCGTAAAGGGTCAGCAGTTCGTCCAGCGCCGGGAGGCGCGCGGCGGTGTCGTCGCGGCGGGCGGCCAGGACCAGCGACCAGCGGGTGGCGGGAAATGCAGCCGGCGCGGCGGCCTCCGGCGGTTCAGACTGGCGGCGCTTCTGCATAACCCTGATGGTATGCCAATCCGGCGCGCGCCTCAAGCGCGACCCCCGGCCGGCGGCCTTGTCCCCAGCCGGACCCATCACCTCAACGCTTCGACCACGGCCTGCCGCACCTGTTCGCCCACCGCTTCGGCGGTCTGGCCCCGCGGGTAGCGGGGCGGCAGAAACTGAACGGTCACCGCGGTAAACAAACGCGGCAGGCGGCGGCCGGGCGGCAGCGCGGCATAGGCGCCGGAAAGCGCGACCGGCACCACCGGCACATCGAGCGCGCTGCTCAGAATGGCAAAAGTCTTTTTGAATTCACCGATCCGGCCGTCGCGCGTGCGCGTGCCCTCGGGGAAGATGATCAAATTGCGTCCGCGCTTGAGCACCGCAGCCATTTTCCGCAAGGATGCCGCCAGATCATGCTCGATATCCACGACAATGACATTGGTGCGGGCGGCCAGGAATTGCTGCCAGCGCCGCCGGACATGCTTGGCCTTGGCGTAAAAATAAGTTTGCCGGAGCTGGCGCGCCCGCAAAAAAATGGTGACCCACAACCCATCGAGATAGCTCTGGTGATTGGGAGCAAGGATAAAGGGCGGCGCGGGCAAATGCTCCAGCCCGAATGCCCGTACGCGGAAGAACGTCTTGAGCCCCAGGCGCGCCAGCCAGTGGATGATCGGCAACAGGACCGAAGCCCGCGGCAGCTCCACGCCCGCGGTTTTGTCCAGCAGCGCGTTCCAATTGAGGGCTTCGGCGGTTTGCAGGCGCGTCTTGCGCTCCGCCAGATGGGCCGCCAGCCGCGCGACTGTCGGATGCGCGGTCAGGGTGGACTCGTCGAGCGCGACGCCGAAGGTCTCCTGCGCGAAGACCTGAAGGCCCACCCAGCCCAGCGAATCCAGTCCGACCTCCGTCGCCAGGTGCTCGTCCGGCCCGACCGGCCGCGCCACCTCGGCCCGCAAAAAATCGCGCAGCGCCGCGTATTCCGGCGTGGCGGGTTCCGCGCCGCCGTCCACGCGCGGGGGCGGCGCGGCCAGCGCCGGCAACTGATGCCGTTTGAGTTTGCCCAATCTGGTCTTGGGCAGTTCCTGCCCCACTATGGTAAAACGCTGAATCCGTTTGGCCGGCGCGGCGGACCGGTTGTAGACATCCATGACCTCCGCGCGAATTTGCGCGAACAATTCCGGCGGCGGGCGCGCCGCGGCCCGCGCGGGGTCGGGAAACACTAGCGCCTGCAGGACATCGTCTTTCAGGAAAACCGCCGCCTCCTTCACCAGCGGCGAAATGGCCAGCAACCGGGATTCCACCTCGCTCGGATTGAATTTTTTGCCGGTCGGCAGCACCACCAGTTCTTTTTTGCGCCCGGTCACGAAAAGATAGCCGTCCGCATCGAGATAGCCGAGATCGCCCGTGTACAGCCAGCCGTCCCGCAGGGCCGCCGCGGTCTCCTCCGGCCGGTTGTAATAGCCGGGCATGATGTTGCGGCCGGCCGCGGTGATCTCGCCGTCCACAATCCGCACCTGCTGGCCCGGCAACGCCTGCCCGCAGGCGCCGAGGCGGACCCGACCGGGCCGCGGAAAGGTGATCATCGGCGCCGCCTCAGTCATGCCGTAGCCCTCGAGCACCTCGAAACCCAGCGTCCACAGGTCGCGTCCGACTTCCGGATCAAGCGCGGCCCCGCCGCAAATGAGATATTTCAGGCGCCCGCCAAACTGGCGGTGCACCGCGCCGAACAGCCGCCGCGCGACGGCGCGCGAGTTCAACCGCCGCGCAGCGCGGAACAGCAGGCGCGCCGCCGGGCGAGCGTTGATCCGCTCCATGATCCCCTTCCGGATCATGCTGTAGAAACGCGGCACGCCGATAACGATCGTCACCCGGCGCCGGCGCATCGTCGCCACCAGTTCGGCGGGCGCCAGCGGCGAGGCGAAACATATCGTGCTGCCGACCCACAGCGGAGCGACCACGCAACCGACCAGCGGCAGGATGTGGTGCAGGGGAAGCAGGGCCAGCACGGTTTCATCCGGCGTGTAAATGGGCACATGGCGCGAAACGGACTCGATGTTGACCAACAGGTTGTCGAAAGTGAGTTGGACGCCCTTGGGATTGCCGGTCGTCCCGGAGGTATACATGATCAGCGCCACGCGCACCGGATCATCCGGCGGCGGAAAGGGCGCGCCGGATGGACCCGCCGCGCAGCCGGGCAGATCCTCAAACACCGCAATGCGACCCCGCCAGGCCGGCGCGCCGGCCTGGCGCAGCACAGGCTCGCGGTCGCGGGAGCAAAACACCACGTCCGGCCGGCTGTCTCCCAGGATATAGGCCACCTCCTCCGGCGGGGAAAGGGCATCCACCGGCACGACAATGGCCGACCGCCGCCACGCGGCATACAGCGCATAAATCCATTCCGGCCGATTCTCGGAAAAAATAGCGACGCGCGCGCCGGGCGCCACATCCAGCCCCAACGCGTATTCAGCCGCATGCGCCGCCACCTCGCGGAAGGAGATTTCCCGGTCCCCCCAGATGATGGCGGTCTTCTCTTTTTCGTCGTACAGCATGGACGTCAGCCAGCCGTCGCCATGGCCTCGCGCGGTCCCAAGGCCCCGCCCGTCGGCCAGCCATGAGAATAACCAAAAACCGCTAATAAAGGTAGCGTGTATTTCATGAATGGCGAACAGCCTCCCCGCGCACTACCGCGACAGCTTCTTCCTTATTCTTCACGCCTCACGGGCGAGATGCCCGTGCTCCCATCGGCCGAACAAAAAAGCGGGTCGGCAACCGGCGTTCCAGAATGCCGGTGACCGATATTGCCGGTTTTTTTATTGCCGCCGCGGCATCCCGCATTGTTTGATGTCGCCGGAGGCGCCGGATATGAAAAGCACGGTTTACTGGGTGCGGGTTGCGGAAACGGATTCCATCGCCGCAATCAACGACAAGCTGGAGCGGTTGATCGCGCGCAGCGGCGTGCTGGCCGGTTGCGCGGGGCTGGGCCGAACGGCTATCAAGCTGCACTTTGGCGAGCAGGGCAACACGGGCTTTGTGCGGCCGGAGCATGTGCGCGTGATTGCCGATGCGATCCGTCGCGCGGGTGGAACGTGTTTTGTCGGGGACACCAATACGCTCTACAAGGGGCGCCGGGTTTATGCTGATGATCATCTGAAACTGGCGGCCGAGCACGGTTTCACGCCGGACAGCCTGGGGTGTCCGGTCGAGGTGCCGGATGAGCGGCAATCCGGTATGGTGGCGGACATCCCCATCCGGTTGCGCCACATCCAGACCGCGCATGTGGCCCAGCCCTTCGCCGCGGCCGAGGCGCTGGTCAGCGTGGCGCATTTCAAGGGACATATTATGACCGGTTTCGGCGGCGTGCTGAAAAATGTCGGCATGGGTTGCGCCGCCCGGCGCGGCAAGCTGGCTCAGCATTCGGACGTCGCCCCGTTTGTCCACGAACAAGCCTGTGTCGGTTGCGCCACCTGCGTCGGCGCCTGTCCGGTGGACGCGATTGCCATGCTTAACGGCAAGGCGCGGATAGACAATCCACGCTGCATCGGTTGCGCCACCTGCATTGCCGTCTGCCCGGTCAAAGCGATTGATGTCCCCTGGGCCCTGGGCGGGGCGACCATCCAGGAGAAAATGGTGGAATATGCCTGCGCCGCGCTACGGGGAAAGCAGCACGCGGCCTTTTTCAATTTCGCGATTAAAATCACGAAGGAATGCGACTGCCTGGCCCAGGATGACCCACGTCTTTGTCCGGATGTGGGCATCTTCGCGGCGCGCGACCCGGTCAGCGCCGACCAGGCGGCACTGGACGCCGTGCTCCAGGCAGCCGGCCGCGACTTGTTCAAGGAAGCCCACCCCGAGCGCGACGGTCGGGAACAACTCCGCTATGCCGCGCAACTCGGACTGGGCCAGTTGGAGTACGAACTGGTCGAGGTATGAACTCGGCGCCGCGGATTTCGCTCTGCCAACCTGCGCCCAAAAAAGGGCGGACGAGCCAACCCTGGCGCCCATCTTCGTTGTGCGCTCTTCAACACAACCCAAGTAAAGCATGGGCGCCACGGTATCCACGCGCGAACGCGTGTGGCCTGTAATACCTGACGCGTTTAGGTGATCTTCTTGACCGCGTAACCCTTGAAACGGCCGATTTCCGGCAGTTCGCCGACCAGCGGCTTGGCGTAGGCGATGAACGCCTTGGTTACATCGTTGCCGGCCGCATTGATGAAGTTGTCCGGCATGTGCCGGGTTTCCTTCGCCACCGCGGAAAGCGGGATACGCTCGAAATACACCTTGTACTTCGGGCCCGGCGCGCGCTTGATCGCGATGCTGCCATCCACATCGCCGCTGATCGCCTGCTTGACCGCCAGCCGCCCCACCTCGCGCGCCTCCTTCGCGTCAACCGGCGAGCACACGCCGGGGAACGAGCGCTGCAAGTAGCCCAGCGTATCGGCGCGAACGCGCGAAATCTCGGTCTTCTGCTTGACGATGTTAGCCAGCAGATCGCCGAGCGCGCCGGATCCGCTGAGCTGGACGTTGCCGTGGGAATCCACTTCCTTGGTGTACGCAGCCGCGATGGGCGTGCCGTCGGCGTCAGAAATGCCCTCGGACGCGGCAACGACGCAGCGGCCATATTGCTCGTACACGGCTTTCACATCCTTCGCAAAGGTCTCGATGTGGAACGGCTTCTCCGGCACGTAGATCAGGTGCGGGCCGTCGTCCGGATAAACGCGCCCCAGCGCGGATGCGGCAGTCAGGAAGCCGGCGTGCCGGCCCATGACAATGTTGATCTTTACGCCGGGCAGAGCACGGTTGTCGAGGTTGTCGCCCATGAACGCGCAGGCAACGAACCGGGCGCCGGAGCCGAAGCCGGGGGTGTGATCGTTTTCGCGCAGGTCGTTGTCAATGGTCTTCGGGATGTGGAAGCAGTGCATCTCGAAGTTAACCTTCTTGGCTTCCTCGTTAATGATATGCGTGGTTTCGGCCGAGTCGTTGCCGCCAATGTAGAAGAAATAGCGGACGTTGTACTTCTGCAGGATGCCGAAAATCTTGGTGCAATCCTCCGGGGTGGGCTTCTTGCGCACCGACCCGAGCGCGGAGGACGGCGTTTGCGCCACCAGCTCCAGCGTAGCCGGGTTTTCCCGGCCGAGATCAATAAAGTCCTCGTTGAGGACCCCCTTGATGCCATGGCGCGCGCCGTAGATATTCTGAATCTGCGCGTGCTTTTTCGCCTCCAGCACGGCTCCGATCAGGCTTTGATTGATGACGACCGTCGGCCCGCCGCTCTGGGCGATGAGCATGTTGCCTTTAACTTTGGATTTAACTGCCATTTGCCACCTCTGCGTTATGGTTGTTGATTTCAGAAAACGCGCAAGGTGATAGCAAGCCGGGGCGGGGTGCGCAACTCGATTATTAAAGGAACAAGTTGATCGTGGAAGCCGCCAGGATGTCCACGGGCGCGCCGGCCTGAATTTCAATGTCCATCCCCCAAGCGTCCGGCGCAGCCACGCGAAAGAGAAAATCAGAAATTGATTGAATGCCGCGCATAATAATCGGAAAAAACCATCATGCATTCAACCCGGCCGTTCATTTCATCTCTTTTCGTTGCCGGCGTCCTAGCCACCCTGCCCTGCGCCTGCCGCGTGCAAATGCAGCGCCCCCCGCCGCCGTCAGCTCCGGAAGCCGGCCCGGGTCCCGTGGCCGCCGCACCCGCGCCGGCGGCCGCGCCGCGCGTCACTTGGGACGACCCGCGGGAATGGATGGTCAACCGGAACAATGAAAGCACATGCGCGCTGGCAACGGCGCCCGGGCCGGGCCTCCCGGCCATTCGGTTCGACTACACGCTCGGCGGCGCTCACGGCTGGATCGAACTTAAACGACCGGTCACCGCGCCACCCCCGGATGCGCCCATCAGCCTGTTGCTCAAGGCCGCCGGCCAGGGCGACCTCGAACTCAAGCTGGTGGACCGGGACGGCTCGGTCTTCGGCCGCCGCGTCCCGCTGGCCGGCCGCTACGCCGATTGGACCCGGCTGGTTCTGTACCCGGCCAACGTGGAATATTGGTGGAGCGGACAGGATGACCAGTTTTCCGAGCTGCAGGAGTTCATGCTCGCCGTGGCGGGGCGCGGGAGCGGCACGCTTTGGATCGCGGCCGCGGGTTTTGACCAGCCGGGTCTGCCGGCGACGTTTCCACCCGCCGGGCCATTCCTGGACCCCAACCGCGAATTGCCGGGTCTCGGGTTCCGCCAGCGCCGCGCCGCGGAGTTGATCCCCGAAGATCCGCTGGTGTTGGAATGGATGAAGCAGTTGCAGGATACCAGCGCGCCCGATCGGCGCCTGCTGCCCTCCATGGAGGATAACGAGTGCCACACTTTCAACAGCGCGCTGGCGGCGATGGCCTTCCTGGTCAAGGGCGAGCGCGAACGCGCCGAGCGCATCCTGGATTTCTTCGCGAGCGCAACACGCCGGGATAACCGCGACCCGACGCTGCAGAACTTCTTCCTTAACGGCGAGGCACGCGGTTTTTTCCAAGCCGTCGCGCTGAATCCGGAAAAAGGCGTCGCGGCCCGACATACCGTCGGACCGAATGACCGGTGGATGGGCGACATGGCGTGGCTGCTGCTGGCCTACCAGCAATACGCGGCGCGATACGGCCCCGACCGGTATCGTGAGATCGTCGGTTTGTTGAAAGGTTTGCTCGACACCTGGTACCGGGACGCGCCGGACGGGCCCGGGGGATACGTGCAGCACGGCTGGCGCAAAGGTGACAGTCGGCTGCACGAAAACGGGGGGCATCCGGAGGGCAATATTGACGCCTTCGCGGCGTTCAAGGCCAGCGGCGATGAGCAACGCGCCGGCCAGATCAAAACGTGGCTCGACCGCGTCTGCCGCGCCCCGAATCTGCCGCTGGATTTGTATACCTGGCGGGCGCTCGCCTTTGGACCGGATTATCTCCATGTCCTCGACATCCCGGAATACGACCTGCGTTACCGTAAAAGCATGACCATCAACGGGCGGGAAGTGATGGGGTTTTACGACCACGCCGATATCAACATCACCAATATCTGGCTGGATGGTGTCGGCCATATCGCCTGCGGCTATTTCGCCGGCGGCAATATCGAGCGCGGCAACTTCTACGCCAACCAGCTCGACGCCTTCCTGATGGAGCGGGAGATCAACGGCGTCCGGACGCGCGCGCTGCCGTATGCCGCCAACCATTCGGGCGGTTACGAATGGGTCAAACTCGACCGCGGCGCGCTTTCGGCCGCCGCCTGGTATATTTTCGCCAAGAACCATTTCAACCCGATGATCATCCGTGACTAATGGGCTTCTGCTAATTTTCGGGATGCGCGCCAGGCGACCGGCGTTTAGCGAGTTGCTCCGCGCCGCCATACCGGTTCTGCCCCTTGATTGGTCAACCGCCCGCGCCGAGTTTCAGCGTGCGCCGATATTGAAAGTCGAGCCATGGACCGCTACAACGTAATCAGTTTCGCCGGCCTCTTCATTCTCTGCGCCATTGCCTGGGCATTTTCGTCCGACCGCCGCAATTTTAATCTCCATTGCGTCGCCTGGGGTATCGGGTTGCAACTGCTTTTCGGGGTTTTCGTGTTTCTTGTGCCGGCCGGCGCCCAGTTGTTCCTGCTGCTGAGCCGGGCGGTCGTGAAGATCATGGAAGCCTCAACCGCCGGGGCGCGCTTCTGCTTCGGCCCGCTTGCGCTCCCGCCCGGCCACCCGGGCTCGCTCGGGTTCATCCTCGTCTTCCAGGGCCTGCCCACGATCATCTTCTTTGCGACGCTGATGGAAATTCTTTACTTCATCCGGTTCATGCCATTGGTAATCCGGGGTTTCGCCTGGGTCTTCACGCGGCTGATGCGCGTGAGCGGCGCGGAGGCGCTGGTTACCGCCAGCAACATCTTCGTCGGCATCGAGTCTACCACAACGGTACTGCCATACCTGGACCAAATGACGCGTTCCGAGCTTGGCACGGTGCTCACCGCCGGCCTGGCAACCATCGCCTCGAGCGTGATGGGGCTGTACGTCCTGCTGCTGAAGAACCATTTCCCGCAAATCGCCGGGCATCTGATGTCCGCCTCGCTGCTGTCCGCGCCGGCGGCACTGGTAATGTCCAAACTGCTGCTGCCCGAGTGCGGGCAACCGGAGACGCTCGGCCGGGTGGTGGCGCCGCATTACCAGCGCGAATCCAATATCATCGAAGCGGCAATCCGTGGGGCAACCGCCGGCGGCAAGCTGATTACGGGAGTGATCATCCTATTGATCGCCTTTCTTGGCCTGGTGGAACTGGCCAACATGGGCCTGGCCGGTGTCGCCGACCTGTTGAACGGCTGGCTGGGAACGCGCTGGGATCTGCGGCTGGAAAACCTGCTGGCTTACGTATTCTATCCCTTTGCGTTGTTGATCGGAGTTCCACCGGCCGACGCCTTCGCGGTTGCGCGCCTGCTCGGCATTCGCGCGATCATGACGGAGATCCCGGCCTACCAGCAACTGGACCAGTTGATCGCGGCCGGCGCGCTGCAGCATGGCCGCAGCGCCATCATCGCCGGCTATGCCCTGTGCGGCTTCGCGCATATCCCCAGTGTGGCGATCTTTGTCGGCGGCATCGCCGCGTTGGCGCCGCGGCAGACCCAGACGCTGGCGGGTGTGGCGGCGCGCGCGCTGGCCGCCGCCACGCTGGCCTGCCTGATGACCGCCGCCGTCGCTGGCGCTTTCTATGGGCACGGCGCCGTGCTGATCGCCATGCCGAACGCAGGGCAATAAGCGTCAGGCCCTGGCGCGCCAGCATACAGCGACTGCTTGCATGACCAGAAATGGCGCCACTGCGGCCACCACCCCAAAGCCGGTTCCCTGGCCAAACATAATCGGCTGAATGAAATCGAAACGATAAAACCTGATACTAACCCAAACACCGACAACATAAGCCAGCACACTGGCCGTTGGAACCACCACTCCCACCCAAGCGAAGCGACGCTTTTTTACCTCAATTGCGCCCACCCACGGCATTATCCAACGCACCGCCACCCGATAGAAAAACACCCCGAACAAGGCGCAAGAAATCAGATTGTTCAATAAAAGCAGCGTGGCAAAATACGCAAATGGATAATATTTTAGGATTTCTGCGCCAACTGCTGGCCAGCACGCGGACAGCAAACATCCCGGCAGCGTCAGCACAAAGAAACTTAACGCATGATACCAGTCCTGTCGCAACCCGGAATTGAGCAATCCAAGTGTTATGCACATTTCCAAAATTATTTTGGTGCCTAATGCAAAGAATAACATGCCCAACGCCCGAAAAAGCGAAAGCGGACTCAGCACGCCGAATAGCCAGTCGCCCAACAGGCTGCCCACGCAACTGCCGCAAGCGCCGGCCGGACCCCAGATGACGCCGCCAAGCGGGACGAGGAATATGCCGGGGTCGAACTGCGGGAAATGGGGCACCTGATTGATCAGCACGAACGGGATGCGGGCGACTACACCGCCGAGCGCCGTAATACTGATGGCGGCCAACCATCTGCCTGGATTGGTCTTAATACACATCCACATTCCAACTTCATACGATCAACATACAATCACCGTAGCTGTAAAACCGATATTGCTGCCGGATGGCCTCGGCATATGCCTTGAACACCAGTTCCCGCCCGGCAAACGCGCAGATCATCATCAGCAGCGTGGATTTCGGCAGATGAAAATTGGTCAGCAGCGCATCCACGGCGCGGAACTGGTGCGGTGGGTAAATGAAGATGCTGGTCCGGCCCGCGCCGGGTGCAATCCGGCCGGCGGCATCCACAACCGTTTCGAGGGTCCGAACCGTGGTCGTGCCGACGGCGATGATGCGTCCGCCAGCCTCCCGGGCCGCGTTGATGGTCCGCGCGGATTCCTCCGGCACGCAATAGCGCTCCGCGTCCATCCGATGGTCCGCCACTCGCTCCGCGCTGACCGGGCGAAAGGTGCCGATGCCGACATGGAGGGTAATGTTGGAACGGCGAACGCCGCGCTTTTCCAACGCTTGGAAAACTTCCGGCGTGAAGTGCAAGCCGGCCGTTGGGGCCGCCACCGCGCCAGGCGCGCGGGCATAGATTGTCTGATACCGTTCCCGATCCATGGCCCCTGTTTCGCCAGCCCCGTTCAGGCTCGCGGCCGCCGGCGCCTTGCGCGCGATGTAAGGCGGCAGCGGCGGCACGCCCGCTGCATCCAGGATCGCCATGAACGGCTCCGCGCTTTCCACGCGCACCCGCGCCCGCCCCAGTTCCCCCTCCGCAAGCATCACGGCGCCAGCGCGTCCTTCCGCCAGGATGATGCGCGCGCCGGGCGCCGGCCGGCGGCGCGCCCGCAACAGCACATCCCAGACTCCCGGTTCCACCTCCTCCAGCATCAGCAACTCAACGCGGCCGCCGGAGCCTTGCTTGCGTCCAAAGATGCGGGCCGGAATAACGCGGGTTTCATTGACCACCACCACGTCTCCCGTCCGAGTATAAGCGGGGAAATCACCGAATCGCCGGTGCTCCAGGCGGCCATCAGTCCGATGCACCACCATCATTCGCGACTCGTCGCGCCGCGCGGCCGGCTGCTGGGCGATCAAACCCGGCGGTAAATCATAGTCGAATTCACGGGTCAACATGGATTGCTGGTCTTGTTACCAGAACGCCAGGGCGAATGAGAATTTCTTTTTTCAGCCGATATTGACGGATTTGTTTCGGCTGTGTTATTTATTAAACGAATTGTGATTGCTTTACTCGGCATCCGAAGGGCATAAAAACAGTCCAACCAACGCAGGAAACAGGAGAGAACGAATGAGCATGCTTTGGCGCCAAATCAAGAAACGGGGGTTTACCCTCATCGAGCTGTTGGTGGTTATCGCGATCATCGCCATTCTGGCGGCCATTCTGGTGCCCGCCGTAACCAAGGCGTTGGACAACGGCAAGATGGCGCAGGTCATGAGTAATGGCCGCAGCATCTATATGTCCGTCTTTGCCCAGGTGTTGGATAATTCCGTGACCACCACGTCCGAGGATTATCCGCAGCAAGGCGATTTTGCCACATCCACGGCCTATTTCAACAGCCTGCTAACCAGCGGCGTGTTGAACGTCTCGGCCAGCTTCTTCGGCGCGCCCGGCTTGAAGGCGCCGACGGATGCCACAAAGGTTGATGCCGATTCCAACGCGTGGAATCTGACCTTGGATATCAAGGAATCCACAAAGGACGGCACCGCATTCTTGTTCACGAAGAATTATGAAATCGCCAGCCTGCCCGCAGCCGCTGGCGCGATCACCTTAAGCGAGAACGTGCCGTTCGGCACCAAGGGCTTGGTCGTAATCCAAAAAGGCGGGCGCGGCCTCAAGTTGTCCGGCAATCAACTGACGGCGGAAAACTTCAATCCGCCGCTGACCAACCTGCCGGTGGTGAAGCCGTAGGCGTTCAGATCGCAAGATTTGCAGCCGGGCCGGGGTAAAAGCCGGCCCGGTTTTTTTTCGCTGGCCCTGAACACACTGCGCTTAATAGCATGGCCCATGGACCAGGGTGAGCGGGATTTGAGACCCGCGCGCCAGGCATTCTGTTCCGTGGGGGCTAACCGGCCTTGTCGCCGCCATCAGCCCGCCGTATAGTAGCGCGATACCGGAGGACTTCACCATGTGCGGAATCGTTGGATACGTCGGGCCTCGCAACGCCGTGCCGTTGCTCGTGGATGGCCTGAAGCGATTGGAATACCGGGGCTACGACTCCGCCGGTATCGCGGTGCTGGAAAAAGACGCCATCGCCACTCGCAAATGCGTGGGGCGGCTCGCGCGTCTGGAAAATCGGCTGGCCGAAAACCCGGCGCAGGGGTTCATCGGCATCGGCCATACCCGCTGGGCCACCCACGGCGAACCATCTGAAATCAATTCTCACCCGCATCTCGATTGCACAGGCCGAATCGCCGTCGTCCATAACGGCATCATTGAGAATTACCAGGAACTGCGCGCCCGGCTGGAGGCGCAGGGCCATAAGTTTAAATCGGAGACGGATACCGAGACTATCCCGCACTTGATCGAGGCGGAACTGTCCGCCGGCGCGGCCAATATCGCGGATGCCATCCGGCGCGCGTTGCGGCAGGTCCGGGGGGCTTATGCGCTCGGCATCCTCTATCAGGATGAGCCGCATGTTTTCTATGCCACCCGCCACGGCAGCCCCTTGATCATTGGCCTCGGCCAGGGCGAAAACTTCATTGCCAGCGACGTCCCGGCCGTCCTTAACTATATCGCCAACGTGATCTTTCTCAATGACGATGAAATCGCCGCGTTGCGCGCGGACAGCGTTTCCGTTTCCCGCCTGGACGGCGCCTCCGTCCAACCGGAAATCAAGCCGGTCACGATCCAAGCCGAGGCAGCCGAGCGGGCCGGTTTCGAGACCTTCATGCTCAAGGAAATCCACGAACAGCCGCGCGTCCTGCGCGGGCTGCTCCATACCCATTTGAATGAATCCACGGAGATTTTCTTCAAACGGCTTGGTCTTGACGCGGACTATTTCAAGGCGCTCAACCGGATTATGATCGTCAGTTGCGGAACCGCCTATTATGCCGGCATGTATGGAAAACTGCTGCTGGAATACCACACCGATATCGCCGTCGAAACCGATCTGGGCAGCGAGTTCCGTTACCGCGAGCCGAAGTTAGACCGCGGGACGCTGGTGCTGGCCGTCTCACAATCGGGCGAAACGGCCGATACGCTGGCCTCGATTTGTATGGCGCGCCGGCGCGGCTGCCGGGTGCTGTCCATCTGCAATGTGCCCGGCAGCTCGCTCGTCCGCGAAAGCGACGCAGTCTTCTTCACCAATGCCGGACCGGAAATTGGCGTGGCTTCGACCAAGGCCTTCACGGCCCAGTTGATGGCGTTCGCACTGCTCGACATCCATATCGGCCGCGCGCGCGGGGATATTACGCCGGAAGAGGCCGCCGGAATGATGCGCGATCTTCAAGAGATTCCGGATGCAATCCATTATGTGCTCGACCGCAAGGATACGATTCGCAAGATCGCCGAGAAGCACCACGACGGGCCAAGCGCCCTCTACCTCGGCCGAAAGTTCAACTACCCAACCGCGCTCGAGGGCGCCCTGAAAAACAAGGAAATCTCCTACCAGCATGCTGAAGGCTACGCCGCCGGCGAGATGAAGCACGGACCGATCGCGCTGATCAACGAGTACCTGCCGGTAATTTGCATCTGCACCAACACGGCGGATGAGGTTTACGAAAAGATGATCTCCAACATGAAGGAGGTTCAGGCGCGACACGGCCGAATTATCGCCGTCGTCACCGATGGCAACCATGCGCTCGATGGCATGGTCGAGGACATCATCCATGTGCCGGCGACCCCCGACGAGTTTTCGCCGCTGGTCAACGTCGTGGCCCTCCAGTTGTTAGCCTACTATTCAGCCCAGGCCCGCGGCACGGACATTGACAAGCCGCGTAATCTTGCCAAGAGCGTGACGGTGGAGTAGGGCGGGCGAAAGCGAAAGTCATTTTTTTCTTCACCATTCCATCTTCACCCTTCACCATTCCCCAATGCCTCGTTTCATCATCCATGGCCAGAAGCGGCTCAGCGGCGTATTTCAGCCGGTGGGCAACAAGAACGCCGTTCTGCCGATGCTGGCGGCCTGCCTGCTGACCGATGAGCCGGTCACGCTCGAAAACGTCCCGCAGATTATGGACGTGCAGGTCATGCTGGATCTGCTGGCATCGCTGGGCGTCAAAGTGAACTCCACCGGGCGCACGGTAACGCTTGCCGCCACGGCCCTGCGTAAACGCCGCCTGGACAAGGATCTCTGCCGCAAGGTGCGCACCTCCATTCTGTTGGCCGGGCCGCTGGCCGCGCGCCACGGCCGGGCCATCATTTTCTCGCCGGGCGGCGATGTGATCGGCCGCCGCCCGCTCGACACCCACTTTAACGGCTTGCGCGCCCTTGGAATTTCCGTCCAGATCGGTCGTCATTATACCTTTCAGCGCAAGAACTTGAAAGGGGCCGATATCCTGCTTGATGAAGCCAGTGTCACCGCCACGGAAAACATCCTGATGGCCAGCGTGCTGGCGGAAGGCCGAACAACCATCTTCAATGCCGCCTGCGAGCCGCATGTGCGGGATTTGGGGCTCTTGCTGAACCAGATGGGCGCGCGAATTGAAGGGTTGGGAACCAATCGGATTACGATTCACGGCGTGGAACAATTGCACGGGGCAACATTTCGAGTCAGCCCCGATCATATCGAGGTGGGCAGTTTCCTGGCGGCGGCGGCGGCGACCCACGGTGAACTGACAATCGAGGGTCTGCCGGATTCCGTCACTATGAGCGTTATTCATCGCGGCTTCCAGAAAATGGGGGTCAATTGGACGATGGAAAACGACAAGTTGTTACTCCCCGCGAAGCAGAAGCTGCGGATTCAAATGGATGCGCATGCCGCAATCCCTAAAATTGAGGATGGGGCATGGCCTTCTTTTCCGTCCGACTTGATGAGCGTGGCCCTGGTGCTGGCCACGCAGGTGACAGGCAGCATCCTGTTTTTCGAGAAAATGTTCGAGAGCCGCATGTACTTCGTTGACCGGCTGCTGGAAATGGGGGCCAAGCTGATTCAGTGCGATCCGCATCGCGTGCATGTAGTTGGCCCGGCGCGCCTGCATGGTTCCCACCTAGCCAGCCCGGATATCCGCGCCGGCATGGCCCTGATTATCGCCGCCCTGTGCGCCAGGGGCGAAAGCAAGATTGACCTGGCCCAGGTTGTAGACCGCGGTTACGAGAAGATTGACGAACGGTTACGGGCGCTGGGCGCGGATATTGTGCGGGAAGAATAGTGGCGTATTTTCCACGCGGACTCGTTCCGCTGCGCCATCGGGTCACCCCAGCAGCGCTTTCACTTCCGATACCCGGCCGCAGGATAAAAGTTTTCCCGCGAACTTCACAGCCTCCTGGCTGTTAATCCGACCAATCTCCGCTTGAATCTTTGGAATCAACCGCGCATCGAGGCTGAAGGTCTCGATACCGATTCCGATCAAAAACGGCGTCAGGCGTGGATCAGCGGCCATTTCGCCGCAAATGGATAGTGGTTTGCCGTGTTTTTGAGCGGCGTCGGTCACGCGCTTGATCGCGCGCAATACCGCCGGGTGGCAGGCTACATAGAGGTCGGCAATGTGTTCATTTGTCCGATCAACAGCCAGCATGTATTGAACGAGGTCGTTACTGCCGATGCTTAGAAAATCGGCCATACCGGCCAATTCGTCAATTACTTCGACCGCAGAGGGAATCTCGATCATCACGCCCAATGCCGGATTGGAATTATGGGGTATCCGCTCTTTTTCCAGGGCGGCGCGGCATTCAGCTACAATATCGCGGGCTTGAATGAAATCGTCCACCGAGGAAATAAGCGGAAACATGATTTTCAGATTTCCGCCGGCGCCAGCCCGGAGCAAAGCGCGCAGTTGCTGGTCAAAAATATCGCGATTCCGCAGAGAAAAACGAATGGCGCGCAACCCCAGGAACGGATTGGATTCGTTGATGCGCGGAAAATAGGAAAGCATCTTGTCGCCGCCGATATCGAGCGTACGAAACACGACTGGTCGCGATTCCATTGTTTCAAGAATGCGGCGATAAACGCGGTATTGCTCCTCTTCAGATGGAAAATCGCTCCGCACAATGAATGGAAACTCACTGCGATAAAGCCCGACGCCCTCCGCTTTCAGCCGGAGCGCAACCTTCAAATCATTCAGGAGGTTGATGTTAGCCATCAAATGCACCGGCCGCCCATCACGCGTGTGTGTTTCGGGCCGGACAGCGGACTCGAGTTCAGCGGCCCGCGCGGCAGTCTCGGCTGATTCATGAAAATTCTTGATAACCTCTGCCTTGGGATTGATAAAAATGCTTCCTTGTTCCGCATCCAGCAAAATGGGTGTGCCTTCGGCCAGATTCAGGAGGCTTTTTTCTGAAGCCAGCACAAGGGGGAGTTGAATAGACCGTGCCAGGATGGCGATATGTGCGGTCAGGCTGCCGCCGGTCAGGACTACGCCACCGGCGCCTTGAGCGGCCAGTTTGACCAGGTCGGATGGAAGCAATTCCTCGGCAATCACAATCTGTCCAGAGTAATCAACGGGATCGTTCGAAGTCGGATACAGATTGTGCAGCAGACGATGGCCAAGGTCTTTGACATCCTGGGTCTTTTCCCGCAGCATCGGATTACTGCTGGCGGAAAAAAGATCGGTATATTGCTGGACGACGTCGAGAATCGCGGCTTGCACCGGCTCGCCGCCTTCGATCCGGCGCACCATCTCGCCGGAAAATGCTTCATCCTTGAGCATCAACAGGTGAGCGCTGAAAATGAGGGATGCGACGTCGGAAAGACGTTCCTCCATCTGGCGGTGCAGCTTGTTCAACTGTTCCTCAGTTGCCGCCAAGGCCCGCCGGAAATCGCTCAAAGTGGCGCTCGAGGGCCAGGGACAGGCGTCGCCGGATGCCTGGAGATGCCCAATAGTCGTGGATTTGCCAAAAACTGTTCCGGCTGAAGCGGAAATCCCCTTGATAAAGGTGATGGATTTGGAGGGGGTGGAGGGTTCCTTTCGCATGAGTGGATTGGGAATACCGTGCAAGGTAAGCAACAAATTGGCGTTTTCAATCGTGCTGGCCAATTGGGCAGCAATCGCGCGCAAGGCCTTGATATCGTTCTCGTCGAAATAGCCGGGTTGGGTATCCTGCACAGCCAGCACGCCAACTTTGGCAATTCCCCGAAGAATTGGTACCGCCAGGAAAGATTCGTAGCGCTCTTCGTAACTGCCTGGAATGTATTTGAAATATGGGCTTTTGCGGGCGCAAGTTTCGCAAATTGGGCGCATTTCTTTCAACGCATGACCCGTAATCCCCTCTCCCAGCTTGAGCCGGAGGTGGCCTACCAAATCAGGATTCAACCCTTGGTTGGCGCGTAGGACCAACTCTTGGGAATCAGGATCAAAAATGTAAACAGAACACACTGCGGCCTTCATGTGATAGGCAACGACGCTGACGACCTTTTGGAGAAAAGCGTCAAGACTGGTGGTTTTTTCAAACAACCCAGCCAATTCACCAATACTGCAAATCAACTCGATATTGTCTTTTTTCATTAAAAAAAGCTGGCAGATAGCGGAGTTTCGTTTGATGTCCTGCTTTCTTACGGTTTTAGCTCATCCGTGGGACAGGCCAAATCAATTGGCCAAATCACGCAAGACACCAGCCGGAACGAGCAAACCAAGATACCCTTTGAATGTGTCCCTCGCCACTTCGACCTCGGCGCAAGCCCCCTTCTTGATTTCAATGTTCAGGTTGCCATCCGCAACCAGCGCGGAAATCATCAGGGAAAGGTCTGGTTCATGGCCAACAACGGCTAAACGCTTCGTATTGCAAGGGATTTCATCAAGCACCGCCTTGAGACCATCCAACCGGGCACCTGGATTAAGGTTGGAGGATTCAATCAGGCGCTCAACGGCCAATTCTGCGGCGAGAATTTCCGCCGTTTGCCGGGCTCTAACTGCTGTGGAACAAACAATAATTTCAGGCTTTTTCTGGAACCGAGCCAATACTCGAAACGCCTTGCGGGCAGCTTTGCACCCATCCAGAGTCAGCGGCCGGAGGAGATCGGCGCCATCAAAGTCCGCGGCTTCCACTGCCTTGGCGTGTCGGACAAACAATATTTTCATGAATCCGCGCGGTTCTGTTTCGCAAACTTGACTTACGGGAGAAAAGCCATAAAGTGATTTTCCGAAAAGTCTGCCCGATGGTGTAATGGTAGCACAACAGACTCTGGATCTGTTTGTCTAGGTTCAAATCCTAGTCGGGCAACCAATTGGCGCCTTTACGCCGCACTGGTTCGCATCGGCATCAAAACGTAGATGAAGGGATCAATGCACTTCATCACGCCAGGGTTTAATTCGTCGGTCAATTCCAAGTGAACTTCGTCTGCGGTCAGGCAGCGAAGCGGATCCATCAGAAACTCAGCATTGAAGGCGATATTGATGGGCTTTCCGGTGTATTTCATATCAATGGACTCACGCGCCTCGCCGACATCGGGAGCCTTGACCGTGATTTCCAGGCGGTTCTTTGAGAAACCAAGGGTCACGGAATTGGATTTCTCACTGGCAATTACGGCCACGCGGCGGAGCGCAGTCAACAATTCATCCCGGACAAATGTCGCGCGCTCCTCGCATTGAGCGGGGATAACCTGCCGAAAATTGGGATAGGTGCCATCCACCAGCTTCGAGACCAGAAGAATATCGCCGAACTCAAACGCAACCTGATTGCCGGTGGCGGTGATCCGGACCTCGCCCTTCTCACCCAGTGTCCGCCCGAGCTCATCTACGGTCTTGGCAGGGATCACGAGATCGGCCTCGGCATCCTTCGGAAACTCGATTTCCTGTTCCATCAGCGCCATGCGTCTGCCATCGGTGGCTACGACAGTCAGCTTGCCGGCTTTGAAGCTCAATAACACGCCATTGAGGAGGTAACGATTTTCGTCCTTCGAGGCCGCGTAGCTGGTGTTGCGCAGCATATCGCGAAAGATACGTTGCTCGATGGTATAGGTCTTGCCGCCTTCGAACTTGGGGAGCGGGGGAAACTCATCCTCCGAAAGACCGATAATACGGAAAAAGGATGCGCCGGCACGAATGGCGGCCTGATCTTTATCGTCCACCTCAATCTCGATATCATTGGCGGCCAGTTCGCGAAAGATGCTGATGATGCGCTTGGCGGGAAGGGTTGTGCCGCCGGCCTTGGCGATCTCGCTCTCAAACGAGGTTCGAACACTGACTTCCAAGTCGGTGGCGGTCAGCCAAAGACGGTCCTGCTCCGCTTTGAAATGAATGTTGGATAGAATGGGCAGGGTTGTCCGCGTGCTGATCACGCTCTGAATCTTCTGCAGATTGGCAAGCGCCGCATCCTTGTTGACCTTCAGTTTCATCGGTCACCATCCCTCCAGCAAATATCATCAGATCCGAATAATGATTTTTCGAAAAACAATTTAATACATCTTATTATTATGGGGTGTTAATTCCTTCAATTGCAAGGCCGTATTCAATGTTTATGCGGGGAAAAGGGAAGGAAGGGCTGTGGGCAGAATTGTGGATAGCCGATAAATAACTCGGGCCTTGCTCACAGTTGGGCAGGTTATCCAACTTGTTCATTTTCTTTCAACGGGTTATCCCCACGGTTTTCCACAGCTCTACAGTTGAATGGCCTTTTGTAACGCCGCCGCAAACGAATAAGAAAAACAATGCGCCATGGATATGACTATTCCGTGGTTCCGTTTGATATGGCTTGCCACCATCCGATTCCATGCACCCAAATTCTGCCGGGACGGCGGTGTTATGCCGGCGTCCGCTGGCCTAGCCGTTGACGAATGGTGCCGATTGTCTGCCGGAAAGCGGCATCCGTCTTTATTTTTTCTCCCACGAGACGGCAGGCGTGCAGGACCGTCGCATGATTTCGGCCAAAGGCATTGCCGATGGTGGGGAGCGAGTTGGAAGTCAGCGTCCGGCACAGGTACATGGCAACCTGGCGCGGGAAGGCGATGGATTGCGGGCGCTGCTTGCTGGTCATATCGCCCAGACGGATATCATAGAACTCCGCAACCACGCGTTGGACGGCCTCGATAGTCAGCGCCTCGTGCTGTTCCTGGTCAATGGTGTCATGCAACAGATACTCGACCGTGTCTGTATTCAGGGGCTTGCCGGTCAGGGAGGCGTAGGAGGCCACCCGAATCAGCGCGCCCTCTAGCCGGCGGATGTTCGAGCGGATGTGCTCGGCTATGAACGTAATAACATCATCCGGCAGCGACAGCCGGATGTCCTGCTGCTTCTTGCGGAGGATGGCGATCCGGGTTTCGATGTCCGGCAATTCAATTTGCGTGACCGTCCCCCACTCGAAACGTGAAACAAGCCGCTGCTCAAGCCCGGTGATTTCCCGCGCGGGCCGATCGGAGGTCAGCACAATCTGCTTCTGCTTTTCATAAAGCGCGTTGAACGTGTGAAAAAATTCCTCCTGGATCCGCTCCTTGCCGGCAAGAAAATGAATGTCGTCAATCAATAACAGATCAATGTCGCGATACTTTTTCCGGAAGGGAGCGAGCGATTTGGACTGCAGCCCTTCGATGTAATCGTTAAGAAAGGTCTCGCAAGAAGTGTAGCAGATCTGCGTCTTGCCCTGGCGATGCACTTGGTGCCCGATCGCTTGCATCAGGTGCGTCTTGCCCAGGCCGACGCCTCCGTAAATGAACAGCGGGTTGTAACTCCGGCCAGGCGACTGCGCCACGGCCAACGCGCAAGCGTGGGCGAAACTGTTGGAGGCGCCCACGACGAAGCTCTCGAAAATATACTTGGGATTCAAACCGGGATCCCGGCGCACTCCATGCCGCTCCGTCCGAGCCGGTTCCGCGGCCGGCTCCGCCGGTGCCGGCGGCTCTGCCGGCGTGGATACAGCGCCGACCCCAAACTCGATCTTAAGGTCGCGCCCGCACGAAACCGCGATCGCGTTGCGAATCAACGGGAGATAATTTTCCTCAAGCCAGGATTGATAAAAATCGTTGGCCACTCGCAGAAACAATGTGTCGCCCTTAATCTCCGTCGCTTCAATTACTCGAATCCAGCGATCATAGACATCCGGCGACAGCGTCGCGGCCAGATGGCTGCACGCACTGCCCCACACAGACGAAGCCTGAGTGTCCACTTTCCGCACCCCCGCTCATGCGTCGGCAAACCCGACGCGCTTTGTTGGCTGAACACAATGCGCCGGACAACTGCCCCGTCGAACTCCGCTTCAAACGACCTGCTGACTAAACCGCCGCGCAAGTGCTGACGAAACCAGAAAACACGCCTGACTTCAACCCCTTTTCATTGACAAAAAAGCGATCCTGACTGACAGTCACTAGCGACACAAATTTCAGCACTTTATGAAAAAAACAGTCCAGTATCCCACAGTCTATCAACAGGTTATTAACAGCCTTCCGGCCTCCATTGTAATCTTTTTACGGTCGCAAAAGTAGGGTAAGCGAACGGTTAGAACAAGTAAAAAAATGGCGACCCTTTTGAAAAAGTGGTTGCCCCCACAGATTGTGGCAGCAAGCGAAAAATCAACAAGATATGGACATCTCGAAAAAAAATATTCAAATTCGGTTTGGGTACTTGACGGTCTGGCACACTTGAATCTAATGCGCTTTTTACAAAAAAAACATCGGGAAAACGGCGGTTTTACAGAAAAAACAAGGCCAAAAAGGTGAAGAAATTAACAGTTCCGCGCCTTTTAATCGGCTCGGCCTTTGAATCGGCCGATATTTTGTATGCCACGGGCTTTTCCGCGCCGGATCCTGTGCTTTTATTGGATGACCACGGCCGGCGCACATTGGTGGTATCCCCGCTTGAATATGGGCGGGCGCGCCGGCTGGCGCGTGGGTGTGCGGTGCTGACGCCGGCCGACTTGCCGCTGGCAAAGCCGGATCGGCGCCGCCTTTCCGGCTGGGCGCTGGGTGCGCTGCGCCGCGCCGGGATCCGCCGCGTGCAAGTAGCTCCAACTTTCCCGGTGGGAATCGTTCGCCGCCTTGAAAAATCGGGCATTCGCGTGGCGGTTGCGGAGGGTCAACCGTATCCCCGGCGCGAAGTGAAAAGCACGGTGGAAGTCCGGCATATCCGGATTGCCCAACGCGCAGCGGTGGCGGCAATGCGCACCGCGATCCGTTTGATCCGTCGCGCGCGCATTGCCCCGGACCGCCGGCTGGTATTGGACGGCCGACATCTGACCGCCGAACGGGTGCGCCATGCCATTGACCTGGTGCTCTTCCGTCACGACTGCCTGGCGCGCGAGACGATCGTCGCCGGCGGACGGCTTTCGGCCGATCCGCACGAGCGCGGCGCAGGGCCCTTGCGGGCCGGCGAGCCGATCGTTCTGGATATTTTTCCGCAGCATCGCCGCACGGGTTACTGGGGCGACCTCAGCCGCACCGTCTGTCGCGGGCCGGCGCCGGAGCGCCTTAAAACGATGTACGCCGCCGTGCGCGCGGCACAGGCACAGGCCATTCGGCAAATCCGCGCGGGCGCTTCCGCCACAGTTATCCATCAGAGTGTGGAGCAATCCTTCCGCGCCCGCGGTTTTGCGACGGAACTGCGCGGCGGGCGCATTTGCGGGTTTATCCACAGCACCGGCCACGGTGTCGGGCTGGATATTCATGAAGCGCCGGCCTTGCGCGCGGGTGGCCAACGGCTTAAGCGCGGCCATGTGGTGACCGTCGAGCCGGGCCTTTACTATCCTGATATCGGCGGCGTGCGGATCGAGGATGTTGTGCAGGTGACCGCGCGCGGGTGCCGCTGCCTGGCGCCGCTGGAAAAAAAATTGGAAGTCTAGGAGCGCGACGGGCGCCATGCTCAAGCAAGCGACCCGGGGTAATATGAATACTTTAATGCACCTGCTGGTTCGCTTTGGCTGGATCGTGCTGCTGCTCGCGCTGGTTTACGGATATGTGCGGTATTTCGAGTGGAGCAATCTCTATTATCCACAGCGCTCCATTGACGCGACGCCGCGCGATTTCGGCGTGGAGTTTGAATCCGTGGATTTTATGGCCGAAGACGGCGTGCGGCTCCACGGCTGGTGGCTGCCGGTAAAGGACGCGCGCGGCACATTGATTTACTGCCACGGGAATGCCGGCAACATCGGGACCATCGCCTGGGTTGCGGTGGATCTGACGCGGCTGGGCCTGAATGTCTTTGTTTTCGATTATCGCGGCTATGGTCGCAGCCAGGGGATTCCATCGGAGCAGGGCACTTATCGCGATGCGCGCGCGGCGTATGAAGTTGTCCGAGCTCGCCATGGGCAGACGGAAAATCCACCCGTAGTGGTTTACGGTCACTCGTTGGGCGGCGCCATCGCGATCCAATTGGCCTTGGATCGGCCGGTGAGCGGATTGATCGTGGAAAGCGCGTTTACCTCAACCGCGGAAATTGGCCGGTATTTCTACCCCTATCTGCCTGTGGATTGGATCTGCCGTTACCGTTATGATTCCATTGCCAAGGTCGGGCGGATCCAGGTTCCCAAATTATTCGCGCACAGCCGGGCCGATGAAATTGTGCCTTATGAATTGGGAATCCGGTTGTATGGCGCCGCCGCTGAGCCCAAGCGGTTTGTTGAAATCAAGGGCGGCCACAATGACGTGGCATGGACCGTGGACGGATCCTTTTGGCATGAGCTCACGAATTTTATCGCAACCTGCAATAAATAACCGGCCGGGCCGTTGTATGGATTGAGTTGAAGACAATCAACCATGGCTCAAGAAAGGAGCAAAAAGATGAGCAGTAGAACGATGGTGACAATTCTATCCGTAACGATGATGGCGGCATGCGCGGCACTGGCGGGCGATCATGGCCCGCGCGGCGGCGGACCGGGTGGTCCTGGCGGACCGGCCAAGGCCTTCATGCACGGCGGCGCGCGTTTGGGCATGTTGCTGAAGGACGAGGAAATTCTTAAGAAGGCGGGCATTACCGATGCCCAGAAAAATGACCTCACGGCTCTTTTCTACAAGAACCGCGAACAGATGATTGAACTCAGGGCGGCGCGTGAAAAGGCCGAACTTAAACTCGAACAGGCCATGGAGTCAGACGAGCCGACCGAGGAGGCCGCCCTCAAGGCTGTCGAGGCGCTCAATACGGCCGATCTCAACCTGATGAAGGCCGGCATCGCCGAACAGTTCGCGGTTATCAAGATCCTGGGTAAGGACAAGATGGACGAAATTCGCAGTCTCGTACGGCAGGAGATGATGAAGCGGAAAGGCGATCGGCCGCGCGGACCGATGGGCATGGGACCGGGCTGTCCCGCCATGCGCGGACCGATGGGCATGGGCGCGGGATGTCCGCGCATGGGCGGCCAAATGCCAGGCCAACCGCCGGTCCCGCCTCCGCCCGCCGCGGAGCCGGAAGAAGAGTAAACGGAAGAGCCAGGTCGTAAACGCCGGAAGCCGGGATTAGTCCCGGCTTCCATGTTTATACCTGTTTCCTTCTTCCACGAAGGCTTGCACGGGTTTTTACATTTCGGGCGGGTTATGGTAAAAAAAAGCTATGCTGATGGCTTTGGTCAAGCCTGGCCGACGCGGATGGTTTTGCCGGCAAGCTTTTACCTTGCTTGAGTTGCTGATCGTGGTGGCGGTTATCGGAATCCTCGTGGCGTTGTTACTGCCGCTGATTTCCAAGGCGCGGGAAAAAGGCCGCAGCGCGGCCTGCATGGGCAATTTGAAGCAGATTGGAGCCGCCATGCTGGCTTATGCCGCGGACCATGAGAACCGGATTTACCTTTGTTCGCCTGGCTCGGACTCGGCCGATCAATCCTGGGCCAGCGAGCTGGAGACCATCGTTTCCGGCAATCGCGATATTTTTGTCTGCCCATCCTGTGCGCCATTTCGATTTGATGAAAAAGGCGCGCGCTGGGCCGAGACCTATGGGATCGGACGCGATATGCCAAAACGTTATCTGGACAAGTCGTCGGACGACCCCATTTACATCAATCTTGGCTATGCCTCGTCGCCCGCGACCATCCTGGTGGTGGCCGACTCGGTGGCCGTGGAGGGGCCTGGCAAGAGCCGACAGGCGAAATACTTTTTCGGCGGTGGCGGCCCCAGCCTGATCCACTTGCGCCACAGCGGTTGCGCCAACTGTCTCTTCCTGGACGGACATGTGCGCGCATGCAATGAGAAAATGCTCGAGACGATCAGCCTGAAGGCGACTGGCGGCGTCAAATAGGCTGATGCCGAACCCGGTTATTCGACGCTGCCGCGAATGAGACTGTCAAAATCGTCCTTCAACACCAGCCGAAGCTTGGCCAACGCGTATTGCATGCGGGAGAGGGCGGTATTGACGGAGGTGCGCTGGATGCGCGCGATTTCTTTGAAAGAAAGGTCCCCCTCCATGCGCATTAGAAACACCTCCTGCTGTTCCTTGGGAAGCTGGGTGACTGCCGTTTCGATGCGAAAACCGAGCTCATGGTCGGCGGCTTCTTCGCCCGGCCCGAGCTGGTGGCTGGGGACGCGAGCGGTCCAGGAGGAGGTCTCCTGCAGGTTCTCGTTGACGCCGTGCGGATCAATCTTGCGGCTGTATTTTCGGTTCTGGTCTATCAGATAGTTGTGGGCGATCCTAAACAACCAACTGATGAAGGATCCGGCCACGTAGGAATCCATGGACCGGATGGCGCGCAACCAAACCTCCTGATAGCATTCCTGCATATCGGCGTTCCCGTTGGTCACCTTGAAGATGTATCCGTAGAGCGGGCGACGGCAGAATGCTTCCAATTGGCCGAGCGCGTCGGTGTTGCCCTGCCGGTAGGCGTCAATCCAATTCTGGATCTGGGACGGCTTCATTTTTCCAACCACCCGACATGATATCCGCAGGCAGGCTTTCGTTCAAACTGCCTGTCCGATAGCCCTGCAGATCAAGCGTGACATAGCGGAACCCGGCCTGCTTTACCGCCGACACAATGGCTGCCCGGACATCCGGCGCGGCGGCGCGCGCGATGGCGTTTGGCGGCACTTCAATGCGCGCCAGCACACCGTGAGCGCGGACGCGCAACTGGCCGAAGCCAAAGCCGCGCAGACCCTCCTCGGCCAGCTCGATCATGCGCAACCCTTCCGGTGTGATCGGCGTGCCGAACGGGATGCGCGAGGCCAGACAGGCGGAGGAAGGTTGGTCCGCCGTCGGCAGGCCGATCAGGCGCGATGCGGCGCGGATGTCGGCCTTGGTGAAGCCGGCCTCGCGCAGGGGGCTGCGGATTCCGAGTTCGTCAGCCGCCTGCGCCCCCGGCCGGAAATCGGCGCTGTCGTCCACGTTGGCGCCGTCGCACACGGCAGCCAGATTTTCCTGTTGCGCGATCTGCTTCAAAAAGCGGAACGTCTCCTTTTTGCAGTGGTAGCAGCGGTCAGCCGCGTTGCGGATATATTCCTCTTGCTGCAGCTCTCGAGTCTCGACTTCGCGATGGCGGATGCCGAGTTCCCGGGCCAGCTCGGCCGCGGCGGCGCGTTCACGGGCCGGGACGGATGCGGAAATCGCAGTGACCGCCATAGCCTTGTCGCCCAACACTAAGCGAGCCACGGCGGCGAGGAATGAGCTGTCGGTTCCGCCGCTATAAGCAATCAGCGCCGATCCGGCCGCGCGCAGAATCCGCTCCAGGGCCGCGACCTTGGGGGCCAGCTCAGCGGGCCAATTAATTTGCGCGTTCTGGCTCACGCGGCCAAGCGTAGGCCTTCGCCCCGGTCGAGGTCAATGCCTTGGCGGATGAATTTCACGAGAGAATTGTGTATCGTTTTCTGATCACGCAGGATTTGGACTTTTCGGATATCCGCCGCTTCGCGCCCGGCACGCAGCCGGGCTTGATGTAACTATGCGGGCGCGCTCCCGGCGGGGCGCTCCTCAATCGGTGCCTGGATGGTCGCGCGGTTTTGTAGCCGTCGCGAATTGGAAGATTAGAATCTACCGCCCTTGATTTGTGCCAGCCGGCCAGTTGCCGGCGACGTTACGGCTATATTTTTCAACCGGCGCCGACTATATTCTCTTTGTGGCCTTTTGGGGGGGATATGACATCAAATCATAGGTTTTTTGCTATACTGGCCGGCCCACTGCTGTCAGTTGGCATGTTGAATGCCGCGTCGGGCGCGCGCTGGGTGGATTTGGGAGCGGCGGGCCCGGAGGCCACGGCGACCCAGTTGGCCGCAAATAGAATTCAAATTACCTTCACGCCCCGCGGATTTGAACTGCGGCCGGTGACCATTGCCGGCGCCACCTGGCAGCAGCCTTTGTTGCCGGGCGGCGCGCTGTTGATGGAAAAAGGCGCGCCGGCGCTCCCCACCCTCTCCGGTAGCGTGTTGCTCCCGCCTGCCGGCACGGTCCAAATGCGCGTTAAAATCGCAGAATACCGGGACTACACGGACATTCGCGTCGCGCCATCGAAAGGCGTCCTGTACCGCAATGTCAATCCGGCCACGGTGCCTTACACTTTTGGGCCGGCCTACCAAGCCGCGCAATGGCCGCCACAAGTCGCCACGTTGGGTCAGCCGTATATCCTGCGCGATTACCGCGGCGTAACCGTCCAGGTTTGCCCGTTCCAGTATTATCCCGGCGAAGATCGTCTCCGTGTCTATACACGCGTGGTGGTTGAGCTGGAAATCACGGCGGATCGGGGCGCCAATGAATTGAGCGCAGCGGACGCCGCTCGCGCGCCCAGCGCGGCATTTAGCGATATTTATGCCCGGCATTTCCTGAATTACACGGCTTCACCCGCCCGACGCTATACGCCGCTCGCCGACCAGGGCGAAATGCTGATCATCGGCAAGGATTCGTTGCTGGGCGCCGTTCAGCCGCTGGTGGACTGGAAACGCCAGAAGGGAATACGCACAGCCGTGGTGCCCTTTTCGAGCATTGGTACCACGCCGGCCCAGCTCAAGTCGTTCGTTACGAATTATTATGCCACCAATGGCCTCGTCTTTCTTTTGCTGGTTGGCGACGCCGAGGATATCCCTCCCATGTACGCTTCCGGCGGTGCATCCGACCCGTCATATAGCAAGATTGTCGGCAATGACAATCTGCCGGACATCTTGGTCGGCCGATTCAGCGGCAGTACGACCCAGCAGATTGCCAACATGGCGGCGCGCACCCTGCGCTACGAGCGCAATCCCGAGCCGGCCGGCGCGTGGTACCGGGCGGCCACCGGCATTGCCTCGGCGGAAGGCGAGGATCCGTCCGACATCGAGCACATGAATGCCATCCGTACCAACCTGCTCAATGGCTATTACACCTCCGTTGACCAGATATACGATCCCGGCGCCAGCAAGACCGCCCTCAGCAACGCCGTCTGTGCCGGGCGCGGCCTGATCAATTACGTAGGGCACGGCGCCGAGGATGAATGGGTGACCACCGCATTCAACAATACCGATGTCGGTCGCTTGACCAACACCTCCCGCTGGCCATTCATCTTCGATGTCGCCTGCGTTAACGGCGCGTTCACCGGGATGACCTGCTTCGCCGAGGCCTGGCTGCGGGCGGAACGCAACGGCCAGCCCGCCGGCGCGCTGGCCATGTACGCTTCGACCATCAACCAGGACTGGTCCTCGCCCATGACGGCGCAAAACGAATTCAACGCGCTCCTGCTTGCTGCGTCGAAAAAGTCGTACGGCGGGCTGTGCTTTAACGCATCCATCAAGATGATGGAGGTTTGGGGTTCGGTGGGCGTTGAAATGTTCGATACCTGGACCATTTTCGGTGATCCGTCCGCGCAAGTGCGCACGCTGACGCCGTCCAACATTACCGTGACCCATGCCGCCAGCCTGAATTCACTGAATTACACGGTGCAAGTGGCCAATGCGAGCGGGGCGCTGGCGGCATTGAGCCTGACGAACCAGTTGCTGGGCAGCGCCTGGGCCGACGGCAGCGGCAAGGCGGTCATCGCGCTGGCCGCGCAGCCCCCGGCCGATGTTCTGCTCACGGTGACCGCATTCAACGCCATCCCTTATACGGCGACCGTCGCCGTCGCGGCCGCCCAACTTGGAGTCACTCCTGCCGCCGTGGCCGAGCCCGTGGCGCCGGGGCAGACGCGCCAGTGCGCGCTGGTGATCACCAATTCCGGCGCTCCGGGCAGCATCCTGGCCTACACCATTGCCGCCATGCCGGATTATTCGCAGTCACGCGCCGTATCCGCGGCCGCGCCGGCGGTTCGCAGCATTGCCGGCAGCCTTGTCCGGCTCAACCCGACGAGCTACACCGCTGGCGCGAGCGCGACCTTGACCATCACCGTCACCAATGCCAGTACGGATGACGAATGGCTCACCCAGCTTGTGCTCAAATTCCCGTCTGAGGTGAACGTCACCAGCGCCACCCGGATTTATGGGGACAATGTCAACATGACCAATAACGGCGCCACGGGCAGTGGCGCCGTGGTCACCTGGAACGGCAAAGATAGCAGCGGATTTGGCGCCATTATGCACCGAGGTACCGGTTCGATCAGCGTTGCCATCGCCCCCTCCGCCGCCGGCGACCTGCCCATTGGTTGGTCTCTAACCGGCGATAATTGGGGCGAGGAGCCTCATACGGTCACCGGTCTGGTGGTGTTGTCCACGACCGCTCCCCCCGCGCCAGCGCTCACGCTGACCGCGCCGCTGGGCGGGCAGTCATGGGCGATCGGTTCGACTCAAGCCATCACCTGGACATCCATCAACTACACCAATACCGTCAATCTGGACTATTCCATCAACGGCGGCGCGAGCTGGAGTTCCGTGGCCGCGGGTCAGCCCAACAGCAGCTCGTATCTTTGGACGGTCAACGCCGCGCAGAGCAGCAATTGCCGCGTGCGGGTCACGTCACCCAACGGCACGATTGCTTCGACCAGCCCCGCGCCGTTCGGCATTTATTATCCATTGACCTGGCTGTCGTTTGACCAATCCAGCGGCGCCATTACCGGCCGGCAGGCTAATACGATTACCCTGACGCTAAACGCCGCCGGCCTTGCACCCGGCGCCTACCACGCCATCCTGCGGGTGGACACCGCATGCGGGGTGAGCAACATCCCCGTGGAAATGATCGTTCTCGCCGCCACCAACTATGACGCCTGGGCGGCGCAGATCACCAATGGCCTGACGGCCTACAACCAATGCGCTACGGGCGACGGCTACCCCAACCTGCTGAAATACGCGACCGGATCAAGTCCAACCCACCCGGACCAACTGGCCCAATTGAGCGGGACGGAATCCAACCGCGCGTTCTCACTGCGGTTCAACCGCAATACGAACGCGCTGGATATTACCCTCATTGTCGAAGGCCGCGGCATGATCGGTGGCGGCGCGCCGTGGGTCGGCATCGCGACTAATCGCAGCGGCGCCTGGACCGGACCGGCAACGGTGACGGAGACCGGCACGGGATCGCCCGTGAGCGTGTTCGTACGCGACACCGTCAGCAACGCGATCAGCCGCTTTCTGCGCGTGCGCGTCACGCAGCCGTAAGGCGCCGGCCGGCCGGCTACAGGAACCGGACAAATGCGCGCATCACGGCGCGAATATCGTCGAGATTTTGGTGCAGCACCTCGTAGACCCGCCGGTGGTCCACATCCAGGTAATCGTGAACCAATATATTCCGGAATCCGATCATGCGGACCCACGTTGCGGCAAGGTCTGCAGGGATGTACCCATGCTCTTGCAGCCGCTGGGGAATGTCGCTTGCCGAATCGACGGCGCCCAGGTTCATATCGGCGATGATTTGGTTGCCCACATCATCAAGGGCTTCTATTGCCAGTTGAAGAAATCGTTCGGCGCTGCCGTATTTTTCGGGATCGGAAAGGAATTGGTCCACCGGACAGCGCTGTATTTTCGCCAGTATTCCAAGGTACTCCTCGATCTTTGCCAATCGCTTCTGAATGACATCAGGCCGGACCATGAAGCAACCTTTCTTTAAGCGCTTCCCGTTGAACCCGTAGGTAAGGTTGAAAATCAAGGTACATGCGGACAATCCGCGAGTAAAAAGATCCCGCATCGAATTCGGGCCGGCTGAACACGATCCTGTTCAAACGCACCGCCTCATGGCCCAGGACCAACTCGCCCTGATCAAGAAACGTCAGGTCGGCATTGGAAAATCCCTCGCGCGCCAAGCCGGCAAGCATATCGAGCTTTCTGGCGCGGGCATCGGCACCAGGGGTCGCGACCACCGCCAGATCATAATCGCTATCCGGTCGGGCGCGCCCCTCCGCCTGGGAACCAAAAAGATAAACCGCCAATACTTCCGGGTACTTTTCAAAAACGCCTTGCAAGCGGGCGCTGGCTGTATCGTTCAACTGCATGTTGAACAAATAGCATCAACCAGGCACCCCGGCAAGTTCAGCGTAAATGAACGCCTATAGCCGCTCGGCCTTGATCTTGAAGAAGCGCTGCCCGCCGGCGGGTGTTCCGCCGGTGGCTCCCGCGCTTCCGTCATCCGTGAAGACGTGCCAGGTGGAGGTGGCGGAATTCTCGGTCCAAACGCCGAGGGACGAATTGGCGAACGGTTTCCACGGCGCGCCGTTTGAAATGGGACCGTCGGCGAAGTAGATCGTGTAACGCCGTTGAGGCTCGGTTGGCACGCGAATCTGCCAGCCGTCCGCCACGGCCAGCGGTGGCTGCGCGGCGAAACACGAGTTTCGATTGGTGGCCTGCGTGCCTGCGATTAACTCGTTGAACGTGCTCATTCCATCGCCGTCCGGGTCGCCTGCCGGCCCGTTGGTCAGCGTGCCGAAGTTATTCCACTCCCAAGCGTCGGCCATCTGGTCCCCATCGGCATCATACGGCACCGTAATCGTCAGGCTATTGGTGACGACGCTATTGGTTTCGCCCAAGCCGTCATTGGCGACGAATACCACCCAGTTGGTTGTGTTGGCCTGCGTTGCGTTGGGGGTCCAGGCGAATATGCCATCGGCAAAAGTGGCGCCGACTGGCTTGAGCATATTGGTCAGCGTCGTGCCAGGATCGTGATCGGGATCGGTGGCGGTCACGGCAAAGTTGGTGCCCGCGCCGACCGGCAGGATTAACGGGCCGGGCAGATTGATTTGGGGCGGCCGATTGGCGTCGCGAACGGTGGTAACCGCCGCAGCGCGGTTATCGCCGGTGGCGGGGTCGTCATCCGCGGTCGTGGCACTGGCCTGATTGGTGAAAACGCCCACGGCGGTCGCGCGTGCGACAATGGTCAGGCTGGCGCCGGCCTGGGCATCGAGCGCGCCGAGGTCGCCGATCAGCGTGTTACCATCGCGGCTGTATCCGCCCTGACTGACGGTACATGAAATGAATTCCATTTCCGCCGGCAAGATGTCGGTCAAGGTTGCTACGGAGGCCCGATCGGGCCCGCGGTTGGTGAGATTGAGCGTATAGGTCAGGGTGTTGCCGACTCGGACCGGTTCCGGCACGGCCATGAGCGCGAGCCCAAGGTCGGCCGTGCCGGCGAGGGCGGCGGTGGATAGGAGAAATAATCCGTGCAAGGCCAAGGCCAATTTCCAGTTTTCAGTTTCTTCTTTCACATCTCGACTCGGGATTCAGGATTCCGTCGGCCGTCGTTGCCATCCGCCCTTCCCTTAAGGGGTCATTTCCCAAGTGACATAGTCCACGTAATACGAACGGTCAAAAGTGGGGTCGGTCACCATGAACGGGCTTTTGATATGGGTCAGCGCCACCCCCGTGAAATTGGTGAGCGGAATGCTTTTATACTGCCAGACCACCTGGCCGGCCTGATTGGTGGTGGGTCCATAATAGGCGCCACATGCGGTGTTAGTGGCGGTGGCGGTCTGGCTTTGAATCTCAACAAACGTGTAACCGGATGACTTGTACCAGAATTTCAGATACCCGTTGGAATAAGCCGACATATCGGCCGTGGTGTTGGTATAGAAGATGCCCCAGCCCGACCAACCAACGCAGTAGGAACGAAAACAGCGCGTGCCCTCCGGCGGGTTCGGATCCTCGGCGTAATTGCCATAGAAACTGTTGGCTTGCCGCAGGGTGCAATCGTCGAAATCCGCGACGCTGACCCCGGCGGCGGCGGGTTTTTGCACAACCAGCTCAAGCCGGATGAAACGCGTGCCGAAGGGCGCCGTGGTGTCCGGGATGTTGCACTGGGTCCACCCCTGGTTATCCGCCGTGACCCGGGTTGCGGGCATGACGTTGGTGATAATCTGTTTCCAGCCATCGAGGAATTGCAAGCGAACATAGGCCTCGGATCCGGCGACCCACGGGCCGTCGCCGTCAGCGGGCTGGCGAACCCAGCCGCCGGCGCGGTAAATATCGCCGGCGAACGCCTCCTGCTCGTGGTAAATCGTTGTCAGCGCAGCGGCGCTGTCGCCTCCGGTGCGGGCGCGCAGGCCGCGCGCGCCAGTCTGGGCGGCGACGGCCAGGCATTGAGCCGTCGCGCCGACCCCGGCGTTCAGCGCCCAGACGCCTGAAGTCGGGAACATCCCGCTGGCGCTCTGTTCAAATCCGCCATCCTCATACTGGGCCGAAACATGGTCCCAGTAGGAACTGGCCCACCAGACGAAGACATCTGTGCCGGCCGGGATGCCGGCGTCCCAGAAGACAACCGACTTGGCCGGCGTCACGCCCGAACCGCCGCCGCGCACCCAGCGGACCGCGTCAACATAATAGGTTGTGCCGGTTTCCGCGGTGATCAGAAAAGGCGCGCTGATTTGCCGGAAGTTCACGCCGGCGAAATCGCCGGCCGGCAATGCGAACTCCTGCCAGGCGCCGCCCGTCGAGGCGATGACTTTTGTGCGCTTCGTACCGGCCGGTCCTTCGACTTCGACTTTCAGGGGCTTGGTGCTTTTGGCCCAGAAACGCAGGTGGCCATTGGTGTAATAGCTCAAGTCAATCGTGCCATTGGTCGGCCCGACACCCCACCCGGCCCATGTCGAGCAATCGGTTCGAAAAACCGTCAAGCCCTCGGGCGCGGCGCTGTCTATGAACTGGCCGTTGAAATCGGCCGGGCCCCCCGACCAGGTGATGACATCCGCGCCCGCCGGCAGGCCGGCGTCGCGATAGACGTGATAGACGCCTTTTACCCACCGGACATCGTCCACGTAGAAGGTGGTGGCGGAGTCGGAGGAGATCATGAACAATCCATAGATGCTGCCGTAGTCCGGCCCGCGCAGATCACTGAGGGGGACCGTGACCTCACGCCACTGATTGGTGGTTGTCGGCACATAGAGCGTGCCTTTGCGGCCGGAGCTGTCTTGGACCTCGACTTTCAGCGAGACGGCGCTCTTGAGCCAGAACTTGAGGAAGCCGTTGGTGTACGCGCGCAAATCGCGGCTTTCGGGGATGCCTGCATCCACGCAGAACACCCCCCAGCCGGCCCACGAGCTGCTGCTGGTGCGGAAGGTCTTGACGCCTTCGGGTGCGGGGGTGTTGGTGTGGTTGCCGTCGAAGGTGGCGGCGCCGCCTGTCCAGGTGTAAATGTCGGCCGGCGCGGGCAGCCCGTAGTCGTTGTACACCGCAAAGTCGTCGCCCGCCGCTCCGGCGCCGGTGACAGCAACCGGCACTTCGGGTCCGATCGGCTGGCCACGGGTGTTGAAGCGGAATGTATCGTCCAGTCCGATGCGCCCATTATACGGATCGGGCGAGCCCGGCGGATAGACGAAAGCGGTCCAGAGATAGTTGGCTCCGGCCGGCGTGTTGGAGGGGATCAACGCCGTGAACAAAGCCGCGCCGCTGGCGTTGGTCAGGTCATAGTCGCCGCTGAACGGTGTTTGGCCGGTGTAGGGGTCCACCAGTTGCAGCCGCATTTTAACCGGCGTCTGCGGCAGGCGCTCCCAATCTATGGGCACCGCCACGGCGCCGCCGGCCGGGATGACGGTCGGGAACAACGGGCTTTCCGTCATCAACCGCGGCGCAAAATAGATGTTCGCCGGCGCGCTCGCGTGCAAATCCTGGCCGCGGAAGTACGCATACCATTCGTAGGCGCCGCCCATCTGCGTGCCGTCGTATTCCCACATATCGGGGTCGTAGTCCGGCGCATAGGCCCAGAAAGTGGGCTGTGAGGCGTTTGTCGGCACGAACTCGCCGTTTATCACCTCGGACACATAGGAGTATTCCTCGTCCACGATCCGGAAATTGTCCCACTCGCACGCGCCGTTGCGATACGGGCTCAGGAAGCCGACGCTCGCGCTGGTCCAGTTGGTGCGAACCAGCGGCTCCATCGTGAAGACGTTGGTGCCGTCAATGACCAGGTCACTCTTCAGATTCGGCGCCCCGTCGCGCACCGACAGCAGCACGTGGTGCCAAACGCCGGTCGTCAGCCCCGGCGGGCCGATGTAGATGAAGATCGTGCCGGTGATGACGTACGACACGCTGCCGTCGGCGTTCGTCACCAGGCCGGAGAAGTTGGAGCTGACATTCTGGCCGACGGTCAGCGGATTCTCGGCGCTCCAGTAGATGCCCTGCGGGTTGATGTAGAGGACGTGGCCGCGGTAGATTAGGCCGCCGCCCTCGGTGTTGGCGTCGAACTTAACATCGTATTCGATCGTGACATTGCGGTTGCTCACGTCCAAGCCATCGCGCATCAACAACGAATAACCGCCCTGGCTCGTGGCGGTCGCGCGCAACGTGCCGGCCGTGGTCACGCTCCAACGGCTGTTTGGCGTCGGCGAGATGCTCCAGCCGGCATAATCGCCGTCATTAAAGTGATCCTCGACCTGCAAGCCGTTCTGGTCCTTCAGGCCGAAGGTGACCAGCATGTTCGAGCCGCGCGTGTTGTAGGCCGCCCACATGTCCCAGGCGCGGCCGCCGTAGGCCTGGTCGGTGATGCCCAAAATCTGCAGGCCGGCGCCCGGGATGCTCGTATACAACCCGTTGGTGCCGTCATTTTCCGAGGTATAGAAACCGGCATGTTGCGCCCAAGGATCGGTTGCGTCCCACGGATAGGTGTAGATTACCCAGTACATGTTCTCGCCGGTCATGATGCCGTCCTCCGGCAGATTGAGCGCGAGTCCGTTTGTGCCGCTGCCGCCGAGCACCCAATCGTCCCATGCGGCGACGGTGAAGTTGTTGGCGGCGCTGCCGCGGACCGGCGTGTACTTCAGTTCGACGCGAACCTTGTGCGCCTCGCCGCGCGCCCACTCGAACGCGCGCTGCGCCAGCCGATTGTACGGCCCGGTCAATTGTCCGGCGGTGTCCACCGGGAAGTTGAAGCTGAAGACCTTCTGCGGCACCTGCGGGTTGTTGGTAATCGCGTTGGCAATCAGCGCGGGCACGGTTTCGCCGCCGGCGGTGACCGCGCGTCCGAGCGCCGCGCTGGAACCGGCCGCCAGCCAGGCCCGGGCATTGCCGGCGGCGGGCAGCGCCACGCCGGTCTGATAATCGTGCGTGACATAATGACTGTTCGTGCGGACCACCACCTGAATCAGATTCGAGCGCGTTCCCAGTGTGGCGGCGACCCCGAACAGGGGCTCAATCCGGCCCAGGTCGGAAGCGCCGGTTTCGTTGCGCTGCGCGATGCCGCCATCGGTCGCGATCAGACTGTTCAGCCCGCGGCCGAGCCATGTCACCACGTTGGACACCTCGATGTCGCTCATCACGAAGGTCGAAGGCAGGATCAGCGTGCTGAAGAAACGGTCAAGATAACCCCAATCAAGGTTCAGCGGCTTGCCGGCCGTGACCAGCTCGCCTTCATTGGCGGAGTAATAGGCGTACTCGTCGTCATCAATCAGGTAGTAGCCCTTTTGCGGTTCCCAGATGCCGAGCTGGACGGCCCGGCCGCCAATCGCGATCTTGCCGGCCGCATGCGGGTAATTGGTCAGTGTAAACGCGCCGACCTCGCGACCGTCGAACCAAACCGTGTACTGGTTGGAGTTCGCGCTGACTTTCAGGTTGTACCAGGTGTTTTCCAGCGGCTGGTTAGTCTTGCTGAATGCGTAAATCCAACCCTGGGCGATGTTGTTCGTGGCCACGCGCGCGGTAAACTTCAGCCGCCAGCAGCCGTAGAAGTTGCGCAGGCCGACTTTCACGAAGTTATCGCGGTCCACGTAACGCAGATAGAGTTCGGCATCGTTGAAGTATGGGCCCTGCCGGTTGTAGCGGATGTCGGCCGCGACGGTGTAATTGCTCCACGCGGCGCTGCCCGCGCAGAGGATGTTGTCGTCGTTGCCGATCCGCCACGCGCGCGCCGCGCCGTTGGTGGCCGCCCAGTTTGCGCCGCCTGCCGCGCGCGCCCAGTTCGCCAGCGCGCCGGCGGCGAAACTGTCCGCGAACAGGATGTCCGAGGCCACGATCTTGACCGTGACGTTGTCCAGATACCAGCCGCGGAAGTTGTTGTTGATGCCGTCAATCGTGTCGAAGAGGAAGCGAACGCGAATCCGCTGGCCCGCGTAGGCGCTGATATCCAGACTCTGCGCGGTCCACACGCCCTTCGGGCCGGAAACCTGTCCCACGCGCGCCCAGTTGGTGCCATCGGCGGTGATGAAGACCAGTTTCTGATCCCAGGCGGTGCCGGTATCCTCGGTCTCATACCAACTCCGGAACGAGAGCGTCGCGCCGGCAGCGGCCGAGAGGTCAATCCAGGGCGAAACCAGTGTCCCACTGTTGCGCGCGCCGGTGTTGAAGTTCGTGCCGTTGTTATAGGCCCAACTCGCGGCGGGACTGAAAGCCAGGTCGCCGGCGATGTGCCACAACCCGGCGGCCGCCCAACCGTTGGTGCCGGTCTCGACGGGGTCGCTGAAGACCGCCACCCCCGTGCCGCCAATCGCGCGAATGCGCACATCATCCACGTACCAGCCTTCGTAGGCATTGTTGAGCGCATCAATCGTGTCGAAGAAGAATCGGACGCGAATGCGCTGGCCGGCGTAAGCGCCCAGATCAACCTGCGGCGTGGTCCACTGCTGGTCGGCGCCGGCGACCTGGGCCGCCGTGGTCCAGTTGGAGCCATCGGTGGTGACCTGCACCAGCTTGCGATCCCAGGCGGCGCCGGTATCCTCGGTGCGGTACCAGCTCTTGAAGGCCAACGTCGCGCTTGAAACCTCGGCCAGGTCAATCCAGCATGAAACCAGCGCGCCGCTGTTGCGCGCGCCGGTGTTGTAGTCCGGCGTGGCGTCGGCGCGGTTATAGGCCCAGCGATTGGTTCCGCTGGCTTCGCCGCCGGACCGCAGGCCGGTCCGCCGCCACAGGCCCGTGCCGGCCCAGTTGGTCGAGGATTCCATGTCGTCGGCGAAAATGTCCACGGTCGCGCCGGCCACGATGCTCACCTGGACGTCATCCACATACCAGCCCCGGTAGGTATTGTAGACCGCGTCCAGGGTGTCGAACAGGAACCGGATTTTAACGGCGCGACCCGCGTACGCGCCGAGGTCGCAGGTCTGGAGCGTCCATTGCTTGTTGGCGCCGGAAATCTGCGCGAGCGGCATCCAGTTCACGCCGTCGGTGGAAACCTGGACGAGCTTTTTGTCCCAGGCCGTGCCGGTGTCTTCCGTCTCATACCAGCTCCGGAACGAGAGCGCCGCCGCGGCCGCGTTGCTGAGGCTGATCCACGGCGACGTCAGGGCGGCGAAGTTGCGCGCGCCGGTGTTGTAATTGATGCCGTTATTGTAAGCCCAGGCGTGCGTCGGGCTGGCGCTGAGGTCGCCGGCCAGATGCCAGAGGCCCGCGGCGGTCCAGCCGTTGGTGCCGGTCTCCATCGCGTCCGCGAACAGGATGGCCGGGCCGGAGGCGTTGGTGTCGCCGCCGAGTGTGACGATCACGTTGTCAAAGGCCATGTCCTGGTCGTTGCCGCTGGTGTAACCCATGCTCTCCAGCCAATCGCAAACCTGGTTCACGCGGTCAAAATGGCCGGGAAATTGTTGTTCGGTCTTGGTCGAGCGGAAGACCGCGACCCGCGTCGGGAAGGCATCGTTACGGGCCAGCGGCGTGGCCTCCCACGGCAGGTATTCATACAACTCTTCCCACTCGGCGCCGATGCCGGCGGTGGCGCCCTTGTTCACCAGCGCGGGCAAAGGAGTGGTCGGACGGATGCCCCATTTCAACTCGGTGGCTTGCGTGGCCGGCGCAGTCAACTCGCGGCCGGCCGCATCCTCGAGCCAAACCTTGAACTGGTAACTGCCGCCATCGGGCGTGGACGCGAAGTTCGGATCATTCGCGTTCGGATCGGGTATCCACATCCAGAAGGTCTCCTCGCCCGCGCCGGTAACCGTGGCGGAGACGGTCTGCCACGTATCGTTGCTCAATGCGCCGCCGACCAGCGCCACTTTCAGCGTGAGATTGCTCTGGCCCTGCGTGTCATACTTCACCTTCAAGCTGTAGTTCTTATCGCCGAATGGGTGGATTACCGCCGGGGCATCCGTGAGTTGGCAGAGGGGGGTGTTGGTGGCGGCGGTGTAAACCAGCAGGATTTCCTGGCCGTCGGGTTCAAGCGTAAGCTGGATCGTACCGTCGGAATCGCGCTCAATGATCCGGCCCTGCTCAAAGGCGCGGATGGTTCGGCCCGTGAACAAGTCGCTGGTCAGGGTGAATGTTTGCGGATCGCCGCCGTTGGGCTTGTTCGTTTCATAAAGATAGTTCTTCACCTGCCAGAGCGTCGCGCCGTTGGTGCAGGTGCGGTATTCGGCAAGGCAAAGGTAGGCATTCGTGCCGGAGACGCGAATGCGCGGCGGGATGCCAAAGTAGTCGCGAACAATCGCGCCGAACACGTCGTAGCGCCATTTCCAGTTGTAAACATCGGGGTTGCCGTCAAGGTCGCCATCCGGGCGCATATCGCCGGCGGAGTAGAGGAAAATGGCCGACTTCGCGGTCCCGTGGTTTTTCACGACAACGGCCGGCGCGCGCTGGTGGTCGTCCACATAGACCGAACCGTCGCCGGGACCCGTGATCCGGGTGATCCGCCGGCCATAGAAGGCGTTGGAGGGCGCGAGGCCGTCAGCTGTGAACGCCACCCAGGAATTGCCGGGCGTCGCATTGGTCAGATGCGGGCTCTCGGCCGCGCCGATCTTGTTGTTGTATTCGTCGTACCACTCGATGGCGACGTAGGCTTCCTTGCCGTTGCGCAACGCATCATCACTGTTCGAGCGCAAGTACGCGCCGTGGGTGTAGCGGCCCCACGGCACCACCGGGAAGTCGTCATACATGCCGGCATCGCCCCACATCTGGACCATGTTGCGACCGTCGAATGCCCAACCCCAACCGCTGCGGACATGGACATTGCCCCAGGTGCCTTGCCAGCGCGCGACGGCCGTGTCGCTGTCTTCAAAACCCTTATTGCGCAGCGTGTCCATCGTGGCCCAGCATTGGCCGTCGGTGACGCGAATTTCGTCGCTGTACTTCCAGACGAACGGCCAATAGTGATAGTTTCCGGCAACCGCGCCGACCGCGTTGCTGTTGAAGTCCACCTCGATCAGGTTCCAATACCAGGAGACGTAGTTGCGCCGGCGTTGGGGGGCTTCTTCGCCGCCGATGTCCGTGGCGTCAATCCCGAAGAGCGCGTTCACCTCGCCCAGGAATTCCGGCCGCGGCCGGCCATTGAAGTCCTGCATGCCGGGCAGGTCGGCGCTGGCCAGCACGTGCACGCCGGCTGGGAGGACTTTGGTCTGCAGGAAGTTGAGCACGCTGTTGGTAAAACCGGGGACGGTGTTGTCCACGCGCATGTTGCGGGGAAGGATGACCAGCCGGTAGTTTGTGTAAACACCGGCGGCAAGGTCGTCGAGGTCCATGAAATTCGGCTCGTAGCCAAGGCGCTCAAGCGCGCCGGCGATCTGTTGCATCTCGCACTCGTAGCGGTTGTACTGCGAGTCGTTCGCCGCCGTCCACAGGAACGCGATGTCCGGCC
>CAZMXS010000040.1:15026-42880 GCA_964570325.1 uncultured Verrucomicrobiota bacterium | reverse complement strand
GCCGCCGAGCCGCCGGGGGTGGAGAGCGGGCGGGCACGACCAGGATGGGGCGATCACGCGCTGCGTCGGTAAACACGCGCCTCGCCAACGGAATCGTCCGCCGTCCGGCCACAATGATACGCCAAGGCCGGCGGCCGCGCGCGGGCCGCGGTGTGAGTTGCGGATCATCGGCGAGGACGGTTCCGGCCCCAACCATGATGGCGTCGCAACGGCGGCGCAGGTCTTGCACCCAACGCCGCGCGGCGGGCCCGGTGATCCAGCGCGAAGCGCCGGCGGCGTCGGCGATTCGGCCATCGAGCGACATTCCCAGCTTCAGCGTCACCCGCGGGCGCCCGCGCAAAATCCAACTGGCAAAAGGCGCGATCAACTCAGCGCCCTCCCGGGCGCAGACGCCGGAAGTGACTGCGATCCCCGCGCGGCGCAGGATGGCGCGGCCGCGCCCGGCATGCCGGGGGTTGGGGTCGGCGACGGCAAAGACCACGCGCCGGACGCCGGCCCGGATCACCGCCGCTGTGCAAGGCGGTGTCCGTCCCCAGGTCGAGCAGGGTTCAAGCGTCACATAGAGCGTGGCGCCGCGCGCGAGCGCGCCGGCCGCGCGCAGCGCGTAAACTTCCGCGTGCGGCCCCCCGGCCCGGCGGTGGTAGCCGGCTCCGACCATCCGGCCGCGGGCCACGACCACCGCGCCGACTGGCGGGTTGGGGCGGGTCAATCCTTCCGCGCGACGCGCCAGCTCGAACGCCTGCCGCATCCAAAATTCGTCATTTTTTGCCGGCATATCCATCTCCGGCGCGCGGGCAAACAGCCCGCAGTCCGCCCATCATCCCATCGCGCAACAGCCAGACGGGCTGTGCGCAATTCCGCGCGGGCATCTTGCCCGGTCGGTCATACACCCCAATTACAGCCGCGTGGTCACTGGCGGCACGGCCGCGCTCCAACCGGAGTTCCGCTGGCGGCGCGGGTCATGCCGGCGTTCCCGGCGCGGGATTCTCCGCCGTCAACGCCGCAACGAATTCCCGCGGCTCGAATGGCACCAAATCCTCGCGCCCCTCGCCCAGGCCGGCGAAGCGAATCGGGATCCGCAACTCTTTGCTGATCGCAAAAACGAAGCCCGCGCGAGCGGATCCGTCGAGTTTGGAAACGATCACGCCACTCAACGGGGTCACCTCGTGGAACATGCGCGCCTGCACAACCGCGTTCTGGCCGAGCGTGGCGTCCAGCACGATCCACGTTTCCGCCGGCGCGCCCGGTAGGCGCTTGGCCAGCGCGCCGCGCACCTTCTGCAATTCCTGCATCAGCGGCTGCCGCGTGTGCATTCGGCCGGCGGTGTCCACGATCAGCACGTCCTTGCGGCGCGCGATCGCCGCGTCCAGCGCGTCATAGGCCACTGCGGCGGCATCCGCGCCGGCGGCGCCGGCGACTACATCACAATCCAGGCTGTCGCCCCACCATTTCAACTGGTCGGCGCCGGCGGCGCGAAAGGTATCCGTCGCGCCCAACAGCGGGTCCAGCCCGGCGAGCCGCGCCTGGTGGGCCAGTTTCGCGCAGGTGGTGGTCTTGCCGGACCCGTTAACCCCGACCACCAGGATAACCTGCGGCGCCACCGCCCAGCCCCATGCAAAAGCCGTATCAACCGCCAGCGCATCCACCAGAATTCGTTGCAGCCGATCGCGCGGCGCCAGCTTCAGGTTGCGATCCGATTGCTCCAGTTCGCCGATCAACTGGGCAACCAGTCGGACCGGAACATCCGCCTTGAGCAGCGTGGCTTCCAGTTCCTCGATCAAATCCCCGTCCGCCCCGCCGGCACGGGAGAACACGCGTCCCAGCGCGCCGATGATATTCCGGCGGGTCTTCGCGAGAGCGGATAACCAGGTCACCACGTTCAACCCTCCGGCGGCGATTGCGGCGGCATGGCGGCGCGGGCGGGACGCCCGAGATCCTTGCTGGCGCGGTCGAGGATGCCGTTAACGAATCGTCCCGAGTCGCGGTTGCTGAAGGCCTTGGCAATTTCCACGGCCTCGTTGATGGAGACCACGGGAGGGATGTCCGGCCGATACAGCATTTCAAACAAGGCCACCCGCATCACATTGCGGTCCACGCCGCCCATCCGGCGCACTTCCCAGTTTTCGGCGTAGCGCTGCAAGCGGGCGTCCAGATCGCCAATATGTTCCTCCACACCACGGATCAATTCCTCCGCGAAGGCGCGATCCTTGGGCGCAACGGATAAGCCGCGCCAGAACTCTTCCAGCGCCGGTTCCAGCTTCTCCCGGTTGAAATCGCGCTGAAAGAGAAACTGGACCGCGTATTCGCGGGCCTGATGCCGACCGCTGGTTTTGGTGGAGGTCATAAGTTTAATCAAATAGTTTACAGCTTGCGGACCAGATTGGCCATCTCAATTGCCGCCAGCGCCGCATTCCAGCCGCGGTTGCCGCTCTTTGTGCCGCAGCGCTCAATGGCCTGATCGAGACTGTCGGCGGCCACCACGCCATCAATGACCGGCACGCCGGATTCGAGCGCGATTTGCGTCAGCGAGCGGGCTATCTGCGAATTAATCAGGCCGGCATGGGGCGTGGCGCCCTGGATCACCGCGCCAAGGGCGACAATCGCTGCTGCTTTTCCGCCCGTCGCCAGTTTCCGGACCACCAAAGGAATCTCATACGAGCCGGGCACCCAAGCCACGGTGATGTTCTGCTCCTCCGCGCCGTGACGAACGAGACAGTCAATCGCCCCCAGTAAAAGCTGCTTGGTAAGAAAATCATTGAAACGCGCGATCACAATCGCAAATTTCAATCCTTTGGCGTTCAATTCGCCCGAGTATTCCTGGTAATTCATTTTATACTCCTTCTATTTGCTGCTTCGTTTTTCCGCGAAGGGTCTCAACTTCAACGGCACCCGCCCGGGCCATCATTCTACAGCCAATGGCCTAGCTTGCGTTTCTTCGTTTCCAGGTAGCGCCGGTTATGCTGGGTCGAGGGCAGCACCAGCGGAACCCGCGCCACCACCTGCAATCCGTGGCCTTTCAATCCGATGATCTTGCGGGGATTGTTGGTGATCAGGCGGATGCGACGCAAGCCCAGATCGGCCAGGATCTGCGCGCCGATGCCGTAATCGCGTAGATCCGGTTCAAACCCGAGTTGCGCGTTGGCCTCGACCGTGTCCAACCCGCTCTCCTGCAATTCATAGGCGTGGATTTTCTTGGCCAGCCCGATTCCGCGGCCCTCTTGGCGCATATACAACACCACGCCATGTCGCTCACGCGCGACCATTTCCAGCGAGGCTTTGAGCTGCGCACCGCAATCACACCGCAGAGAACCGAATACGTCGCCCGTCAGGCATTCGCTATGCACCCGGACCAGCGCCGCCCGCTGCCGATCAGGCTGGCCCATCACCAGCGCCAGATGGTGCTGTTCCTCGATTTCGGAATAGTAAAGATAAAGATCAAACATCCCCACGTGCGTCGGCAACTGCACCTTGCGCTCCAACTTGATCAATTTTTCACGCTTGCGGCGGTGGGCCACGAGATCGGCGATGGAAATCAGCTTGAGCCGGTGGCGCCGCGCAAACGCACGCAATTCGGGCAGGCGCGCCATCTGCCCATCTGGACGCATAATTTCGCAAATGACCCCCGCCGGTTTCAGGCCGGCCAGGCGCGCCATATCCACGGAAGCCTCGGTATGCCCGGTCCGGCGCAGGACGCCGCCCGACACCGCCTCCAGCGGGAAAATATGGCCGGGACGGATCAGGTCGGCGGGCGTACTGCGGTCATCCATCAAAACCCGGATGGTCCGGGCGCGGTCATAGGCGCTTATTCCGGTGGTAATGCCGTGGCGCGCGTCCACGGAAAGCGTGAAGGCCGTTCGGAATTTGTCACCCTCCCCCAGAGGCACCATGCGCGGTAAATTCAAAAGGTTCAGCCGGGCACGCTCCATGGCAACGCAAATCAGGCCGCGGCAATGCGTAGCCATGAAGTTGATGATCTGCGGCGTCACCCGTTCAGCCGCGACAACCAGGTCGCCTTCATTCTCGCGGCGCTCGTCATCCACGATAACGATCATTTCGCCACGGCGAAAAGCCTTGATGGCCGCGGCGATCGGCGTGAAGCCTGCCGCGGGCGCTTTAGATTGAGCGGTTCCAACCATAAAAAAACCTGAAGACACACGTCTTCAGGACAAGCCGCATCATGCGTCTTCTTTCATCCAGACTTTACTGTCGGCTGTGGATCATCCGTCGCCGGACCTACCACATCAGTTCCCGGCCTTCCGCCGGGAAGTCGCGGGCTTAAACCGCCGGTCAGGAATTGCCCGCAGTTGCTCATCCGCGGGATCACCTTGCCCTGAAGACTTTCTATAGTCAGAAATATACTCAGACGAACCGCGAACACAAGGCTGAAACAACGGGAAATGGCAGCTCCTCCGTGCGGCCTCGCTGCGGACGGTGTTCCGGCCGGCAGGAGAAACGGCGCGCCGCTGCCGGTCCCCAATGCTCTCCGGAGACAACGCCGAACACGGCTATTGGCGCCCGGCCGTCATTGTGTATTGCGCTTGCCAGCAATGACCACAGGGATGAAACTGGGCGCATGAAACAGCGGGCGGCATTTGTCAGTTTGGCCGGATGCCTTTCCTGGCTGGTCGGCCTGACCGCGTTCGCGCAGCATATTGCCTCCAGCGGTACAGGGGAGTTTGCGGCGGAACGCGCATTCGACGGCAACCGGCAGACCCGCTGGAGCAGTGACTTCTCCGATCCTCAATGGCTTCAACTTGATCTCGGCGCCGTCCAGAACCTGGTTGGATTGAAGATTCTCTGGGAAAACGCTTATGCGGCGGAATACGACATCCTGGTGTCTGAAGACGGTGTGACGTGGAATACTGTCGCTGCCGTCCGCGCGGGCGACGGCGGCTGGGATGACCTGGATTTTTCCCCCTCCCCGGCCCGCTATGTCCGCATCAACGGCACACGCCGCGCAACCGCCTGGGGCTATTCCATTTTTGAAGTTCAACTGAAAACAGCCGCCGAGCCATGGGGTGTGGGCGAGCCACGCGATGTCTTCATCAAGCGCCATTGGTGGTTCAAACCGGAACCGGGCGACGCCGCCTGGCGATTGCTGCGCACGCATGCGTCCTGGCAGGAACAGGGCCTGCCCGATTATCGCGGGATAGCCTCCTATCGCCAGCAGTTTTTCGTTCCGGCGAACTGGCGCGGCGCGGCTCCGTACTTGCAATTGACCGATATCCGCGATCGGTTTGAACTCATCATCAACGGCAAATCCAAAGCCACGCTGCCCGGCGCGCGCCGGCGTCACACACTGGCCGTCGGCGCCGAGTTGAAATACGGCGAGGTCAACACGATTCAGATCAAAGTCACCGGGCATGGCCCCGAGTCCGGAGTGCTGGGCTCCATCCTGTTGGCGGCGGACACGAACGCCCTGCCAGCCGCGCTGCTGCAGATCAAGCAGCGCGATCCCATGGAATGCTATGAACTCCTGGCGCACCTGGCGCCGGAAGGCTGGTATCCCTTCTGGCTGACCCAACGCCAGGGTTACTGGACGATCGTGGGCGTGGACGGCGATTACAAGGAAAGCCTTTTCGGGGAGGAGGGTTCGCTGGAGCCATACAAGTCGTTTTCCATTACGCCTTTTGTGCGGGTCGGCGGCCGATTCATTACGCGCGGCGACGGCCAACTTTTCCAATCATTGGAAAAAGGTTTCCTGCCGGTTCCAACGGCCGGTTGGACTGCCGATCCGGCGCGCCTGACCGCGACCGCTTTTGCCGCCGGCCCGATCGGCGGGGCAACGACCTATGTTCGTTATCGGGTCGAAAACATCGGGCGGCAGCGGCAGCTTTTCTCGCTCTTGCTGGCTTTGCGGCCGTTTGAGATCAATCCTCCCTGGCAATGGGGCGGCCTGAATCGGATTCACCGCATGGAGGCGCGGGGCGATGTCATCCAGATCAACGAGTTCAAGGTATATGCGCTTACGTCCGCCTTCACATTCGGAACCTGCCCCGCGGACGCCGCCGATATTACGCCCATCCTGGCCCAAGACGGTCCGCTGGCCGGGCCGGCCGGCGAAGATCCAGCCGGCTTCGGTTGCGCCGCGCTCCGGTACGATTTTGACCTTGCGCCCGGCGCGCAAGGCGAAGCCTGGCTGGCGGTGCCGCTCCATCCGGGCGCGCCCGTGATGGGCGCCGGAGAGCCGGCCACCAACCGGCGTCCGGCCTTGGAGCGTCTGTTCGTGGACACGATAGCTCAGTGGGAGCGGCGGCTGGCGCCGTTGCCGTTCCATTGCCCGGACCGGGAACTGACGGACTCGGCCCGCGCCAACCTGGCCTATATCCTCTTGAATCGCGACGGCCCGGCCATCCAGCCCGGCTCGCGCGCCTACGAAGCCGCATGGATGCGGGACGGCGCGCTGACCTCCGCGGCGCTTCTGCGCTACGGCTACCCCGACGAGGTCCGCCAGTTCCTGAGTTGGTACCTGTCCAAGCAGTATCCGGACGGGCGGGTGCCGGCCATCGTGATCATCGGGCGCAACGAGATCAATCCGGTAAAGGAATACGACAGCCAGGGTCAATTGATCCATGCCTTGATGCAGTATTACTATTTCACCCATGATCGCTCCCTGCTGGCCGGCGCGTGGCCGGCGGTCAAAAAATCGCTCCAATATCTTGAGCAACTCCGCAATAGCGAACTCGACGAAACCATGAAGGCCGATCCCGACCGTGCCCGTTATTACGGGATCCTGCCGCGTTCGGTCAGCCACGAAGGCTACTATCCTGAACCGGGCAACCATTCCTACTGGGACGATCTGTGGGCGATAAAGGGCTGGCAGGATGCGCAGACTATCGCGCGCATCCTGAATCAGACGAACGAGCTGGCCTGGATTGAGCGCGAGACCGACGAACTGCGCTCGGCCCTGCTGGCCTCCATCCAGGCAACCGGTGCGCGCTGCCGGATTGACTATATTCCGGGCTGCGCCGAGCTTGGCGACCTGGACGCCTCGGCAACGGCGATTGCCCTGACGGTCTGCGGCGCGGACGCCTACCTGCCGCCGGCGCTGCTGCGCCAGACATTTGAGCGGCACTACCAAACCCGGTTCCGCGAACGGCTCCAGCCGGGCTGGCGCGGCAGTTTCAGTCCTTACGAGTTCCGTGTGGCCGAGGCCTTTCTGCGCCTGGGGGACAAGCGGCGCGCCTGGGAAATGATCAGCCTGCTGCTGCGCTATCGCCAGCCGCCCGGCTGGCGGCAATGGCCGGAGGCCGTATACGCCCCGGCCCGCCAGGCGGGCTATATCGGCGATATGCCTCACACGTGGGCCGCGTCGGGCTTCTTGAGCGCTTTCCGGGCTTTGTTTGTATATGAGGATGAAGCCGCCGGCGACCTGGTGCTGGGCGCCGGGATTCAACCGGTGTGGCTGAAACACAAAGGAGCGGTCCGTGTGCGCGCCGCGCCGACCATCTGGGGCACGATTACCTATTCCATGGACCCCACCACCAACGGCGTGAGCGTACAACTGGCGGGCAACGCCAAGGTTCCCGGCCGGATCATCGTGAAATCACCGCTTGCCGGGCCCATCAAAAGCGCCACCATCGCCGGCCGGCCGGCGCGGATGGCGGGGGTGTCCGCCGCCATAGCCCCGGCATTGCCCTGCGCGCTGGAGTTCAATTATTGACCCGCCAGTCCGGGTGTTAAGCGAAGGCGCGTTCCGCAATCCCACGAACGGCATTCGCTTCGGAGCATTATTTGGGGAAACGAATAGAATACGAGCGGAAGCAGGAAGGCAACGGGTGCGCCTACTCTTCGTCGCCCGGGTCGTCCGGGCCGAACTTCAACGGGCAAATGCCGCGCTTGGAGGTTTCGATAAAGTCGGCCATCTCCCGCGCGGGGCCGGCCGGGAATTCCCGGCGAATGGCCGTGACCGCGTCGGAGAAAGTCAGGCCGGACCGATAAACCAGGCGGAACGCCCGCTTGATCGCGCGCCGTTCCTCGGGGCCGATCCCGGCCCGGCGCAGGCCGACAATATTGAGCGCCCCCACCCCATTGTCGGTCAATCCCGGCACCAGGCAGAACGGCGGCACGTCTTTACTTGTCGCCGAGTTGCCGCCCATCATCGCCAGTCGGCCGACGCGGCAAAACTGGTGGACCGCGACGTTGCCGCTGAGAAAGGCGCGCTCGCCGATTTCGGCGTATCCGCCCAACAGGGCGCCGTTGGCCAGAATCACGTTATCGCCCACCCGGACGTTATGCGCCGCATGGCTGCAGGCCATGAAATAGCAGCCGTTGCCGATTTCAGTCGCGGTTTCCGGCTTGGTTCCGCGATGGATCGTGACGAACTCCCGAAATACGCAGCCGGCGCCGATGCGGACATAGGAGGGATCCGTCTCCTTGAACGCCAGATCCTGCGGGGTGTCGCCGATCACGGCGCCCGGATGCACGCGGCAGTTCGGCCCCATGGTCACATAGCGGCGGATGACGACGTGCGCGCTGATCCGGCAGTTGTCCCCGAGCGTGACATCGGATTCAATGACGGCATACGGCCCAATCTCCACGTGCTGTCCGAGCTGGGCGGAGGGATCTACAATAGCGGTCGGATGGATATTCATGGAACGATCATAAAAAAGAATCGGCGCGGATCAAAGATTGAAATTCACAAGGCCGGCTTCCTGCAGGCTGCAGAAATCGCGGCCGGCGCCGGCGGCCGGCAGGCCCAGGATTACATGATCGAGCACGCGGATATCGAGCACGCGGCCGGCCTCCACCAACTGGCGCGTAATGCGGACATCCTCCGCCGAGGGGGTCGGATCGCCCGAGGGATGGTTGTGCGCCAGGACCACCGCCGCGCAGGCGGCGCGCACAGCCTCGCGGAAAACCTCCCGCGGATGAACGAGGCTGGCGTCAAGCAAGCCGCGCGATATTTCCACGGGTGCCGCCTGCAGCCGGTTCCTGGCATCCAGCAGCAAGGCCCAGAAATGCTCCTGTTGCAGGCCGCGAGCGCGCTCGCGCAGCACACGGGCGGCGTCGGCCGGCGCGCGAATCGGGGTGCGCGCGGGGGCGGATTCCTCCGCCAGCCGCCGGGCCAGCTCCAGCGCGGCGCGCACGATCTGGGCCTTCACCCGCCCCATGCCGCGGAGCGCGGCCAGTTCATCCACATTGGCACGGGCCAGGCCGGTCAGCGAACCGTAACGCCGTAGAAGCTGGTCCGCTAAATCCACCACGCTCACTCCCGACACGCCGCTGCGGAGAACCAGGGCCAACAGCACGCTGTCCGGCACATGGGCCGCGCCCAGCCGGTCGAAAAGTTCGCGCGGGCGCTCGCGCGCCGGAAGATCGCGGACGCGGGCGACCGGATAGGCTGAGTCTGGAGTTGCGGTGTTCATCGCGTCAACCTATCTCGTGTGTTCAGCCGCGGCTTGGACCGCCGGCGCCATGCGATTTGATCTTTTCGCGTTTTCGCGCGGGCCGGATCGCGGACTTCCGCGAAACCCCAGGGGATGCCGGCTTCATTCGTGGGAATCCTCATCCACGCGGTAAGGCGCGCACTTTCCGAGCAGCGACGCCGGAACGCGCGCCGTGACGCAGACCACGTCGCCGTCCAGGGTCTCCGTCAGAACATTGGCGCATTTCTTCAACGCCGCCAGCATTTGCCCGTCCGCAGCGGGAATCCGCAAGCGCACTTCCAGGTTGCGGTTCTTCAGACAATCGGACAATTCCGCGCGCAACCGATCCAGGCCCGCGCCGGTCAAGGCTGAAACAGCAACGGACCGCGGTAATTGCCGGGCAATCCGTTCGCATTGCCCGTCCGCCGCCGGCAGGTCAATCTTATTGAGCACAGCCAGGATGGGTTTGGCCTCGCAACCCAACTCTTTCAGCACTTGTTCAACCGCGCGGATTTGCTCGTCCACCTGCGGATGCGCCACGTCCACCACGTGCAGCAGCAGGTCGGCTTCGACCACTTCCTCGAGCGTGGCCTTGAACGACTCGACCAGGTGGTGCGGCAGTTTTCGAATGAAACCAACCGTGTCGGTGATCAACGCCGGCTGGTGGTTCGGCAGCTCAAGCTGGCGGGTGGTCGGATCCAGCGTGGCGAACAACTGATCGCAGGCCGTCACATCCGCGCCGGTCAGGATGTTGAGCAGCGTGGACTTGCCGGCGTTGGTGTAACCGACAAGCGTCAGCAGCGCCCAACCGTGGCGCCGGCGTCCGCGGCGCTGTTCCGCCCGGCGCGCGCGGACCTGTTCCAGTTCGCGCTCGATGCGGCTGATCTGGATTTCGATGCGGCGACGGTCCAGCTCAAGCTGTTTCTCGCCGGGGCCGACCATACCGATGCCGCCCTGCTGGCGTTCAAGGTGCGTCCAGCGCCGCTTAAGGCGCGGCAGCAGGTATTGAAGCTGGGCCAGCTCGATCTGGAGGGCGCCCTCTCGGGTGCGCGCGTGCCGGGCGAATATATCGAGGATCATCTGGGTGCGGTCAATGATCTTGACCTGCATGATCTCCTCCAGATTCCGGTCCTGCGCCGGGGAGAGGTCATCGTCAAAAACGACGGTCGTGATCCCGGCGGCCCGGCATTGTTCGGCCAGCGCGGCCGCCTTGCCCTTGCCGATATAAGTCGCGGCCTGCGGGGCCGGCTGCCGGCAAATGATACGTTCGACGACTTCCGCGCCGGCGGTATCGGCCAGCAGCGCTAATTCGTCGAGCGAATCCTGGACCTCGCCGGCGTTGCGCCGTTGTTGAACAACACCCACGAGCAGCACGCGCTCCACGCCGGCGTCAGATGTTGATAGGAGTGGGGCCATGTTCATACCAGAGTTTTTCGACCGCTTCAGCCGTGCGGGCCAACGGATCGTCCTCGCGCACGTCCACCCAGAGCACTTGAAGCTGATGTCGAAACCACGTCATCTGACGCTTGGCAAGCTGCGCGGTGCGCTGGATGGTGCGGCGAATGGCCGCGTCCCGCGTGAGGCGCCCATCCAGTAGATCGAACGCCTCCGCATAGCCGATGGCCTGGCGCGCAGTCGGCGAAAGCGCCGGGTACTTCGCGCGCAGAGCCGCCGCCTCTTCCGGGAGACCTTCCGCGAACATGCGCTCCGCGCGGCGCTCGATCCGGCGCCGCAACGCTTCCGGCGCCATCCGCAAGCCCACGACCGGCGCCGGGGGCGCGTCCCGCCACTTGCGCGGCGGCAGCTCAGGCGCCGCCGCGCGCTCCAAGGCACGCACCAGCCGGCGGGGATTATCCGGGTCAGCTAACGCGGCCAGCGCGGCCGGGTTCACACGCTTAAGCTCGTCGCGCAGCGCGGCGACACCGCCCGCGACCAGCAACGCCGCCGCGCGGTCGCGCACGGCCGGATCGGCGGGCGGGAGGTCATCCAAGCCCTGTGTCAGGCACTTGATATAGAGACCGGTGCCGCCGGCCACAATCAATTCGCGCCCACCGATGGCCGGCAGCGCCAATACGACCTGCCGGATGTAATTGCCGACGCTGAAGCACTGGTCCGGGTCGGCCAAGTCCAGACCCCAGTAGGGCACGCCGCCGCGATCGGCTGGCGCGGGCTTGGCCGTGCCAATATCCAGGCCGCGATAAACCAGCATCGCATCCGCGGAGAGGATAGCGGCGCGGCGCTTTTCCGCCAGCCATTGCGCCACAGCCGATTTGCCGACGGCAGTCGGACCGACAATGAAAAAAGCGGATCGGGTGGTGTGCGCCGCCGGTTGCATCATCCGGATGGATCACCGCTATTCGTTCCGGCCGCGGGCGCGGATGCCGGCTGCGGCGGTTGCGCCTCCTTCAACGGATGCCCGGCCACCCACAACGAAGACAGGACATAGATGCCGACACCGACACAAATGGCGGCGTCGGCAACATTAAAGGCCGGCCAATGATAGCCGCGCCAGTGAAAATCGAGAAAGTCGGTCACCCAGCCCAAGCGCAAACGATCCATCAGGTTGCCGACAATCCCTCCCAACATCAAGCCAAGGGCCAGGCGATGCTCCCAGGTGTCGCTCAGGAACGCTCGGCGGAAACAAACCATGACGACCAGCATGACCACCGAAAGCACAGCCAGCAGGGCGTTTTGACCGCCCAGCATACCCCAGGCGGCGCCGGTATTGCGGACATAGGTGAGATCAAACCAGCCGGCCCAAACCGGAACGGACTCGCCGACGGCAAACTCGAGCCGAACGAGCTGCTTAGTCAGTTGGTCGAGGATGACGATCACCAGGCTGAGCAGGAGCGCCGCCATCGGATCAGACCCGCGTCATGCCCGGAACCCCTGCCTGCCGTCTCATTGGGCCTCGGTGTTTTGCGGGATCGTGGCGCCGAATGGGCGGTAGCGCGTCTTACCCTTCTCGGACTCCGCCTTACACTTGAAGCAGAGCTTGGCAAAGGGCATCGCCTCCAAGCGGGCTTTCTCGATCGCGCAGCCGCACAGCTCACAAGCGCCGTAAGTCTTTTCTTCGATTCGGCGCATCGCCTCGTCAATTTCGTATAGCACTTCCTGCTCACTACTGAGCAGGTTGACGGCAAATTCGCGGTCGAAATTGTCCGTGCCCTGATCCGCCATGTGGTAGCTGTAGTTTGAGAGATCGCCCGAGGATTCGCGCGCCGAGCGGTTCAGGTTGTCGCCAGCCAGAAACGAGATTTCATCCACAATTCGGTCGCGCAGACGCTGCAACATTTCCCGGTACGCCTTGAGTTGGGGCGCCGCCAAGGGCTTGATGGGCTTGACGGGTCTGGCGCTTTGCTCAGGCGCCGCGAGCGGCGCTGCTTTCCTTTCCTTGCTAACCGCACGGGTTGGTGCGGCGGCCTTGACCGGCTTGACGGGCTTCACTGCCTTCTTGGCCGGAGCTTTATGCTTCTTATCTGATCCCGTTTTCTTTTTCTGCGCCATTTCACACCTTGTAATTAAGGCCGATTCGCTTCATGTGGCCCCCACACAGCGGCCCACTCTGGAAAAAGAACGGCGGTTGTTATCACAACACCCTATGGTTGTCAACCACACCGGACAACAAATACACGGACTGTGAAAAAACATACAGGGGCGGGCCCAACTTTTTTGACCAGTCGGCTTGATTGGAAAGCGGTGGGAGAGAAGATAGCCACTCGCTCACGCTCGTGGGTGCGGCCGCTCGTGCTTGCCCGGCGGTACGCCGGCACGGCAGAACGCAAGCGCCAAGTGTGCCGCGGGTGGCGTGGGCCGCAACCATCCGGTTAAACACGAGCGAGGGCGATACGGCACGGATGCCCGTTCAAATCCCATTCCGCGCCATCGGCCGGCAATTGCTCGTTCAGAACGAGTTCAAGACAGAGCGTTTCCGCCTCGATATAAGCGCGGTGCTCCATTAGCGCCGCGCGCACATCGGCATCGCCATCCACCCGCAGGCGGATGCGCTGGGTCACCTCCAGTTCGGCCGTCTTGCGCATGTTCTGGACCTTGTTCACAAACTCCCGGGCCAGCCCCTCGCGCACGAGGTCCGGGGTCACGTGCATATCCAGCGCCACGACCAAGTCCCCTTCCGAAGCCACGGCCAAACCCTCTTTCGGCTTGCGCTCGATAATGACATCCTCGGGTTGGAGTTCAACCGTCTGGCCGTCCACCTGGATCGTCGTTGTTCGCCCGTCCAGCAACTGGCTCATCTGGTTGGCTTCCATTTTCTGGATCACGCCGGCCGCCTTCTTCATCATGGCGCCCAGCCGCGGACCCAACCGACCAAAATTGGCCTTGGCGCTGAGCGTGGCCAGTTCGGTTTCGTTGCGCCCGAACCAGAGTTCGTGGACATTGAGTTCATCAGCGACCAGTTCCTGCAGCGCGCGAACGCGGTCAAGCCGCGCCGGATCGCGGCAGATCACGTGCATCCCGCGCAACGGCTGGCGGACTTTCAAGTCAAAGTCGGCGCGTAATTGCCGGCCCATGCCCACCACGGCCATTACCAACGCCATTTGCGCCTCCAGATCCAAGTCGCGGCCCCGGCCATCGCTGACCGGGAAATCGCACAAGTGCACCGATTCCGGCATCTCCGGCGTGCGCAGGTTCCGATAGATCGCTTCGCTAATGAACGGCACAAATGGCGCGGCGATCTTGCTCAACCGCAAGAGCACCTCGTACAGCGTGGCATAGGCCAGCGCCTTGTCCGCGTCGTCCGAGCTTTTCCAGAAACGCCGGCGGCTGCGCCGGATGTACCAGTTGGTCAACTCGTCAAGAAACTGCACGAACGGCCGGACCGCCTGCTGCAGGTCATACTGATCCATGGCCGCGACGACCTCCTGCGTCAGCCGGTCCAAGGTGCTTAAAATCCAGCGATCGAGCCGATTCCCCGACTCTTTCGGCTTTAGATTTCCATCTTCAGGTTTCCATTGATCTATCCGCGCGTAGGTCACAAAGAAACTGTACGCGTTCCACCACGGAATCAGCAGATGGCGCAGCGCATGCTTCACCCCCTCCTCGGAGAAACACAGATCTTCGGCGCGCACGACCGGCGAGTGGATCATGTAGAGCCGGAGCGCGTCGGCGCCGTAAGCGCCGAGGATGTAGTTGGGGTCGGGATAGTTCTTCAGGCGCTTGCTCATCTTGCGGCCGTCCTCGGCCAGCACCAGCCCGTTGACCACGACATTGCGGAAGCAACTCTTGCCGAACAAGGCGGTCGAGAGCACCAGCAGGGTGTAGAACCAGCCGCGGGTCTGATCGAGACCTTCGGCGATAAAATCGGCCGGGAAAAACGCCTCCATCTCGTCGCGGCGCTCGAATGGATAATGGTGCTGCGCGTATGGCATCGAGCCGGACTCGAACCAGCAGTCCAACACTTCCGGCGTGCGTCGGTAAAGTTTGCCGTTCTTCCGAAAGGTTACCTGATCCACCACATGCTTGTGCAGATCCGCGACCCGGACGCCGGAAAGCTCCTCCAGCTCCTTGATGGAACCGACGCAGATCATGTCCGAGCCGTCCTCGGCCACCCAGACCGGGATACAGGAGCCCCAGAACCGATTGCGGCTGATATTCCAATCTTTGGCCTCGCCCAGCCAGTTGCCAAAGCGCTTGCCGCCGACATAATCCGGCACCCAGTGGACCGTGGCGTTGTTCTTCGCCAGGTCCTCGCGCAGATCCTCGACGCGGACATACCAGGCGTCAATGGCGCGGTAAATCAGGGGCGTGTCCGTGCGGTCGCAAAACGGATAGCTGTGCGCCACGGTGGTCTGGTGCACGAGTTTCTTTTCATCCTTGAGCCGCCGGATGATCGCCTTATCCGCGTCCTTGCAAAACTGTCCCTGATACTCCGGCAGGGCCGCCGTGAAATTACAGTTTTCGTCGAGGTAATCCACCAGCGTGATGCCGGCCGTTTTGCAGACGCGGAAGTCGTCCTCGCCAAATGCCGGAGCAATATGGACAATGCCCGTGCCGTCCTCAGTCGAAACAAAACCATCAGCCAGAATCCGGAACGCGCCAGGATGACCGGCGAAATACGGGAACATGGGCTCGTATTGCCAGCCGACCAGGTCCCGTCCCTTGAAACATGCCGCGCGCTCGTATTGCTCCGGTTTCTTGTAATAAGCGGAGAGTCGCGCCTCGGCGAGCAGATAACGTGCGCCGTCGCTTTTATCGCGGACGATCACATAATCAATATCCGGGCCGACGCACAACGCGAGATTGCCCGGCAAGGTCCAGGGCGTGGTGGTCCAGATCAGGGCCTGGCATTCCCCCGCCCCGGCCGGCGCGCCGGCCGCTTTCATGCGAATGCGCACGGTGATCGCCGGATCCTGCACCTCCTGGTAGTTGCGGCCGGCCTCGAAGTTGGAAAGCGGCGTTGTAAGTTTCCAACTGTAAGGCATGATTCGGTATGATTTATAAATGCGACCCTGATCCCAGAGTTGCTTGAATACCCACCAGATGGTCTCCATGAACGAGACATCCATCGTTTTGTAATCATTGTCAAAATCCACCCAGCGGCCCATGCGGGTAACGGTCTTGCGCCACTCCTGCACATAGGTGAAAACCATCGAGCGGCACTGTTCGTTGAAAACGTCAATCCCTTTTTCCACGATCGCGCCGGCGCCGGCGAGTCCAAGCGCCTCCTGCGCAAGCGCCTCGATCGGCAGGCCGTGGCAGTCCCAGCCAAAGCGCCGCTCGACGTAATGGCCGCGCATGGTCTGGTAGCGCGGCACGATATCCTTGATCGTGCCGGCCAGCAGGTGGCCGTAGTGCGGCAGGCCGGTGGCAAACGGCGGGCCATCATAGAAAACGAATGGTTTGGCCGACCGGCGCTGGTCCAGCGATTTCTGAAAAATCTTATGGGTTTCCCAGAACTTGAGGATGTCCTGCTCCAGCTCCGGAAAATTCACCTTGTTGGATACCGGTTCAAGCATGAGTCGCTCCGTTTTATGTCGAAAATGAACCCATAAAGTAGGGGCGGCAGTGAACGAAGGCAAGCGCTACCTTGCGCCCCGCTTGTTCAGATTCGCGGCTGTTAGACATGTGGCTGGATGGGATTGCCAAACGTCAACGGCCGATTTATACTTGAAAATAACGCCAATTTACAGGGGGCATTGGCTTTTCCTACTGGGGCCCGGTTCGAGACCGGAAGGAGTGCGATTATGGACATGGATAAATGGGTTTGCACTTGCTGCGGCTACGTTTATGATCCGGCCGCCGGCGATCCATCACAGGGGGTGCCGCCCGGCACGCCGTACGCTCAATTGCCTGAAACCTGGAAGTGCCCCATCTGCTACGCAGCCCAAGCGGCGTTCGACCCGCTCTAGTTTGCTTTAACTTTGTTCAGCCGGCCGGTTAAATATAAACGTCACATTACAGAATGGAGGAATAGATGAATGTACTGATTGCCGACAAACTCTCCAAGTCAGCCGTTACCGCACTTGAGAAAATGGGCCACCAGGTGGTCAGCAAACCGGATGTGACTGAAGATGGCCTGGCCGCCGAAATCGGCGCGGCCGAAGTGCTGATCGTTCGCTCGAAGAAAGTCAACGCCAAGGCCATTCAGGCCGGAAAAAATCTTTCGTTAATCATCCGCGCCGGCGCGGGGGTTAACACGATTGACCTGAAAGCCGCCAGCAGCATCGGCATCCATGTCTCCAACTGTCCGGGCAAGAACACCGAGGCGGTGGCGGAGCTTGCCATCGGGTTGCTGGTCGCGGCCGACCGCCGAATCGTGGACGCCACCAATGATTTGCGCAATGGGAAGTGGCGCAAGAAGGAATATGGCAAGGCTCGCGGTTTGAAGGATCGCACGCTGGGCGTGATCGGCCTGGGTTCGATCGGCTCGGCGGTGGTGCGCCGCGCGCTGGGCATGGAGATGAAAGTGGTGGCCTGGTCCCGCAGTCTGACCCCGGCGAAGGCCGAGGAACTCGGCATCACCTATTGCGACAGCCCGTTGAAAGTGGCCGAACTGGCGGACGCCGTCACTTTACATGTGGCCGCCAAGCCCGAGACCAAGGGCATGGTCAACCAGGAGTTCCTGTCCCGGATGAAGGACAGAGCGATCCTGATCAACACCGCACGCGGCGATATCGTGGACACGGCCGCCCTGAAAGAGGCGATCAAGGCTAAAAAACTGCGCGTCGGGATGGACGTATTCGACAAGGAACCCGAGGGCGGCGAGGACGCCTTTGCCGACACCGAGTTGGCCGGGATGATCATCGGCACACCGCACATCGGCGCCTCTACCGACCAGGCCTCCGAGGCCATCGCCGAGGAGGTCGTACGCATCGTCAAGACCTTCCAGGAGACCGGTACGCCGGTCAACACGGTCAACATCCGCAAGAAGACCTCCGCCATCATTAACCTGGTCGTCCGGCATTACAACAAAGTGGGCGTCATCGCCGGCGTGCTCGATGAATTGCGCAGCGGCGGCATCAATATCGAGGAAATGGAAAACCTGATCTTTGAAGGCGGCCAGGCGGCCTGCTGTACGCTCAAGCTCGACGACAAGCCGTCCAGCGACCTGATGGCCCGGATCAGCAAGGTCGAGAATGTCATCTCGGCCATGCTGAAATAAGCGCGAGATGCCATGAAAAAAAGCGGGCGGCTCGGGCCGCCCGCTTTTTTTTTTGCACGCGTTGCCGGCGAGTGTTATTTGACAGCGTTGGCCGACACCTGCACCTCCCGATACCAGACCAGCCACAAGGTATTGATGCCGGTTGAAGCGCTGAAGGATTGCATATCCGTGGTCTTGCTGGCGCCCAATTCGGCGCTCTTGCGGGTGACCATGTTCACGGCGTTTTCGGTCTTCACGGTATCCGTGAACCAGGACATGCCGTTCTCATCATCCGGATCGCCGGTGAACAGCGGAATACAGCCAAACAGGTAGTAGCCCCAGATATCGCCCGCCAGATGGGCAATGGGCTTGTCACTTGTCGTCGTCAACTGCTGACCATTCAACCGGTCAACTACCTCAACGCTGGCGCAACCGGCAAACAGCGACACCAACGCGACCAACAGAACCAATAAACCGACATATCTCTGCATGACTTCAGTCTCCTTTAGGTTAGGGTTCCCCTTTGCCATCCCGGCGACATCATCATTCGTTTCGCAGTCAAAAGCAATCATGGGAAATGTATTTGCCATATTTCCGTTTGCCCATGCCTGAATCCGCAACCAATCCCCCGGTAGCAGCCCTGTCGCGCGCTTCGGGATGAGCAACCGAAAAGAAATCGAGCGCGCGGACAGGATGAACGGACTCCCCCAAGGGATTGACAGCGCCGGGGCGCGCGATCATGCTCAACTTCAGTTCAACCCATGACCGGTATTCGCTCAGCGAAACAAATGGCGCGCGTCGCGGTTTGGCTGACCGCCAGCATGCTCTGCGCCTCCGGCAGCCTGGCGGACGCGCCGCTCGGCGTGACCGCCACGGGCAACGAAACCCGGTTTGCGGTTTGGGCGCCCAATGCGCAGTCGGTCCAGATTCTCGGCGATTTCAACGGCTGGAAAACCATGCAGGATAACGCGCTTGCCCGCGAAGGCGCCGCGGGCGTCTGGTCTGCGACCAAGCCCCGCAGCCTTCCGACCGGCGACTACCAGTTTCTGATCAACGGTAACCTGCACCGTCGCGACCCATACGCCCGCGCCGTTTCACCGAACGGCAAGAACTCGCGTTTTTACGACCCGGCGGCCTTCGACTGGAAAGATGACCGCGCGCCCGCGATTCCCCTGGAGGATTTGGTGATCTATGAGCTCCATGTCGGCACGTTCAATGATCCCGCGCCGCGCGACGGCAAGCCCGGCACTTTTTATGATGCGCTGCGCCGGTTGGATGCGCTGCAGGACCTGGGTATCAATTGCATCGAGTTGATGCCGGTGCATGAGTTTGAGGGGATGCACAGTTGGGGCTACAATCCTTGTGATTTGTTCGCTGTTGAACAAGCCTACGGCGGGCCGGACGGGCTCAAGACCTTCGTGCAGGCCTGTCATCGCCGCGGTATCGCGGTGCACTTGGACATCGTGCATAACCACTACGGACCGGACCATCTCGATCTGCTTCAGTTCGACGGCACGGGCACACCCACGGAGGGCGGAATTTACTTTTACTCCGGTCCAAACCTGGCCCAGACCCCTTGGGGGCCGCGGGTCAAGTTCGACGAGCCGATGGTGCGCCGCTTCATCACGGACAATGTGCTGATGTGGCTGGACGAATATCGGGTGGATGGGTTCCGCTGGGATTCGCCCAGCAACATCCGCGCCTGCAATTATGGCGCGGATCCCATTGCCGCCGGCCTGCAGATGCTCGAAGATATCAACGGCATAATCCGGTCCCGTTACCCGCACGTGATCAGCATCGCGGAGGATTCGATGGACCAGGGCGGCTTTCACGCCTCCTGGGATTTCGACTTTCATCACCAGGTGGTTCCGGTGCTGGCGGCGCCAACGGACGCGGCGCGCGATATATTCGCCATTGCCTCGGCCGGCGCCGCCCGCTACGGCATGGCGCGCGTGATCTATGTGGACAACCATGACGAGGCCGGCAAGATCAATGGCCAGCAGCGGCTGGCATCCGATGTGGATTCCAAAAACCCTGACAGCGATTACGCCCGGCGCCTGTGCGGGCTGGGTGCCGTGCTGACGTTCACCAGCGCGGGCATCCCGCTGCTGTTCATGGGCAATGAAATGCAGGAGAGCGGCACCTTTCACGATGACCGCCCGCTGGATTGGGGCAAACGAACCAGCCATGCCGGCCTGGTGGCGCTCCACAAGGATTTGATCGCTTTGCGCCGGAACCTGAACGGCTACGGCAATGCGCTGAAGGGCCAGGAGATTGAAACGCCATTGCTGGATGCCGAGCGCCACACGCTGGCCTACTGGCGCTGGCATGCAACCGAACCGGAAAGGCGCATGGTGATCGCGATCAATCTCTCCAGCAACACACAAGCGGTTGCCGTCCCCTTTCCCAACGCGGGCCCTTGGTTCCCGGTCATCAACACCGATTCCGTTCGCTACGACGGCAAGAACAAACAGGAAAAGCGCGATCCGTTTCAATTGCGGCCGGATGCGCTCAAGGGCCAGATTACGCTGGCGCCATACAGCGCCATGATTTTCGCGCCGGCCAAACCCGCGGCGGGGGCCGCCGCCGGCATCCAATCCCCGATCGTCAAGCCGCTGCCGGCGAAACCGGATCCTGCCAAACCCGCCTTCTCGATGTATGCCACGATCAACATCACGGGCGATTTCAACAACTGGCACAAGACAGCGGATCCCTTGAAGTCGGTCGCGGACTATCAATGGTCGGGCGTGGTGCGCATGGCCAGTCCCACCGCTGTGCGCCTGCGCGTCTCCGCCAACGAAGACGGCCGTATTTACTGGGGTGCGCACGACGAGGCGGAGATCGCCCTGCCCTGCGCCATCCGGCTCAAACGCCTGGGCACCAATATCGTTCTGCGCGGCCCGCTCGACGGCCGCTACCAATTCGCATTCAATGAGGACTCGCTCGAATTATCCATTCAGCCCGCCCCCGAGCCGCAACCGCAACCGCTGCGCACATGGACCGACAGTCGGGGCCGGACGCTGCAGGCTCGTTTTGTCAGTGTGTCCGGCGCAACCGCCATCATGGAAAGGGCCAACGGAGAATCGGTGCGGGTGCCGTTGAACACACTTTCGGAGGCGGATCGAAACTATATTCAGTCGCAATAGGATTGTGTCATCCGCATGCGCTGAATATTGTCGTAACATCAAATGGTTACAACATTTTCAGCGGAAGATTATTCTGCGATTGTCATTCCAGTGTCAGATCATTTCAACAGGTCAGGCGGTGCTTGAAGCAAAGAAACATCAACTGGAGGTATCTCGATGAGCAAGGCTGGGCGATTCGTTGAACCGTTTCGCATAACCGATGGGGCCAAGTTTCGGCTGAAGGACTTCGATCCTGGCGACACCGCCGGCCTCGAGTCCAAGGAAAAGGCGGCCGAGTATCTGCAGCTCGGCGTGGAGAAACTGGCCGCGATGCAGGAGAAACTTTACGCGCAGGACCGCTGGGCCGTGCTGCTGATATTTCAAGCGATGGATGCCGCGGGCAAGGACGGCACGATCAAACATGTCATGTCCGGCATCAATCCGCAAGGTTGTCAGGTTTATTCCTTTAAGACACCATCCGCCGAAGAATTGGACCACGATTTCCTCTGGCGCACCAATTGTCGCCTGCCGGAGCGCGGTCGCATCGGTATTTTCAATCGTTCCTATTATGAAGAGACACTGGTCGTCCGCGTCCATCCCGAACTGCTGGAAAAACAGCATCTGCCGCCCAAGTTGGTATCCAAGCACATTTGGGATGAACGTTTCGAAGATATCAATGCTCTCGAACGCTATCTCGCCCGCAACGGCACGCTAATCCTTAAATTCTTTCTGCATGTTTCCCACAAGGAACAGAAACGCCGTTTCCTCAGCCGACTGGAGGAACCGGAAAAGAACTGGAAATTCTCTCTGGCTGACGCGCAGGAACGCCGCTTCTGGGATCAATACATGGCCGCCTACGAGGATATGATTCGGCATACCAGCGCGCCGCATGCGCCTTGGTTCATTGTGCCGGCCGATCATAAATGGGTCAGCCGCCTGGTTGTCGCCGCAGCCGTCGTGCATGCGCTGGATCAGCTCGACCTGGCGTTTCCCGAGGTCAGCGCCGCGCGCAAGCAGGAGCTGGCTGCGGCGGAGAAAGCCCTTCGTGCGGAATGACCCGTGCTCGGCAAGCCGCACGGTGTCGCGCGCGCAGGCAATTACGGAAGCGGCGGCGACCGAACCGACCACAATTGTCTGATTCACACGGCCGGCTCGGATTTTGCCCGTTTTTCTGGCATCCGCCCGTTTAATCCGCTCAAGCCATAATCATGGCGAAAGCCGGCCATTTGACCACGACAGACCGGCGCGGTTCCCGTGCGCGCCGCGCCGGCCCTTGCGACGGAATGTGCGCCTCTAAACCTTTGAACCGAAAAACGGTATTATCAGTCTAAAGATAAGATAGACATGGATTTGCGCCGCAAGCTGTGGGGGTTGCATGGTTCGGCCATCGCCGGAGGGGTGGTGTGTGGCGTTGTTTTTTTCTTTGGGCTGGTTGCCGCAGCCGACGAACCAGTTGACGAGAGCGTCAACATTTTCTTCTCGGGCGTTGATCAGAACTGGTCGGAAGGAACGCCCTCCGTTACCCGCGCCCTTGCGGTGGAAGAACCGACTGGCGCCATCTCCATCCATCAAGCACAGGATGAAGAATTCGGCGCGCGCAGCCGCAAGCTAAGGACAGATGAGCAATATGACAGCCTGCTGTCCATTGTCCGCGTGCCGCTTCGCGCCACACGCGCCGCCACGCCGGCCGGGACGCTGCAGAAACGCGTTGTCGGGTGGCATCCCTACTGGATGGGCACGGCCTATAAAACCTACAACTACGCCGCCCTCTCGACCATCGCCTATTTTTCCTACGAAGTGAACCCAACCAACGGTTCCTATTCCAGCCTGCGTTCCTGGGATACGACTGCGCTAATCCCGTGGGCGCACTCGAACAATGTCAAGGTCGTGCTGACCGCGACCTGCTTCGGCAACTCCAACTGCCGCCGTTTGCTGACCAACTCCACGAGTTGCCAGAATCTGATCAATTCGCTGGTGTCCGTGGTGTCCAACCGCGGCGGCGACGGCGTGAATATTGATTTTGAAAGCATCTCCGACAGCACGCTGCGGCCGAAAGTGACCGAGTTCATGAGCAATTTGACCACGCGTTTCCACCGCGATCTCCCCGGCTCGGAGGTCTCGATCGCCCTGCCGGCGGTGGACTGGAGCAACATCTTTGATGTCGGCGCTTACAGCGCATGGATGGATTACTGCATCATCATGGGCTACGACTACCACTATCGCGGCTCATCCACCGCCGGGCCGGTCGCGCCGCTGCAGGCCAGCTCCAAGTGGGGCGCATACTGCATCGAGAAGTCCATCAATGACTACCTCACCGATGGAATTGACGCCAACAAGCTGTTGCTGGGCTGTCCCTATTACGGCTACGACTGGCCCACCGCCGATTTTAGCGTGCCATCCGCGACGCTGGGCAGCGGCACCGCCGTGCTCTATCCCGATGCCTACGACAATGCCGTCGTCTACGGCCGGCAATGGGATGCATCCTCCTCCACCCCCTATTATTTTTACACCAACTCCGGCGCCCGCCAGTGCTGGTATGACGACGCGCAAAGCCTGGGACTCAAGTACGACATGGTCATCAGCAAGGGTATTGGCGGCATCGGGATCTGGGCGCTGGGCTATGACGAGACTCGCGCGGAATTGTGGGAGCTGATCGCAGATAAATTCATGAGCGCTGCCGCGGGCTGGACTCTACGCTACTCCGGCACCGCCGCCGGTCTGTACGGCGTCGGCTACGGCAGCAACAACTATGTGGCGGTGGGCGCGAGCGGCACGATTCTCAAGTCAAGCGATGCCGCGACATGGCTGACTCGCACGTCGGGCGTAAGCAGTCTGCTGCTGAACGTCATGTTCGGCCGCGACCGTTTTGTCGCGGTCGGCGACGCCGGACGCGTATTGACTTCGTCCAACGGCGATATTTGGACGGCGCCGACCAGCGGCATCACCAATATGTTGCGCGGCATTGCTTACGGCTACAATACCTATGTGGCAGTCGGTAACGACGGCGCCATCATCTCCTCAACGGACGCCGTCAACTGGATCACGCGAACGTCCGGCACTCTGCTGGGGTTGCAGGGAGTGACCTACGCCACGCAGTTTGTCGCGGTCGGCGTCAGCGGCACCCTGCTGACTTCGACCGATGGCGCCGCCTGGACGGCGCGCGTGTCGGGCACATCGCAATGGCTGCTGGATGCGTGCTACGGAGCGGGCCGGATAGTCGCAGTCGGGCTGGGCGGCACCATCGTCACCTCGACCAATGGCGTTTCCTGGGCCGCCACGAGTTCCGGCACATCCGAACATCTTTATCGGGTGGCCTTCGGCGACAACCGATTCGTGGCCGTCGGCCCAAACGGGACGATCATCAGTTCCACCAATGGTCTGAACTGGGTTGCGGAAACATCCGGCAATACCAATTTCCTGCGCGGTGTTATCTGCGGCGGCAGCACCTTCGCCGCGGTCGGCTACAACGGCACGGTGCTGACTTCAGGCGCCGGCGATCCGGCCGTAACTATCACCACCCTGGACGCAACCGTGCCCAATGGTACGACCAGCTATGCCATCAGCGGCGTCGCCAACGCCAATGTGACCGGCCAGTTGAGCTGGTCGAACAACCTGGGCGGCGCGGGCGTGCTGGCGGCGGCGACAAACTGGAGCGTAACCGTCACGGGTCTGTCGGTTGGTGCGAATACTATCACGGTGCGCGGGACGAACAGCGCCGGTCAGGCAGCCTCCGCTCAGGTGGTTATCACGCGCCAATCCGGCGGCGCCGGCGGCGTGGCCTCCGGCGAGACCACCAACCAGCAACCACGCGGCGCGCTTACGGATATCATCATCTTTACCAGCGCCGGCCACGGGTTCACGGCCAGCGGTTCTTCGTGGATCACGGGCCGCGGGCTGACCTATGGCGTGGTCGAGGACATGGGCAACATTGACCAGCTCAACCCGTTCGTGGAGTACTGTTTCAACGCCGGGGCAACGGTCGTGCCGATGCGACCGGTCGGTTACCAAACCAACGAGGTTGTGCTCGACAATGACGACAGCGGCGTCACCTTCACCGGCACGTGGGCGAACAGCTCCTCGACCATTTTCTTCGGCACGGCGGGCGACATACCCTACCGCTACGCCTACATCAACACCAATGGACAGAGCGCCGTGGCGCGCTACGCGCCCAACATCCCCAGCGCCGGTTTCTATCCCGTTTACGGCTGGGCGCGGAGCGGGTCCGACCGCGTCAAGCAATTGTACCGTATTCGCCACAGCGGCGGGGTAACCGAGGTGCGCGTGAACCACCGGCGCGTCGGCCTCGGCTGGGTCTGGCTGGGCAATTACTATTTTGAGGCCGGAACCAACGGGTTTGTCGAAATATCCAATTATGCGCCCGCCGGCTATAACCCCGCGACGGACGTGGTCATCGCCGACGCCATCCGTTTCGGCAACGGCATGGGCGATGTGGACCGCGGGTATGGGGTCTCCGGCGTTGAGCGGGAACTCGAAGCGGCGCGCTATTGGATTCAGCGCGCGCTTGGCGAGGGCATGTCCGCCACGATTTACGACCTTTCCGGCTACAGCGACTCGGATGACAATGTCGGCGCCCCGGTGCGCATGGCGGCAGAGATGAACCGCTCTGACGATGGCGGGTTCTGGGACCGCATTTATCTCGGATTTCACTCCAACGCCGACGGCGGCGCCGGCACCGGCCGCGGCGCGATGGGCTTGTATGACACGCGCGGCACCACGACCAAGCAACAGTTGCAGCAGGCCTTCGGCTACGCGGTCAATAACGAAGTGGAAGCCGACATGGAGTGGGCGGACGACGGCGTGGTTGTCGCGGATGATTGGACCGACAACTCCGCGGATATGTACGGTTCCGCGTACGGCGAACTCTACGGCACGATCAACGACGAGATGAATTCGACCATCATCGAGGTGGCCTTTCACAACAATGAAAGCGATGCCAAGCTGTTGAAGGATCCCGCCGCGCGCAACATTATGGCGCGAGCCTGCTACCAGGCCATCGTCCGTCACCTGCATGCCACGAACGCCGCTGTGCCTCTCGCCCTGTTGCCGGACCCGCCGGTGAATGTGCGCGCCGTGAACAGCGGCGTCGGTCAGGTGACCTTGAGCTGGTCCGCGCCGGCGACCAATGCGGCCGGCGGGGACGCCGCGACTGGTTACCAAGTCTATCGGTCTGCCAATGGCTACGGCTTCGGCAACCCCGTCGCGGTGGCAGGCGCCGCCAACACCTCGCTAACGTTGACCAATCTGACCATCGGTTCGACCTACTATTTTCGCGTGACCGCAACCAACAGCGGCGGCGAATCGCTGCCATCGGAAGTCACGGGCGCGCGTATCTCCCCCATGGGCCGCGCGTGGCACCTGGTGGTGAACGGATTCGATCGTTTTGAGCGCGGCCTCAGCCCGACTCGCTATTTCGGATACAATCTCAGCGGCAACGTAACGCTCGTCCGGCCGCGAATGATCAATTCACAGGACTATGTGGTCCAGCACGGTCAGGCCATCAGTGCGGGCAATCGCTATTTCGACGCCTGCAACCACTACACCGTGCTTTCCAACCTGATCAGCCTGGCGGACTACCGCGCCGCCTACTGGATTCTGGGTGAGGAATCCTCCGCGCACGAAACATTCAGCGCCGGCGAGCAAACCCGGGTCGGCAGTTTCCTGGACGGCGGCGGGTGTCTGCTGGCTTCCGGCGCGGAACTGGCCTGGGATCTCGACCACTTGGGCAGCGCCGCGGACAAGAGTTTCATGACCAACTATCTGCGGGCCGCCTATCTGGCGGACGATGCCGGAACCTATCAGGTCAGCGCGCGCAGCGGCTCAATTTTCAACGGAATCAGTTCTTTCTACTTCGACAGCGGCAACGGGACCACTTACAACGCCGAATACCCCGACACCCTGGTTGCACGCGGCGGGGCGACCACCGCGCTCGTCTATGGCGCCTCCGGCACCAATGTGGCCGCGATCCAATTCAGCAACGTGTTCCGCGTGGTGACCATGGGCTTCCCATTTGAAACCATCCTCAATGAAAGCGACCGCAGCGCGGTCATGGCCAAAGTGCTGACCTTCTTCGGCGACGCCCCGGAAGAGCAACCCCGGCTCGACATCACCAACTCGGACGCCACAGTGGATAGCGGTACCGCCCATTATACCATCGGCGGCACCAATAACGCCGCCGTGGTCGGCCAACTGACTTGGACCAATCGGCTGACCGGCGGCCAGGGAACCACAAACGCCGCCGCCGCCTGGCAGATTGCCGCGATACCGATCAGCATGGGGACTAATGTCATTATCGTGCGTGGCTCAAACTACTTGGGGACCGCGGTAGCCGCCGATACCGTCACGGTTCGCTCCGTAGCCACCGCGCTCGGCGCGTTGCGCATCAACCTCACACCGGACGAGGCGGCTGACGCCGGCGCCCAATGGCGTGTGGATGGCGGCGCCTGGCGCGGCAGCGGTGAATTAGCGTCCGGCCTGGCGGCCGGCACGCACACCGCCAGTTTCAGCACCGTTTCCGGCTGGACCAACCCGGGTCCATTGAGTGTCACCATCGTCAATGCCCAAACCACCACGGCCAGCGGCGTCTATACCCAACTGCTCGCACAAGGCGCCTTGGTGGTCGTCATCAGTCCGGTTGAAGCCATCGGCGCCGGCGCGCAGTGGAACGTGGATGGCGGCGCCTGGCGCAACAGCGGCGCTTACGTCAGCAACCTGGTGGCCGGCGTTCACACCGTCGCCTTCAGC
>CAZMXS010000040.1:0-14926 GCA_964570325.1 uncultured Verrucomicrobiota bacterium | reverse complement strand
TTCACACCGTCGCCTTCAGCCGCGTCTCCGGCTGGACGGCGCCCCCAACGCAAACGGTTGCCATTACCACCGGCCAGCTCACAACCGCGAGCGGCACGTACACCCAGCAAACTGGCGGACTATTGGTCACCCTCGCGCCGCAAGGCGCGACGGACGCCGGGGCGCAATGGCGCGTGGATGCCGGAGCCTGGCAAAACAGCGCCGCAACCGTCTCCAACCTGTCCGCCAGCGTGCACACCGTGTCATTCAACTCGGCAGCGGGCTGGATCGCGCCCGACGCATTAGCCGTCACCATCATCGGCGCCGCGGTTTTCAGCACCAACGCGCTCTACCAGCAAGACACGGTGGCGCTGGGCGCCGACAATGCCCAATTCGTCAGCGAAACCGATCCGACCAGCGGCGCCCATATCGTGGTCGGTGCGAGTTTTACAAAGAGCTGGACGTTGAAGAACACCGGCCTCACCACCTGGTCCAAGGCCGGCGGATACCGCTTGCAGGCGTATTGGGAGGACCCTTTCGGGGCCGCCGAGTTCACGGATTTGGCTGACGCCGAGGAAATTGCTCCCGGCGCGACGAAGACGTGGACGTTGAATCTGGTCGCGCCGCTGACACCGGGCACATATCGGGGCTATTGGATGATGCACCGCAACGGCCGGTTTGGCGACCCGGTCTGGGTGGAAGTGGTGGTGGATCCGCCGGGGGCGGCGGATGAGTAAACACATGCAGACGACGATCCAGAGATGCTGGGGGACTTTAGTGTTGTGGGCGCTGCTCCATTCGGCCGCGACCGCCGCGACGAATCTGCTTTCCGAGGGGTTCAACAGCGGCAGCATGCCGGCCGGCTGGACGACCAACAAAGTGGCCGATCCCGGTGCCGATCCCGCCATCACGTTTGTGACCTCCAGCACCTATGAAGTGGCTGCGCCGTATGAAGGCACGCACTTCGTGAAATTCAACTCCTGGGATTGCGCCTCCAACGCGGAGAGCCGCCTCTGCAGCCCGGCGTTCAGCACCATCGGCCGCACTAATATCGCGCTCACCTTTGCCTGGCGGCAGGACGCGCGAACGGGCCGTGATGGCGAGGGCGTCACGCTCCAGTGGTCTGCCAATGGCACGACCTGGAGCAACCTCGCGCCATTCCACATGCGGCGCGGATCGCCGACCAACTGGATCCTGAAAACCCGCTTCCTGCCGCCTGCGGCGACCGGCCTGGCCACCGTTCAGGTTGGATTCCTCTTCCACTCGCAATATGGCAATAATTGTTATCTCGACGATGTTCGCGTCACCGCGCTGGACCCCATCAACGCATTCCCCTATAGCGAAGGGTTCGAAAGCGGCTTTGGCGAGTGGGCGCAGGGGGAAAACATGGACTTCGGCTGGACGCGCTGGTCCGGCCTGACGCCCTCGGGGGAATATGCCGGCCAGACCACCGGAGTCTCTTCCGCTCATGGCGGCTCCTTTTATATTTACACGGAAGCGTCCGATCCGAACTATCCGGCCAAGGCGGCCGGCCTGGAGGCGGTGTTTGATTTCAGCCAGTTGGCCGAGCCGCGTCTCTGGTTCTACTATCACATGTGCGGCGCGCAGACCGGCACCAACTATGTCGAAGTCAGCACCAATGGCGGCGCCACATGGATCCTGGCCTGGAGCAAAGGCGGCCAGCAGCAGGCGAATGAGACGGATCCCTGGGCCTGGCAGTCGGTCAACCTTTCGGCGTATGGCGGCCGACGCAATGTGCGCATCCGATTCCGCGGAGTGACGGGCTCCGGCGGACTGGGCGACATGGCCATTGATGATATATCGGTGACGGAGTCGGTCAGCATCAAGTCGCAGAGCTTCGATGGTGTGGACGCCAATCCATGGTCCTATACCGGCTCACCGAGCGCAAGCATCAGCTTCTCCGCGAGCAAGCAGAATTCGGGAACCTATGCCTTGCGAATTGCCGGAACCAGCGCGGGTACGAACGATCCATACGTGGATTTCGAGAACGTTAACATCGCCGCCTACACCAATGTCAGTCTGCTCGTGCCTTTTGCCGCATCCGGACCCGATTCCGGCGATGACCTGCATGTGATGGTTTCCTACGACAATGGCGCCTCATGGAGCGGCGGCGGCTATGGGGTTGAAGTCGCCGACGGCGAGCCGACCAACAACCTGAATCTGAATTTCACGGAGATTCTCGGCGCGCGCACCCCGCAGTATTGTAACCCCTACAATTTGGCGATCCCCGGCGACAAATCGCAGATCAAAGTGCGGGTGCGCTTTTTTGACGCCAACGGGAGCAACAACACCAACGACTTCTACTATATTGACGACATCAAGCTTGTCGGCCGCCCCATTGGCTCCGGCGTGGATTATGCGATCTGTGTCAGCAGCAGCGCACCGGCCGGCGGCGCGAGCATTATGGCCGGCGGCGCGTTCACCAAGAGCTGGACCATGACCAACCAGGGTGAAACCGTTTGGAGCGATGCCTCCGGCTACCGCTGGGCGTTTGGGCGCGGCACACAGTTCGGCGCGTCAAACTATTATGATCTGGATCCGGACGAGCAGATCGCGCCGGGTGGGACACGGACCTTCACGATTGACGGGATTGCGCCGGCCACCGGCGGGATATATCGCGGCTACTGGAGCCTGCGTCGAAACGGGACGAATTTTGGCGAGCGCGTCTGGGTGGACGTGGCGGTGGAACCCCCCGTGGTGGCGGTCACCTCCACCGTGACCTATGTCGGCTATACTACAACACAGACCGCCATTGGCGGAACGAACAACGGCTGGGTAACCGGATTGATGACCTGGTCCAACCGCCTGACGGGCGCCGGCGGAACATTCGCGGCGGCCGGTGCGTGGCGCGCAACCGGCATCGCACTGCAGGTCGGCGCCAACCTGATCACCATCCGCGGAACCAACGCGGCCGGAATCGGTTCGGAGGACTCCCTCACGATCATGCGGGCAAACTTGCCGTTCACGGATGATTTCGAGGACGGCGACCTGGCGGGCTGGACGCTGGACGCCGCCGGGACGTGGACCAACAGCTCGTCCAGTCCCATCACCGGTTTGCGCTCCGCCAAGAACAATGTGTCCGGCGCAGCCGGGACCAATTACCTGGCTGCGGCCACCTATTTCGCTCTGGATGGCACCCAGACGGTCTGGCGCTTCAATCTTAAAAACGGTTCTTTCGATCCCTCGGGCAACAACCGATTCTGGGTTTATCTGGTCGCCAGCGAGAGTAATCTCAAGGCCAATTCCGTCTGCGGTTATGCGGTCGGCGTGAACCTGAGCGGAACGGACGACCTGCTCAAGCTCTGGCGGGTGACCAACGCGGGCAACGATGGCACGCTCATCAACTCGGGATTCGACTGGAACGCCAGCATGACGATCGGCATCGAGGTCACGCGGTCGGCTGCCGGATTGTGGACGCTGAAGTACGACACCAACGGCGGGTTTGACAATCTGGTCACCGGCGGCGCGGCCACCGATACATATTACACCGAAGCGAATGCGTTCGGATTATTCTTCCAGTTCACCTCATCATATGCCGGACTCCTGCGATGGGATGACATCAGCATCACTCAACAGGCGGACGAAGATAGCGACGCCGATGGCATGCCCGACTGGTGGGAGACGACTCATTTCACCAACGGCATCGCGGCCGCCGCCACGGCGGATGCCGACGGCGATGGCATGAACAACTGGCAGGAATGGGTGGCCGGCACGCAACCCACCAACGCCGGTTCGATCTTTGCAGCCGATATCGGGGCAACTAATACCGTCGGCCGAACTGTAACCTGGTTCAGCACGTCCAACCGCAATTATGCGGTCTATTGGTCCAGCAATCTTCTCGCCGGCTTCGGTCCGCTGGCCACGAACCTCACACCTACGCCGCCGCTCAATATGTATACCGATACGGTTCACAATGCGGAGTGGTTGTTATACTATCGCATCGGAGTTTCAGAGCGGTGAACCCGTCTAACCTGGGTGAAAGAGCGGCCGGGGAGATCCCTCACACTCTTTTGGAAGGCCCGGGATAACCCGCATGACACATGTCGTAATGAGCAGTCATCCAAAGCCGGATCCGGTGATATCTCGTCTTTCATCCTTTTGGCATATCGCGATTTTTTTAACCTGGCTCATTCTTCCCCTGGCCATTCAGGCGGCTGATTTTGTTCATTTGGAACCGGTCAGCAGCACGGCCGGTTACCTGGCGCGGTTGCTGATTAACGAGACGGCTTTCCCCGGCGAACCCGCTTACGTCAGCGAAAGCGACACCCAGGCGGCCATGCTTTCCGTGCTCTGGGTGCTGCACGCGCGGATCAATTACATCCCGCCCGGTTACAAGCAGACGGAGGTGGCCGGCGTCCAGAGCCGGAGCATCGTGGATATCATCACCGGCGATGGCGCCCGACGCCAGTGCGAAGGATTTTACCGTGACGCCCAGGGACGGGCCGTCACCGCGCCGCGCGTCGAGGAACGGCTCAATTATCTTGTGCGAATCGCCAAAAGCGGCGGAAAACCGGGCAAGTTCGCGAACCTGCTGAACTACGCCCAGGGATTGGCCCGCGCCTATGTGAAGGGCGGAATTCAGGGCGCCGACCGCTTCGCCGGCATCACCCGTATCCCGCCCTACCCCGTCACCGGCCGCGCCTATTCCTGGATGACCGACCAGGATTGCTATCACCCCGGCGGCCGGTTCGTCAAAATCCCGGACCGGTTGAACGGGTCGTTGGGCGGGAACCGTTTTTTCACCCTCCAAAAGATGGATTGAACCATGAAAACAATGCCGCTGATGCTCACCGGTCTGGCTATTACGCATGCGCTAACCTGCGCCGCCATAACAAATGCCCCGGCCGACACGGATCCGATTGCGGCAGTCAAGGAAAAGCCATTCTTATATGAGCTGACTCAACATTTGTATCGTTGGTATATGGATGAAAGCGATGTCGAATCCGCCCCGCTGAGTAACGCGATTCCTTTCTGGGTCCGCCAACTGCATCCGCCGCTGGATCCGGGCGACCACAGTCTGTTTGCCGAAGTCGTTATTCCGCGGTTCCGTTTCCATATCCGGCTTAAAAAGACCGACTACACAATAGATGAAATTGACCTGGTGGTCACCAGCCGGACTTTCAAGCTCAATAACGTGTCCAAGGACGATTGCCCGGACGAGGCGCCGCCGGAATATACCGTGATCAACATTGGAATCCAGGAAATGATGGATTACCTGTTCACGCATCGGAATGAGCGCGTCTATCCGGACAAGGAACTCAGCCGGCGAATGCGCCACGAACTGTTTCAACAAATGCAGTCCTTTCCCAAAGCCATGGCTGAGCCGACTCAACTGGCCTACTGGTCACCGCTCTCCCCGGTGGCCAACGAGGTCTGGGCCTTCTGGGAAACCGGCCGAATGCTGGTACGTTTTGCGTCCGACATTGACCTGGCCAATCCGGCGGTATGGGATCTCGACGTGATCAACGTTCGAGCCTACGACCTCGACGAGCAGGTCATCGTCTCACATGCCGAGGCGCCTGGAAGCAACCGCTTTTTAACACGCGACCAGGTTGGGCGCGCGCTCTACAACTGCGTAATTCTGGGGCAGCGGCGCTCGGGACCGACCAGCGAACTGCAGGAGGAGCTGGAAAGCCTGCAGGAAAACGCGGACGCCGGGCCAGCCAGCGATTGAACCTTTATGGCTGGAAGTTCTCATGCACCGTCCAGCCGGCTTCGGTAAAACGCTTCCTTGCCAGCGGGGTCGCGCGCCCCATCAGGTAAAGGAAATGAGGCCGCCCCTTGGTTGGAGACTCGGCAACGCGTTGCGCAACGTCCTGGGTCCACGGCAACCAATCCACCGCTGCCGGATAGACCCAGCCCCCGTCCGGCCGCACGCCCACCGGCAATGACGAGGGCACATCCAGTGCCGTGAGCGGCGCCACCGCTTCATGATACCGGCGCAGCATGCCCACTGCCCCAAGCACATACCGGGCCTCGTCCTCCGAAGCGGCATTCACCGCCTGCGCGATGATTTTGGCGCGCCCTTTGAGGGCGGGCATCCCAGCCAGCAATTCAACCAGATCCGTTTGCATTGTCAGCGAATAATTGCGATTGCGCTGAAAGGCGCGCGCCGTTTCCTCCGATGCGCCCAGAGCCAGCAGCTTCTTTAGATTCTGCTCGTTCAAATCCGCCGGCGGCAAATCCCATGCCATGTTGATTACCGCCTGACTGTAAGATAACGGTTTGGCGACCGCGCCGATTGTCAGGTCAACGGCCAGCCCCCCGAAAAAGACCGCCCGGGCGATTCGTTCCAGTTGGCTGTCCAGCACGGGATTGGTGGTGTATGGATCCACTCCCAACTCGCGGGCAAGCTGACGACGCGCCCGGTTATACCCGATCGCGTTCTTCAAACCTTCACCCGCGTCCGCTGCCTTGTCCGTGGCCGTTCGCTCATCCTGGCCATTGAATGAGTCCGCCACTCCTTGCGCGACCCGGCCAATTCCCTTGCCCACCCCCATGAAGAATCGTCCGACGCCCGATGGGATATTCTTTGCAGTTTCAACGGGATTGGTGACGGCCTGTCGGAAAGTGTCCACAGTGGCTCCGGCGGAATCCTTCAACGCATTGGCAAACGCGTCACCCGTGCTGATTTTGGCCAGCTTGGCAATGGCCGCCTGTTCCATCACGCGCACATCCAACATCCGGCGGCCGTGCGCCGGCACATCGCCATGGGCGGAACGGATCGTGAATAGCGCCAAATAGCCCTCGATCGGCACGCGCTCGTCCACCCGCCAGTCCGGACCCGCCAGCAATTCGGGCGGCGCCAACTGATTGGCGCGCAGGACGGGCGGCTCCTCATATTCGGCGGCGCGGGCCATCAACGCAACGATTGAGCCACCCAAAACGGCAGCGAGTATCTTCATCCTTCAATTCCTATCGCTTTCCGCAACAAATCCGGCTTGTTTTGCGCTTGATGATGCAGATGGCGCCCCGGCGCGCCGCCTGCAGGGAAAAGGAAAGCAAAGTAATGAACGTAGGCAGGATGCCCGTGCTCCGATAGGATGTTGGGCCGTTTTCACTCCGGACTTGCGCTTGAGACGCAGTTCGTGTCCACTGGCTCCCAGCCGCCGCCTAGCGCTTTATATAGCTGAACCACTACCACCAGTTGATTGAGTTCGGTGCGGGCCAGCGAGTTCTCGGCCGGGAATAACTGCTGTTGCGCTTCGAGAACTTCGTAATAATTGGCCTTGCCATACTGGTAGCGCGTCAACGAGACATTGACCGCCTCCTGCAGGGCCTTGACCGCGCGCTCCTGTTGCTGGCGGATTTCCTCATATTTCTGCCGGGCGATCAACAAGCTGGCTACTTCCTGGAAAGCGTTCAAGGCCGTCTGCTGGTAACGCAGGCGAGCCTCTTCGGCCGCCGCCACGGCTTGCCGATACTGGCCGCGCAGCCGCCCACCCTGGAAGATCGGACCGGTGAAATTACCGCCGAGCGACCAGGTTCCGGCGTCGCCGGAAGTGATATCAGACAACTCCTTGCTAATTCCGCCAAACAGCGCGGTAAGGCCGATTTTCGGAAAGAAATCACCGACCGCCGCGCCAATCTGCGCATTGGCGGCCCGCAGATTCTGTTCGGCCTGGCGAATATCCGGCCGGCGCTCCAGCAAGGCCGCCGGCAAGCCTACCGGCACTTCGGGCGGCACCACCTGCTTCAACAACTGGCTCTGGCGCGCAACCGGAGCGGGATTGCGACCCAGGAGCACATTGATCTGGTTTTCCTTGTCGGCAATCTGACGTTCCAGGTTTGGAATGGACGCGGCGGCCTGTGCCAGCGCGGCTTCAGCTCGCGCCGTGTCGAGCCTCGATGCCACGCCGCCTTCATACTTCTCCGTGAAAATTCGGAGGCTCTCCTGAAAGGACTTCACCGTACGCCTGGCGATCTCCTGCTCCATGTCCAGTTCCAGTAATTCGAAATACGCCTGCGCCACCTGGCCGACCAACGCCAGGACAACCGCACGCTGGCCTTCGACACTGGCCAGGTATTGCGCGCGCGCCGACTCGTTAAGGCGGCGGATGCGGCCCCAGAAATCAAGCTCCCAGGTCGCATTCAGCGCGCCAAGGAACGAGGATTGAGTCAACCCCTCGGCAACGGTCGGGTTGCCGAGGAATGAATTCTTGCCGCGCGCGCCCACACCCTCATAACCGGCTTGCGGGAACAACTGCGACCGGCTTTGCATAAGATAGGCGTCCGCCTGCTCCAGGCGGGCGGCGGCGATGCGCACGTCGTAGTTATTCGTCAGCGCCGCCCGGATGAGATCTTGCAGGGTTGCATCCTGATAAAGGGTCCACCAAGCCAATTCGGCCAGCGAATTGGTCGCTTGGAACTGCTCGTCGCGGAAACTCGTCGGCACATCCAGCGCCGGGCGCCGGTAATCGGGCCCGACCATACAGCCGCCGAGCAGGAGCAGCGGCGCCAACCATGCGATGAAGCGGCAGCGTTTCATTCGCGCGCCCCTCCTTCCACCGCCGGCACGGCGCCGGACTCCGCCGGCGGCTGACCGCGCCGGCTCCAACGTTCCACGACGCAGAAGAGCACCGGGATCAGGAAGATCGCGATCAGCGAAGCCGCCAGCATACCGCCCATCACCGCCGTTCCCAGAATCCGCCGCGCAATGGCGCCGGAACCCTGCGCCACCACCAGCGGGATCACCCCCATGATGAACGCGAACGCTGTCATCAAGATCGGGCGCAAGCGCAGGCGCGCCGCCGCCAGCGCGGCCTCGGCAAGATCACGACCGCGCTCATGCTCCATACGGGCGAATTCGACGATCAGAATGGCGTTCTTCGCCGCCAAGCCGATGAGCATTACCAGCCCGATCTGTGCATAGATATTGTTTTCCAACCGCAGCAGCCACAGGCCGGCAAACGCGCCCATCACGGCAATGGGCGTGCCAAGCAGGACGCTGAACGGCAGGCTCCAGCTTTCATACTGAGCGGCCAGGATCAGGAACACCATCAGCAGGGAAAAGCCGAAAATTACCGACGGGGGGATGCCCTCGGCCGCCGCTTTTTGCTGGTATGACATGCCGAAATAATCGAAGCCCATCTCGCGCGGCATGGTTTCATGGAACACTTCCTCCAGCGCCTTCATACCCTGCGCGGAGCTGTAGCCCGGATTGAGCGTGCCAATCAACTGGGCGGAACGGAACTCGTTAAAACGGATGGTGAATTCGGGACCGTTGGTGGGCACCATGGTCACCAGCGCGGATAGCGGCACGTTCTGTCCCTGGGCGTTGCGGACGTAGAACTGGCCGACTTGCTCCGGGTCGCGCCGGTAATCGCCCTCGGCCTGGATATAAACCTGCCAGACCCGGCCAAACCGGTTGAAATAGTTGATAAACGCGCCGCCCATGAAGGCCTGCAGCGTCCGGAATACGGATGTCAGATCAATCCCCTGCTTCATGACCTTGTCGCGATCCACCTGCGCATACAATTGCGGAACATTGGGAATAAAGGTCGTGACCACTTGCGCGAACTCCGGCCGCTGGCGAATGGCAGCGAGAAACTTTTGCGTGTTTTGCGCCAGAAACGGGACGTCTTTGCCGGCCCGGTCCTGCAGCATCATCGTAATGCCGCCCGACGTACCGACGCCGGGAATCGCCGGCGGCGCAAAGGCAAATGCCAACCCCTGCGGCAGCGCCGCCAAGCGATGATTGAGCCGCTGCTGGATCACATCCGCGGTCAATCCCTGCGGGTCGCGCTCCTCCCACGGCTTGAGCGTGACGAAGAAAAAGCCGCTGTAGGTGTTGTTAACCGAGCTCAACAGGCTGAAGCCCACGACGGTGTTGTAACTGGCCACGCCCGGCGTCTGGGCCAGGATTTCCTCCACCTGCCGGCAGACCGCATCGGTACGTTGGAGCGAGGCGGCTGCCGGAAGCTGGACGTTCATGAAGAAATAGCCTTGGTCCTCTTCCGGAAGGAATCCGGACGGGATAGTGATCCCGAGTTTGCCGGCCAGGGCGGCCATGCCCCCCAGCAGGATCAGCGCAATCATCGCCTTGCGGATGGCATGCCCGCAAACGGAAACATAGCCGTCCGTCGCGCGCTCAAACACCCGGTTGAACCATTTGAAGAACAAGCCCAACGGTCCCCGCGCGGGCCGGCGCGGCCGCAACAGCAACGCGGAGAGCGCCGGGCTGAGCGTCAGGGCATTGAAAGCGGAAATGATCACCGAAATGGCGATCGTCACGGCGAACTGCTGGTATAGCCGGCCGGTGATGCCGGGGATGAACGCGGTGGGAATGAACACCGCCGCGAGGATCAAGGCGATCGCGATCACCGGACTGGAGACCTCCTCCATCGCCTTCAGGGTCGCCTCCTTGGGCGTCATTCCTTCCTCGATATGGTGTTCGACCGCCTCGACCACCACGATGGCGTCATCCACCACCAACCCGATGGCGAGCACCAAACCGAATAGCGAGAGTGTGTTGACCGAAAAACCAAACAACGGGAACACCATGAACGTGCCCACCAGCGACACCGGAACGGCCAGCATTGGAATCAGTGTGGCGCGCCAGTTTTGAAGGAAAATGAAGACGACGATCAGCACCAGGGCCATGGCTTCAAACAGCGTTTTGACAATGTCATGGATGCCGGCCCGCACCGCCAGCGTGGTGTCGAGCGAAACCTCGTAATCCATATCCTGGGGGAACTGTTCCTTCAGGTTCTCCATCAACTTCTTGGCGGCGTCAATCGTGGCGATCGCGTTGGCGCCCGGCAACTGATACACCGCGACAATCGCCGCCGGCCGGGCGTTGTAGCGGCCGATGATATTATACGTCTGCGACCCCAGCTCAATCCGCGCGACATCCCGGAGCCGGACAACCGAGCCGTCCGTGTTGGCGCGGATAATGATGTCGCCAAACTCCTCCTCCGATTGCAACCGGCCCTGGGCCCGGACAGTGTAGGTGAACTCCTGCCCCGGCGGCACGGGCTCGGAACCGATTTGGCCAGCGGGATTGACGGTGTTCTGCGCGTTGATCGCGTTGATAATCTCGTTGACCGTCACGCCCAGCTTGGCCAGCGTGTCCGGCTTGACCCAGAACCGCATCGCATACTGGCCCGCGCCGAAAATCTGCACCTGCCCAATGCCCGGAACACGCGACATCGGATCATTGATGTTGATGAACGCATAATTGGAGAGAAACTTGGCGTCGTAGGTACCCTTGGGCGAATAGAGCGAGAACAGCGCCAGGGGGTTGTGGGTGGCTTTGCGGATCGTTACGCCGAAATTGCGCACATCTGTCGGCAGTTGCGACTCCGCCTGCAGATAACGCATCTGCGTCAGAATTTGGTCGGTATTGGGGACTGTGCCCACCTCGAAATCCACATTGAGCGAAAGCTGGCCGGCGCTGGAATTGATCGAATACATGTACTCCATGTTGTCTACGCCGCTGATCTGCTGCTCGATCGGCGTGGCAACCGATTGTTCCACGGTCAGCGCGTCAGCCCCAATATAAGTGGCGGACAACTGGATTTCCGGCGGAGCGATATCCGGGAATTGCGCGACCGGCAGGCTGGAAACGGCCACCCCACCCAGGATCACCATGATGATCGAGATCACCATGGCCACGATCGGACGATTGATAAAAAACTTGGCCATGCGCGTCTTCCGTTCAGTTGGCGGCCGGCGGCTGGTTGGTTGCGACCGGGGCCCGCGCGGCGCCCGGCGTCACCTGTACCGGCATGCCTTCCTTGAGTTTCATGATGCCTTCGGTGATCACGCGTTCACCCGGTTTCAAACCCTGCTCGATCAACCACAAATCGCCGACCCGCTGGCCCGGCACAACGGTTCGCAACTCCGCCTTGCTGTCCGGCGTAACCACGGCCACCTGGTAATTTCCCTGGATCTCAATCACGGCGCGCTGCGGCACCAACAACGCCCCCTTGGCGACGCCCCCATGCAACTGAACTTTGGCGAACTGACCGGGACGCAGCCAGTATTTGGGATTCGGGAATTGCCCTTCCGCCATGATGGTGCCTGTGCTCACATCCACCTGCCGATCCAGACTGGTCATCACGCCCTTTTCGGGATAGACGCTGCCGTCCGCCAGGATCAAAGTTAACTCGATCGGGGTCCGTTCATCCTGCAGTTCATTGCGGCGCTCCCCCTGCGCGATAACGCGCAAATACTGTTGTTCGCTGATCGGGAACTGCACCTTGATCGGGTCCACCTGGGAGACCGTCGTCAATTGCGAACTCTCGCTGACCAGGTCGCCGATCTGCGTGACGTTAATGCCGGCAATTCCCGTGATCGGAGCGGTCACCTGGGTCCACCCCAGATTCAACTGCGCCTGATCCACCGCTGCCTGCGCCGCTTCGACTTGCGCCTGGTTCGCCAGGCGCTGCTGGACCGCCGTGTCCAATTCCTGCTGGCTGATCGCCCCCTGCTGGCTGAGCGGTGTATAACGCGCCACATCAATATTGCTCTTCTCCAACTCCGCCTGGGCCTTCTTCAACTGGGCGATCGCCTGGTCCAGATTCGCCTGGAACTGCCGCGCGTCAATCTTGAACAGCAACTGATCCTTCCGCACCAGCGTGCCATTCGTATAATTCTGCTCCAGCAGATAGCCTTGCACCTTCGGGTGAATCTGCGCGTCAATGAACCCCTTGGTCGTGCCAATAAACTCGCCGATGAGCGGCACATCCTGCTGGATGACGGTAATGGCTTCGACCGGCAGCGCCCCACCGCCCGCCGCCGGCGCGCTGTGCCGGTGACATCCCGTCGCCGCGTACAGGCATCCCGCGAGGCCAATGACCGCCAGCCCGATCCGGGAAAAGCGGGACCGCGGGCAGTTATTCAATGAATGATAAGCGAACACCGAATAATCCTCCTCAATTGACACGCGCCCAGCCCAAAACGCGTTGACGGTTGGTATGCCGGAAGCGCCGCGGACTTCTTCCGGTTTTTCATGACGGAACATATCTAATTCATATTTTTTTTGACGATGCCCGTCAATCGAGGAATAAAGGCTAACTGCCGTAAGCCACCGATTCTAAACGACCCCGCGCCGAATGCCGAACCAGTGACGGCCGGCATGAATATCCCGACCCAGCCGGCGCGCCTGGCGAACGCGGAATAAGCCCTGGGATAATCCGGCTATTGCTGGAACACCGGACCATCCAGTTCCGGCATGCGGTCGGAAACAATCTCGAAAAGCGACTCCCGCTCGCCGCGGCGCACCCGCAGCTTGATGATCTCCCCAATCCGGTGTTTGAAGACCAACCGCTGCACCTCGCGCCCCGCCGTCACCGCCTGGCCATCAACCTCGAGAATGATGTCGCCGGTCTTGAGTCCGCCGCGCGCCGCCGGAGTATTGTCCAACACCCGCCCCACCAACACCCCGTGCTCACCGGCTGGAAAGCGGCCGGCAGGCGCTTCGGCAATATCTAGCATCTGAATCCCCAGCCAGGGCCGCTCCGCCACGCCCGTCCGGATGATGGACTCTGCGATGCGCATCGCCAGATTCGCCGGCACGGCAAAGCCAATGCCGATGTTGCCTCCGGCAAACGGCCCCGCGGTCTGAATCGCCGCGCAAATACCCACGACGCGGCCGTCTGCATCCACCAGCGGCCCGCCGCTGTTGCCGGGATTGATCGGCGCATCGGTCTGGATGAAATCCTCGTAGGGCAGCCGGCCAATGGCCCGGCCCTTTTGACTGACAATGCCGGCCGTCACACTACTGCCGAGACTGAATGGAGAACCAACGGCAATCACAAACTCCCCGACGCGCAAGCGATCGGAGTCGCCCGCCTCCGCCGGAACGAAGCGCCGACCGGGAGCATCAATCCGCAATACGGCCAAGTCGGTCAACCGATCCCGCCCGACGATTACAGCGGGAAACTTGGCGCCGTCATTAAGCACCACCTCAACTTGTCGCGCATCAGCGATTACATGCTGACTGGTCAAGACATAACCCTCGGCGTCAATAATGACCCCTGAACCCTGTCCCGCCAGTTTCTCGGGAATGCCATAGACGTCGCCCCAAAGAGGATCGCGCGCGGGCCGCAGGATCACGGATTCGGTTCGCACCACCACCACCGCCGGCATGACCTTTTCCACGGTGTCGGCGATCGAATCGCCCAACTGTCGCATAACCCCAGGCGAGATACCGGGTGCACGTTCCGTTTGCGCAATGAACAGCGCCAGCGCCAGATAGCTCCAAACTTTCATACTTGTGCGTTTTATTAACTTTCAGCCGTAGCGTCGGCCACATGTTGAAGGCGGAGCAGCGCATCACTTCCCGTGACGAGCGCACCGCCGATGGTCAGCGTACGGATCATGTGATTCAACCTACCCAACCCGGCCAAATCACGTCAAGACCGGGAGAATCGGCCCCTGGCTCATGGTGCGGCTGGGCATTGCGCTGGGGACGAGTTATCCGGTCGAGTTGCCGCTTGCGCCGCCGCAGGCATATTGATAGCGTGTGCCGCAGTTCGACGCGGAGAGGTGCCAGAGCGGTTGATTGGGCACGCCTGGAGAGCGTGTGTCCCCCTAACGGGGGACCGGGGGTTCGAATCCCTCCCTCTCCGCCATTTTTTTCGATTTTGCTTCCCTGCCCCGTGGTCAATCCTCGCGGAAAATTAAAAAATTCGCGGTGTCTCTTGAACCTCGTGAGAACCTCCGTATTGGGTGACGAGTAAAGTAGACTGCAGCCACTGAATCAACGTCCCTACCCGCAGCGTTGACGCGCTTTGCTTCTATACCTTGCCGCTGGACGCGGCGCGGAGCAAGGACGGCGCGGGGCCGCGCCGATTGTGCTTCGCTCGCTGGCCGCTCGCTCAGCTTCCGCCTCCGGCTGCACCGCCGGAGTCGGTCACGCGGGCCTGAACGGCGCGCGTGACGAGCGGCGGGCCTCCGCCGGCCACCCCGCTCCCGCCGC